>NZ_CP040442.1:619449-1238899 GCF_015191005.1 Kaistella flava (ex Peng et al. 2021) | reverse complement strand
GAAGCCGCTTTAAGGCTTGGTGAAGTTATGAGAAAAAAATGACAAAGTCAAGTTTTTTATTATAACTATTTCAAAACCCACGTTTTAGAGTGATTTATTTAGACTGGATTTTAAAAAACTGCACCTATCATTTCGGTCTGATAGGAGCAATATTTTAAAATCATTTATTAAGAATCCTCATGCCTCAAACTGTGCTTGCTTTTATTATCTTAGCAGAGAATAAAACAACACATAACAGGCGATTGCTGCAATTACCTGCCGCAGGCGCAACACAGGCAACTGCAGCAATCGCCAACCGTTACCTGCAATGCTAACTAAATAAGTTCATAAATGAAAAATATCGGAATCTTCTTTTTACTATTTTTTTTAACTTCTTGCAATGAAAATAAAATTATTAAAAATAGTATTATTTTAAAGGATCCATCAGATATTTATGACTTTAAAAATAAGGTTCACTCTCATTTCGATATAATTGGCGACGGTTCTAAAACACGATTCTACTTAACTGACAAAGATTGGAATTATCTTGAAAAAAGTTTTATAAAAAATAAAATCTATGATCTAAAGGATAAAAAAATTGGATTTTATACTAATTCAATTGACTTTGGATATGCTTTGAAAATTGAAACTAAAAAAGAAATCTTAACGTTGAAAACAGAAGGATTACTTTCAGACAAAAAGGGATTTTTAAATGATGAAAGTCAAAAGTATGATAAATTCGTGAGAGAAGTTTTTTCATTAGCAAATTGGAGAAGTGAAGATTCAGAATTCTCAAAAAAGCAAGTTGATTCAATGGTTAAAAAATATTACTCGGAAAACTATTGAACAAGCACTTCAGGTAACATGGTATTTCTATTAGCGGGT
This sequence comes from Kaistella flava (ex Peng et al. 2021), assembly GCF_015191005.1. Classification (NCBI taxonomy): domain Bacteria; kingdom Pseudomonadati; phylum Bacteroidota; class Flavobacteriia; order Flavobacteriales; family Weeksellaceae; genus Kaistella; species Kaistella flava (ex Peng et al. 2021). The sequence goes on along the minus strand of NZ_CP040442.1, from coordinate 1,238,035 downwards.
CTGAAGTTTATATCATCAAGATTTTCGCTGATTTTTCAATTAGTTATATTTACCAAGACTTGTTATAAAAAGCCCGCCAACAGAAATACCCAACCGTTATGCGACATTTTATGAAGACACCGCTAATATTAATATTTTTTGTTTTAAATACATTCCTCTTAAATGCACAACTTTCTAAGTTTGCATTGATTGACGGTATTGATAAATCACCGGTCAGTTACGCAAACATAAAATCTCAAAATAATGATTTCGGAACGTCATCTGATTCTCTAGGAAATTTCTTTTTTGAAAAGGAATCCAAAGTTTTAATAAACGCTGTTGGATATGAGAAAATTACGCTTGACTTGACGCAAAATAATTCCGTCATAGAACTTTTTCCAAAAGAAAAACTACTTCAAGAAGTCATATTATTCAAAAGAAAAAACCAAAATAAAATACTGCTTGACGAATTTAAAGCATCAAAAATTAATAAATATTATGGATTATCTGCAACAGAAAATTCGTCATGGATAATCGGAAAATTCTTTGAAAACAAATCTTACAAAAGTAAATTTGTAAAAAACATAAAAATTGCAACCAACAGTATGGTGCAAAATTCAATTTTCAACGTTAGAATTTATTCAGTTGATAATTATGGTAATCCTTTGAATGAATTATATAACGAAAATATTATTGGAATTGCAAAAAAAGGGAAACATAAAACTAATGTAGATTTATCATTCACAAATGTTATAATTCCTGAAAGTGGAATTTTCATTGCTGTAGATTGGATCAAAAATCAAAAAAATTTATATGAATATAAATATATAATGAAAAATAGTAGCGAAAAACTGTTAGGTAAATCGTACTCTCCTTCTTTCGGAAGTATTCTAAGTCAGGATGAAAATAAGACGAAAATTTTTAGAGGTAACAAGTGGCAACCAGCAATTAAAGACATGACCAATAACACAAATAGTTACTGTATTCTTGCTATGGAACTGACATTAACAGATTAAAAAAAACGCCGCATAACATCGTATTGGCAATAGTGCGGAGGAATCGCCAGTTTGACCATATTAGGTATTCCGAAGAATATTTATAATAGAAAAAGACGGTTTTTTTAGCCGCACCATCGCCAATACGCAAAACGTTAGTAGCCATTTTAGAACCCAAACAGAATAAGAAATGAATAGAACTTTAAAAATTATCTTAATTATTATTTTATCAATTGCAATTATTATCGGAATAGTATTTTTTATTGCTAACGGAAAGATGAAAAAGTCAAACTTAGCAAAACAAAACGCTGACAATATTATTGAAAATTTAGATAACCAAAATATCTTAAAAGAATTTCCAGACAAAAACTTTCCTGACAAAGCACAAATTCAAAACCTTATTTCTGGAATTTCACAAAACTGTGACTGGAAAAAAAAAGATGGAAAATTCGTTGACTTTTTCACAATGAAAAACATTGGTGGAGTTGACCAAACTGCATATATTTATGAATATTATCTTAAATGTGATAGTTTAAGATTTATTTTGACATACAATATGGATAAAGAAAAACCTGAATTATCTAGATTTGATATTCAACCTTTAGAAGAACCAAATGAAATGATAATCTATCCAGAAAAACAACTGAAAAATAGAAAGTAAAAAAAACGGCTACTAACACGGTATTTCTATTAGCGGGTCGGAAGTTTCTATCATCAAGATTTTCGCTAATTGTTCAATTTGTTATATTTACCAAGACTTGTTATAAAAAGTCCCCGCCAACAGAAATACCCAAACGTTATGTGCAATTTGAGATTCGGCTTCTAATAAAAGCAGTCTTTAATGAAACGTAAAAAGGTGGGTTTTGAAATAAGAAAATAGATGTATTTTCTTCAAGCCTTACAAATGAGATTTGCGGAAAACTTTATTTTCAAAGCGAAGCCGCTTTAAGGCTTGGTGAAGTTATGAGAAAAAAATGACAAAGTCAAGTTTTTTATTATAACTATTTCAAAACCCACGTTTTAGAGTGATTTATTTAGACTGGATTTAAAAAAACTGCACCTATCATTACGGTCTGATAGGAGCAATATTTTTAAATCATTTATTAAGAATCCTCATGCCTCAAACTGTGCTTGCTTTTATTATCTTAGCAAAGAATAAAACAACACATAACAAGCGATAAGCACAATTGCCTGCCGCAGGCGCAACACAGGCAACTGCGCCTATCGCCAACCGTTACCTGTAATTGTATAAAAATGACTTCCCAAAACCAAATTTCTATAATTTTTATTTTTTTAATTATTGTTAGTTGCAATAAAAAAAACGATGAATGGACTCAGACCAATTTTGACAAGAATATATCGCAAAATGATAGTATAAAAATGATGAATAAATTATATGACCCCGAGGAATTTTATAATGATTCTATTTCGGGAAATAAAAAAACATCGTTTATTACTTACGACAATGATTATAACAAGAATGTTTGCGAAGCAGAACTCATAAAAGATACATTAAATATTAGTATTGGGTTTTCAAGTGGATTTTCATCAAAAGGTTTCAGAATTTTATATCATGATAAAAAATATAAAATTGAACCATATTACGGAACGGATAATATTGCAGTTTTCGTAGATGATAATGGAAAAGAGGTTTACGAAGAACCTCCAAAACATTATTTCAAGAATCAAAAACTAGTATTAAATAAAACACAGTATAAAAAAGGAGATAGTATTTATGGGTATGTTGATTTTTCATCTTTAGAGGTCGGAAAAGATCAAAACTTAAATCATAGTGGTAAAGGATATTTTAAAACTAAGATTGAGTAAAAAACAACTCCAGGTAACATCGTATTGGCAATAGTGCGGAAGAATCGCAAGTTTAACCATTTGAGATATTGCGAAGATTAATTTATAATAGAAAAAGTCGGTATTTTTAGCCGCACCATCGCCAATACGCGAAACGTTGGCAGTCATTTTCAAATGACCACAGAAATTAAGATTTATAAAAATGAAAAAACTATTATTTCTCGTAACACTTTTTACATTTACTGTTTCAGTATTTGGCCAAACACAAGAAAATTTGAAAACTCATTGGGCAGAGGAATATAAATGGAAAATTGGCTCAAATCAGGAAGACAATTCTAGCCATATGATAGAACTACTCAGTGGCAACGAAACTTTTGACAATTGGACAATACTTGGAACAATGATGTCATACAAAAATGTAAAAATTTCTAATACTGACCAAATAGTGGAACTATACAGAAAAGCATCAATAAAAGAATCACCTAAAGCGAAATTGGCTATTTTAGAAACTAACGAAACAGCAAAAAACATTTGGGTGCTTTTTAAAGTCGAAACACCCAGTTTTCCAAACGATCCGAAACCAGAATCACAATTATATTACGCAACTCAAGGCGAAACAACACTTTATGTAAATTTTATCGCAATTAAAGAAAAAAAATTATCGAAAGACTTTGTGGAAAAATGGTCAAAAGTTTTTAAAGATAGTGAATTTGTATATCAGTAGAATAACAACGAACTGCCAACATATTCTATGACAAAAAGCAAGCGAAAATTGAAAAAATTAAGCAGCAAACTTTTGTAGGTTAACAAAGTTTGATTCTCGTTGGATCACCGCAAAGATTCTGTAGACAATTTTACATTTTATATTGTTTAAAACCAGCATCGTATGTTTTCCTTCCGCTTTTTTCCGGGTATAATAGTCTTTCAGTTCAGGATCGTATTTAATTGCAGTGAGCGAGACCATATGTAAAAGCGATTTCATCTTTTTATCCGCCAAATGACTGACTCTTGTTTTCCCCTTAATGCTGGTTCCAGAGGTGTGTTCGAACGGTGCTACACCGGAATAACACGCAAATTTTCGCCCGTTTGTAAATGCCGTAAATCCTTTGGTGACCATTAAAAGATAGACGGAAGTGATTTCACCGATTCCCGGAATACTTTTTAGAAGTTGCTGCTGTTTGTACAGTACTTCATCTTCGCGGATCAGTTTTTTAATCTTATCATCCAGCATTGCAAGCTGTTTTTTCAGGTGTTTCACCGTTTGACGATTGATGGCTTTTACGCTGCCGAAAACTTCTTTGCTGAGGAACATTTCGTTTTCCATGGTTCTTTCAAAAACTTTAATGGCAGCAATGGTTTTCTCGCGTTCAGCAAATACGATTTTTAGTTGCTGGAGATTCAATTCCGGAAGTACGGAAAGCGTGATTTTATCGGTGTTGCGTTTGGCGTAATATGCAATTTCTTTAGCGTCTACTTTATCACTTTTGCCGCGCGTAATTCCCAAAGAACGTTTTATTTCCAGGGCAGGAACCTGCGCATAATCGAGTTCGGTTTCGCTCAAAACCAAAGAAAGCAAGGAGGAATAAATGCCTGTGTTTTCAAAGACGAAAAGCATTTCCTTCAAATCGTGTCCGCCTTTTTTGAGGTCTTTTAAAAATAAGTTCAAGGATTTCTGAGTGTTGAGGAGTTGCCCTCTTTCCAGCTGCTGATCTTCTGTTACCAAGCAATAATCGAGGGTTAATTTAGCCACATCAATTCCGAGGTAAGTCCTGTAATTTTTCATAATTTAGTAGGGTATTAAATTAAATGTTGAAATTCTTTAAAATCTTTATTAGATCTGGGTAATCTGGTATTCTATCTAAAGCTGTTTCAACTGATTAAAACAAGACAGAGGACTGATATGTTAGTGAAGTCTATTAATCTTTAACGGTATTTCTAGTTCACCTCTGTCTTGCTTATTTAAAGGTATTAATTTTATGAATGTAAAGTAAAGACGGTATTTCTATTAGCGGGTCGGAAGTTCCTATCATAAAGATTTTCGCTAGTTGTTCAATTTGTTATATTTACAAAGACTTGTTATAAAAAATCCCCGCCAACAGAAATACCCAACCGTTACCTGCAATCCCCCCTATACCCCCGAATTGACTTCTCAAGCTAACGTTTGGTGCGTATAGAAAATATTTTCTAATTTTATTAAGCTCTTTGCAAGGCCGATTTTAAAATTGTTGCGTAATAGCACGGGTGCAATCCTGGTTGAGATGTATGTGATGACTTCAGTGGCGGTCTAATTGATTAGAACCCCGTTCAGAATATTTTTTTTGCCTAAAGAACATCTCCTTAGAGTATTTTTAATCATTAATTTTTGAAAATATGAATGAGAACAAAATTTCAATGGAAATTATCAATTCAAATGCTGCAGGAATTGATATTGGTAGCCGATCTCACTGGGTTGCGGTTGGCCAAAAAGAGGAAGATATTAAAGAGTTTGGTGTTTTTAATGAGGACTTAAAAAATCTCTCAAATTGGCTCAAAGAAAAAGACATTCAAACCGTTGCAATGGAAAGTACAGGAACTTATTGGCAAGCACTTTATGCTATTTTATTGGCTGATGGATTCCAAGTGATTTTGTGTAATGGCAAATTCACTAAGAATATTAAAGGCAGAAAAACAGATGTTCAAGATTGTCAATGGATTCAAAAACTACACAGTATAGGCCTTTTAACAGGTAGTTTCCTTCCAGATGAAATTACAGAGAAGCTCAGAACCTACTGTCGTCATCGTGCAAATTTATTAGATTCTGCAGCAAGCACTTCAAAAAAAATGCAAAAATATTTACGGTTATTAAACCTTCGATTAGATGTTGTTGTTAATGACATCTGTGGTTTAACTGGATTACTCATCATTCATGCGATTTGCAACGGAGAAAAGATCCTTTAAAATTAGCCGAATTAAGACACGGTAATTGCAGAAAAACAGAAGAAGAAATTTCAAAAGCACTTCATACTAATGGTAGAGAAGATTATTTATTTGCCCTCAATCAAGAGCTTGAGATGTATGAAGTCTTGCAAAGTAAAATTGTACAATGCGATGTAGAAATTGAGAAAATCTTAAACTCAACAATCGGAAAAGACGACAATAAAAGACAGCATCACATTGAACCTAAAAACACAAAAATTAATAAAAACACTCCTAAAAATATCGACTTAAATTTAATGGCCTATCAATATTTTGAAGGTGTAGATTTACTGGCAATAGAAGGAGTTTCCTATTCAACCGTACTTTCAATAATGAGTGAAGTTGGATTAGAGGGTATCAAGAAGTTCCCGACTGCAAAACACTTTGCAAGCTGGTTGAGACTGACCCCAAACAATAAAATAAGTGGTGGTAAAATACTTTCTAATAGGATCCCAAAAGGAAGTAACCGTTTAAAAATCGCTTTAAGAAATGCAGCAAATGCGATTGGTAATCTAAAAGACTCAACACCATTATCGGATTTTTTCAAGCGAATCAATTTTAGAAAAGGTCGAGTATCTGCAATCTCAGCAACTGCAAGGAAATTAGCAATCATCATTTGGAATATGGTCGTTAAAAATCAAGCTTATGTCAATCCGGAAGGCTACTTATTTTTGGATGAAAAAAGAAAACTAGGCTTAGTAAAAAGGATTCAAAAACAAATTACTAAATTTGGTTTGACTAATGAAGAAATTAATTTCGCAACTAATTGATTGTGAGCAAAAAAGAAAAACGTTAGTCAGAATATTACAATGAATCGCATAACTAGGAATTTTTTAATAGCTATTTTCTCTATTTGTATACTCTACGTTTTGGTTCCCGAAATTTTGACACCCAACTGCGAATATTTTACAAATGAAATCCGTGAAGAAAACTGTGAAATAAGAATTAAAAGAGTCGAGCATCTAAATTCTTTTATAATTATAGGTGAAAATCCTAAAACCTCTGAACCTTGCGAATGTATACACGATAACAGATGGTGGCAACAATATAAAAATGAAATGAATGAGGGAGATTATTTTATTAAAAAGAAAGGTGAACTATTTTTACAAATAGTTAAAAAGGATACTGTTATTACACACACATATAAATGTTATGAAAGATAAAAATATAAACTAATAAATATTTCAGAATTATGAATATATTAGATCTGAACTGTATGTTAGATTAAAAAAAATACTGCAGGTAACACGGTATTTCTATTACCGGGGCGGAAGTTCCTATCATCAAGATTTTTGCTAATTGTTCAATTTGTTATATTTACCAAGACTTGTTATAAAAAGTCCCCGCCAACAGAAATACCCAAACGTTATGTGCAATTTGAGATTCGGCTTCTAATAAAAGCAGTCTTTAATGAAACGTAAAAAGGTGGGTTTTGAAATAAGAAAATAGATGTATTTTCTTCAAGCCTTACAAATGAGATTTGCGGAAAACTTTATTTTCAAAGCGAAGCCGCTTTAAGGCTTGGTGAAGTTATGAGAAAAAAATGACAAAGTCAAGTTTTTTATTATAACTATTTCAAAACCCACGTTTTAGAGTGATTTATTTAGACTGGATTTAAAAAAACGGCACCTATCATTACGGTCTGATAGGAGCAATATTTTTAAATCATTTATTAAGAATCCTCATGCCTCAAACTGTGCTTGCTTTTATTATCTTAGCAAAGAATAAAACAACACATAACAAGCGATAAGCACAATTGCCTGCCGCAGGCGCAACACAGGCAACTGCGCCTATCGCCAACCGTTATCTGCTATCTGACCAAAATGAATGTATTAGAATTAAAAAAATATTTGGATAAGGAATACTTATTTTATAAAATTTTAGATTATTTTCTTGCAACTTTTTTTTTAATAGGTGGGTTATTCTTTATCTATAAATTGTTATTGACTGACTGGTCAAATAATTTAAGCGTAGGATTATTCATAGCGACCTTAATTTTTTCTATTTATTGCATTTATTTTGGAGCAGCAGGTTTTTTCAGGATTCCGTATGTGACAGAAGTCCACGTTATAATAAATAACAGTGGAAGAGAAAACAATGAAAAAAGAATTCGTGATCTTTCTACGAAATTTAATTTTTTTATTTATCCATACGAAATAAACGATAACATAATAAAGTTTGACACAAAAAAAATTTTAATGGGAAACAAAGAACTGTTTTTCTCTTATGATGACAAGGGTATTTATTTTAATGTGCAACATAAAAACTTTAGAGATCCTAAATATGGATATTATTATACTACCAGGAAATTAATTAAAAAAATTAAATTGGAGTTAACAGACAGCAGATAACACGGTATTTCTATTAGCGGGTCGGAAGTTTCTATCATCAAGATTTTCGCTAATCGAGCAATTTGTTATATTTACAAAGACTTGTTATAAAAAGTCCCCGCCAACAGAAATTCCCAAACGTTATCTGCTATGTCACCAAAAAACCGTCATAATAAATGAAAATAAAATTCTTTTTAATAATTCTTTTTACATTTCCTTCTTATGCGATTCGAGCACAAAATGGAAATGAACTAACAATTCAGCAAAAACAATACATTAATAAATTTATATATCCACTTTCGACTTTTGAACCTTCTACTGAAAATAATGAAGATTTGAAAGTATTAAATAAATTTATTGGTAATTGTGATATTGTAGGATTAGGTGAATCAACTCACGGTTCGAGTGAAGTTTATAAGATGAAATATCGGATTAGTCAGTATTTAATTAAAGATTTGAATTTTAATATTTTCTCGCTAGAAGCAAATATGCCAGAAAGTTATCTGATGAATGATTACATCAGCAGAAATATAGATTCCCCAGAAGATGTTTTACGCGGAATGTATTTTTGGCTTTGGCAGACACAAGAAACTTTAAATTTCGTTGAATGGTTAAAAATTCACAATGAAAATACAAATAATAAAATATTATTTGATGGATTCGATATGCAATATTATTTCGGAGCATTAAAGCAAGTTAGAGATGTATATAATGCTAATAATTATCCTTTAGATGATATTAACAGTTTGATTAAAATTTTAAAAGATAATAAAAGAGGTCAAAAAAAGTACGCAAAAAAAATTCAAGTTATCGTAAATGAATTGTTAAATAAGGTTTCGCAAAAGGCTTTAACAATTGTAGATATTGAAAGTAGAAAAAGATTTTTACAGAATATTTCAATCATTAGACAAAAAATACAAGTAGGCAGTTCAGCAACGAGAGATAAATTTATGGCTGAAAATGTAGATTGGATCAAACAAAACTATGTTCCAAGTAAGGTGATTTTATCGGCTCATAATAATCACGTGTCTAAAGGAAATTCTACGTCAATGGGCTATCATGTAAATCAGAAATACCACAATGATTATGTGAATTTTGGATTTGCATTTTATGAAGGAAATTACACGGCAAGTATTGGTAAAAAGATAGGAACATTCCCATCACAAACAGCACCTACTGGAAGTTTGGAATATAACTTAAACTCTTTAAATATACCTTATTTCATTTTAGACCTAAAATCTATAAAGGAAGATAATAATGAATTGGGGAAATGGATATTAAAAAAGATTAAGTTTCGAAAAACCGGTTCTGGATCTAAAGATGATGAGTTTAGAAAAACAAATATTGCAGATTCTTTTGACTATTTGATTTTTATAAATAAATCTTCACATTCAAATTTGTTACGAGAATATTAAACTGAAAGACACATCAGATAACATCGTATTGGCAATAGTGCGGAGGAATCGCAAATTTAACCATTTTAGATGTTCCGAAGTTTAATTTATAATAAGAAAATTTGTGCATTTAAGCCGCACCATCGCCAATACGCAACCGTTACCAGCAATCTCACCCACATGCCGTCAATAGAAATAATATCAATAAATTCGAAAGGTTTAAATCTCAACCAAGATGAGTTCGATTTTGCTATTATTGAAGAAAGTGAAAAAATTGAAACGCACCGCAGTTTGTATTTTGACTTTTTAAAAACATTGAGCGGAACTATAATTCATATTGGAAATCCTGAAATGATTGATAATATAGACAATGGTTTTTTTGGGGGAAAATTAATCGACTGGAGTTTCGGCGAAGAGAATAAATTTAAATTTTTAAAAACATATGAAAATGATTTTCTAAAAATACTCAAAATTGCTCATGAAAAATCGCCTAAAAAATTAATACTTTTCCTAACCGACTATCAATTTGCTGGAAGTAATGCGAACGAAATTAAATATCTGACACTCGAAAAATTCATTGAGGAATATCAACAGAATGGCGTTGAGTTCAACAAATTATATGAAATTGAAAACTAGAGACTGCTGGTAACACGGTATTTCTATTAGCGGGTCGGAAGGGTCTCCTATATGGCGGTTCTTATCCGAAGCCAGTTTACGAATTACTTATGTTTTCCAGCGTTACCCTAGCGAAAAAGAGACTTGTACTTTATGAACTATCTTCCTTTAATTCAGCGAATTTATTTATATTTACCATTTAAGGTGGAAACAAGATCGGATATAAAAGTTTTCATCGAACGGTTTGGGGATTAATTAAGTTTCATGAAAGTAGAACGATTTGTGATATTTTTCGTGGCTTCAGAAAAACCTAGTCGTTAGCCATCACAAAAAAAAGAAAACCTATAATCGAAAAAAAATGAATAGATTTATTGGAATATGGCAAAATGAGATTGGAAATAAACTTCTTATCAAGAAAATCGATGAAAAAAAAGCAAGTGTTACTTTTATTTCCGGAAAAACAAATGAACCTATTGGAAGACCATATGCAGATAATAAACTGACAATTGATATGAATGCTGAATTAGATTATTATGGATCAAGCGTGGAAGTTGAATTGTGGGAAAAAGGAAAGGGATTTATGTTGTGTCTCATTGATAATGATTATAAACAAAAAGCAGAGGAATTGAGTGTAGGAATTTCTCGTATTGTAGATGAAAAATTTGATTTTTTAGTTAATTATTATCACCTATTTGAACCATTGAGTTCATATAAAAGAGTAAAAATGTAAAGCTTTGGCAGTAATCCCCAAAAAAAGCCATTCGAATATTTTTCTATCTTCCCTATTTTTTCAATATAACATTTTGTGATTTTATTCCGACTCCCATGATGCTGCCGTTACTGCAAACCCTAAAGCCAACATCGCCTATATGAACAAAATTGATTTTGCTTTTCTCAATTATTCTATTTTCTCCAATATAATGCGCAAGTGAATAGATTTGTCTAAGAAGTGATTTTTATTAGGGATATGGTTTCTAAAAGTATATTTACAAGCATTCTCTTATTAGATACGAACAGTAAAGATGTGAAATTTTTCTATCGAGAATTATATAAAGTTGATCTACGCAAAAAGCTAGTAAAGAATATAATTGGAATATTTCGATGGGAAATAGTATGATGACAAAGCGAAATGTAAATAGTTGCAAAATGAAAAACTATGTGTTTGTAGATATAGATTACTATCATATAAAACTACTAAAATGATCTGGGATATTTCTTCTGAAACTAAACTCAAAAAAATTACCATTTACAAAAAGCCACAAGAAAATTAGGCGAAAGAAAATGGATTGCTTGGTTCTCAAAAGATATTATTTACAAAGCCCTTTATAAAAAGTCTCTGATTGCAGAAATGCCTAACCGCGCGTTACAATAAAAAAACACTGATGAAAGCAACATTAACAGTACTTACTATTCTTATCTCAATATTAAGTTTTTCCCAAACAAAAGTTTATAAATCTCCTAATGGAAAAATACTCTCGCAAGAAGAATATAAAAAGGCGAAAATTTCTTCTTTAGAAAATATGAAGAAAATGTTAGGTGCGGATTATGAACTTTATGAAAAATTAGAAGTTAGTAAAAAAACTAATAGTAGTATTTTATACTCGTTTGAATGGGAGTTTTTAAATGAAGAAATGCATGCTGAAAAGTTAGTTTTAGAAAAATTACTTGGAACTAAAATCGATTTTAAAAATCTAAATTTCCTGGTACATAACGAAAAAAACAACGTTGATTATAAAAAACCAACATTTGTGAATTTTTGGTTTACGACTTGTCCACCTTGCATTGAAGAACTACCTGCTTTAAATGAATTGAAAAATAAATATCAGGATAAAATTAATTTTGTTTCAATAACTTTTGATTCTTCCGAGAAAGTAGAAAAATTTCTAACGAAATATGAGTTTAATTTTATTCATATTGTTGGAGAAAAAGATTTTATTAATTCACATGGTTTTAATGGTTATCCAAAAACATTTTTATTAGATAAGAATCAAATTTTAAAATCTGTTACAGGTTCTTTACCGTCTAAAAAGGATGAAAATGCTTATAATGTGCAAATGAAATTAATGGAAGAAGCACTTCAGAAATTATTATAGATAAGAGGGAAGTGATTAATTCTCTTCATAAGAAAGCGATTAATTTTCATCTTGGGTTAAATCGATGGGGTAGACGGTGTTCATTATAGTGAGTTTAGCGAAGATTTGAAGTCAAGCTATTCAAAAATATTTAATTGGATCTAAGAGTCTGTTTAAGTTTCATCTTTAAAATTTTCTCGCATCTTCAATTTTGTAATTTTCTCGCAGATTATTTAAATTGAGCAGATTATTCAATTATTATGCTTCTATAAATCTTATAAATCTGCAAGAAAAAGAATCATAATATGATTTTAAATCAAATTTAAACAGGCTCTAAGAACTTTAGGTTTTTTTGGTGATAATCATACTGTTTATATTGTGCCAGGCAATATCTTATTCACAATGTAAGTGTAATCTTCCCCTCTTTAGGCACACTCAAAAGTAGAGTTTTTTGTTAATATTTTATTGTTGTCGTTGTTGAAATTTTGTTGGAATGTGGGAAACTCATTTGCGTTATTTTGATTGAGTTTTCCATATTTCAATAAAAAATCCCGTGGTGTAAGGTATTGTAACGCACTATGCGGTCTCTCATTATTGTACATCCACATCCATATTTCTGCATAATTTCTCATTTGTCTGATGTTCTCAAAGAGGTAAACACTTAAAAACTCTGTCCGGAACGTTCTGTTAAACCTCTCAATCAATGAGTTTTGTGTAGGTTTCCCTGGTTGAATGAAGCCCAGTTCGATATTCTCTTTGCGGCAATAATCTTTCATTTTTTCTGCAATAAATTCCGGTCCGTTGTCCACTCTTATTTTTTCTGGTTTTCCACGCCACTCAATTAATTGTTCGAGTTGAAAAATTACTTTTGACGAGGGCAAACTGCTATCAATAGTGATGTTTAAAATCTCTCTGTTAAAATCGTCAATGATATTAAGGGTTCTCACGCTTTTGCCATTTTCCAAACTGTCGTGCATAAAATCCATGCTCCAAGTCACGTTCGGATAGATGGGGCGAACCAGTGGTTGTTTTATCCGTGCTGGAAGCCGCTTCTTCCTTTTGCTTCGCAAATTTAATCTCATTGACTTATAAATCCGGTAAACCCTTTTGTGATTCCATCCAAAGCCTAAGTTTTTCAACCGATTGTGCATCATCCAAAACCCCCACGTTTGATTAGAATCCGCAACTAAAATAAGTTCTGCACGGATCTCATCATCTGAACTTTTAAATACCTGACGATAATAATAAACTGAACTTCTTAGACTGAACACTTTACAAGCCTTGCGCAAACTCATGTTATGGATCTCTTTCGAATATTCCACCAACTCACGCTTCTCACAAGGCGTTAGAGCTTTTTTTCGATCACATCTTTTAAAACGACAATCTCCAAAGTTTGCTCAGCTACAATCTTTTTATATTGCGAAAGTTGCTTTTCCATCTCTTTCATCTTTGAAAGTTGCTGAACATCCAATCCACCATATTTACTCTTCCAATTGTAAAAGGTTGGCTGACTTATTCCGTGATTGCGGCAAATCTCATTCACCGTCTTTCCCTGATTTTGTTCAGATAAAATCTTGATAATCTGAACTTCTGAAAATTTACTGTTTTTCATATTCTTCCCAAATTTAAAAACTATATTTTTAATCGTTCCTGTTTTTGGGGAAGATTACATAAGTTGAAAAATTATTATAAAGACTTTTGCGCATCACAAGGCTTAATATATTTTAGATAATACTTTCTGCAGAAAAGGTTTCGACTTTCTCACATTTTTAGATAAGTATAAATAATAGGATATTACTTTGCACCACCACTATCTTTCTCCACGTTAGTTTTAGTATTCTCTTTCACTTTTTGATTTCCAAATCTTTTGACTAACGAAAATGAAATTCCATACCAATCAGAGGCGAAATTATATCGGAATTGTCCTATTGGTGCGTACGTGGTACTATCGAAATTTGGCTTAAATAGAAAGTTGTTTAATCTTACGGTTGCCTCCATTTGCAATGGTGTGAAGATTTTCGTTGCAGATAAACTGTGAAATATGTTTTGTTTATTTGAAACCGAATTCCCGCCATTCTGACTGTAAACGCCAACCCAAGCATTTAAATTGATGTTCTTTCCAAGTAAGTTGGTATAAGACATATTGCTAGAACCACTGAAATTGGTGATGTAATTTTTAATATTTAGATTATTTTTAATATTGAAGTCGCTGCTGTCCGAGTATTCTACGCCAATATTGAGATTTACAGTAAACTTATTTTTGAAAAAAGTTTGATTGGTGCTAAAATTTCCCGAAAGTCGTTCAATCCGTCCATCAAAATTTGTGGGTGTACTGATTGTTTTTCCATCTTCAATGACATAAGAAGTCCAGTAATCATGGTTGCTGAAGAAGTAGTTTGCTGATAAAAAATATTTCTTTTTAATGCCCAATTTTAAACCCAATCGATCACTCGGATTAGGTTGTAGATCTAAATTTCCACGGTAGTACATTCCTTCATCACTAGGCAAGAGAAAAGGATTAAATTCTGAAAAATAAGGACGCCATAAATTATGATTATAGGTCGCACTCAAACTATAATTATCCGAAAAAGCATATTTTAATAGTAAATCGGGAAGTATTGTGCTGTAAGATTTACTTCTTTCTACATTGCTGACTTCTTGCTTAACAGTGTATGACAGATATTCGAACCGAAGTCCGATTCTTGTTTCCAGTTTTTTGAAAAAAGTCTTACTAATATTAGCATAAAGAGAATTTAGGTTGTCGGTATATTGAAAATTATTTGTTCGGGATTGATCAAATGTCCACTGGTGATCAATTAAATTTAAATAATCGTAAGGAATCACATTGTTTTTAAAACTTGTTTTTCCACCAAATTCTAATTGGCTCCCACTATCTCCAATAGGTTGCGAATAATCCACTTTAACATAATATTCGCGGTCTTGTCTGTGATTATATATTCTACTTCCTAAAGGAACTGGAGTTGATGTAAAATTAGTTATATGATCATTTTGATCGTCAGATAGTCTATAATTGATACCGGCATTGACGTCTAAAATTTTGTTTTTGACCTTATCATAGTATTTGTAGAATACGTTAGTTCCTACATTTTGATAGTCGCCTTCTAGATTTTGAGTTTTCGTAAATGAATCTTGTAAGTTACCATTGATATAACTGCTTCCATAGGAATTCATGTCACTGAATCGTTTCGATTTTCTATACTCGAGAATTAATCCAACATTATTTTTCTCGCTTAATTCGATCTCTGAAGTACTGGAGAATGATGGACTTCTATCTGTTGAAGTGCTTTCAGCATTAAATAGGGTAAGTGCATTATTATCATAAATTAAACTTTCGCTGTCCCTTTTATAAAAATTAGTATTGTCGTTGTATCCTGCGGTTAAGTTTTGAGTAAAATTCTTTTTATGATAATTAATGTTCAGATTTGAATACTGGGAATTCTTGGAACTTTGATTATTAGTAAAACTAGCACTCCCTTTTAAACCTTCATTCTCTAATCTTTTCAAAACGATATTAATAACTTCTCCAGTTGTTTCGTACTTTGAAGAAGGACTCGTTATCACCTCGATTTTCATCAGATTATCAGCGGGGATTGTATTCAAATACTCTTTAAGTTCCTTTCCCGAAAAAACCGATTTACGGTCATTAATATAAACCGTGACGCTTTGACCTTCCGCCTTGATCACGTCATCACTGTCAATACTTACTAAGGGTGTTATTCTTAGGACATCCCAAGTCGTATTTCCTGAAAGTATAGAACTATTTGCAACATTGAAAACGGTTCGGTCTACTTTGTTTTCTACAGTTGGCTTTCTAGCGATGACAATAACTTCTTGAATATCTTTCAGTTTGATACTGTCTTGTTTGGATTGTGCGGTAATAAATGCGGTGCTAAAAGTGGCTGCAGTAATAAGTGTAAATTTCATGCAATAGTTTATGTTTTTTATAGAGACAATAGTAAGAAGTGTTTCGTTACATCATCTTATTATTTTTCATGTTTTTTTTGAAAAGAAGAATGATCATGATATAATTTCGAACTTAAGGTATTTCGGATTTCTGATATCCAGTCGCAAACATATACATGAAATTAGAAACCTGATAGGGAAATTGTTCATATAAAGAATTCCCTTCATTGAATGTAAATCCATTTTTAAAATCATTATTAGCTTCTAAAAGTAAAATTTGCCCCTCTTCTTTTTTATTAAGATTTAGTAAGGAAAGTGCTTTGTAATATTTGGCATCAGAAAAATTCTCATACTGTTCCAATGATTTATTGAAATTGTTTATTGCATTCTGATAATTCTCTTTTTCATATTCTATAATTCCTAAATAAAATAGTTCATAAGGATTTACGAAATTATTTTTCTGTCCAAATACAATCGATTTCTCTATAAAATTTTTGGCTTTATCAAATTCATTTAATTGCAAATAGCATAAACCCATCCAAAAACTGTAAGGATGATCCATTATTACTCCGTCGTCACCATTGATTTTCGTTAAATAATTAAACTCTTCCAAAGATTCGGAATAGTTCTTTTGGAAAACACATTTAATGAAAGCTCTGTATTCTCGGTAATGATCTGTAGGATCAAGTTCGATGGCTTTATCTAAATATTTCATCCCAAGTTCATATTTTTTTTGCTTGAATAAGGGCATTGCTTTTTGTTGCCAAAAAAAAGGTTCTTTTGGAAGAATGGCAATTAAAGAATCCAGATAAAGTTGATGTTGTATAGAAAAAAGAGAAACCTTGGCATCGTTAGTGATAAGCTCTAAAAAGATTTTCTTTTGCGCTCCATCTAATTCTTTAATCATACTTGAATTTTGGGAAAAAAGTAAGAAAGGAAAGAATAGTATTAATACTTTAAATATGATCTTCATTCTAATTTTCATTTATATTCTATCTTATCGTTTAGCTCAATTGGATTGTTTTTCTCTTTTAAAGATTTTTGCATCTTTCTTGACATATCATCGTAACTTCTATCAAGTTTATTTCCTTTGTCATCGGTAACGATCATTTTTGCACTTTTTGATTTTAATTCACCAAATGGATTTTCATAAAAGTTCATTTGTATTTTCTCCATTATCGACCAGTTAATAAGTTTTCCGGTTTTAATTTTAAATAAATTATTATTTTCTGCTTTTTTTGACTCAATCAAGCTAAAGGCGTAATCTCCTTTATCGTCAATTATCTTGATGATTAATCCGGGGAGACCGTTAAATATATAAGGTCCCTCCGGAAGAGGTATACTTTCTGTGAACCATGCTTCCCATTTTCTCCCTCCATATTCTAACGTTGCTTTCTGACAGTTTATATTTGATATTAACTCTGTTTCCGGCGATATTTTCCAATTCAGATTTTCAATTAATATATCATAACTATCCCCATAAATTGGAGTAGTAATCGTTTTGAACACTTTTTTTGTCCGTAAATCTTTACGCGAATATATTTGATTGAAATCGAGGTAATTAATCGAACTTCTTCCACTTTCAAAATTTACTGAATCAGAATGCTTTTCTCTTTCCGAACGAAATACTGATTGAGATTCAGAAATATCTAGATAATAATTTTCATTTTTCACAAAACGGTTTTCTTGGCTTGGTCTATACGCTAATTCGTAGGTATAAGTAACATTTTGACAATATATCAAAATTGTATTTAACACAAAAAATAGAGAAAGTGTTAATTGCATTTTTATAATTTTTTTTGCTGACATTAAATTAAATAAGAAATTAATATCGTAACAAATCAATTTCTATAATATTATTATCTTTTGAAATCTTTTCTTTCAGACTTTTTTCAACTCTTAATACGATGTCCATTCCGGAAACTGTATTTCCATTATGATCTCTTTGATGTGGTATTTTCCCTGCCATATATTTCATTCTAATTTTTGATGCAGGATCATTTCTGTAAAAATTTAGTAATTCTTTGTATTTTTCCAGAGACAGTTCTATTTTTTTTTCTTTTAAATCAGGATATCTATAAGATGCTTCCAAGTTTTTATTCCCCATTAAAGTAAATTGATGTTGCAATTTTACATCAGCAATATTAACAATAAAGCCAGGCAAACCATGAAACTTATAAGGTCCATCGTTAATTGGTATTTCAGTTGTAAACCACGCTTCCCATTCTCTACCTGCAAAAAAGGCTTTTGCTTTTTGTACGGTGTAATTATTAATTTGTTTTTTATCTTTTAAAATTTTCCAATTAATTTTTCTATCATCCTTTATTACTATTCTACCCATTTCTAATTCAGTATTTTCATAAACAACTTCTCCATTTATTGATTTAATAATTTTATAAGTGTTGTTCATATCTTTGAAAGACATTGCATACTTTCCTGTTCTATCGGCTTCTGCTAGCAAGGAATCGGAAGCAAGTTTTGTTTGACTGAAAAATTCTGATTTTTCTTTAAAAATATCAAGAAACATAACTTCGGTTTTCTTCAGTTGAACATCTGTAGAATCAGGATAATAATCGTATTGATAAAAGAAACGCTTGTCTTGAGATTGTAATGTATTGCAGAACAAAAAACTAATAATAAAAAATATTTTATTGTACATAATAAACGATTTGTTTAAAAAAAGATTCTTTCCTTCCGCATGAGAGAAATTTATCGTTGAATTACAATTACTGGATTCTTTATTATAGAAACATCTAGATGTTGATGTTGCTTCACTTAACAGTTGTAATTCCTTTTTCCAAGTTCTTTTTAAATTTTTCATAAAACAAATCTTTTAATTATTTGTCATTATTGAAGCGTTAAACTTAAAATTAATACTTCAAAATATTATATAATGGTATATCGAGATTGATTATTTAAGGGTTTTCTAATTTATATATTGTTAATAAACAATATTTTGTAAAATAATTTATTTCTAAGTAATCAGACCAAAACGTGCAACTATCTACTGGTTTTGTAAACGTATTTTTGTGATTATTAAATTTTCCTATTTTTTAATCAGCAAAAGCAAATCTTGCTCGGAAGATAATCCTGTAGAAGCTCCCAAAATTTTCAGATTGTTATCAACTAATACAGTATAAGGGATGACTGTATTGAATTTCAATAATATTTGTAAATCGTTAAAAGATGGGTTTTTCTGATCTACAACAAACTGCTTCCAAGGCATTTGTTCTTGCATAAGTGCATTTTTCCATGAGTTTCTATCATCGTCCGTAGATATAGAAATAAACTCTATATTTTTTCCATTGCTTTCATATACGCTTTTAAGCATGGGAATTTCCAATCTGCAGGGACCACACCAACTTGCCCAAAAAACAATGAGATGTCTTTCGTAATTAGTGTCAATCACGGCAGCTTTTTCTCCAATACTGCTTTCTAATATAGGAAATACTATTTTTTTAATTTCTTTTACTTTATTGTTATATTTTACGAGACCCTTGTAAGGTTCACTCTGCTTTATATTGTCATCAAACAGTTTGAGAAAATCATCAGTTTGATGGGTATTAAATGTAGTTTTATTTTTAATAATACTGTAAAGTATATGATAAGAATAAGGAAACTTTTTAAGTTTTTCTTTTATCATATTTATCTTCTCCGGATTATTGTTTCCGAAAATTTGATCACCAGTATTATATAATGCCTCCGTTTGTTTCCCTGCTTTTATTATTGGGCTATTAGTAAATATTACCTCTGGAGATGTTATAAGATTTACAGGTATATAATCTTCAATGTTTCCTTTAATATTAATTAACGGATCTGACATAAAAGTAGGAGAGCCCCATTTTGGCACATTTGTTTTGAAACCAAAAATTCTTTTAAGTCCATTTTTATCAACGTGAAATAACCCTAGATAAAAAGGTTCTTTTACTTTATGTTCAAAATTTATTTCAAATCTACCCTTTGTTACTTTCGCACTATCTATTTTGGTAAGCATGGTTTCTTTCCAGAGATAAATAGTACCATCAGGTAAATTGGGAATATCTCCAATAATCTTTACTGAATTATTTTTACTACACGAGTAAAAAAGTAATAATAAACAAATAGCATAGGTTAGTTTTTTCATTTTTTTTTTATCTATATTTTATCTTATAATTCAACTCGATAGGATTATTATTTTCTAAAAGCATTTCTTGTGTTTCCTTGACTCTTTTTCGATAATCAATTTCCATTGTACCACCACTTCCGTTATCTTTAACAACTTTCATCCCTTTCGCTTTTGCAAAGTTGTAAGGACTATCAAAATAATCTTGTAATATCTTATTAAATTGGTTCCATGTTATTTGTTTCCCACCATCTATTTCAAACAAAGAACTATTCGCTAAGTTTTTTATTTCAGTGGCTTTGAAAAGATAATCTTCTTGGTCATCTTGAATTTGCAAAATAAGACCTGGAAGTCCATGAAAACAATAAGGTCCTTCTGAAACTGGAATCTCTTTAGTAAACCACGCAAACCAATTTCTACCTCCGTATTCCACTTCTGCTTTTTGACAATTAAAATTTGCGATTACTGTAGTTTCAGGTAATATTTTCCATTTTAACTGATCATCGATTTTAATGAAAAATTTGTCACGACTCAATGGTGAGACAAAATGCTTTCTAATAATCGAATGATCTCGATCTTTTGTTAAATAGAGTTCATGGTTAGGATCTGTATTATAACCCAAACCAAATCCTGTTTTCGCAATTAGTGAATCAGAAGATCTACGGCTTTCAGTACGAAAAATTGATTTTCCGCCTAAAATATCAAGCTTATAATTCTGCTTTTTTATTCTGTCTTTTTGAGTCGGATTGGTTTTATAAATAAATTCGTAGGAAATACTAGAGTTTTGCGCAAATATTGTTAAGCTGAAAATAAACAGTATTAAACAGACTGTTTTTTGAAAGAAAAATAGGATGGTTTTCATTTATATTGTATTAATTATTTTAATAAATCAATTTCTATAAGATTATTATCTTTCTTTAGTTTATCTTTTTCTCTCTTTGAAATTTCTAACCAAAGTTCTGTTCCTGTTTTCATATTTCCATTGCGATCAGGTTGGTCGGGAATACTCCCCATTAAATCTGCTGCTGGATTTCCTCGGTATTCTTCAAACTTCCTTTTAAACATTTTATAGTTTATCGCAGGTAAATCTTTTAAACTGACGGAGGAAGGATAAATAAAGTTTTCAGTAGAGTTTTTTACACCTACTAATTCAAATAAATGTTGGTCGTTTTCATCTGTAACTTTTACAATAAGTCCAGGTAAGCCGCGAAACTTATAGGGTCCATCGGTAAAAGGAATATCTCTGGTGAAATAAGCGATCCATTTTCTACCTCCGAAAGTGGTTGTTGCCTTTTGAACTTTATACCCAAGTATTTCGACAAATTCTGATTCTAATTTCCAGTTAATCTTTCGATCATCTTTTAATAAATATGATGTTACTCCTAAAGTAAGTTTATGATCAAGTGTTTTCTCATTTGGATATTTTAAAATTCTGTAAGTTGAAATATATTCACTTTGAGTATATCGGGGATCATTGTTTCCCTTATTTCTTCTAGCTAAAAGTGTGGAGTCAATTTTCATTTTTTCTATACTATAAAACTCAGATCGATCTTTATTAATGTTTAAAATCATTAGTTGAGAAATTTTATTTTCTGTTGCAGTAGAATCTGGTATAAATTGGTATTGATACGTGAAAATTTGACTATACATAATTGAATAATTAATTAATAAAAAAAGTAAAGATAAAAGTGATTTTTTCATAATATTGATAAAATAAATTTTAAAAGATAATTGAAAACCTTATCTCATGAAGATTAGATTTAGGTAATTGCTTGTTTTTAATTGAATCTAAGAAGCTCAAAAACAACCTAATAATTTGGGCCTTTTTCATTGATATAGTGATAATTCTAAAAAATTATTATTTTTCTTTAATTTTTCTTTAGCTTGCTGATCTCTCATTATTAGGATTTCCTGCCTTGAAATTTCCCTTCCAGTATTATCGAACATCTGTAGTTTCGCTTCTGAATTCTGGGAAAAAATCTGACGGATTTTTTTTGTAGGATCATTAGTATATTCTTTCCATAACTGAGTGAATTTTTTAGCAGAAATTTCCAATGGCTTAACTTCTGAGTCAACATTAAAAGTTGGATATGCAATTACTTTTTTACTCCCAACAAATTTAAATGCATGATCTCCTTTTTCATCTTCAATATTTAGGATGAGTCCAGGTAAACCACTAAATTTATAAGGTCCGTCTTGGATAGCTATTTCTGTAGTGAACCAAGCAATCCATTTTCTTCCACCAAATTCAGTAGTTGCTTTCTGGGCTTTTAAACCTTCAATTTCTTTATTTTGAGCCAGAATATTCCAATTTAATTTGCCTGCATTAAGTACAGAAAATTGATCTCCGTTAATTGCGGTGTGGAGCTTTGTTTCAAAATTGGGATATTTTTTGGTCACGGAATATTCAATTTTATGATTTAACGGAATTTTTGAAAAATCCACATGATGTGATTTCATAGATTGCGCCCTTTTCTCCTCAATACTTGTCAGAGAATCATAAACAAATTTTCCACTG
Source organism: Kaistella flava (ex Peng et al. 2021) (assembly GCF_015191005.1). Classification (NCBI taxonomy): domain Bacteria; kingdom Pseudomonadati; phylum Bacteroidota; class Flavobacteriia; order Flavobacteriales; family Weeksellaceae; genus Kaistella; species Kaistella flava (ex Peng et al. 2021). Next base: position 1,215,345 of record NZ_CP040442.1, on the reverse strand, counting down.
CTGTAAAAATTGGAACCGTCTTGCGTTATATCTAAATTCATCAGTTCTTTTTCAATTAGATTTCTATTCAGAGAATCCATCTTAAATGAATACTCATAAGTTATTCTATGATTTTGGGAGGATAATTGAAGCGACAGTATTGAAAAAATAAAGAGGATAATATATTTTTGCATTGTATTTTTTATTTGAGAATGTTTTTATTGATCAATGATTGTATATTTTCGGGAATAAGATTTTGATAATCATCCATTGTAATCAGTGATGTTTCTTCAGCATCACTAAATTCAGGTCTAACGATATAGATATTTTGTACCAATTCGTATTTGTAGGAAAAGCCTTTTTGAGATATTTTGGACGTGTAATATTTTGCGATCGATTTCAAATCTTTTAGTTTGAAATTTGTGCTTTTGAAACTTTCGGTGATATAATGATCTGTTACTTCAGATTTTAAACCTAAGATAGATTGCTTTTTGGTTTTTAATGGTGAGTTATAAACAATATTAATAGTTAAATTATTCTCATTAGTAATTGTGTAGTCTTTTTCTTTTATTTGAATTTTATCATTTTCAATTTTTACATTATTCGAATTAAGGAGCTCTTCATAAAAAGAAAAAGGATAAATATTAGAGCCTACGCTAAGTGTTCTATTGGGATTTTCTTTATAAAAACGATTCAAGAAATCTACATTTTTCAATAGTCGTTGTTTAATGATTTTAGTTTTGCGAATTTTTTGGGTTTTGGTATTAATCGTATATACAATTATTCCATCAGAATAAGATTGCGGCGTATTATTGATCAGCTGGTAAGAAATGAAGTATGCATATAAATTTAAATATTTTTTGGACTGATTTGAAATTACTACTTCATCGATATCTTTGGTTTTAAATTTCTTTAGAATAATAGTGTCATTATTTAATTTTGAGTTAATAAAGCTTATTTGATAATCAGCATGAAATAGCTCTAAATTGTTTGAGGGATGTTCTGCGATATTTAATTTTCCATTCAAATCTGAAATTCCAACTATTTCTCCATTTTCATTTATTGCTTTTACATTTGGGATTGTCATTTTTTCCTCATCCATTACCATGAAAATTTGGGAATTAACAAAAATATTAAATAGAAAAAAGCTTAAGGCAAATTTTTTATTCATAGTTTATTTTAAATATAAATCGATCTTTCAAATAGTAGAATTAACATTAAAATCTCAATCGGATTATTGTCTTTTGCGAGTTACCTCATTTGGTTTTTCCAGTGTTCATTATATATTTAGTTTCGTAAATAAAACTTAATTTCTATGAAAAACTTAAAGTCGATATTATGAGAAAGAATAAAGTATACTTCATTTTAAAATTTGATGGTGAGAATTTCTGCTAACGGTTGGATATTTCTGTTGGCGAGGAGTTTTTATAACAAGTCTTTGTAAATATAATAAATTGAACAATTAGCAAAAATCTTAATGATATGAACTTCCTACCCGCTAATAGAAGATGTTATCTGCTATGTCTTATTTTAGCAGGTCGATTTCGATGATATTATTGTCTTTTTTTAAACGTTCCACCCACTGATCATTTAGTTCTTTTATTATTTGTGTAGAAGTTCTAAAATTTCCATTTGCATCTCTTTGGTCTGGAATTTTACCAACTAAATCAGCTGTTGGATTTTTTCGAAAATTCTTATATTTAGTTACATATTGATCATAATTCAAATTATAGCCTTTAGAATTATTCACATTTGGATAGTCAAATTTGGTAGTGTTGCCTTTTATTCCTATTAATTCAAAACTGTGATTTTTAGTTGAATCTTCAACTTTCAGAATTAAACCGGGAAGGGTTTTGAATTTATAGGGTCCATCCTGAATTGGGATTTCTTTCGTAAACCACGCAGTCCATTTTCTTCCGCCAAAATCAGTTGTTGCTTTTTGCACTTTATAACCCAAGATTGTATCAAAACTATTTTCTAAATGCCATTTTAAATCAATATCTTGTTTCACAGTATATTTATCCCAAAACATGATCGTTATATAGTTGATAAGATTTGAATGAGGATACTTTATAACTCTATCATTAACCATTACTTTATTGAAAGGCATTGCCATAATTCCTTTCTTACTTTGTGCTAACTGAGTTGAATCAGAAGCATATCTTTCGGAACTATAAAATTCAGATCGATCTTTTTGAATATTCAAAATCATTAATTCTTCTTTCAAATTATCTTTATTAGCTGAATCAGGAATAAATTTATATTCGTATAGAAATAATTTGTTTTGGGCAAATGCCATATTTGTTAAAGTAAGAAAAAGTAAAATTTTTAATTTTTTCATTGTTTGTTTTATTTTCTGTGACATTTTACATAACGTTTTGTAAACTGATATTAGCAATCGTTTTTTCTATTTATTTAATTTTTCTAATTCGGGTAATTCACTTTTATACTTTTCCACGTCCCAACTTAAATTCCAATTTTTAACATAGTCAGAGATTGAACCTAAGCCAACTTCTGCTCTTCTTTTATCTACGTTGTCAGGATCAATTAAAGGTAAAACATATTGAGTTTTATTATCTGGTTTGGTTCCTATCTGGCTTCCGTAAATTTGCTTTCTACCTTCTCGAATTTCGATCCTGTCAATTAATAAAGCTAAAGAACCTGAATCTGCATTTCCTTTTATTACAGCTTCTTTCATCATCGGTAAATATTTTTTTTGCGTTTCCAAATCTGAATGTTGAATGACGAGGAATATTGCACTGTTGGCTTGTGCGCCCACTTTATCTTTACCAACCCAACCTTTTTCATCTAATATTTTTTTTACTTTTAATAAGTTAATGGAGTCGCTCTGAAGTGTTATTTTCCAGAGATCCTGCATTTCTTTAGAATCATCACTGGATTTTTTTAGAGTTTCATGGATTTGTTTTCTATATTTTTGGTCTTCGTCATAAATTGTCAATAATTCAGCCTGCAAGGGTTTATCATAATTTGATTCTATTATCTCTAATTTTTTTTCTAACTTTTCAATTGTTTTTCCCCATTCTTTTTTTGAATGTAAATTTTCTAAATCGGTATCAGAATTTAAGTGCTTTAGATTTGTCCAACCTTTTTCTATGGATAAGTTCAACCATTTAAATGCTTTTTTTGTATTTCCAGCTAAAGAAGATGCACATGCGCCATTATATAAGTGACTTGGATTTTTGCTTTCAATTTTAAAAGCTTTATCATATAAATCAGTAGACATTTTATAATCTTTTGTTTCATATAATTTGTTTGCTTCACTTATTAATTTTGAATATTCTTGAGCATTAACGCTTGTGAATAAAAATAATAATAACAAAGTATAAAAACTGTTTCTCATTTTTTTTAGTATTAAATTTTAGATATTTTAGTTCTGTTTTTTTTTAATGTCTGCTAACGGTTGGGTATTTCTGTTAGGGGACTTTTTATATCAGGTCTTTTTAAATATAACAAAGTACGTAATTAGCAAAAATCTTTATAATAGTAACTTCCTTTTTTTTATTTGTAAAGTTCTAAATCTAAATAATTGTTAACATCTCCAATCAATCTTTTAGCATAGTTCAATTCCTCTCTTTTTGCTTGTGTCAGATCCATTTCATTTCCATGCGCATCAAAACTTTTTCCACTGAGCAGCCCAGGATTCATAATCATAAACTGTTCAGTACCACCTATGGGATTATTCCTGTAAATATTCCACTTTTTATTAAACTGTGAGCGAGTTATTGTAGCAGATAAAAGATAAGGTCTTTCAATAATATTTGTTTTTACATTTGCAGTTTTATAATTGGCGATTAATGAAAAAGAATGTTGATTTTTTTCATCATTAATTTGGATGATTAAACCAGGAAGATTGCCAAAAACAGAAGGTCCTTCTTGAAGTGGTATTTCTTGAGTGAACCAGGCAATCCAATTTCTTTTTCCAAAATTGATGATGGCTTTTTGACAATGATAGCCTTGAATATTTTTAGTTTCCTTTAAAAGCTCCCAATTAAGTTTTTCATTTTGTAATACTTTAAAAGGTTGAATTCCTACAAATTCTAAACTATAGTTAAGTTCCTTACTTTTGTAAACGATATTTTTATAATTCCCTATTGGAAAAGCACCATCTTCATCACCAATGTTTTTTCTAGTCGCAGAAAGAGAATCTCTTATTGCATTCAAATCGCTCACAAATTCAGAATGGTCTTTAAAAATTTCTAATCTTGTATTTTCAACAATAATACTGTCGCTTTTTGTTGAGTCAGCAACAAATTTATATTCATAAATAAATCGGTGCGACTGAGCAAAACAGAAGTTGGAGAGAAATAGAATAAATAGTAATATGTTTTTCATCTTTTTTATTTAGTTCTGAATTTTTCTGACATGGCAGATAACGGTTGTGTATTTCTGTTGGTGGGGACTTTTTATAAATGACTTTTATTTATATCACCGCCAGAACCTACTCCAAATCTTTCAATGTATTCTTCTTCAATTGTATTACTACCCCAAAACTGATTTTAATTCAACCCTTGAAAGTTTTAGTAGATTTTTCATAATAAAAATTTTTAAATATTTGTCTTTATTGTCTGTCAAACTTATAATTAATATCAGAGGTTGTGGTAAAAAGCACATAGGACTTGATAAATTTCGTCTTACTATTTTATATTATATTGCTAGATAATTTATTATTAAAAAACTATAACAAGACATGTTGCGATAGATGTTATATTTTCGAAGTCGGGGCTAAAAATACAGAATTAATTGATGAAAATTGTAATTTACATTTTGCTAAATTGTTCACTTCAATAGATCAATTTCTAAAAGATTATAATCTTTCTTCAATTTGTCTTTTTCTTTTTTAAAAATTTCTAACCAAATTTCAGTTCCTGTTTTCATACTGCCATTGCGATCAGTTTGGTCGGGAATACTCCCCATTAAATCTGCTGCCGGATTTCCACGGTATTCTTTAAACTTCTTTTTAAACATATTATAGTCTACCGATGGTAAATCTTCTAAACTGACAGAGGACGAATAGACAAAGTTTTCTGTGGAGTTTTTTACACCTACTAATTCAAATACATGCTGGTCGTTTTCATCTGCAATTTTTACAATAAGTCCAGGCAGTCGCGAAACTTATAGGGTCCATCGGTAAAAGGAATATCTCTCGTGAAATAAGCAACCCATTTTTTACCTCCAAAAGTGGTTGTTGCCTTTTGAACTTTATACCAGTATTTCGGCAAATTCTGATTCTAAATTATTAAATATTTCATGATTTTTTTTTAAATTAGAAAAGGTTACTTTTTACGCAATCTTTCAACATATAGGAATTAATAGGGTGTCTGGTCAAACTAGTACCAGCATCAGTGCAATACAAATCATTAGAATCTCCGAATGCACCGAAAACTGCAACCGGAACCGGCGCAACAGCAATAAAACCCAGGCCCGACAAATCTAATATCTTCTTTTTTTAGCTGATTTCTTATGATTTCTTTAAGTTTTTTAATAATAAAGATTTTTGTTTTTTACCTACTTTGTAAGCTTTTCAGATACCGCTATAAATTATTTTTCAAAGATGGAATCGTTTAACACCTTTTGCAAGAAAGATATGTCTAAATTGATAAATTCAGTATAATTCAATCGGTAATTGATAAAAATAGGACTAAAACAATAATTTATATAATCAATATTTAACTAATTATAAGATATTTTTATATTCTACAAACAATTTATCGCTAAAATCTGTACTATTGCAAAAACATTGCAACTATGTGGAAAAACCAGTTAACGATTCTCCTGATATTATGTTACAATCTTATAATCTGCCAAAGTGTAGTTGGTTTTAAGATTCCAGACTCCCTTAAAAATAGAAGTGGAAAGGAACTTAATGATGCCTATGATAAGGTATTTCGAATTGATAATGTAAAATCAGAACTGTATGCAAATACAATTCTTCGTAAAGGCAAAATGTCCAAAAATTCTAATTTAATTTATGATGGTTATTATAAAATTGCGCATGTGAAAGGTCTCGCTTCTGAAAATGGACATCCTTTTGCAGATTCTTTATTGCAAATGACAAGAAATTTTATTTCAAATGAATATCCTGCAAAAGCACATATCATAAAAGGTACACTATTATACTATGACTTTAAGTATTCGGATGCGCTCGATTATTTCATTTCTGCTCAAAAACTGGCAAAAGATAAAAATAAAGATCAATATTTTTATGTAAAAAAACTTATTGGTATTCTAAAAACTGCTACAGCAGAAAATGAGGAAGCGCTTCCTCTCTTTATAGAATATTATCAATATGAAAAAAATAAAATAGAAAATAATAACGGAGATATAAAAAACTATATAGGATCTATCTTTTCTCTATCAAACAGCTACAGTAAAAATGAAAAGTATAATAAAAGTAAATTTTACTCTAGTGTAGGTTTAAAAGAATGTCAAAAATATAATGATTATACCTACTATACTTATTTTATACTGTCCGATGGGGTTTCAAATTTCTACTTAAAAAATTACGAAGCAGCGATTAAAAACTTTTTATCCGTAGAAAAGGAATTCTTAAAGAATAAGGATTATGAAAATTTAGCAGTTTCCTATTATTTCCTTGGTAAGACTTATGATCAAACTCAGAGAGAACAAGAAGCGATAAATTATTTTCTAAAGACTGACTCATTATCTTTTGCGTTAAATAAATTTCTACCTGTAACTCGTGATGGATATGAAAGATTAATAGATTATTATAAAAAAGAAGATAATAAGGTTGAACAATTGAAATATATTAATCATTTGTTTTACGCAGATAGTGTAATGGCTAAGAACAATAAATATATTGCGAAAGACATTTACAGGAAATATGACACCCCATTATTACTACAGGATAAAGAGCTGCTAATTAATAAACTAGCAAACAAAAACAATTCGCTGCAGTGGTTTCTTATATTTAGTTCACTATTAGTTCTTGTCTTGACAGTTATATATTTCCGTGCGCGAAAGAGATTACGACGATATCAAAAGCAAGCTATTATTCTTCTGGATAATGTAGAAATTGAGAATAGGAATAAATTGAGCATCGTAGAAAGTGAGAATAGATTAAATAATAATCAAAAAAAGAAAAGCACTTTATCTGATGAGAATTATCACGAAATAAAAACGAAAATAATTAATTTCGAAAGTACTAAAGGTTTTATTCAAAACAATCTAACGTTAGGTGAACTAGCTAAAGATTTAGATACAAACCGGGATTATCTATCAAAATTTATAAATGAGGAAAAAGGAAAAAATTTCTCGCAATATTTAAACGAGTTAAGAATTAATTACATCCTTTTAGAACTAAAAAATAATAAAAAATTAAGAAAATACACCATTAGTGCTATTGCAAGTGAAGCTGGATTTAGCAATTCAGAATCTTTTTCGAATGCTTTTAAAAGAATTACTGGGACTTTACCATCTTTTTACATTAAATTACTGGAAAAAGGAAGTGATACGACAACGCATGATTAATAGTGGTTTAAAAGTTTATTTAAACGACATTGATAAATTTAGAGAATAGTTTATTTATTTTTATAAAAATACACCCTACTTTTATAAAAAATAAATTTAATTCAAAATGATACTATTCTGGATAGAACAGATAAAACAATTTCAGTAATTATTAATCTATAAGTTATTTTTTCAACCGAATTCGCAATAAAAAAAATCAGTTATTTAAAATATAATTTACTGATTTTTTTTTATCATCAAATAATGAAGCAATATTTTTCTTTCTTTTTAATACTATTCTATAGTTTATCATTTTCTCAAAAAATTTCTATAAAACAATTTGAGAAAATTGATTTTAATCAAATTGAGAGCTTGGTACAATATCTCTCTTCGCAAATTCCCCAAAAATACGATGAAAAGGATAAAGCAACTTATTATGATAATATTTTCCGGATAAGCATGGCGGCTGGTAAATATGAGACAGCAATGAAGCAGTTAGATTCGGTTAAAAGTATTTTTATGGAAAGCAATCCGACGATTGCAAATGCAATGGGAACACAACATGAGATTTATATTAAAACTATTGTAAATCCAAATTCGAAAAATAATTTTGAAAAAATTTATAAAAACGAATTTAAAAAAAAGTATGAAGAACTATCTTTAAAATCGCAAATTAGTCTACCGGTCTATTTCAAAGGTGATAGTGATCAAATAAAGAAAGGCGTTGTAGATTTGCTGCAAAAAGAGTTTGTCGGAAAAGATAGTGTTAATGTAAATACTGCTTTGGAACTTTGCAGAGATTACAACGGTTATATTGTAGTAAAAAAATCTTTTCATCTAGCAAATCAATATTTAAAAGAGTTTGACGCGGAAAACTTTACGGTCAAAGACAGTATCCTGATAAAAAACAAATCCAATAGCAATATATCTATAAGGGTAGTGTTAAATAATAAAATTAAAAAACCAGAATCTACGATTATCATCAATACAATTTATGCTGATGAAAATGATATTAATGATGCTAAAGTGAAGGCAAGCTATGGCTATAACTGCGTATACATTTATACTCGAGGAAAACATTTAAGTAATCATAAAATTGAACCTTTTGAACATGAGCAAGAAGATATTAATGAGGTGATTAACTGGATTATTAAGCAACCCTGGAGCAATGGTAAAGTTGGAATGATTGGAGGTAGTTATTTGGGCTTTAGTCAATGGGCAGCAGCCAAAAAATTGCATCCAGCTCTTAAAACCATTATTCCTCAAGCCTCTGTGGGAATTGGTTCTATGGATTTCCCTATGAATAACAATGTCTTTGGCACTTATTCTTTAAGATGGCTGAATTATGTTACAAATAATAAGACAACGGATGCTGAAAATTTTAGAAATGAAGAAAAATGGAACTCAGTTTATAAAAAATGGTATGTAAGTGGAGTTCCTTTCAATAAATTAGATTCTATAAGCGGAAACAGAAACGAAATTTTTCAACGTTGGCTGCAACACCCGAACTATGATCAATTTTGGAAAAATATGGTTCCTTATAAAGAGGAGTTTTCGAAAATTAATATCCCGATTTTAACAATAACTGGATATTATGATTCAGATCAGTTAGGAGCGCTATATTATTTTAGAAATCATAAAAAGTATAACAAAAATGCTAATCATTATTTAATAATTGGTCCTTATGATCATTCCGGAGCGCAAGGTTACATCAAAAATGAATTATTAGGATATAAAATTGACCCTATAGCTGAAATTAACCTGACTGAAATCTGTATGGAATGGTTTGATTATGTGTTGAAAGAAAAGAATAAACCAACATTTTTGAAGGATAAAATTAATTATCATGTGATGGGAACTAATGAATGGAAACATTCTTCATCAATTGAACAATTTGATGAACATCAACTAAAATTTTATTTTCAAAAGCACAATAATCAATTTGTCTTATCTCAATCAAATTCAAAAAAGAGAGAGTTTTCAAGACTGAATATTAATTTTGAAGATAGAAGTGACGCTGATGAATTAATAAAACAGGAATTCAACATTATAAAAAGTTCTATTTATAACAATAACAATCTAACGTTTTCAACAGATACCTTTGATGAGCCATTTGAGTTTTCTGGAAATTTTTCTGGAACCTTTAGAATTTCAGTCAATAAAAGAGATGTTGACCTTAATGTGAAACTATATGAAGTTTTACCAGACGGAAAACATTTTCTGCTTTCCAGTTATTTGGGTAGAGCCAGTTATTCTCAAAATCCTGAAAAAAGAATGTTGCTCACTCCAAACAAGAAAGCCACTATACAAATAAAAAACAATGAATTTGTCAGTAAAAAAATAGAGAAAGGAAGCCGATTATTTGCAGTAATTGGCGTTAACAAAAATCCATTCTGGCAAATAAATTATGGGTCTGGAAAAGAAGTTAGTGAAGAATCAATCGAAGACGCAAAAGAACCTTTAGAAATTAAGTTTTATAATGACAGTTATATAAAAATCCCGATTTCACAAAACTAAATGGCCAATTTTTCTATCAATTTTTCAATAATTTGTTGCAAGAGCTCCTGTTTTATCCTGCAAAAAAGTCCAAAATCTATTTTTAGAAGAAGAATTAAAAAATTACAATATTATACGATAAATGTTGATCTTGATGGTAGTATTACCTTTTTGAAATTTGATAAAACAAATAAAATAGGAGCTAGTATATTTGATTTTAAAGTAAAAACTCTTCTGGACAAGTTGAAATGATCACTGATGGTCGCTTTGATGAAAGATCTCTTTAAAAGCAAAAATATAATTTTCCGCATGGCGTGTAAGTTAAAAAGTTGAGGCTTGGATTATAATCTGAGTCTTTCTTCAAATAAATGCATCAATTTATTGAGTACGATAATGTATTTCTGTGGTGCCTTTTTAATAGGAGGTTTCGAAATTTTATTTAACAGATTGATTGTAAATTTTAAGTTTATCTCTTTCAATCGGATTGTTTATTAACATTATCTCGTCTGATAATGCCTCTTCAATGTTTTTCTTACTTTTATCAACATGCATCACGTTACCATCTTTAAGTACAAAAGAATATCCATTTGGTAACACAACCATTTTATCAATGTTATTATTAACATTTTGTGCAGTTTCTGCCATAAGTTTATAGTATTGATTCCATGAAATAGTTTTTTCTTGAAGAGTCGTATTAGGTTTGACTTTAGAAATGTTTTTTATTTCTATTAATTCAAAAGAATGTTCATTTTCAGAGTCATTTATTTGTATAACTAATCCTGGCAAACCATTGAATTTATAGGGACCATCCTGTAATGGTATTTCATTTGTGAACCATGCAGTCCATTCTCGGCCTAGATATTTTACAGTTGCTTTTTGGCATTTATAATTAGAAACTGTTTTTTTTTCGTTAATAATTTTCCATTTTGGCTTGTCTTTCTCTTCAATTTTGAAATTTATATTACCATATTTTATATGAACTGCAACTTCATTCAAAAGATAATCTTTTGAAATACGGTAATTCAAATTGGGGTTATATCTTGGGAAATCGAATCTATTTAGTTTTTCAATAATATTTATGAGCGAATCAGTTTTCTTTAGTGATTGACTATAATAATCCGATCTGTTTCCATCTGTATCAAGTTGCATATAATCTGTAAGAATTAAATCTTTTTTTTGAGAATCTGGGACGTATTTGTATTCGTAAACAAACTGCTTCGTTTGCGAAAAATATAAACTGGAGAGAAATATTAAAATTATGGAGAATTTGTTCATTGCTTTTCTATTTGATTAAAATGATGAAATATTATACTATTATCAATATATAAAATACAAAAGAACGGAATATTAAGAATATTTTCATCATTAAAGTTCCCAAGATTGATAAATCTTGGGAATAGTATATTTGAAATCGTTGGAAATTAGAACTTTGTATTTTATTCCTATTGGACAATTTTCAAATAATAGGAAGGAAGTGTATCGTTTTTTTTAAATAAATTAGTGAACGATTCCGAATTGTTGAAGCTGGCTTCTCTCGCAATTCTAATAATGATCAATTATTGCCCTTAGAAAAGCTATTGTTAATTATTTCGTTCACAATTGAAGGAGTTGCAAAAGAGGAATTTTTTGAAGGTTTTTCTGTGCCTCGAAATAAAGAAATCATGCGGATTTTCAAAGATCTGGATTTGGTAGAGCAACTCTGTTCAGGTATTCCTCGTATTTTACAATTTTATAAGAAGGAATCATTTCAATTTTCGGAGAATTTTTTAAGAATTGGTCTGCCTAGAAATGTTGATGAAAAAGGTGGTCAAGATGGTGGTCAAGTAGGTAGTCAAGAGAGTGGTCAAGTTGATCTTTTTAAAATTGAAATGACTCCTTCACAAAATCAGGTTTTTAGTTTGATAGGTGAAAATCCGAAAATATCTAGAAGAGAACTAGCGAAAAATCTAAAGATTAATGAATCAGCGATTCAAAAACATAGAAATAATTTGAAAGACAAGAAGGTCATTCAAAGAGTATGGAAGACGAATGGCTACGGGGAAATAATGAGAACTAATTGATCAAGATTCAAAATAAATATATGCAACTAAAACTATAAATATCGAATGTCAGCAGCAGGCAATACAGTCTGTGGTGAAAGTATTTGATGGAAATACCCGAAACACTTTTGATAATGCAAACCTTGAGGGAGTCCGATCCAATTTTTCTAATTTAGATTTAGAGGAATTTCAAGAAAATATTAGAAATGTTGCCCAAGAAAATGGGCTGTTATCTGAGATTATAATCTTATAAATTTTTGAAGAAAGTCCATTCCTTGTATTATTATATGGATGTATTCTTTAAAGTTGCTCCAAATTATAGCGATAAAGTTTCCTAAATTGGTATAAATTGTATCTGTATTTGCAGGAAATTGCAAGTAATAATAAGAGTAGCCGTTGAACTAAAACAAGGCGACCTTCCACAATCGGTAATCGTTGAATTCGTCGTTGACAAAGAAAAACTATCGAATTCTTACTATTATTGTAAATGATATATTTTTTTTGTCATTTTAATATGAGTAAAATGAACATAGGATATTTTATAACCTGCGCAAAAACGACTTATCTAATTGTAACGATTCCGTCAGTATTTCCTGCATCAAACGGTAATAGTACGTGCTTCATTTCCCATACCTGTGTAAAATAAACAAAGGTACCTGTGTCAAATAGGTACAGGTTTCATTACAAATATAGTTTTATACCAGATGGTAATAAGAAAGATTCCATTGTTCAAGATATAATGACCCTCGATGTTGACCTTAGTAAAAAAGAATCTAATTTTTATAATGACGCAAAAAGATATAACTACTCAATTTTAAGTAAAAATGGGGCAAATGCTGTACAACGGCTGTTTTTTCTACAACACAATTCTAACCTCACGTATAATATATCCAAAGATTTGTTGAAGGACAAAATGATATACCGTACAGTTTATGCTGGAATTCGAATGAAAATCACCGAAAAAAATCGTCCGATATGGATTCTTGCGAATGAAGAAAAAAAAATTGGAGATTATCTATGTCAGAAAGCACAAACAAATTATAAAGGGCGAAGTTGGATTGCTTGGGTTACAAAATAAGTTCCGGTTTCTGAAGGTCCATATAAATTTTCAGGATTACCAGGATTAATTGTTGAAATCTATGATGAAGGAAATAACCACGAATTTAGCTTAATAGAAGTTATAAAAAATGAAAATATAGAATTACATGATTTTTCAAAAAAAAAAAAAGAAATAACCCAAATGCAGTTGAATAAGCTTATTGACGAAGGATACAAAGATACTAATGCAAACATCAGGGAAATGCACATTTCAAATAGCAATTATACATTCCTATTGAATGATGGAAACATCTTGAAAATTCGAAAAGACATAAAAAATTTAGACAATGAACTTTCAAAACAAATGCGGCGTATGACGAATTCTATTGAAATTGAAAAATAATAATTATACTTATCTTTAAATATAATATCTACTTGGATTATCAACCAATCAAAATCATCAATGTAAAAGAGTGAAATTTTTTCGAATTCTTTCAGAACTATTTTATATTATTCAGAATTAGAAAATGGGATTTTTTAAAATTTAAGATAACAAAAATGACCTTTTTTCAGTAGATCATTTCCACACAGTAAAACATGTATGAAGAACCAAAGATAATTTGAATTAATTAATGAAATTATACAATGATAGAAAATCAATCCTGCATTTTCTCGATTTATTTAAAATCGGAATTATTTATTACGGACTACAAGATTTAAATAAGCGATTAATTATTTTGATAAGTCTTTACAACAATACCCTAATTTTTCAGATGCCCAATTCTACAAAGCGCAAACTTATTATTTTCTAAATGATAAAAAGAAAGGCATTAAAACTGTTTATAAAATCTTCAGATAATTTTCAAAAAAGATATACCATAATAGAATACAATGCAGCATATGAAGAATATCCCTATTAGATAAAGAAGTAGAAATTTCGTAATTATTGTGATATCCTAGATTTTAATAAATAAGTTTTATATTTTTATTTTGAAACAAATTCCATTCTATAAGCAACCTGATGCCAAAGACTGCGGCCCCACTTGCTTACGAATTGTAATTAAATTTTATGGAAAAACCATTCCCTTACAGCAAATCCGTAACCTTTCAGAAACCACAAGAGAAGGAAGTTCTTTACTGGGAAGTGATGCCGTTGAAAATTTGGGTTTTAGAAGTTTATATTGATTGCAATATCATCGTGTTGTAATAATTTTTTTGAGCTCGCTTTTCACTATTGTAGTTTATTAATCTTTTAAAACGATATTTTACAAAACACTAAAAATCAAACATTTAAAATGACCTTTATTCCAAGATTTATCAATTTCGATATACAATTGTACTTCTGTAAAAGTTTTATTTATAGTTTTGAACTGTCAATAATGACACAAAATAATTTAAAACATTTCTAATTATGAAAAAATTAAGCTTAGATGATTTAAAAAAAAGGTAAATTATTTAAAAAGGTAATTAACAATTTGGATCTACTTAAAGGAGGATCTGTAGCACCTGCGGAATTTTGTCATGTCGTATTAGGTCAGTCTTGGGGGAAGCCTGAAGATAAAATGAAATGGACATAGTACAATAGAAAATATCCCAAAAGTCAAAAACATAATGATTTTATCATTTCAAAAAAAATATTTTATCAAATATTTTTTGAATTTGAAATAGAAACTTTTGGGATAGTTTCTTAAATTCTTAATATGAAAATAGATTTTATAGAACTTGAAAAAAATATAATAGAGTTTGGTTTAGATCAATTGTCTGACTCTTTAAAAGCCTTATTATATGAATATGATCAAAGTATATTTGATGATTTTTATTTTGACTCTAATTATTTGGAACCTCAATTGTTTTATCTTTTTTCAAAAAAAAATATAGATTCTCCATTGCAATATATTTTAAATAAATATATGAATAAGGAAAAGTCTGTAATATTTGATTGAAAACCCTTACAAAATTCATTATATACCAGGTTATGGGACAACTCAAAATATTAATGATAAAAAATTAGTTTTTAAAGATGGGTCATTTTATAATTTACATGGAAAAAATATAGAAATAGAAGCAGATATAAAAATTTCTGAATCTGATATTTGTCTATGCTCATCCGTACCAAATGTACTTGTTAATTATACTAAAGGTATATCCTACCAAGGTATTTATAAAACTATTTTAAATAGTATACCAAACATTGAAACAGCATGGAAAAATATTACAACATATTCGCCAGATTTTGGAGACTGTATTAACAAATCAACAAAAGAAATATCAATTAGTAATTTCCCAGAAATGCCATCATTTGCTTCTAGAGCTTATTTCGGAACTTCCTTCATTAATATTCATAATCAAACCCTACGGATTTTTTTTTTATGGACGAAATAGCTCATCAGTCAGGTCACACAATATTTTATTTATGCACATTAAACCCCAATGATTATTTTAAATATCCTTTCAATACTCCTTTAAAAAATATAAATGGTAGTGTATATGAAACGAGAGAGATTTATGGGTGTTTTCATAGTATGTTTACACTATGTACCATAATTCATACACTCAACAATTATTTTTCAAGTGGGGAATTTGAAAAAAATACAAAAATTGAATTAATTGGAAGAATTGGTTTTTATTTAAACAAACTAATTTTTGACGTTAATAATTTGGCTAATTGCGACATTTTTACAAATGAGGGGCTCTTATATTACGAGATGTTCAGAAAAAATAGCATTTTTTATTCTGATTTATATGAAGGACTGTTTAAAAAACTTTCATTTGAAAATCAGAATTATTATTTTAATTTAGATGTTTTTATGAATGAAAATAAAAAATTTATTAATGAAAAAAATATTATTGTTTAGCGTTTTACTATATGTAGCCACATATTCACAAAAAATAAATAAGAATCAAGTATATGATAAATATTTAAAAAATGGTGCATATCAAGGTTCTTATTATAACCCAAAGTATCAAAAATATCTTGACTCTGCGTTAGTTTTATTGCCTAAAGACCCTTATTTATGGCAACAAAAATCAATGCCTTATTTTAAGAAAAAACAATATGAATTAGGTTTTTTGGCACTTGATAATGCAGTAAAATATGATGATGAGTATTACACATATCATAGTTATCATGCCTTCATAAAGTGTATTTTTGAAAAAAATTACACAGATGCAGTAAATGAGTTTGATGCACTAATAAAATTTTACCCAAAGGGTATTATAATGGATCATTCCTATTATTTTTATAAATCCTTATCTTTAATTCAATTAAATAGATTGAATGAAGCAGAAGAAAATTTAAATATTTCTTTAAATTTATTTAAAGGCAATATTGAACCTCATTTTTTGGAATTATTTTATATGGGTATTATATGTTATGAGAAAGAGGATTATGAAAAAGGCATACAGTTTTTTGACAAGAGCCTTAAGCAATACCCTAAGTTTTCAGATGCTCTTTATTATAAGGCTAAATGTCTTTATAATATTAATCAACCTGATAAGGCATTTGAAATTCTCAAAAAGTCTAAGGAATTTTTATCTGAAAAATATACAATAAATGAAGATAATGCTTTTTATGAAGATTACCCATATCAAATTAAATCTTGGATGGTTGATAATTTAATTCAACAAATGGGGGTCGTTATTAAACAAAGGTAATCACCGTTAATTTAGATTTCTTGAACAAATTCCCCTTTTACCGCCAACCCGACAATAAAGATTGCGGACCAACTTGCCTACGTATAATAAGTAAATTTTACGGCAAAACTATTCAGTTGCAGCAAATCCGCAACCTTTCAGAAACGACAAGAGAAGGAAGTTCTTTACTCGGTTTAAGCGATGCCGCAGAAAATTTGGGTTTCCGAAGTTTGGGAGTGCAAATCGACTTCACTACTTTGGTTGAAGAAGTTCCTCTTCCTTGTATTGTCCACTGGAATAAGCAACACTTTGTTGTGGTTTATAAAATTGATAAAACAGGAAGAATTTATATCTCTGATCCGAGTTATGGTTTAATCACTTACCAAAAGCAAGAATTCATCAAGTTCTGGATTGGCGAAAATGCAAATGAAAACACAGAGTTTATGAATAAATATAGGTGATTTTTAAACCTGCGTAAAGTAGGACAAGGTTAAACCTGCATAAAATAAACATAGGTACGATCGTTGAACCTGTAAAATAAAACCAGTTACCTGCGTAATAAATATACAGCTACCTGCATAAAAAGAATACAGGTTAAAATTATTATTATTTGATTTACAGTGAGATAAATGATTTTTTCTTTACAAGCAATAAATAATATTCTTTCAAAATCACAGCGTTCCATTAACGACTGTTTCCATTGAAAACAAGTGAAATAGTAAAAGACACTAATTACCAATACTATATATGGATTTTCAGACCTCTAAAAAATAAGGATTCATTTTTAGCAAGATGTGTCTTTGTATATACAAACTTTCGCAAGTTTTATATCCAAAGACTATCTTGCTTTTTTTGCAAAAAGGGGAAAAAACTGCGGAACTTGTTTTTTTTATTTTATTAGAATTTTTAAAGTAATATTCCAAATTAACCCAATGTATTCTTTTTTAATCTTTTCAAAATCCAGATGAATCCAGATTGTTCTTATTTAGCCCAAACGCTTTGATTACTATTGTTTTAGACGGTTTTAACCCTCAATTTTGTCTCGAAGTTTTTAATCAAAATACAGATGAGAAAATTGATTTATTTTTTATTATTGCTAATAGCAATATCCGTTGAGGGACAAGTTGGTATCAATACGCAAACTCCAGAAGCTACATTAGAAGTGGTAGGAAAACCAAATGATGTGAATCATTTTGATGGAATTATTCCTCCACAAATCACGGGTGATCAGTTAGCGAAAAAATCTTATTCTTCAACAAAAAAGGGTGCTATCATCTTTGTAACAACTGTAGCATCTATTCTCTCGGGACAGGTCATTCATGTAACCGAACCGGGCATATATTATTTTGATGGTAGTCTATGGCAATCTTTTTCAAAAGAAAAGCCACCGATTGAATGCAGAATTGTATTGACATTTGACCATAACAGCGCCGCAGGTCTTACCACAACCTCTACCTGGTCTGAACCCGTTAACTATTCGGGAAATCCGAACGTCTATTTAACAGCTCTTAAATCTTATACGATAGGAACGAAAAATTACGGTGGTTTAAAAGGATCAGTATTATTTAGAAAAGTTCAAGGAATCGTCAATGTATTTTTTCAAATCTACAGATCAAGTGAATCAGAGCCAATATTGGATGACGCCTTTATTAATATCGGAAATATTTACAGTGATATCGGTTATATTCCTAATCAGATTGTTTTACTGCATACCGAAAATTCAACCCAATTTTTTCCCGCACTACTTGAAAATTTTGCGATACAAATTCCGAAAAGCTCTTTAGAAGCAATATCTAAGACCTACTATACCTACGGAGAAATTCAAGGGTACTCCAATTGGACCAAACCCTATTTACCTTAAATTAAAAATATTATTGGTCTTATTATTCAGAAGAATATTCGGGAATATTTAAAAATAAGATGGTGAAAGAAAAACTGATAATTCTACGAATTCAGAATTCTAAAAAAGAAGATTGGCAAAAACACTGTGCGAAAAGAAATATTTCTCTGACGAGCTTAATCATCAATTCAGTAGAAGGTAGAATTCTGGACGACGAAAGAAGAAAAATAATAGTGTTCATTGAAAAGCAGGATAACCTATTTGTAAAAATTGAAACCAACATTAATCAGGTTGCAAAAATCGTGAATGGACAAAAATTCATAAGTGAAATAGAATTAAAGAAATTTTCAGAAAAGTTATCAGAAATAGCAATTCTTAAAAAACAGCAAAATGAAACGTTTGAAAAAATTTACTCTTTGCTTGCAAAATGATTGTTAAGGTTATGGCTGCGGCGGGTTCGAGTTTTCCCGGAGTCAATTACAACGATAAGAAAATTGATAAAGGAAGCGGAGAATTAATGCTGATGAAAAATTTCCCATCATTCATTAATGAGTCCAGTAAGAAAGAGCAAGTCAGAGATTATTTGAGAGCGATTTCAATTGGGAATAAAAAAGTACTAAAACCTCAGTTTCACGCCATGATCTCGACCAAATTTCAGGAACATTCGAAAGAGGAGTTGGCGAAGATTGCAGAAAATTTCATGGATGAAATGGGTTACGGAAAACAGCCATTTACAGTAGTTTTTCATAATGACACCGATAATAACCATGTGCATATGGTTACTACAAGAGTGGACAAAACAACCGGGAAGAAGATTAATGATAGCTATGAAAAGCTAAAATCACAAAAAGCGTTGGCTCAAGTGATGGAAAAAATATACGGACTCAATGAGGATGAAAAATTAAACAAATTATTGAAATACAAGATCAGTTCTCTTAACCAACTGGAAACTTTACTCGAAAGAAGCGGATACAAAATGGTCAAAAATAAGAAAGATGAAAACGCTTTTGATATTCTAAAAAACGGAGTGAAACAGAAAACTATTGATGGTAATCAAATCATTTTTGACCACCAAAAGAATGACAACAGGAAAAATCAAATCAAAGCTATTTTGATAAAATATAAAGAGATTCATTCGAATAGAGTTTTTAAAGTGGAAGATAATAGGAGGCAAGAATCAATGCTACCAGATGAAAAATTAGCTCCTCGAGAAAATCATTCAAAAATGAAAATTGAGTTTGAAAGTGAACTTCAAAAAAAGCTGAAAGACATTTTTGGAATAGATATAATTTTTCATCAAAAAGAAGATTTAAAACCGTTTGGGTACACTTTGATTGACCACAAATCTGGAAAGGTATATAAAGGAAGTGAAGTGTTGAAAATGAATGAATTGTTTGAATTTACTTCTGATAAAATTGATAAAAAGCTTTTTGAAATATTGAAGGATTACAATATTCCCAATCTAGAGTCAAAAATGATTCTACTTGAATTTTTAAAAATAAAAAATCCAGTAGCCGGATTACAAGATTTTATGCTTTTTGAAAACAGAGGAAAAAAAGATTTGGATACCTATAGAAAAGTTCAAAATGAAGTAAGGGATTTTATTAAAACGAAGGGAAAAGTGAATGATTGTATTTCTATTACAAAAAGTGAGGATGGAAAAGTGTACGCAGTTCACACCAGATTCCATTATATCGGAGAACTTCGATCATTATTGGGAGAAAATGAATACCAAAGATATTTCAATCCAGAAAGTGTTTTCAATATGGAAATAGAAAACCGACCTCAAAATAATGAAAAAAATGAGATTATAAAAGCAGTAGATGAAATGTTATTTGAATTGATGAAGAGTACGATAACTGCAAAAGATCCTGCTGAGAATGAACTTAAAAAGAAACGAAAACGTAGAAAATAAAAACGGAAAAAATGATTATCACTTTTGCAACTCAGAAAGGAGGAACCGGTAAAACTACACTTGCCATTGCCTTCGCTAATTACATTTCGACAATTTCAAAAAGAAAGCTTAATGTCTTTGATTTTGATTTTCAAAAATCATTTTACCACAAATGGAAGGAAGATGAAGCGCTGAATCTTCCAAAGCTTTACGAAGTGGAAATTATAGAGGAGGAAGTGGAGCAGCCGTTTTCCGATTTTGAAACCATTATTGGACTTAAAGAGAGTGAAGATATTAACCTGTTTGACTTGGCAGGAACGCTGGATGAAAAATATATCGATTTATTGATTTATAGCGATTTCATCATTATCCCTTTTGAATATTCTGATGTCTCTGCAAAATCAACTTTAGTATTTGTCAATTTAATGGGACAGTTAGAAAGCCAGGCGGAACGAATTTTTATCCGGTCAAAATATGATAAAGGCTATAAATATCTTAATCAGGAAGGAATGGATTCGGAAATAGTAAAATATGGTCTTCTATTGAAGAACCCTGTTTTTAAAAGGAATTGTCTACAAACAATTAGTACGAGAGAATTAACGAAACATCAAAAATATGCAGTTAAAAACTCATTGGATGAGCTCATTAATTGCATCAACGGATCGCTGGAAATTTCGCTTTAATAAAAAATGTTACCAGAAAAAACACTTGAAACAAATGACACAATTTATCATTATTCTACTCGCACTTTATGCACTCTATTACGTTGGGAATATCGTCTATGACCTCTTTCTTAAAAAAGAATCTGCTGTGAATTCTGAAGAGAATGAAGACTTTTATCACCTTGATTTTGAGGAGTTAAACAAAACCGAAGTCACAACTGTAGGTATTGAAGATGTCGAAAATTTAAATACTCCAAAATCATTTAGTCAACGTGAATTTCCAATTGAAACAACGCTGTTAGAAGAAAGACAAAATATGGATCATTGGAGAGAACGGTTTGAATCTGAACAAAACATTGATTCGTTTAATGCTAAAAAATTGATAGAACCAACCGAAGAAAAAATTATTGAAGATTCCGAACTAAAGTTTGAAGAGAAACTTGATTCCGTAATAATCGACGATGAACGAATTCAGAACCAACAAAATGACGAAGTGAATTTAGCAATCAAAAAATTAAATAGTGACCGATGGAAGAAAATGTTAAATCTAGCTGAAACCAATGTTCAATTAATTAAGAACATCGATGGATTCAAAGTTTATCAATCATCCGCAATGTAAATCAATAATAATTTTTAACCCTTAATTTTTTAACATGATGAATCAAGAATTCAAAAAACACAAAATGATGAAAAGAGCAATAACTGTTTTTGCGATTGTTCTGTCCTTAACTCCTGCATTTGCACAATCTGGTGGTAGTGCGGCTTTAGGTGCAGCAGCCTCAACTATTTCCGGTTATATCACCGATTTGGGATTGCTGATTTATGCCATTGGTGCCATCGTAGGAACGGTCGGAGGAATTAGGATTTACAACAAATGGACGAATGGAGACCAAGACATCAACAAAGAAATTGTTGGTTGGGGAGGTGCCTGTATTTTCCTTTTGCTAGTTCCAACATTTATTGCGGCAATATTCTAATGGGATATTTCCTTTATAAGGGGTTGAAAAAGCCCCTTATATTTTTCGGACTAAAAGACAAGTATATCTACTTCGCGATGGGTTCAGCCGTTGGTGGACTTATTACAGTTGCGATACTTTCTTCTTTGTTTGGATTATTCGGAATGATCATCGGCGCAGCAATAGGAGGAACTGGAGTCTTTCTCAGTTACAAAATGCAGGATAGCAAAGGGCTATATAACAAAACAAGGAACGAAGAAGAATTGCACATTATTCCGACAAAATTCAGAAATGTAAAACTTTTACCAAAAAAAGTAAATCATGAACTTAAAGAAAAAAACTTTTGATATTCCTTTTATCGGGTATGATTACGGGAAAGATAATAACTGGAATTTTGATGTGCTCATCGGTCAGTTCGGCAATCCTGTTATCGGAATTCAAATCAAAAATAATGTAGAACAATATTCTGCTGATCCTGATGCCTATCTACAATTTCATACGGTTTTGAATCAAGTTGTTGCGATCATTGGGGAAAGTCATATTGTTCAGAAGGTTGATATTTTCAGTAAACAAAAATATACTGCTGAAAAATCAAATGAATTTTTACAGCAAAAATATTCCGAACATTTTGACGGTAGGATGTTCAAAACCATCGATACCCTTTTATTGTTTACAGATATAATAGATCAAAATACAAAGAAAATCAAATACAATTTTTCTGAAAAAGCGTACAAAATATTAAGAGATAAATGCCTTAAAATCTTTATGCTATTATCTCAAAATGACTGCGATCCCCAGTTTTTAAAGGAAAAGGATTTCGAACATTATATCAGTGGAATTTTATCAATGAATTTTGCTCAAACGCCTTCTTTTGATAATATTAAAGCCACGCATGAACATCTTAACATCGGTAACAAATTTGTTAAAACGATTAGTTTCGTAGACATAGAAAAAATCGAATTACCTTCAGAAATTGAAACCTATTCCTATTTAGGTGGTAACGGTTCCGCTTCGGAAACAGCAGTTGACAATTTTTCTTTTATCAATGAATTAGACGATTACAAAACCATCGTTTACAATCAGATTATTTCGATTCCTCATCAAGCTTCAAAACAGCGAGAATTAGAAAAAAAGAATAAAAAGCATGAAGGCGTCGCTAATAATTCACCCTCAAATGCCATCGTTGCAGAAGAAATTGATGAACTGCTTCATAATATAGCGATGGACGGTCAACTCATCGTCGATGCCCATTTTTCTATTTCCTATTCTACAGATTCTCTTGAAAAAATGGAAGAAACTCAATCCTTAATTGAAAATAAATTGTTCATGAAAGGAATTATCGTTTCCCAAAATTCTTACAATCAACTGGAACTTTTTAGATGTTCTATTCCCGGAAATGCAGTGGAACTGAAATCATACGATTTATTTACAACGACAAGCGAAGCTGCGCTTTGTTTTTTTTTTAAAGAAAGTTATCCCGTAAACGAAGAATCAAATTTTTACTTACGCTTCACAGATCGACAAGGAGTACCCTTAAAAATAGACCCATCAGATTTACCAATGAAAACCGGCAGAATAAATAACAGAAATAAGTTTGTACTTGGTCCGTCCGGTTCTGGTAAATCTTTTTTGATGAACAATATCGTGGAACAATATCTTACTTACAATTATGATGTAATTATTGTAGATACCGGCGATTCCTATTCCGGTCTTTGTGCTTACAAGGGTGGAAGATATATTCAATACACCGAAGAAAAACCAATCACAATGAATCCCTTTTTAATGGATAAAGAGGAGTTCAATATTGAAAAAATTGAGTTTTTAACCAATCTTATTTTTTTGATTTGGCAAGGTGCAGATGCTTCGATGAGTTCGACTCAAAAATCTATTTTAGATAATGTGTTGATGTCTTATTATCATCAGTTTTTTAATGGTGGCAACAATTGGTACGAAGAGAAAAGCTCTGAAGATTTGTTTCATTATTTGAAAAAATACAACATTCACGAAGAGGATATTCATGCTGATTTTGAAAGCGAAATTAAAGAGCATCAAACCTATTACGATATTCTGGAAATTCCTTTTGATGCTACCACTGCTCATGTTAGAGAAAAAGGACGGAAAATGATTCAGATTTATCATCCCGATAAAAATTTGGATAACCCGGATTACGATTCTTCTAAATTTTTTCAAGTCTTTGAAGCTTACGAAACTTTGAATGATGAAGAAAAAAGAAAAATTTATGACGAAACGCAACTCATTTTGACCAAAGCTAACTCTGTAATAAAAAGACCAGAGAATACCAAAGAATGGAACGATGCACTACGAAAAGCGCTCATCAAAAGAATTGTTGAGTTAGAGAATAAACTTGCGTTTGCAGAATTATCATTTAACAGTTTCTACGACTATTGTGATCAGTTCTTACCGATTTATCTCAATAATAAAAAGCACCGAATTGATGAAAGTGAATTCAAACTAAGAACCTTCTTATTCGTATTAAAAGACTTTTACAAAGGTGGACGATATGGCACAACGCTGAATGAAAATGCAGATAGTACTTTATTTGATGAGCCCTTTATTGTTTTTGAGATTGATAATGTAAAAGATAATCCAAAACTATTTCCAATCGTCACGCTTATTATTATGGACACGTTCATCCAGAAAATGCGATTGAGAAAAGACCGACGAAAAGCATTAATTATCGAAGAAGCTTGGAAAGCAATTGCCTCAAAATTAATGGGAGGTTATATTCTTTATTTGTATAAAACAGTAAGGAAATTCTGGGGTGAAGCGGTCGTGGTAACTCAGGAACTCGATGATATTATTGGCAACACCATTGTGAAGGATTCTATCATTAATAACTCTGACACTTTTATCTTATTAGACCAGACTAAATTCAAAGATAATTTTGATAAAATCGCCTCTTTGCTATCACTAAACAAAGTGGAACAAAACAAGATTTTCACCATTAATAATCTGAATAATAAGTTCGGAAGAAGCCGCTTCAAGGAATTCTATTTGAAACGTGGATCGAAAGGAGAAGTCTATGGGAATGAAGTTGCCTTGGAGCAATATTTAACCTATACGACAGAGAAACCCGAGAAGATCGCCATTGAATATTACGCGCATCAATCTGATAGTTATGATGAAGCACTGCAACTTTTTATCAAAGACTTTACTGAACTGGAGGACAAAATGGAAAATATGGTTGGTTTAGTCAATCTCTATCAACAACCTCTTGATGAAGATATTCTTGGTTATTATCAGGAAATAAGAAATGCAAACAAAGACCAAAATATTTTGAAAATAATTGGACAGGAAATGCAAGATCGTGGATTGAATTTAAAAGAACTCCTTCATTCTAAAAAGCACGATTATGAAAAAGTTTAGACTTATTCTTTTGTTGATCGTAGTAAATTTCGTCTCGGCGCAAAACACTTACATCGATGTGACAACAACACTTGCGTTAAAATTATATTCGGATAATCTTGAAAATCAGCAGGAAAAAACAATTACGGAACAAACAAAACTGCAACAAGCTCAAGCTTGGGTAGGAACACAGATGGTGGTGGCAAATAATATTCAAAACACCGTTCTCAAAGGTTTGAATGAGGTATCTGGAACATTGAAAAATGGAGTACAGGTGATTGGGATTTATAACGAACTGGACCGCTGTTTACAGTATTCAAGTGATATTTTAATTCTAACAAAAGACAAACCACAATATGCTGTTTTTGGAGTTAAGGCGTCTCAAAAAGCGTATGAACAGGTCATAAAATTGACCACAGATGTGACAGACTTATTAAAGCCGGGAGAATTAAATCTTGCTACTGCAGGAGATCGTTATAAACTACTTTTTTCGGTTTCTCAAAATGTAATAATGCTTAAAATATGGTTGCTTTCTACCAAACTGAATATCGAAAGAGCTATAAGGTTAGGATGGTTTCAGTCTATTAATCCTTTTCAAGGTTATATCAATACTGATATAAGCATTGTGCAAAACATTATGTGGACTTATAAAAACAGATTTTAATATTAAAAAAAGCACCATGAAAAAAAGACTATTTCTTTCAATAATGCTTCCAACAGTTTATCTGGTAATTACTTCATCCGGAGGAAATCCGACTCCTCCGTGGGAAAAAGAGAATGTTTCATTTCCGATGATGAATCAAGAGATTCGGCACACGATGCAGGAAAATGAAAGACAGAAAGAAATGAAAAATTGGCAAGACACCAATTTAGCAACCGAAGTTGTCAATAAAAAACAATGGGAAAAGTTTAAGGAAACCACGACTAAAATTCAAGACCGATTGAGAATTGTTGATTTTGCAATGCAGGCCATTCCCACCGGTTATGCCATTTTTCTGGAAAGTCAGAAAATACAAGATATTCAATCCAAGATAATTACAGAAATTCAAACCGCTCCTTATTCGCTCATTGTTGTTTTGCCTGCAGAAATAAAATTTGTTGATGATATGCAAATGATTGTGCGATTACTAACGGGTATTGTTCTTTCCTATGGTGCAATTAATCAAATGGAAAAATCCGAACGAAAAATTTTGTTAGAATATGCTTTGGAGGAAGTTACAAGACTTCGAAGAGATTCCTTTTTTATGTTGATGAAGATCAGAGATATCAAGCGGAAAGTGGAGTGGACAAAGTTTGTTGTCCTCAATTATATCAATAAGGACAAACAGATTGTAGAACAAATTATCAATCACTTTTAATAGTAAGAACATGAAAAAAATAACGCTTGCTCTATTGACTGTTATAGGAGGATTAACTTTTACAGAAGGACAAACTATTGTGATAAACGACCAACTGATAGCACAATTGACCAAAAATCAAGCGGTTCGATTGGCGAGCAATGAATCCTTTCTAAACTCTTATGAAAAGCAGAAAAAGTTATACAACGATATCAATCAAAAAATTGCCCAAGTAGTTGCCATTCAAGAATTCATCTATGATAAACTCACCAATATAAATTCAGCAATCAAGCAAGGAAAGCAACTATATTATTTATCTAAAACTTTTGTACAAATCGGTCAAAATGCAAATGACGTTCTGGCTCTAACTGCTCAACATCCCGAATATGCTATTCTAATGAACAGATTTTACATAGCAGCTGTACAGGAACTCCTTAAAATGCAGGCGGAACTTACGCAGGATATACTTCATGAAGAAAACGATTTTCTGATGGATCCTTACGATCGCCAAGTACTGATTCAAAATCTTTCTTCCAAAGCTCAAATGATAAATGGCTATCTGATCTGTATTAAAATAAGGCTGAAAAACGCTAAGAAAATTCCATATATCTATCAAATTCCGACCATTAATACTTATGTAAATCTTGACAGAGCTATTGTTAAAAAAATCATAATCTATTACCAAAACCTTTTTAATTAATACGATGAAGAAAAATTACACAAAAAAAATCTTGCTTTTTCTTACAATTTTTGTTGGAAGCTCATTAAGCTATGGGCAAGTCAAAAGATTGAATGATCCTTCAATTGTCGCGCACAATAAGAGAATGGTATTTGAATCATGGGGAGATTTTCGTCCCTATCCAAAATACTTTTTAGGAATACAAACCAATTTCGCTTATGCCACCGTTTGGGGTTGGCTCGCTCCATCAAGAAATAGAGATTACAAGGATGGTGCAGACATTCGACCATTGAAACCAACCGGATTAGAAATTCAAAGATTCGCTGAGTTAGAATTTCAAAGAAAAGAGGCTGAGAAAATCAAACTTCAAGTCGATACTTTATACACAAGAAACGTACAAGATTTTGCTCACTGGACTTCTGTAACTGTTGAAGCCGATCCTCTTTGGTTGCTCTATTATAAAAGAATGCTCAAACCATTGAAAGAGTTTCCCGACAATCCTCAAAATTATATCCAATGGCAAATAAAGGAGGATAAAACGTATCAAAATATGTTGGCTAATGGAGGAATTGCACATCTTGAAAAAGAACTTGCACTACTAAAAGATAAGTACAATAACTCGCGGACTTTGGATATGCCTCGTGGAAAGCGCTTTCTAATGTATCACGAAACCTTAATTGGTTGGAGAAAATTTGTAAATCAGTTAAGAGCTTTCGATCAAAAAAATAATTTATTTCTCGACTATAAAAAACTTCTGACGAAATCAAGAACGAAATTAGAATCTGATTGGAGATCCAATGACTTGGCGATTGCTCAAAAAATGATGATTGAATATAAAAATAAATTTTAAAGCATGAAAAAATATTTAACGCTAACGCTTTGTCTTTTACTATTCCTTTTGCCAATGATAATTTTTGGTCAAAGTAACGATCCTATTTTAAGTCAGGCTGGCGAAACTGATAGTTATAACAAACTGCTACAATTTCTAAAAGGTGATGGTGCTTTTGAAAAATGGTTTATGGAGGCATTTACAAGATTAGACACTACAATGGCAGCTCAGTCGGCAGGCGCGGTAATGCTCGGACAGGCGGTTGGTGGTTTCGGAGCCTTATGTTATATGGGTTATTTGGGTTGGCAAATGCAGGAAGGCGCAAGACCTTGGGAAGTAACACCGATGATCCGTCCTACAATCATTGCTTTTATTTTAATGTATTGGGGTGCTTTTACCAATATGATTCAATATCCACTACAATCTTTGGCAGAACCAGGAATCGCTCTTTTTCAAGATATTGAAAAAGATGCTAATGATTTGAGAGTTGAAAGATTCAAAAAACAAAATCAAATCTTAGAAATTCTTATAAAAACGCAAGCAGAAGAGGAAGCCAAGCAAGAAACTTTGGATAAGTTAGAAAAAAAAGCAGACGACAGTTGGTTCGATATCGATGTAGACAAATTACTGGCGCCCGCTAAAGAATGGTATATGAAAATGGAATTTAAAATTCAAAAAACATTATCAGAAATTATTGAAGCAGTTTCTCTTACCATTCTTCGGGTCTGTACCTATCTGATTTTTTTTATTCAGAAAATATGGAGTTACATATTAATTGTTTTGGGCCCTTTTGCCGTAGGAATGTCCCTCATACCAGGATTTGAGAACTCCTTTAATAACTGGGTTACCAAATTCATCAATATTAATCTTTACAGCTTCATCACGTACACGATTATCAATATTGGTCAGCAATTGATTATGTCAGGATATCAAATGGAACTCGATCGATATGCGCTCATGATTGATTCCGGCGGTGTTGCAGATATGAATACGCTTCGGGTTTACGTACAAAACAGCGGTATGATGTACACCGCTCTTTTTCCTGCAGTTGCCTATATCATAACCGGAATAGGAATTTTGATGGTTCCTTCGATTTCCGATTCAATTGTCTCCGCTGGCGGTGCTGGAATTATGAGCAAAGGAAAAGCCGCCGGAGGAACGGTAGCGAGCGCAGGAAAAGCAGTGGGAAGAACTGCAACAGCAGCGGCTGCGGGCGGAGTTGCAGGAGCCGTAGTTGCGGGTAAAGAAATAGCAAAAGCGGTCGGTAAAATGAATAACAAATAAAGATAATCTCCTATCTGAAGTCTAACATTTACAACTTTAAATCATGCTAGTTAAAAATATAGAACAAAAAATAAAAATAAATAAAGCGGTGTCAATAGCATCGATACTCTTTGCGGTTTTCGTTGTTATTGCAGGATTTGTGATGGCTTACAAAACTGTGCAAGATTCACGGAAATCGCTGTACGTGATTGACAACGGTGTTCCAATTTTGGTTAAACAAACAGACGAATTATTAAACAGACCGGTGGAGTATCAATCTCAGATCGAATTATTTCACCGCTTATTTTTTACCCTCGCACCAGACGACAGATACATCAAGGAAAACGTCGAGAAATCTCTTTACCTCATTGATGATAGTGGAAAAAAAGAATATACAAATCTGCGAGAGAAGGGATTTTATAATCAGATTATCTCTGGAAATTCTCTGGTTACGGTAAGGAACGATTCCATAAAAATAGATTTACCAAATAGAAAATTCATCTATTATGGTACGCAGATGATCAACCGGAAAAAGTCCCTAATCATTCGGAAATTGATTACAGAGGGGAATTTTGAGGACATGATAAGAAGTCCAAATAATCCACACGGTGTTCTTCTGAGAAACTGGAGAATTTTAGATAATAGCGAACTGTCTAACAAAGTAAAATCCAACTACTAATGATCATTGAAAAATACAACTTCGTTAAAGAACAATTACTTCAGTTTAAGGACTGGATTATGAAACATCCAAAGCAAGTTTACGGTTACGTAATGATTGTCTTGCTCATTTCTTTTGGTTTGATCTTCATTCAATATTTTTATTTCACGCCGAAATTCTCCTTCAAAAATAACATTCCAAACCTTTATTCAAAAAGCGATCAAATAAAATCTGATATGGATAAAACTGAACAGAAAATGAGTAGCGTAGTGAAGGAACTTCAGCAATTAAAAAACAAAAGAGAGAATGGTCCTTTAACTAAAAGTGACAGTCTCAGAATCGAATATTTATTCAACCAATATCAAACTTTGAAAAATGGATATTAAGAAACTCAATTTCAAACAGCCAAAATATATTTTTCCACTGATTCTTCTACCAGTCATTCTTTTTCTTGGCTATCAGACGACAAAATATTTGGGGAAAGAAAAACAGCCACAGAAAGTAACGCAAGATTTATCGCTTAATCTGGGAGAAACGCAGGATTCTATATTATCGAAAAATGCAGCCTATGATGATTTTTTCAAAAAAGGAGATGGAAGATCAATGCTTGATGGAATTGATAAAGAAGAAGATAGTTTGCAAAATTTTTCGGATAACCTTGATGATCAACAAAAACGGTATATCGATTCTCTTAAAACAGTTCGATCTCTTAATAATGGAAGTTCAACTGATTTGGGAAAGGGTAGTTACTACAAGCAACAGTCAAAAATAAATTCTGATGAAAAAGATTTTCAGCGTTCCGCAGAAATGATACGGATGCTGAATAATGAAAGCAATGGACAAGGAAGAAACGCAAGTAATTATTCCGATTCTCCATCAGGTTTAAATGCTGCAAAACAGGAAAAAGAGAATGATCCCGTGAAAATGTTAAGAAAACAAATGTTGATGATGGATTCTTTGGAAAAAGCAAAAGATCCGGAATATCAGTCTGCATTGGCTTCTGAAAAAAAGTTGAAAAAGAATAAAGAAAAGATGGCCGCTTTTTTAAATTCCACACTTCGCGTAGATAAGTCATCATTGAATCCAAGTTTTAATTCAATCTCGAAGAAAAAGGATAACAATTTTATAAAAGCAGTGATTGATGAAAATCTAAAAGGATATCTCGGAAGCCGAATCCGTTTTCGTCTGTTGGAAGACATCAATGTTGGAAAACATAAAATTAGTAAAGGGTCTATTTTGTACGGTCAAATATCAGGATTTTCTCTACAGAGAGTGAATTTGAATGTGATTTCAATTTTAAATAACGGTGAAATTCTTCCCATCAATCTTTCTGTTTTTGACATGGACGGAATGCAGGGATTATATGTACCACAAAGTGACTTTCGAGAAATGCTCCGAGAAATGGGTGCCAATTCTGTACAGGGAACTCAAATGGATAGCAGTGGAGAAAGTTTTTTCACCAGTCTTTTTAGCAGTTTATTCAGTTCGACTTCTAAAACCATTTCTAACATGATCCGCCAGAACAAAGCAAAACTGAAATACAATTCTTACATCTTTCTTATTAACGACAAAGAACTTAAACAAAATGAAAATGATTAAAAATACATCGAAAAGATTACTTCTTGCATTATCGATTTTTGCAGTAATATCAGTTTCTGGTCAAACAGAAATGCCCGAAAAGCGAGTGTCAGATCTAACAAAATTAGATATTTCAAATGGAGTTAGTCTTCATATTATTTCTCCAGAGCCCATCCAATTTGTGGATTTATCAACCAGTAATCTCACTGGTGATTTGCCTGCTGAAAATATCGCACGAATAAAAATCACCGATGCGACTGAAATGGATTCAACTTCAATTCGTAAAGATATTGACGTAAATAATTTAGGAGTTATTACCATCGTTTGCCAATCGTTTATGGCTCAGTACAAAGTCAATTATTTAGATTTTAAAGGCAACGCGGTAACCAATATCCAAATTCAACCCGAAGACATGCAGCCGCTTGAATATCCTAAAATGGCATTCTCTAATTCAGAACTGCATCGATTCTCTTTAGATATTTTGCGTAAAAAGAAAGTAAATAAACCTATTCGGGAAGTAAAAGGCCTCAAATTAACGATGCAAATCAACAATGTTTATGTGGTAAATGATTACATCTTTTTGGACATGACTTTTCTAAATTCTTCCAATTTAGGTTATGATATCGATGCGATTAAATTTTCTGTAGAGGATAAAAAAATCTACAAGGCAACCAATAATCAGTGCATCGCACTTGACCCGGTTTTTAAATTATATGATCAAAAACAATTCAAGAAAAGTTACCGCAATATTTACGTCTTCAAAAAATTTACTTATCCCAATAGTAAGGTGATGAAAATTCGACTTTTAGAAGAACAACTCTCTGGAAGAGCAATCGAAATGACCGTGAAGTATTCTGATATTTTAAATGCTGATACTTTTTAATCTCTTC
Source organism: Kaistella flava (ex Peng et al. 2021) (assembly GCF_015191005.1). Lineage (NCBI taxonomy): Bacteria > Pseudomonadati > Bacteroidota > Flavobacteriia > Flavobacteriales > Weeksellaceae > Kaistella > Kaistella flava (ex Peng et al. 2021). The sequence goes on along the minus strand of NZ_CP040442.1, from coordinate 1,182,720 downwards.
AGTCTTCAGTTTCATAACCTCTAATATTTCACTCATGCAAGAACAACAGAATCAAATTAAGATCTATAGCTTTTTCCAAAAGATGGTTTATTTTATCGTCTTATTGGATTGTGCTTCTTTGTTTTTTCTTTCTGCAAATATTCCATTTGTAACTGATCTTTTGACAAAGTTCGCGAAGATGGGTCTTTTTTACCCACCTTTAAATGCTAAAATCTGTACGATCATTCTTATTACACTGGTTGCAATAGGAACAAGGGCAAAGAAAAAAATAGATTTGAATATTGGTAAACAAATCCTTTTACCAATTATCATAGGATTATCACTGATGTTTTCTTCCCTCGTTTTTATTTCTGAAGCAGGAAACAATACTCTTCCGAAAGTAATTCCACCATTAAATCTGTATCAAATTATTTATACATTTTTATCTTTTCTAGGGGCATTGATAGCGCAAGTTGGTGCCGATAATATTTCAAAATTAATGCAACAGAAAATGGGTAAAGACCGCTGGAATATTGAAGAGGAAAGTTTTGCTCAAAATCAAGAACTGGTGAAAACCGACACATCGATTAATATTCCTTACCTCTTTCGGTTTAATAAAAAAACCAACAAAGGTTGGATCAACATCAATCCGTTTCGAGGAACGATGGTTATTGGAACGCCTGGATCTGGAAAATCTTTCGGTGTTATTAATCCGGCAATACGACAAATGATTGATAAAGGTTTTTGTCTTTGTATTTATGATTTTAAATTTCCCGATTTGGCCAAAATCGCCTACTATCATTATCTCATAAAGAAAAGAAGCGATTCTAACTATCAACATCAATTGCATGTCATCAATCTGAACGACGTTGAGAAATCCAAAAGAGTTAATCCATTCAAAAAAGAATACATCCGAACTTTAGCAGAAGCACAGGAAATGGCAGAATCTATGGTTTCATCTTTACAAAAAGGAGGCTCAAGTTCTGGTGGTGGTTCGGAAGCATTTTTTACGCAATCTGCGATCAACTTTCTTTCTTCTTGCATCTACTTTTTTGCGACTTTCGAGAATGGAAAGTATTCTGATTTACCTCATATTCTATCTTTTATGAATAGAAGTTATAAAGATATTTTCGATACTCTTTTTACCAATGAAGAAATTTATTCCTTGCTTTCACCTTTTAAAACTGCTTATGATAACAAAGCATTTGATCAGTTAGAAGGACAAGTCGGTACTTTGAAAATCTTCCTTTCCCGATTGGCTACCAAAGAAAGCTTTTGGGTTTTTTCAGGTGATGAAGTAGAACTGAAAATAACAGATAAAGAAAACCCATCCATTCTAATTTTGGCTTCAGATCCGGGAACACAGGATATCAATTCTGCATTGTATTCATCGGTTTTAAATCGAACATTACGATTGATCAATTCGAAAGATAATTTGCCGGGAGGAATTATCGCCGATGAATTTCCGACCATTTATATTCATAAAATAGACAATATTGTTGCCACTGCAAGAAGCAATAAGATTGCCGTATTACTAGGACTTCAAGAAATTCCGCAGCTTCGCCAGTTCTACAAAAAAGAAGTTGCTGATACGATTTCTGCTATTGTTGGAAATATTCTTTCAGGTTCAGCAAGAGATAAAAACACATTGAATTGGATGGAGAAAATGTTTGGAAAAATCAAACAGAAAAGTTTTTCACAATCTATTTCACAACAAGGAACGACTACCAGTATTAATGAAAAAATGGATTTTATGATTCCTGCAGGTAAAATCGCTGCGCTCAAAACTGGGGAAATGGTCGGGATGATCGCACAAGGTGAAGAAAATGATACTGAAGAGTATAAAACATCGGCAATCAATGGGAAAATTAATCTTGATATGAAGGCAATTAAAAACGAGGAAAATAATTATGTCTCACTGCCAAATTACTATTCATTCATCGACAAAAAAGGAAATGACCGGAAGGAAGAAGTTCTAATGACCAATTTCAGAAAAATAAATAAAGAAGTAGAACTCATTGTTAACGAAATGATAACAGCCTGAAATTATGAAACTAAAATTTAAATATAAGGTCAGTTTTCTAATCTTGTTTTGCAGTTCGCTGGTATTTGCGCAGTTCAATACGCTTACCAGAAATTCAATAAAGAAGGATGAAGTTTTCCCTAAAAAAGAAGAGATGCAGCAAGATGGAAAGGACAAAGATGAAAAAGTCAAAGATGAAAAAGAGAAAAAGAAAAGCAGTCGAATAAAATTCTTTAATACCACTTCAAAATCAGATTTGAAGAGAGAATTGGATTCTTTAAAAACACTTATGCTCAAATATAGTTTGTCCAAAAACAAAGAGCAAAAACTCAATTTCAAAAAGATTGAAGATTCCTTAATACAAATGATGAAAAAAAATATTGAATATTCAACCGAAATTAATTCAAGAACATCTATTAAACAATATGATTTTGTTAATGATGATCAACCAAATGCAATTTCAAAAATATTTATGCCATTGAAAAATGGAATTATGGTGACCTCACCTTTTGGAACTCGTATTCACCCCCTATTTGGAAAAATGAAAATGCATAATGGTGCTGATTTAAAAGCGAATTATGAAAATATACATTCTGTAATGGACGGAATCGTAATGGAGTCAGGATGGGATTCTGGCGGTGGTGGAAATTATATTAAAATCAAACATTCCAATTCCTATGTAACCTCCTATCTCCATTTATCGCAAATTTATTACAAAGTCGGTGAATATGTAAAAGCCGGATTTATCATCGCGAAAAGTGGAAATTCTGGAAATTCTACTGGAGCACATTTACACTTTTCTGTTACTGAAAATGGAAATTATATAAATCCTATTCGGTTCCTAAATGATCTTATAAAAGCAAACAATTTAATCGCAACCTATTATGCAAACTAACAATTTACCAATTGACGACTTAAAAAAATACGGAATCGTCGATGCAGATAACTCTTTTTCAAAAAAACTTTCTGCCAACGATATTCAAAAGTTTTTGCAGGGATATACCATCGTCGCAGATAACGACAAAAGCAGAGCAACTTTCCAACTCGTTGAAAATAACAGCAGACTGAATGTGATTTTTCTGGAGAGAGATAAGAGCATTTCTGAAATCCTCACCAACAGTAAAGATAAAATCGAATATTCCAATATTCAAGATTTTTCAAAATCTGATAATGAATTGAATTTTGAGAAAAAAGCATTTGTAATTGATAAAGAAACCAACAAATTGGTGGAGTTTGATTTAACTAAAAATGCAAGAGAATTGACAGCAATTATCGTTGATAAAAATGATGCTCGTGAGACAAACCGCTACAAAGTTGAACTTTTAAAACTGAAAGGTTTTCTTCAGGATAAAATTGATCAATTCCCTGAGATGGCAAAAGAAATAACCAACGATTTAAATATTGTGTCAAAAGAAATCAACACCGTAAATGGTATTTCTCAAAATGAGAGTAATTCTCAAAAACAAGAACAATCAGAAGTTCAACTCAATGTGAATGATCCTGATTTGTACCAAGATGCTAATCGAATAAGAGAAGAAGAACTCGAACGAGAAGAAGACCAAGAGAAATCGCGAGGTTTCAGAAGATAAACAGTTAAAAATCCCACCATTCTTAAAAACTAAATATGAGTGTAACATTAGAAATAGGCAAGTACAACGAACAAATTGAATCTGCGGGCTTTCAGAAAATGGAATTTTCTGACATCGATGAAGCGATAGCTAATCTCGAATTTATGAAAATGGGATTCAATTATTTTAAAACTGGAGAATCTTTGATCGTGAGATTAGAAGAAGGAAAAAAGCCACATCTCATCGATTACGATGCAGTTGTTCCGATTCAGGAAATTAGAAAAGAACTCGAAGATAAATACCACCCCAATTTAACTCAAAATGAAAAAGAAGTTCAATCGATTGCAAGAGAAGCAAAAACGAAAATATCGGCAAACTCAAATTTTATTTTTGAGGAAGATGAAACAACAAGGTATGCAAAAACCTCGTCGGGTGAAAAATTACCGTTTAAATTGTTTAATCCCAATGAAACTGGTGCAGGATCCAATTTACTACGGGAACCGGAAAATTCTTTGCAATCTAACGATTTTGCATTAGTAGAACGGCGTTTTGCTGAGAATAAATCACTTCAACTCTTTGGAAATGAAAAAATCGGAAGTATTGATGATGTTGCGTGGCTATTTAAAGCACTGGAAGATGAAGCCGTAGAACATGCTTTTTTAGTCTATGATTTTGAGGATAAAGGATATTTTGTTCAGCATATTTCTACCGGAACTTTTGATGCAGCATTTGTAGATAATCGGCTTTTGATTGGAAATGTTTTGGAAGTCAAGCCAAAAGAAATAACTCTAGTTCATAACCATCCGAGCGGAAATTTGAAAGTTTCAAAAGCTGATAAGGATTGTATCATCAAATTAAAAAAAGCATTAGAAGATTCAAATATAAGGGTCAATAATGGGGTCATTATCAATTTACGAAGTGGAAAGTATGTCGTATTTGATGAGAATGAAACTGAAAATATTGATATGAAATCAAACCCACAATCTTTTAAAGAAATACAACCGTATTCTTTCAGTAAACAGGTTTTAGTCGAAAATTATCAACCAGTTAAAATAACCAGTTCAACAGATATTGCAAAATTTATTACGTCTCAAAAATTTGGGATATCCGATAAGACGGAATTGCTTGTGCTCAACAATCAGTTGAATATCGTTGGGAAATTCATCATGCCGCCAGATAATCAACTTGATTTTATCATTGGAAAGGTTGCAAAGTTCGGTGGGTCAAAGTGCATTTTATATGGAAACAATATCACTCCGGAGCAAGTTAACGCCTACAATAAAAAACTTCATTTTTCAGGAATTGAGATTTTAGATGCTATTCTATTCAACAGTGAAAATGGAAGAAAATTGTATGAATCATTTGCTGACAGTGGAGTACTTAGAACTCAAAAAGAAATGAATGGCGAGGTAAACGAAAATGAAATCACTAATGATTACAAAAGGTCGGAAATAATTAAAACAATCCAAGAGAAGCCATCTAGATATGACACCAATATATTAAGTGATAGCGGAAAATGGGCAGATAGATTTAGAGAGGAAAAAAAAGAATCTGAAAATAAATTAAATCATATTAACAATCAAAATCCAAAAATTATGGAAACACAAAAAGAATTTAACCAAGTAGATTATTTAAGAAATCAATTAAAATACCTTGGTTTTGGTGAGGGAGAACAACTTCACAACGATTTAGAATCGGGAATGAATTCTGCTGAAAAACAGTTTGAAATTAAAACAAATTCAGACAAAGCATTACCTGGAAATAAGGTTGATTTTACCTTGAAATTCAATAAAACAGAAAGTGGTGGTGTTTTTCTTAATTCCTACCATGCCGTTTTGAATAATAAGAAGGGTGAAGATATCTCTCAAAATTTCCCTGTAAATAGAGAAAATACATTTACCGCTAAAGAAGCAGTCAACCTTTTGGAAGGTCGTTCCGTGAAAATAGAATTCACTAATCCGAAAACGGAACAACTGGAACCCGCTTTCGTTAAACTCAATTTTGCGGAACCTAAGACTGAAAAAGGAAATTATAATTTTCAAAATTTCTACAAAAATTATGGAGTCGATACTGATCAGATTGTAGCGAAATCCAACCTAATTTTCGATCAACCAGAATACAGAGAAAGCACTATAAAATCTTTAGAAAAAGGAAATGTTGTAAAAGTGAAATTTGAGATCGATGATCAAACGGTAGAAGGAAAAGCAGTGCTCAATCCTCAATACAAAAATCTGAGTCTCTATGATCAGGATATGAACAGGATTAATACCAATAAACCTTTGGAGGGTTTGGAGAATGATAATAAGCACGAAAAAAGCAACGTCAAGGAACAGAGTATTAAGAGATAATAATTACTTACTAATTGCTATTAAAGAGCGGTAAGTCTTAATTCATAAGCTTGCCGCTTTTTTCTTTAAATCGATTTATTATGAAATCACAGATGTACGAGTTTACCACAAAAACAATTGTTAGAATGCATAAAATCACCATTATATTACCCGCACTGTTTTTCCTTTCTATTACAAATTCTTGTAACAAAGAAATTAAAGCCGAAAAAGGAGGAATTGACCTTATTTCAAATGTCTATTTTGACGCTTCCAAAGGATTGGACAAAATGCAAAATTTTCATTTATCCAGGATTAATTATTCGGGAGAAACCCTAGTAGAATTAGTTCCTGATCTCACTTTTCCTGAAATCACCAATGAAATTTATTATATAAAAGACTCATTATGCTATTCGCTTGGAAAAGAAAATAGCAGGAGCATTGTTCTTTCGGAAATTTCAAAAAAACAGAAACCATTTTTAGTGGAGAAAAAGAAAGAGGGCGGTCTTTTTTCAAAAGAATGGATTCCCAATTATCTTCATCGTAAAAACATCAGCGACACGGTTTTGTTCAATAAAAAATACAAAAGATTTGAAGTGAACTCTGCCAAAAGTTTTTCAAGATTTTACATTTATCCAACCGACACTATTTTACCTTATTCTATTTATAAGCACGCTGAAATCGACTATGCAGGAAGGTTAGAGCGTATTGATTCCTATAATAAAGAGAAAGATGTTTTTGTCACGCTTCAACTATTACCACGAAAAAACTGGGATGAGGAAGCCAAAGAAATTTTTGAGTTTAATGAGTTTGTGAAAAAGAAAAAGTGATGAATACAAATCCAACTCTTTATACGACTGCAGAAATTGCTGAAATTTCAGAGAGCGTTTCTGTTTTAGATTATTTCCTTCATCATATTTGAAAATAGGCAATGAACAGTAATTGGTTGAAGAATTGAGTAAAATAGGAAGAAAAATTTCAAGCGATAGCAATATCCCTCTTTCTGCTTTTGAAGAAATTTTCAAGGATTCTAACAAGACATCTCAGTTGTTTAATTTGTTACGATTTGAAGGAAAAAACAATTATCAATCTGAAAATACTGACATCGAAAACAAGATAGAGAATAAATTAAAACGTTAATATTGATTAAGATTCAAGTGAAGATATAACATTTAAAATATTTCCATCTTCCAGTTCTTTTTTTCGTTGCTTTATGAAATCAGTTGGTCGTATTCCATTGATTTCCTGAAACAGATCAGAGAAATTCTGCCGGGAACCTATTCCACACTCATCTGCTAATCCCTGAACTTTCAGACGAAGGTATTTCGGATTGTCATACATTAATTGTGTAATATAATTAATACGAAGTGTAGAAAGATATTTGCTGAAATTCACCCCTTTGGTATCATTAATATACTGGGAAAGGTAGGATTTGTTGGTGGCAAAATTATCGGCAAGTTGTTCAATCGTAAGACCACTCTCATTAAAGCCTTTATTCTCTTCAAAATCCTGTAATTTTTTATATAATTCCGAAAAAATATCTTCACTGATAATGGATTTTCCTTGTGCGGAAATACTCTCATAAGAAATAGAAACTGAGTTTTTATTTTGCTCTAGCAGTTTTTTCTCAAGATCAGAATATTTCTGTTTTATTAGTTTTTCATTTTGATAATATCTCCAGACCCAAAAAGACAGCATCCCAATAATGGAAGTAAGTATCAAAATAACTACTAAGCTCCATTTACTTCGTTTTTCCAGTTGGGTTTTCGCTTCCACAAGAACTTGATTATCAAACCCTCTATGTATTTTAGAAGAAAGGTAGGGGAAGTCTTTTTTTAAAATGCTATTCACTTTCAGTAAATCATTCGTGTAAGATAATTCTTTTTGATATTCATTCTTCCTTCGAGAATATGAAATAAGTAGTTCGTAGTTTTCCTGTAATTCAGGAAAAATAAATTGTCTTTTTCGGAAAATAGAATCTACCTTTTTAAACTGCTTAATTGCAGAATCTCTTTTATCCATGCTCAAAAGACTTTTCCCAATATAAAACTCAGAAACAGAAACCCAGTAAACATCATCATTCTTTTTCAGAACGGATAATGCTTTGGTAAGACTTTGCTCGGCTGTTTTGTAATTTTTATGGTAATAATCCGAAATACCTTTGCATTTCAGAAAATAAGCTTTTTCTAATGGGAAATCTTTGGATTGATCAGTAAAATTAAATCCAATATTAATTATTGAATCTGCTTTTTTATAATTATTAATTTTTTGGTAACAAGCGATTGCCTGATGCATACTGTTCAGATAGCCTTTAGAGTCATTATAAACTTGATTAGGATGATTTTTCTCTTTGGTTCTACGTTCAAAATAAACGATGCATTCTTTAAAATATTCCAGAGCTTCATCATAATATCCCAGATAGCTTTTTACTAATCCCATTTGATAGACTATTTTATACTTCAGGTAATCATCATTTCCTTTTTTAGAATAATCATATGCTCTTAGGTATTCTGTCAATGCGGCCGGATAATTTTTGTAATAAAAGTAGTATAAACTCCCCTTCAGTAAATAGGTAGTAGAAATTAAATTATTATCACTTGTTTCTTTCGCAGAAATAATAGCACTATCGGCATATTTTATTTTTAGGGATTTATCGGGTGAAAAAAAAGTACCATCTCTGTATCCTTGCACTAATTGTGCTTTGTTCACTTCTTTCTTTGCTTTTTGGATGAAAAGATTGATATGCTGAAGAGCAGACCCGTCATTCTCACTCAAGTTTTCATATTTACTTCGCAATTTATCAAAAGTTTCCTGACCGCTTATTTTCCCAAAAGAAAAAAAGAGAGAAACATAGAAAAAATACAAAATAATTTTTTTGAGGTGCATTTTAAGAAATATCATTGTGTTTGGTTTCCAAAAGTAATCAAAATCATTAAGATTGTATTAAAATTTATGGATTTTACATAAAATGGTGTTTTTATCTAATGTGTAAAATATCAATGGCTTATCCGTCTTAATTTCTCAATTAGGACGTCACAATTCGTCAATTGACTGATTAGGACATACTTATTTTGCCTAAAGGGCACTATCCAGATAGTTTTGACCCAAGAATTCGATCAAAAAAAAATTCCCGGCGCCGGGATAAACTTCAAAAACAAAATTTAATTATTATGAAAAAGTTTATCTCTTGGGTAGCAGCAGTTGCTGTATTAGTTTCAGTAGTCAGTTGTAGAGAAGCTGAAGAACTAACGGCTATACCAGAAACAAATTACGTTAATGCAAAATTAAAGAAAGATTCTTTGGAAATCAAAACAGAAAATCATACTTCATTGGACACTTCAAATACAGTAAATGATGCAGAGGGTGATCCTCCAAAGAAAGATGAGATCAAATGGTAGTTCTTAAAAAATGATTTGTCATCTGTGGATTTTGTAGTGCGCAATACAAATAAAAACAGATTATAGATAAGTGTAAATTAATTTTTTAACCAGTAGCTAAGAATAAAGTTCCCGACTTAGCTTCTTACTAAAAAACAATTGGGAACAACATTTTTTATTATGAAAAGAATAATTTTTTCTACAGTAGCAATAGCAGCTACTTTTGTTGTGTTTTCTTTTGCTCCTGCTGAGAAGAATAACACTATTAACAAGACCGAAGTTTCCACATTGAAGATTCCAGAAGGAGGAGCTTGTGATGCGAAGTTTCAAACAAATCAGACATTTAGTAAATGTGATACAAGATGGACTGAAACATCGACTGCAGGAAAATCTCAAGATACTGCTCTTAAAGCTTTGTAGTTATTAAAAAAAGAATGTCCTTTTGGAAAGAAGGACATTTTTATTCCCAATTTTCAATTTATGAATTTTATGAATTGAGGTATAATAAAACTTTTTAATAATACATACAATCGCTATTTGCAAAGAAATAAAATAAAAATTTTTTAGTAATAAACAAAAGTTAAATAATATGGGAAAATCAAAGCAGTTTTTATTAACCTCGTTTTTTATAGTACACTTGGTATTAATTTTTTTTCAAGGAGCAAATACTACAATAGATAATTATTGGAGTTATCATTATAAATCAAAACCTAATTTACCCAGATTTTTCACACAAAATGAAAATAATGAATGGTACTATATTCTAACAGGCATCAATACTGGATATGGTTTTTATGGTATAAAAACCTCATCTAAGAAATATTTTAAAATTAGTTATTACGATAATCATAATAAACTTATTCTAACTGATAGATATTTTGGACTAAATAGCACAAATGGAATTCAACGATTAGGTGGGTATTCTTCGTATATGGCAAATTACATAGCAGATACAGAAAAATTAATAAAAGAAGATAGTTTATCCAATTTAGTTAAATTTAGGAGGCAATATATAACAAAATCTATGAAATGGTTGGGAAAGGAAAAGGCCTATTTAATTCCAAATTGTAACTCATATAGAGTAGAACTTCTAACTATAATTCCAGATTACTATAAAGATGTCAATAAAAAAATAAAATTATATGCTTTACAAAGCAATTTATACCACGCAAAATAGAATATTAGGTTACTTCAAGCGAGAATATTCAGAAGTTTCTTTTTTACTTTTCTTTAGAATTATGATAGGTTTAATAGCTATCATTGAAATATTGTCATTGAAAGGGGATTTGTCTTTGTTCTTTTCCTCGTCTAATACTATGATTCCACAAGAGTTGATGTATATGGAAACAGGTGTTTTTAAATATCTACATCCACTTAGTTTGTTTCTTAAAGAAAAGGGATTATTTGATTTTTTTTATCAATTTACTTTATCTGCTTACCTTGTTTCTTTATTATTTTTAATAATTGGATTTTTGACTCGTTTTTCTGCATTTTTCGCATTAATCTTACAACTAATTATCTTTAAGAGTTTTGCTCAATTTAATTATGGTTATGACCAATTTATGACTATTTCATTATTTTATTGTTTTATTTTTCCCGTCGGAAAATACTATTCTTGTGATAATTTGATTTTTAAAAAGAAAAATGTTGAGATGTTTTTTAATTATCAGGGTGTATTACAAATACATCTGTCTATAGCTTATTTTTTTTCAGGCTTAGCAAAAGCATTAGATTCTGGTTGGTGGAATGGTAAATCTGTTTGGAATGCTTTGGCATCACTTGATGGTAATTTCTATCCAATACCTATTATTTATATTGTTGGAGGTATTTCAACAGTATTACTTGAATTATCTTATCCAATTTTAGTTAATTTTAAAAAAACAAGAAAAATTATTGTAATAGCAATGATATTAATGCATTTATTTATTGGATTAATGATGGAGCTATTTGCATTTTCAATAATAATGATTGTTTGGAATATTGCTTCTTTTGGAGAATTGAGTTTGGTAAAAGAGAAAAAATTACAAAATAATTCTCTGAATCAAATAGCATAAAAGACGTTTTTTATCCTTATTATTTTCTAAATATCTTTTGTAAGTTTATTATTTTAAAAACATATAACCTTAACATCGTTAAAATTTAATAGTAAGATTTAATTTTTTACTCATAGCAAATACTTTTTAAAATAATTATCAACCAAACACACACACCCTTAAAAATACTTAATATGAAAATATTTATTTTAATTTTTGCCGTTATTTTCGGGCTAGCCAATGCACAGACTCATCGCTTTATTTATGAATTCAAATCTAAACAAAATCCTAAGCAAGCTGAGTTTAAAAAAGAAAATATGACTCTGGATATAAATCCAGATGATGTCAAATTTTATAACTACCATTACGTTACAATAGACTCTACCAATATCACAAAAGGACAAAATAGCCAGCTTTGGGATGTTTCTACTCCTGTTGTTGTTCGAGTAAAAAACTCTAATACAAATAGCAATTACACTTTAATCAATGATGTATTTGTTTTTGATACAGAGGATAAAATAAATTGGAAACTCGAAAAAGAAACTAAAAAATTTGAAAACTATACTTTGCAGAAAGCAACAACAACTTTTGGTGGAAGAAATTGGACTGCTTGGTTTGCTAAAGAAATTAATATTTCTGAAGGTCCATATAAATTTCGAGGATTACCCGGAATAATTTTTCAATTGTATGATGATAAAAATAATTTCGATTTTACTTTAGTGAAAAGTTTTAAATTAAAAACTACCTACAAAACTCCGTTCATTGAAAATTTTTATGGTCAAAAACCAATAAAAACAACCCAGAAAAATATAGATATGATGTTGATGAACGAATATAAAGACCCATATCACGAAACTCGTGAAGAATTCAAAAAAAATCCTAATACCACATTTAGCATTAACGGTGTTGATGTAAAAGACATAAGCCAATTTAAAAAATTGACTGAATCAAGGCAACGATATATTAGGGAAAATAACAATCCTATCGAAATAGATAAAGCTATTCATTATCCAGAAAATAAAAAATAATCTATAGCACACTCACTCTGCAGAATATTAATGGCTAATCCTTACGATATTAATGCATATATGTATCGTTATAAGTTTTAATTTATTCTTTTTTTAATCAAATATGATTGTCTGGAATCTAATTGTATATTATTTTAATTACTATGAAAAATCCGATTTTAAAAGCCCTGCTGCTAATCCTGTTAGCCTTGCTAAGTCATAATTATTTTTATGGGCAGTCATATAAAATAATTTATGAAATGACCTGGAAACCCTCGAAAGATTCCACAGATTACGAAAAAGAATTAATGTCATTGGTTACAAATGAGAAAGAACCTTCTTATTTCCAATCTTATGACAAATTCAGATACGATTCTCTCAAAACCAAATTGGTAAAAGATTATATGGAAAACGGTGGAGAATCTCTACGATTTCCAAACGAAACTAACCAATCGAAATACAGAACATTTATCACAAAAGATGTATTAAATAATACTATATCCGCAGAAAATAAATTTTACACCTCAGTATTTCTTACAAAATACAAATGCCAATTCAAGTGGAAAATCAATAATACTCAAAGCCAAAATATATTGGGATATAAAACCTACAATGCAACAACCAGCTTTGGTGGTAGAAATTGGACAGCTTGGTACACCACCGATATTCCAATACCTGATGGACCTTATAAATTTTATGGCTTACCTGGATTAATTCTAAAAATATCCGACAGTTCCGGCGATTACGATTTTGAAATAAAAGGAATAACCAAAGAAAAAAACGATATAAGTCGTAGAGCATTTTCTTATAAAAAAGCAGTTGAACTCACTCCCAAACAATGGACTGATTTCTGGAAAAAATATAAAAAACAACCCTCGATGATTTTGGAAAACCTTAATACCACACATACAACTTACGTCATCAATGGAAAAGATGTCAACAGCCGTGAAGTAAAAGATGAATATGATAAAAAAGAATGGGAAATAATAAATAATTTTGAAAACCCAATCGAATTAACACCAACTTGTGACTAACACCTTTTTCAAATGATTATTATTTATGACAATTATTGCCAAAACTGTACCCAATTTATAAAAGTAATTGAAAAATTAGACTGGCTAAATTTCATTGAAATCAAAAAATTGAGGGCATCAGATGACTTAAAAAAACTCTCAAATCTAAACTACAATCTTGCACTGAAACAAATGGCATCTTTCAGGGGAAGTTGGGCTTATGGATATACAACATTATTCAGAATATTTTTAAGAATTCCTACTTTTTGGCTTTTTATTCCTTTCTTTTGGTTTTTAAAAATTTCAGGAATCGGACAATATTTATATATGCAACTTGCAGTAAACAGGCAAATAATTCCATTGCATTGCACAGAAGAAAGTTGCGAATTAAAATAAAAATTAAATTAGTTTTTGTTAATCCATTACTAAACAAATTCTAAATAAAATGAAAAATGAGAAATTGACCAAATTGTTATCAGAACTTCCAAAGAATGCAGACATTCTAAAAAAGATTCTACAACCATCTCCTTAGATGACAATGATACAAGGGGCCCGCCTATAAAAGGAGCCCATTGGAAAATAAAATAATAACAAATTCTTCAAAAATTCACTGTAAATACAATTTTTGAAAAAAAATATTCAGTAGCTACGAATTGCGAGTTTTGTTTATTACTCACAGGAAAAAAATAAAATAGTGAGATTATGCGACCACAATAAAATAAGTATAAGGTCGCTTTAACGCTCAAGACCAAATGGAGCAACAATAAAATAATTTATTATGAAAAAATTAATTTTCGGTGCGCTACTTTTAGGTGTCACTACATTCTCGTTTGCTAAAACAACGACTAATTTAAAAAATTCTAATGCTGAAATTTCGACAATTTTAAATGATGATAAAGGTCAAAAAACAGTTTTGACTTTAAATGCAGAAAACATTAAATCTATTGACGAATTAAAAGAGTCTTTATCTAAACAATATGCTGTTAAGACAACTGATATTTATATCTTTATTTTGGAGGATGGAACTGTAATCGTTATAATTGTACAATACTAATCTATTTTTTTTGGAGGCGTATTTCGTACGCCTCTTTTTTTATCACTAATAATAATTACAATATGAAAAATATAAATATTTTAATTGCTTTATTGATTTTTATTTCGTGTTCTGCACAAAAATCACAAAAAATGGAAAATTCAATGAAAAATACTACTGTTGTTACTTATGAAGAAACAAACAATGTAGATAGTCAACTATCACAAATTCCTGATGAAAATTTAAGAGCTCAAATTAAAAGTCAACTTACTAAGCCTGCTTATTTTGACCTTATATTTAATGAAAATGAGTCCAATTATGAAAAATCGAAGAGTAGTGATTTGAAAAAAGATGACGACTTAGGTGTTCAACAAAAATTTCAAGTCATTACAATGAATGCCCAAAGTATGATCTATAGAAATCTTAAAACAAATAAATATTTGAAAGGAACGAGTTTATTAGGCAAAGATTTTCTAATTGAAAATGAACCAAAAAAAATAGACTGGAAATTAGAAAACGAAATCAAGAAAATAGGGAATTATAATTGTAATAAGGCTTTTGCAACTATAGACGGGAATTTGGTGGAAGCTTGGTATGCCAATAGTATTCCTTTTTCTGGTGGTCCCGCAGATTACTTTGGTTTGCCGGGTTTGATTTTAGAACTGAAAACAAATAAAAAATATTACCTCGCAACAAGCATCAAGGAAAGCAAAGATGTTGAAGTAGTAATTCCTGCAAAAGGCAAAAAAATAAGTGAGCAAGAATTTGAAAAACTGAAATTGGAATCTTTAGAAGAAATTAAAAATGGGGTTTTCCAAAAATAAAAATAAATTTTTTATTTTCCTGTCATTTCTTTTCTGTTACAATTTTCATTCTCAAATAAAAATTTTTGGAAATGTTTTAAACCAAAACCAAAATCCGTTAGAAGGGGCAATTGTTCAGGTAAAAAATAATTCTGACAAGTCTGTTTTGGCTTATGCAAGAAGTGATGAAAAAGGTTTTTTTCAGTTGGATGTGCCTTTCGTTTCGTCCTATTATGTTGAGTGTAATAGATTAGGCTTTGAAACGGACATACAAGAATTTTCACTAAAAGAAAATGAGAAAAAAGAAAATCTAAATTTTTCACTTTCGGAAAAAGTAAAAACCATTGATGAAGTAAAAATTTTAGGACAATCTTCTGTTATAAAGCAGAAAGGAGACACTTTGTCATACAATGTCAAAGGATTTATAAACGGAAATGAAAAAAATCTAAAAGATGTTTTAAATAAATTACCCGGTTTTGAAGTGAGAGATGATGGTAAAATTGCAATCGGAGGAAAAACGGTGGATAAGCTTCTGATAGATGGTAAAGAATTTTTCGGAGATAACCAACAAATCGCTACGGAAAACCTAGCTGCAGCAATGGTAGGAAATGTAGATGTAATTAATAACTATACTAATAATTCTAATATAAAAGAATTTGATAGCTCTAATAAAACAGCTGTAAATATTAGTGTAAAAGAAGAATATAAAGGTAAAATTACAGGTGATGTTTCCCTAACTTCAGCATATGAAAATAGGTACAAAGCAGGAGCTAACTTATTTCGATTCGACAAGAAAGCAAACATTAGCTTCATAGGAAACAGCAATAATACGAATCAGGAATCGATTACTTTTGAACAATATTTTAATATGAAAAAATCGATACAAAGTGATTTTGTAAGCGATAGTAGAACAGACTATAATAACTTTAGTATTCCTAAAAGTTTACTTTCAGATGATAGAGTGAGTAAAAAAAATCTAAATTTTGGGGCATTTAACTTATCTTATGTACCCGATACAAAATTAAAAATAAATGCCTATACCATTTTAAATAATAATTTTCAAAACAGAAATATTCTCGAAACAAATACTTTTTTTAATCCGCATTTACATATTACAAATCAAAATAAAATTTTCCAAAAAGAAAATCTATTTTTCAGCCAAACAAAATTGTCGGCAGAATATCAATTAAATGAAAAAAAATTATTGAATTACAGTTTTTCTTTTGACCCGTCAATCACAAAACAAAACAAAACAATTCTGCAGACACAGAATACCTCTATAAATCATATTAGCGAATCTGAAAATGAACAGAAAATAGATTTTGGGCAACAACTTAGTTTTGCTAATAGATTATCTTCGAATAAATTATTTTCTATTTATGCATATCAAGAACTTAAAAATCAAAAAAATAAATATGACTTATACTCAGATTTATCATTGTTTGATTTATCCAATGTTTTTCTACAAACTCAAAATTTTAAACAAAATGAAATTGGCTTTCTTAGCAAATTTATCATAAAGCCTAAAAACATAATCTATTCTGTTGGGTTGGGCTACGCCTATACAGGACAAGATTACCAATCGAATCTTGATGCAAATGTTAATACATTTATAAATGATTTGAGTATAGAAAGAAATAGGTTTTCTTTTGACGCTGAGATTTCTAAAAAAAGAGGTTTTTTTCAGTTTTCTATATATAACAGGTTCAGTTATATACGATTACAAAACAGCAATCCAAAGAGATTGCTGTTACCATCTATACAGGCGAAATTTGAATTTTCTCCAACTTCTTTGCTTTCATTTTATTATAAAGAAATGAATTATTTTGCACAACAAAATCAGATTTTCGAATCTAAAGTAATCGATAATTATTACACGATAAAAGAGGATAATCAAATAAGAGAAAACCAATTGCTTAATGATAACAAATTGGGTGCTAATTATTTATATATAGATTTGCTCTCAGGAACTGCTTTGTTTGCGGATATTAATTTTTCAAATAAAAAACAATCTTTAACATCTAATAGCACTTTAATTAATAACTATACTGCAGTAAAAAATGTTCTTACAGATGTTAACAGCACATTAGCCTCTAATATTTCTTTTGAAAGACGAATAAAATTTATAAAATCTCGAATAAAGACCACTTTTGTTTATACCAACCTTAAAGGACAAAATTTCATAAGCGGTGTAGGAAATGAGTTTTCCTCAGAATTTTTTTCTTCAAAATTCTCACTTTACAGTAAATTTAAAAATAAAATATTTAATTATAATTTGGGCTATGAAACCCAAGTTAATAGGACAGAATTTGAAAATAATTTGAGCACTAAATTGGAGACGAAGAAATTGTTTGCAAACTTTGATGGCTCATTTAAAGACGATATTAGATATTATTTCAATAACTCATACATATGGAACAAATCTGAAAATAATACAAGACATTTTCTGAAAATAGATTTAGAAATTGTATTTATTTCTCTGAAAAAAAATTGGGAATTCAGCCTAATTGGGAATGATATACTAAATTTTAATGAAACACAAATTATAGACAACCGTTTGCAAGATAATTTTCTAAGAGAAAGGATTACAGACAGACTATCAGGATTTTTGGGGGTTGGAATAAAATATAAATTACTTTAAAAAAAAATAATAATCACCATTATGATTAAGTAGAGCTTAACCTCGCATAACGCCAACCATATTGTCGGAAAAGCGAAAGTTGAAGACCGACGATTTTCCTCAGATTTTAGAATCAAAATCAGCAAACTTCAAAATTGGGGATTAATACTTGGATGGCAGCTCAATATATTCAGGATAAACAGAATGGTAGAAATGTTACTCTTCTTTCTGTAACTCCTTTTACCAACAAACCTTTGGAATATTATTCTATTTTATCTTTGATTGCAAATAAACGTCTAGAAGAGTCTGGGTATTTCAATGTGAATACTTTCTTTGAAACCTTTATGGAAGCGGATAACGATATGGAAATTGATGCAAAAGGCGATGTGAAGTTTAAAGCAAATGTCCGAAGATTTAAAAATAATTCGCTGTTCCAACAACTCCTTTCGGAATTTATTGATGTAAAAGGTGAGGAAGATAATGGTGAATTGATTCGTCCAAAAAAAATCAATAAAGAGTATAAAATTGAACAGAACGATCTGACGAAAGAACAATATAATTTACTAAATGAAAATTTCAATCACACGGAGAAAGGTGCGATCTTAACGCTCGCTTAATTGCGTTTTCTCCTTATTTATCGCTTTATTATAATGGTGAAGATCCTTAAACCAAAGAATTTGTAGAAAATTCGCCAAAATTGCTTGAAACAATGAATCTGATTCGTCAGAACAAAAAAGACATCCCTGAATCTGGACAAATTATTTATTCTGAATTAGCAGTTTCTCAATTTCCGAAATTGAAAGAATATCTTATTAATGAAGTAGATTTTAAACCTGAAGAAATAGGAATCATTACTGGAGCAACAAGTAAGAAGCAACGAATTTCCATACAGGATGATTTTAATTCTGGAAAAATTAAAGTTATCATCGGAAGCGAAGCTATTCAAGAAGGAATGAATCTTCAAGAAAATACAACCGACGTTTATTTACTGACGCTACCTTACAACTTTACGTCGCTGCGGCAGATAGAAGGAAGAGCCTGGAGACAAGGTAATAAAAATGAAAACGTACGTGTAAACTTCATGCTTACCAATGATAGTATTGATGTTTTTATGCTTCAAAAATTACAGTCAAAACAAGCGAGATATTTAGAAGCGATGAAAAAGGGAGCGAATGTGTTAGATATTTCCGACATCAGTACGCAGGAATTGAAAACTTCAATCATCACCAATCCTGAAACGAGAGCGAATATTGAAATTGAATTAATTAAGAAAAGAATTGAGAGCGAAAAAAATAAATTTCTTGCAGATAGTGCTTTTGTATTGAGAAAGTATGAAGATTTCATTAAAGTAAAAGAGGATGTTACTAAGGCAGAACATTCTTACAACAGGATTTTAGGCTATGCAAAAGATTCAGAGGATGGCAATTCTGACTACTGGAAAAACCAACTTCCTTTTTATCAGAAAACTGTAGATCTGGCTAAAATTGAAGTTCAAAAAACAATTGAAAATCTTGCCGGAAAAGGTGTTAATGTTACAGAAATTGAAAAACAAACGAAAGCTACCGAAGATAATATTGCGAAACTCGATGCGAAATTGGAAGAACTTCCAAAAATAAAAGAAGCATTAATTGTTCAGTATCAAAAAGAAAAAGAGCAACAATTGATGATGAATGAGAATA
The DNA here is from genome assembly GCF_015191005.1 of Kaistella flava (ex Peng et al. 2021). NCBI lineage: Bacteria > Pseudomonadati > Bacteroidota > Flavobacteriia > Flavobacteriales > Weeksellaceae > Kaistella > Kaistella flava (ex Peng et al. 2021). The sequence goes on along the minus strand of NZ_CP040442.1, from coordinate 1,163,261 downwards.
AAGATTATGTGAAGGAAAGAGCTTTTGAGAACAGTGTTTTGTTTAGACAAGTCAATCACAATAACCCACAATCATTGATGTCTGTTTCTACTGAATCAGAAATCAACAAAAACGAAAATATAGGGGAGGAGAAGAGAGAATTCAGTTGGCGGAAAAGATGATTGGATTTTAACCTTAATTTAACTTACACAGTTAATGGGACGCTGCCCGAAAATACCAGACTGTTTCAGTTTGGTATTTTTCATCTCAATAGGGTTGCTAACTTAAAGAATGATGTCTTATTATAACACCTATTTCTTTAATCTATTCAATCTTCCCTGATAAGCTTGCAGGTAATTGCGTTTTAATTTTTCACTCAGAAAAGAATTGTCAATGAGTTGAGTTATTTTTCCCTGGTTGGAAGTTAAATTACGCATAATCTTCTCAATGATTTTTTTAGGTATACCTGCTTTTTCACCTAGAAGAACAAACTGTAGTAAATCATTTCCTTTTGAAAAAGATTTAGGCAGAAGTCCTTCTTTTAATGCAAATTTAGAATCTTCGATATGGATTCTGGTATTCAGTAAATCATAAGCAGGACTTAACTTGTAATCTCCCTGCTGCGTTTCGATGATTGAAAAATTTTTTAAATGAGCATCACCATTTGAAAACAAATAGTTGAAAAGAATCAATGTGAACAGTTTTGGTGCTTCCACTTTCCAGGCCGGAATATATCTTTGCAAGGCTTCAAAAAGTTCGTAGTAGTTCCCTTCATATTTATACTGTTCACCATGCGTTGCCGGAGATTTTTGCAGTAATGATGCAAAGTCCTCCACAGCTAACTTATTTTCCTTTTTGTTATCGACGAGAGAAGAGTTTTCTAATCTGTCGAAACGTTTTGTAATATATGCAGGAGTGCCGTCTTCAAAGAATATTAGTGAATTTTCAGCTACCTCCATTTTAAAAATTTGTTGTGCAATCTGCATCGTTAAATGTTCATTAGCAGGAGCATACTCATTGTTTTTTGGTAAGTCAGATATTGGTTTTAGTATATACTGTCCGTGTTCATGTTTATGAGTTAAACGAAGATTCTTTCCATCAAGAATTAAAGAATATTTTTCCTGAAATCCTGAAATGGAAATATGAGTTTGATTTTCATTGAAAGTTTTCTTTTCCTTTTTATTAGTTGGAGATGCATAGGGCAGAATAGGACTTACTTTCCGTCCAAGAAACATTTTTTTTAGAACGGCTGGGCTATACGAGGAAAATCCTTCTTTTAAACTTCCCGGACAATTTGTGAACTTTAATTCCATTTTAGATTCTTTGTAGAGTTACTGCTCCAATAGTATCGATTTTAGAAGTATGCAACAAAATTCCAAACTCATCATCTTTATCAATTTTAAAAGTTCTGCAGACTATTCGTTTGTTGGCACCTTCGGGTAGAAGGTGATAAAAAAAAGGAAATAAAGTTTCTGAATAGAACTCATCTTGACTTTTTGGCAATGTGAGGCTGATTGCTGGTTTTAACGGATCAGACAGCCAATCTCCATTGTACTTAAAATGAAAACTACCGTTGTCTTTTTGTGTTAGAATTCCCGCAGAATCGCCTTTATATAAAACATTAGCTGCCCTCATTATTCAGTTTTTTTAATTTGAAATTTTATTTCCATGCCTAAAGCATCTCCAATTTTTTGTATTGTTTCAAGCGTGGGATTTCCTTTTCCACTTTCGAATTGTTTGATTGTTCTCAACCCTACACCGGAAACTTCTGATAATGTTTCCTGCGTAACATCCAAAACTCGCCTGCGTTCTTTAATTTGTTCAATTAACGTCAATGGTGTCATATAATGCACTTTTATACAAATGTAAGAAGAATTTTTTAATGTACTATGGCAATAGTGCTATTTAGTGCACTTTAATTGTGAATTTGATTAATATATAATGAATTCAGTGGTAAAGTGTGTTTTAATACACTTTTATTTTTGCTAAATTAGGTTGTCAAATGAATCTGCTGTTTGCACTATTTAGTATAACAGAGGTTTAAAAGCCTTAAAAGAAGAATCTGTATATGACATGATTAAATTTATCTATTTGGAATCAATTTGCAACTGTTTATAACACTAGGTTAAGGAGGAAGTTATAGATGTTTTTGAGTTTATGAACAAGAAAAGTGATGAAATATTATTTGGTTTATTCAATGGATAAAGAACGAATTTAACAATAAACTTATTTTTTATTTAAACTAATTTATTTACTAAATTTGAAGTTACCAAAACGAATCAAAAATCTACATTTTTCAAGGTGAGTAATTAGGTGAGTAGGTGTTATAAAATCTATCTCAAGTCCGGTCTGTAAACGTATTTAAAGAGTTGATAACGATCCCTAGTTCTCCGCCAAAATCCCTATAAGTTAATACTTGTAGGGATTTTTTTTGTTGAAATTTCTTCCCCACCTCCTCCCCAAGGTTACAATGGATCAGTATCAAAAGTTGGGGACTAAGCAAAAAGTTTAGATAATCTGAACAAGAAAAATGTTTTGTCTTTTACACCTCGAAGTTGTAATCTGAAGTTTTTTATTTTCGCATTAAAAGATTCTGCAGAAGCATTTGTGCTTCTCTGATCAAAATAATTGAGAATATCATTGTAATGATTCATAATGGTTTTCATGAGTACTGAAAATGATTTAAAGCCCGATTCTTCTACCTTTTTGAACCAATGTGCTAATTTGAGCATTGCGACGGACTTTTGAATATTTTGATTGTAAATTTTTCTCAGCCCATCAGATAAATGATAGGCTTTTTCTAAGTCGGGATAGTGCGAGAATAATATGTCCGCTCTTTGGTTTTGGCTTGGTGTCCACTTTTCTTTGGTTTTGTAGAGTAAATATCGGCTCCTTGCCAAGAGTTGCTTTCTGGTATCACCATTTTCAAAAACTTCAATTTCCGGCTTCTTCTTTCTCTCTTTGCCTCGGTTAGTAAAGTGTTTTCCAAATCAATGGCTTCCCATCGATGTTGTATTCTGAGGTTCTGCAATGCTTCTGTGGCGAGCTTTTGAACATGAAAGCGGTCAATAACCTGCACGGCATTGGGGAAACATCTTTTAGCAATGAGTTTCATTGAACCTGCCATATCGAGTGTGATCTCTTTAACTTTCTGTCGGAGTTTTCTACTGATTTTCAGAATTTGTTCAATGACTTTATCACTCTGAGTTCCTTTAATAATGGCTACGATACTTCCTTTTCTGCCCTTTGCTTTTTTGGAGGTAAGAACAGTGTACAATTCCCCGTCAGAAAGAGCGACTTCATCTAAAGAAAGCTGGTCAGAGAGGTTTTCAGAATATAAGATCCAGTCTGCAGCATGTTCTTTCTGATCCCAATCTTTAAAGTCGCTAATGCTTTTTTTATATTGTCGTTGAAATTTTCTTCCATTCACGCCATACATTTCTGCGATGGTTTTACAAGGAAGTGCTTTAGTATCGGCTGATTTTTTTTAAGAACTCTGCAAAATCCTGTGTCATGCGAGTTCCTTTAGCGATGAGATTCCAATCTCTTTGAATAATGTCTCCCGATTTCACATCTGTCCATCTTCGGCGTTTGATATGGAGTTTTACAGACTTTCCACGCAGCGGAAAATCATCTACCGTTATTTCGGGCAGAAAACCCTTTGATTGCAAAGTAAGGGACGTAAATTCTTTGGGAATCGTATTTTTTTCCTCAAAATAAAGATGCACAACTTTATTTATTTCTTCAAATTTCACAATTTCAAAATGATCAATTAAAAATTCAGGTAGTAATAATTTAAGAACTTCTGTTTCGTTTAGCATCTAACAAAATTATCAAATTTATTCTTTCTCCCCAAGTTTTGAGACTGATCCAAAACTTGGAGCATGTGAAAATTTATTAATAGATAAATAAAAAGAAAAGAAGTGGCTTATCTTCAATAAAAGAATATTTCAATATCTATTTCGCAAGATTTGGAAGTGAATACATCATAGAACTCAGACAATTTCCAGAAAAACTTTATGGTTAGATATTTCTTTTAATATAATCAAAGGAAAAATTAAATCGCTGCTGTTTTATGGTCCTATGTCTAAAACCGAAGATTATTTAAATCTGAAATTACACTGATCCTATTGCATGAAAATTGTGTTTTTTGGGCGAATTTCTCAGTACACTTTTCATGCACTCCTCATACACTATCCATGCTTTATCTATGAAGTATACCATTTTAGGTGACCCGTTCTTGATCCGACCTGAAATAACTATACAGATTATTCAATAAATACTGATATAACTATACACGTAACAAAGGTAACCCGATTTTGAGGGTTATGTCTTTATCCTTTGATATGTGGTGAGTTAACCTGCAGTCAACATGCACTTTGGCATACTGTATTCATACTATATCTATTGGATTGGTTATCTTTGTTAAATCCTTTAATCTTTAATACCATGGCGAAACTCAAAGGTGTGCTGAAAATTACCGGAAAGCTGGGCGGGCTTTCATATTATGAAATGAACGGCAAGATCATCGTGCGGAAACCTGGCGGATTTGATGGAGAAAAAATACGGGCGGATGAAAAATATGTGAACGTAAGGAATAATGCGTCTGAGTTTGGGCGCTGTTCAAAATTTGGGGGAAGACTTCGGCGTGCTCTTCAGCCGTTTGTAAAGGATCTGAATGATCCCCAACTTCATGGGAGAATGGCAAAGATGCTACACAATGTTATGAAGATGGATGTGCTGTCTGGAAAGGGTGATCGGACGGTAGAGTTTGGGCTGCTCCACGCTGAAGGCAACGAAATTCTGGGCGGTTTTGTCTGGAACCTTAGTGACAGAAAAAGATGCCGATATGATTATGGTCAGCGGATGCTCTTTTTCGACCGTATTCCTAAGGGAAGTACGAAAGCGGAGGTGACGCTGAGGTTCATCAATCCTGAATCTGGGCAGGATTTGTTGAGATATGTGGAGGCTGTTTTTGAGGTTTTGCTACCGTGTGATTCGTTTTTCATTCCTGAGAATGAGGGATTTGATTTTGATGAAGGCCTGTTGAAATTTGCGCTGATCCGGTTTTTTGACAGAAGTGGCTTACTGTTGCCAGGGAAAACTGCGGTGGAGCTGGGGTAGTTTTGGGAGGATGAGGGTGTGTATAAGGCTGGATGTTGCAACTCTGAAGTTCGACCCGTCCTGAAATTTTAGCTTGTCCCCAAGTTTTGGACATGATCCGGGGCTAAGCAAAAATCTGCGTTAATCTGAAGATGAAAAATTTTCTATCCGTTACACCACGAAGTTGCATTCTAAAGTTTTTTATTTTTGCATTAAAGGATTCGGCACTTGCATTGGTACTTCTGTTGATAAAGTAATTTAGAATATCATTATAATCTTGAATGATGGTTCTCACTAGCGTATTAAAAGACTTAAAGCCCGCATTTTCTACCTCTCTAAACCAGTGTGCCAGTTTTAGCATCGCAACATCTTTTAGTGTTCGTTTGTCGTAAATCTGTAGAAATCCATTGGTTAAACCATACGCTTTTTCTATATCAGGATAGTTTTGAAAAAGTATTTCTGCACGTCCCTGTTGTGATTCCGTCGATTTTTCTTGGCTTTTATAAAGCAAATATCTACTTCTTGTCAGAAGTTGTTTTCTGGTATCTCCATTTAATTTTCCCAAGTTTGATGCTTGGCCGGAATCTGTAATTTGTTTAATAAGCATTGTACAAAATTGTACTTTTAAACTCATCGATTTAATACTATATTTATCATTATGTTAAAATTAGATGAATGTGAAAGCTGTGCTTAAAAAAAAGATAAGAAATTATAGTAATGATTATTTTACTAAAAAAGGAGCTCAAACTAAATGTCGTTTTTCGATAATTGCTCTCATTTATTAAAAATACAAGAATTTAATATTTCTTACTAATATCATTTAATTTTTTCATTATTACTCATAAATTTTCTTAACTTTGACTATTTACCAGTGTATTTATGTTTATTTAATTAGGACAATAACAAGAACTAAAACTTACAATGATTTTTAAAAAAGCACTTATATATTTATTTTTTATCGTCCCAATTTTTTGCTTCGGCCAGAGTTTCAAAAAGGAGAAACGTATTTATATGTTAGATATCACAAAATCAATGTGGGGATTGGCAGGAAAGCCATTCGATGTTTTTGATAAAGTTAAGGAAGAGTTATACAAAGGAATTGGAGATATAAAAGATCCAAATACAATAGTCACAATAATTCCGTTTCAGGCTACTTATACCTATGATATTTTACATTCCTGGACTTTTAAAGCAGGCGATCAAGCAGCTTTTGGTAACATGAAAAAAGTAATTGATTCTTATACCATCAAATCCGTTCCGGGAGGGTATACTGATATTTATTCGGCCTTAGAAAAAGCGAAAAAACAAATAGATCCTGATAGAACTAATTATCTATTTCTATTAACAGACGGCGAACAGTCAGCTGTTCCAAGTTCACAAAATAGAAATTATCAAGTTGCATTTGATAATAATGCGCTGTTAAAATCATTGGGAAATTGGTGTCAATTCTCTCAAGGAAAAGATGTTCACTTATTTTATACGATGTTGACAGCAGCAGCGGTAGATCAAAAAATCATTAACATTATTAAAAGTCAATGTAATGCATACGTTACTCAGGGCACAAATATTAATATCGCTTTCGTTCAGCCCGCAATGAACCGATTGAAAATCAATCTTCACGATAATCCCGACCAAATAGAGATTCCTTTTGACGCGAATAATTGGGCGTATATAAAAAAAGGGACGGTAATCAATGCAAGTTTGTCAGATAATACTTTGTTTGAATTGAGCGGTAATTCTGCTGAATTAAAGAACAACAAAATCATTTTAAAACTCAAAAGAAAAGGAGGTGTTTCTTTTGCTAACTTAATTAAAAATAACCCAATAAATAATATTTTAGAATTGAAATTATCCAGCCCTACTGAAGTGATTATTTTGAAGCCTATTATTCAGCTACAGGTTAGTAATAAAAAAGAAAGAGTGTTGAATCTAAATTTTTCTAAAAATGATTAAACGAATTACTCTACTTTTAATAACCAGTGTATTATTTCTAAGTTCTTGTAAGGATGAAAATTATGTGGGAGAAACTGCTGATTTTGGAACGGCAAAATATTACAAACCCTTTTTATTTGTAAAAAGCGATACTGTTGTTTTAAGTAAAACTTTAAACTATGATTTTAATGATTATGCAGTTGAGCAAAAATCGTTTGCAAAAATCAAATGGGTAGACGAGAATAAAAAACCTATTCAAAATAAAAATATCCGATTTTTCGTCAATGGAGTACAATCGGATTCAAACGAATTTGAGATTTCAAGTAAGGTAAATAAGGGTCAACTCGAGCTTGGAATTCAAATGCTTCCTGATTTTCCTAAAGGCTACACCTCTGGATTCTTATCCATTTCAAATCATCAATTGGATGTTGTGAATAATTTAGATTTGGGCAGCGCATCAGAGGATCGTATTTTTAAATGGGAAGCCACACATAAAGTGGTTATGAATCCATTGAAAAAAGGTTTAATGTGGGTTGGGATTTTAATACTTGCCTTGTTATCAGTTTGGTTTTTAGTCCTTCGCAATATGTTACATCCTAAATTTAAAAGAGGAAAGATTCAAATTCTTTCACCTTATTTTGGAGGAGTATCATTTAATCAAAATACAAAACTCATTGTCTTTACTTCCACTATTAAGAAACAGAGTGCATTTAATAGAATATTCACAGGCAAGATTATTTATGAAGTGAACCCAATCTATTCAAACGACATAATATTAAGACCAGGAAGAGCGAATAAAATAAAGATTAAATTACCTGTGGGAGTTACAATCAAACCAGCTGTTGCTAACCTGGACAAGTTTAGCGAATACACAATCATGTTAAATAAAAATATAATAAAAATACAATACTCATAAAACTCACAACTATGGCAAAATTAAAAAGAAGTCTATTTATTGGTTTAGGCGGCACAGGATTAAAATCTATTTTACACACAAAAAAAAGATTCATTGATACCTATGGAGAAATACCTCCGATGACTGCATTCCTTGCTTTTGACACTGATGGAGATAGTATCAATGTTAGCTTAGACAGCCATTTAGGAGACAAAAAGATAAGTTTAGATAATTCTGAATTTGTATATATACAGGTTAAAGGTCCACAACAAGTTCTTAAGCAGCAACCAGAACTGTTTGACTTTGTACCACAAGTAAATAGAGATTTACTTGTTAATTTATCAGATGGTGCCGGACAAGTTAGATCTAACGGTAGATTTGCCACCCATTTTAATTACGGTGCGATAGAGAACGCTATTCAGAGTAAGCTTACGTCTATATTAAATGCAGACTCCATAGCTAATGAGAAATTTAAAGTTAACGGAAATGACGTAGAAATTAATATGATGTTTTCTGTAGCAGGAGGTACAGGTAGTGGAACTTTTTTAGACATTGCTTACATTGTTAAAGAGGTCTCTAAAAGCATCAATGCCAATGTAGGAGTTTCAACTATTGCGTTTGCTATTTTACCTGATGTATTTAACGCAATGATGAATGGACCAGCTATGGCTAATGTTTTACCCAATGGTTATGGTGCTTTTTATGATTTAGATTACTTAATGCATCAAAATTATGATAAAAAACCTCTGGAGATTAAATATGCTAACAAAACTATTCAAGTTGAATCTCCTCCATTTGATTTAGTATTTACCATAAATAATAGTGATAAAAATGCCAACACCTACACCAAAGTAAATGATTTAAGTGAACTCATTGGTCTTGCTATGTTTACGGGAGCTAGTGAATTAAGTGGTGGAATGTCAAGCTCATATGATAACGTGAAAACCGTAATTGCAGGAGGTTCTATGAAAGTAGCAAACAAACATTCCTGGGCTTGTGGATTAGGATTAAGTGAACTTTATTACGATGGTAATAAATTAGGGAATATTTATGCGCACAAAGCATCTGTAAGCATTATCAACAATTTGATTGCAGCGGAAACAGACTCTTTCAATTTAGACGATATTTTTATTACTGATGCCAAAATAAGAGAAAATAATGGAGATGAAAATAATGATTTAATCGATTCTCTCTTATCGGCAAATCCTAAAATCCAGTATTCCTTTATTCAAGATGAGAAATCTGTAGAAAATGAGATAAAAGCGTATTTAGGCAATGTTTCTGAGTCTGCTAAAACAGATATTGAAGATAATTTTAATTCCAAAGAAACTGATGTAAATAAAAAGTTAAATGATTTTGTTATTGAACATATTAACAAACCTTACGGAGTTGGAAATGTAGAACGTTTTTTAAATGCCTTAACGAAGCATGTCAATCTTTTCTTAAATGAAATGAAAGAAGAGAGAGATGAGAAACACAATAATGATGAGCTATTTAGAAATCAGTTAAATCAAACTATTTCGGAATTAAAAGATCTCGGATTTATGCAGAGAAAACTGGGTTCAACCTTAAAAAATACTAAGAGCGATGTGATACAGTCTGTAAATTTAGTTGCAGGCAATATTCATGAGCACATAAGACGTCAATATGCAATAACCTTTTTCAATAATTTATTATTAACAATTGATAAAGAGTATACTAAAGTTAAGGACATCAAATATAAGCTGAAGAAAGTTGCTGAAGATTGTGAATCTCAGTTCATAGGGTTACAAAACCAAATCAATGAGGAACCAAAGAAATTCGTAAAAGAATTACACAGAGATTTTGTAAATACGGTGGTAGTTTTAGATGAGGACATTAGCGTAGGTGATTATATAAAAAGCTTTTCCAGTCATACCAACGATAAGGGAATTTTTAATTTCGCAGAAATTTCTGATAAACTAATAAAAGATTCATTTTGGGGTTTTTCAAAAGAATTACCAAAAGCTCTGGAGTTCAGAAATCGAAAAATTGATGATGTTTTGTCAACGTACACTCCTGAGAAATTAAATGAAATGATTAAGGAGTTAATTACCAAATCTAACCCTTTGTGGTCCTACAATTATCAAGGTCACGTTGTCAGCAGGCAACATCATGAAGCTTTTATCGTAGGCGTTCCTAATAGTAATAATTCAGTATTTGTAAAAGATAATTTATTTGTGAATCTTCTTGAAGCGAATCAGAAAGCAGATTTCAATTCCACTAATATGGATGATCGGATTGTAATCTATAGAATGGAAGCAACGGTTCCGATTTATGCAGTTTCCAATATGCCTTTGTACGGAGAGAAAAGTAAGATTAGTAATATCAGCCACCATATAGATGCAAATTGGCTGTTAAGAATGCAGCGAGAAAATTTTGACATTTATCCTACTAAACGGGAAGATCATAATTTGGAATATTGGGTAACTGGTTTTATCTATGATTTTATCAAATTTGACGGTGAAAAATATATGGCCTATAGCGAAGAACAGGGCGACCCCATCGAAGATTACTGGATTGAATTAGGCCACTATAGAGACGAAGCATTTGATGATTTTAAGCGACGCAAGCTTCAGGAAGAATTTAAAAGAATGATTGACGCAAAAATAAATGCTCTGGGAGAAACTGAAAATCAAAAATTGATTAAAGAGGTTACGACTGGAACAAACTACAACGAAAATTTTTCTAAAAAGAATTTTGATAACAACGATTTGAAAGACTCTAAAATGATTAAAGTTAGAGAGCTATTTTCTGATGAAATTAATTTTGTAAAAAAAGTACTGGCAGTATAGTACAAAAATTTGTATTGTGATTAATCCGTTCACCATTGGTCAAATTCTTTATTTGATTCTTGTTGAACGGAAAATCACTTTTTACATAGACCACATTTTTCTACCTAAGTTTCAATTTAACATTTAATTTATGCCTTCTTCATCCATCAATATTGGTATTAATCGACAAGGGAAACGACTTGTAGATAAAATTAATCTGCATTATAAAAATCATGAACCTGATTTTTACAACAATCATATCCTTAATGCGGCCATGGAGTCGGGCGATACAGGTCACAAACTTTTCACTCTTTCACAAGATCAATTTGTTCCATCGCATAATGATGACACTAAAGTTTGGTTTGACGTGGAATTATATGGTGAAGTACGAAGATTAAGTAATTTAATAAATGAAACCGTTGGTAGTTCAATTGATGTCAATATTATTTTTTCAATTTGTGATAAAGAAGCCACATCTCAGTTAAAACTGCTTTTGGAAGCCATAAGAATTTTAAAAGATAGCGAACAAATTTCAGGAGTTGATGTTAAACTTTTTGTGATTTTGTATGAATTAGACAACACTAAATCATCAAACTATTCAGGTGTACAACAAGAATTGATTTCCATAACGGAAATGACGCAAGAATACGATTCGATACTCACAGATATTTATTATTTAGATGATCGAAATGTTGGTCAAGTCATTTTAAACTTAAATACAGAATGGTTGGCTTTTGCACTTGCTGAATTTATCGTTTTTGAAATGCTAAAAGAAAGATCAGGTGCGATACTGAGAAAATCAAAAATTTTTGGAGTAGGAGTTATTCATTTCAACGAAGTACTTTTTCGAAATGTGATTCAACACACCATTTTACAGTATAAATTTGAAGATGAAGGAATTCTTGACGAAGATGCCGTTGTACTGAGAGATTTATACCGGAAGTGCAATCCATTTATTGAGAGCCATCAGAACTTTTTCACCCGATTCTTGGAGGCATTTCCTTATACTTCAAATAATAGTGGAGAGTTAACATTAAACTCTAAAAAATATATTAGTGATTTCAAGGGTACTTTAGAACAGTTCATTACTAATGAGGAGTATAAAGTTGGTGAATCTAAAACTTTACTCGCACACTTATTGGGTGAAGATGATAACAAACTGGAAGGTATAAATTGGTCTGGTGAGCGCCTAGATATTAATGATCTGGAATTTGATGTTATTAATTATTTTAATAAATATTTAGAAGAAAATGATCGTGTCAAATATCCTGAACAAAAAGCACGTAAAAATTCAATTACTGAATTATCGCAGGGAATAAAAAGAGAAGAGAGAATTCTTCGCGATTTAGAAGAAACTTCTAATGAAATATACAGGAATTTAAATGTATCATTTAAAAATGGAACCTTTAGTTTAGATGGAAAAAGAATTAATGCATCGGGTTATATTCCTTCGCCGATCAATCCCAGCGATGAATTTTATACCTATCCAGATGAAAATATTCCGACTAGTCTTGATTTGTCGATGTATTTATCTGCCGTTAAAAATCAAGGAGACCTAAAGAGTTGTACAGCCTTTCCGATCTCAACGGTATACGAATTTTTTGCACAGAGAAATAGAAAAAATGTTAACATCAGTGAACTTTTTATTTATTATAATTCCAGAGAACTCAATGGAAATATAAATAATGATAGTGGAGCTACCCTTGTTAATGCCATCCATGCTGTAAAAGAAAAAGGTGCCTGTTATACTAAAATGTATCCATACGATACTGAATCTTTCAGCCAACTACCAACAGACGATGCTTACTCAGAAGCTAAGCATCAAGTAGTCAGTAAAGCCAGTCGAATTAACATCACCGAAACAGATTTCAAACATGCTATTGCCAATGGGCATCCGGTTATTATTGGTCTGAAAATTTTTGAATCCTTTTACCCTCAAGATGCCTCGGGAATTATTCCTTTCCCTTTGATTAATGAAGCAGAATATGAACAACATGGTAATCATGCTTTACTTGTTGTTGGTTATAATGACGAAGAGAAACTCTTTAAAATACGAAATAGTTGGGGTGAAGAATTTGGTGATAGAGGATATGGCTACGCTCCATACGATTATATAGCAAATCCAAAATTCTGCCATGAAGCCTTTGTAATTACCGAAATAGTAGATCTGTCTTATGAAAAATTCACCTATGATGAAAATTCAAACTTTTCATTTTTAAAAGATGCAACTATAAGAAGAAAATTAATCGTCGAATATCAATTGAGAGCTAAGAAAAGAGAATTAAAGGAAGTGAAGATAGCTTATGATGATTTAGCTTTTCAAAATGAAAGAAACTCTGAACAAATAAAAGATCCAATATTCAGAAGGAGATTACTAGACCAATTAATGGTAGCGACGCCTAACGTTTCAGTACAAGAACCTATTGTAATAAAAAAGCCTCAAAATAAAATGTGGGGGCTTCTAATAATGGTCATTGGAACAACCTTTATAAGAGCAGCAATAGCTTTAAAGAAAGATCTTGGACATACGGGATTGCTAATTGCAATAGGACTCGGCGTAATTATAATATTAATCGGAGTTGTACAATTATTCAGAAAAAAAACGGTATCAGAAAATCCCGTACCTGTAACTGCAACACCAAGATTTGGCGAGCAAGATAGGTACGCATTTGAAGCTGCAGATAATTTATTTGAAGCCTTCGATGGCATGAGGCAAAATTTAGTTAGAAGATATAAAGCGATATCGAACTACTACACCAGAATTAAAGAATGGCAAATAGAGAGTAAGAAAAAGCTTGATAAAATTGAATACAATTCTCCTGATTTTGTAATTAATGTTATTAAAAAAGAGCCGCTGCTTCATTATTTGGAAATGAATAAATCTGAATTTCTAAGAAACTTAATCAATTTCTCCACTATTTTCCACAGAGACTACGATCCGGCTTCCGATAATGTTGACCAGGTTTACAATGATTTATATAAAAATTATTTTCTAAATATCTCTGAAAATATCGACGGGATTTTAGAAATGAGTATTGTAGACTACATTCAAAACAGAGTAGAATATCCATATTTAGAACCTGCTCCTGTTCTCCAAAGTACAATAAGAAATATTCAAAACGTGTCGATGCCTTTTTGTAATATAAAGCAGACCGCAAACTCAATCAATATTCAAAACTATGTTATTCACGAAAAAATTTCAAGTAATGAAGATTCTAAGCTTAGCGAGTTTGCAAGACATAGGGATGCGGCGATAAATCCAATTTTAACTTTCAGAAGCGACAACAAGAAGAAATATGTGGCAATTCAGGTAGCGGCTATTGAAAATGTTGAGGATATTGCGAGGTTTAATTTATAGTGTATTATTAATCGTCAGCAAAGACGTAAACTGCTTTAACGCTAATCGAAGATTTTGTTTTTATAATTTCCGAGTTTTTAAGACTAAATGAGCAACTACAAAAAATAATTGATTAATGAAAATTGCTATTTCAATCTGCTTTCTATTTTTTATAACAATCCTTAACGCCCAAATCAAACTCCTCTCTTGGAACATCGAAAACCTAGGCAAATCAAAATCAGATTTTACGATCACTTATGTTGCCGAAACCGTAAAAAACTATGATATTATAGCTATACAGGAAGTTGTAGCGGGTTATGGTGGAGCGCAAACAGTGGCTAGATTAGCAGATGAATTGAATCGTAAAGGAGCTAAATGGGATTATACCATTAGTGACCCAACGAGTAGCAGCGCCTACAAAACGGAACGCTATGCGTTTATCTGGAAAACAAGTAAAGTCAAGAAAATAGGAAAAGCTTGGCTTGAACGAAAATTCCATTTAGAGATTGATAGAGAGCCCTACTTCTGTACTTTTCAATATGAGGGCAAACAGTTCACTGTAGTTAATTTTCATGCGATTACTAAAAATAGACAACCGGAAACTGAAATTAAGTACTTTAAGTTTTTGCCCCATGAATATCCTAACTTAAACTTGATTTTTGCGGGTGATTTCAATTGTCCGCAATCACATACGGTTTTCAATCCTTTAAAGAAGATGGGTTATCGATCGATATTAATGAACCAAAAAACATCATTGAAAAAGGAATGTCGAGAGGATTTATGTTTAGCCTCAGAATTTGATAATATGTATTTCAATGCGGCTAAAATCAAACATCTCAATTCAGGAGTTATTCACTTTTACAAAAATTTCAATTCGCTGGAGGATGCTAGAAAAATCTCGGATCATATTCCTATTTGGTTTGAATTTGCAGTGGTAAACTAAATCATATAATTGGCGCACGGTTAACGCAAATCATATGGATGTAGACGTATTAATACAAATTACAGGTAGAAATTAATTTTATATTATCTAAAACTTGCCTTACGCAATATTTTAAAACAAAAATTAGTGTCTTTGTGCCTTCATTACAAACGTATTGCAAATCCAAATATCTAATAGAGCTAAATAAAACATGCCCTCACAAAAAATTTTGGAGATTATTGATTTTATAAAAATAGATTAGGAGTTATTATTAACCTTTATACTAGTTGAATCCCGACAACATTCTCTGTTATTTTTAATGGTAAACTTGCTTTTTAAAATTTCAAATGCCACTATTATAAATCCTCTCTATAGACAACAATATTATTCCGTATAACGATTTTTTTAGCAAGTTTAAAAGTGTTTTCGTTGATGATTAAACTGCTATCGAAACTTCTGTTCCTAAATTCGTTTCTCATCAGATGAAGGTAGGTTCCACGTGCAGTTGTCCAACCAGGATTACACACTTCCTTGTTGAAACTTTTGATAAGTTCTTCATCGGTTTGTGCAGCCAGACGATGCTTCCAAAGTTGTTCCTGTTTTATCATTATATGTTTGTTTTTGATTACGCTTTAAACCAACGTAATTATTTTATCTGTCATCTTTGAAATAATAAATCTGAAAGCATCTTTACCAAATTTACTTTTATTAGGAATTTGATTTTTATGCAATAATTCAACTGCAATTTCTCTGTTTTTCTGTAATAAACTTTTACTAATATATTCAGGTAAAATATTTAAACACATTGCTTTGTTAATTCGGGTAAGATATTGTTCGTGAAGCAGAATTCGACCGGTCTCATTGGTGGTTTTATTAAGATCTGATTCATAGTGGAATTTAAAATTAAAACTTTCCCGACCTCTGTCTAAAACATCTAAACCCAGAACCAATCCTTCCATCATGTCTCGGATGACTTTCACTCTTTCTTCTGCATCGAAACCTCCCTCAACAAAGAATTCTGAACCGTAATCCTGGTACGGAAATAAAAGTTTAAGATCAATGAAATCTTCATGTGAAGATTCATCAACTGCATAAACTTCAAGATATTCTTTTGGAGAAATTTCTACATTTTGCTTATAAACCTGACCTATTGTTTTAGTTGCCATATCTTTTTCAATGTTTTTAGATTAGATTAAACCGTTGTCTTAATTTTAAAATTGATGATTAATTATTTTCTTTTAATCAACATAAATTCACCATCTATTATTCTACACAACTGCAGCGTATCCGCAATACGATCAACACCAGAAATGATGTAAAGTGCAACTTCACGTCCTTCCATTAATTCCACAAAATCATCAGTTAATTTCGGCGATGGATAATTCATACTGCTTATAATTAGGGGCAGTTTATTTTCTTCTTCAAGCATATATTCATCGATTGTGCATTTTTCAGTGTATTCTTCTGCTACCAGATTCCAGGTAGATTCAATTGTTTTAAATATTATGTTTTTACAACCTGACTCTTTGTAAAATTCATGAACCAAAGTGTGACCGAAGATTGTACTGAAGTCCGGATTTATAAATGAAATATTGCTGTGTTGCGTAACAAAATTGCTTACGGTCACTTCAAATTCCGAATGGTCCCTCTTAAATTTAAATTGTTGTTCGTCAATGAGATATTCATATAATGAATCCAAAACGCTGTGAAGAAAGGTGTCTCCTAGATTTTTGTGCGTAAAAGAACAAGTGTTAACCCATTTGAATCTTTCGATTAAATACTGCTTAATAACTTCTTTGCTTTTTTCCAAATCATTATTGTAAAAACAAAAAATCCCGTAATCTTTCTTTAATACTTCTAAGGAGTTATATATTTCGTTGAGCGAAGAAATCATTTTGTTGACAAAGACTATTAATCTGTCTTTAAAATTCAAAAAATGGTATGTTTGTTCTGAATAACTATCGAACTTAAAAGTGAAAGGATAGAGGATTTTACCCTGAAAAAAATGGGGTGAGTACTCATCAATTCTAAATAGTATTGTTTGTCCCTCGGATATCATTTCGTATAAGTGACTGTTGTCTTCACCTTCCTTATTTGAGTGATATTCACTATTCTTTACCGCATTACAACTCATAGTTTATATTTTCAATTTGTTCTCTTGTAATTTTCTTAAGTGTTTTAAATTCGCCATTCTTAATCAGTTTTAAATCCATAGAATGTTCATATCCGGATAATTGTGATTTATTTAGAAAAACAACTTTCTGTCCCTCCATTCTTTTTATCAGTTCGGGTATGATTTTCGGTGAAATACCAAATTGTGTCCCTATAAATAATGGAAGTTTACCGTCTTCCTTGTTGAGATACTCATCGATCCCACTTTGTTCCAAATATTCATCAGGAATTCTGGTGTTTTTGTGATTCGTTTGAAGCATTTTTAGCAATTTGCAATCTTCTCCCATTTCTTCAAAAAACCTTTCGTGCAGTTTAGGATAAATGCTCCAATTCTCTTCTCCATCTAAATTAATGATGTATTTATATTCACTCAAAATATCTTCAAATATATCTTCGTGTTGAATTTCTTTATTTCTTATGCTGTAGTAAGGATTTTTTATAAGAACTTTAAATATTGCTTCCGCGAGACTTTGCTTGAATGTAAGTCCTACATTTTGGAAAGGAAATTTATTGATCGTGTTTTCAATAAATGGATCTATTACAATTCTTCGAATATTATTTTTTCCATCTTCAGAATGCTTGTTATACTGGCAAAATTTTGCAGAAATTTCTTTTATATATTCGATATTTATTGCAATATCTTCTAAAATAGAGATCAGATTTCCTACATATTCCTTTACATGTTCTTCAATATTGTATGGAAGGAAATAATGCTCTTCAGTAAAATAATAGAACTTGATGTTGGGAAATGGAAAGATAATTTCACCATAAAAGTGATGTTCAATGTAATTTTCAATATTAAAAATAATATTATTTTCTTCACGCGAAAATTGGTAAATAACACACATATCAGTTGGGTTTTTTTAGTTATTGTATTTTAATCTTGAATATGGTTTTCATTATTTTCGATAAATTCCTGCATCAGAAACCAGTCGTAATGGCCTTTTCTTTTATTCATACTTTGTTGTGCAAGAAGAAAGAGTTTCTCTTCAAAAGGTTTCGCCAGATATTCTTTCAGTTGCTGTTCAAGATCACTAAAACAAGGTGGTTTGGGATTAGTCGTAAAAGTTGTAGTGATTTCCAGATCTGCACATTTACCATTGCTGATGAAATATTGGGAAAGAAAAGTAAAGATGCCTTCGCTAAAGTTGATATTAGAATTTTCTCCGTCATTAAAATCAGGAAAATGAGCCCGCATAAAAACGCCTAAAAGTTCATCTCTATTACGAATGTAGATTTCGCTTTTGCCATTATTAAAGTTTTCCAGATTGGTCAGCAGTTGCAGAAAATCTTTTCTGATGATTTTATTATGCTCTTGAATAATCGCTGAAATTTCAAAACATTTCTGAATCAAATCCTGACCTGCAGAATTCTGTTCTTCGTCATTAAATTCTTTTGAATCTTCCGGTATTCGTTGTAGCACTAAACCATTAAAAGGTGAGAGTATTTGTAATTCCACCAAAGTCGGCATGCTGATGGAAATATTACCTACGACGATTCTGTCGTTGTTTTCAAAATAGATAATACTGTTTCTCATAGGATTTTAATTTTAAAATCGAAATAATGAACAGGAGGTTTTGGCTGAAATTGTTGGGATATAACCTTTTATTTTGGCAGGTCGCCCTCATTCTATACCACCGCGGAGGGTTAACTCTCGGTTGGTGTCCCGCATTTGCAGAATCTCCTGATGATTTGTTTCGTTGATTTCTATTGCAAAGTAAAACATGATATATGCATTCTATCTGCACAGTTTATTTTTTATAGAATTAAATAGTAAATAATCTTATTTGGATGAAGAAAATTATTCTTGGCGGGCAGTCTTAGTATTTATTCCATTTTTGGAGTCAAACCACTCCTTTGCAAGGTCATTATAAGGCAACCATTTCCCTTTTACATGATGCCTGGAAAGATAAAATTCCTTTTCTACATCAGTAAACTTTTCAAATTCTTGGCGTAATAACTTTGATTCAGTGGTAAGGGATAGGCAGGGATAAGAATATGAAGATTCCGTAATGGCAATCTCAAGCTGCTGTGCGAAATCCACATTTTTCTCGCGCTGTATTTTTTTATGATAATTTTTTATTTCGGTGTCATTTCTGCCATCACATAGATATATATATAAACATGATCACAATTTTGTTCAGTTATTAGATTTCTCATCTTTCGGAGCGTGATATCACGGTCTTCATATTCATAAATGTCAGCAATAGATGATTGTTTCGTTAAAATGAAATGCTTTAAGGAAAGAGTGATATTTTCGATGGTTCGTTTACTGAAGAATTTCATATCATCATCAGCCCACCATTCAAATCTGACTTCCTCATCAATACTTTTCCAAACGAATCTATGATAACATCTTTCGGTTGACTCATGGTTCAGAAATTTGGCTTTATCATGAAGACTATCGCTGGCAAAACGTGAAAAGTAGAAGTAACCTTGTGATACTCTAAAGATAAGGTTCCTTATAATCCAGAAATTATTTTCATCGTGCAAGTCATCGGCATCTGTAAAGTATTCTCCTTTTATTCCTGGATAGGGATAAATGACCTCGATTTCCACATAATATTTTTCTGGAATTTTTACATTGACGATCAAAAATTGACCCATCGCCCATTGTACAAAAGTAGTTTCCATATGATTGTAATTTTTAAACAAACATCAAATCATCAGTAAGGAAAATGATTGTAGTAACCTTTTATATTTGGCAGGTCGCCCTCATTCTATACCACCGTGGAGGCTTAACTCTCGGTTGGTGTTCCCGTGACTTTGTTCGGGACTCTCCTGATGATTTGTTTCGTTGATTTCTATTGCAAAGTAAAACACGATATATGCATTTTATCTGCACAGTGAAATTCAATTAAAAGTTTTTAAATTTGATTTTATAAAATAGACCGATGATTACTTCTCTGAAAAATGCCACCATTAATGATATTGCTGTAAAAGAATTAATTTTCTATGATGACAGCGATGTTGAAGGACTTGTCCAGTTTTGCCACAGGAATTCTATTTCTTATTTACCATCGAAAGACCGGAAAAAAGTGTACAGACTCATTAAGAATGTATTTGCAGAAATAGAGCTGCATCATCATATGTGCCTTTCACCGGAAGATTTGCTTTTTGAAGAGACTACTTTGGAAAAATTCAGAAAGGTGAATGAACATGAAATTAAGTTTGTTACTGAAAATGAAAAAATTGTTGGTGTGGTTCATATTGTTGATTATAATAACGAATTTGTAGCAGTAGAGTTGTACCGTGCTTTTTTTAAGTTTGAAAATAACTTGAGAACCCTACTTATACGCGAAAAGTTGACCAATGAGGATTTCCTTTCGTGGTTAGGTCATCAAAGAGATATTGAAGTCAATGATAATGACATCGATTCAGATTACTGGACAAACAAGTTTAAGTCTTATTTTCCTCTGGATGAAAAACACAAATCATTGAAAGAGCGGGAAAGAAAAAGTGTTTTCCCATTTCAAACTTTTTACTTCTCCGATATTTTGTCATTTGCAATAGATCAAAATATTCTGGATGAAAATATATTCTCACCAAAATCCTTAACAAAACTAAGGAATTATATCGCTCACAACCGTCATTTCACCTCCATTAGTGAATCAGATGAGGGGCAACTTATTTACGATTTTTCGCACCTTTTAAAGTTTATTGAGAACATTAATTTTTTTTTCATTTCTTATGAAGAGCTGCTGAACCAGTTAAAGGCACCTGAAAAAACTGCAGTGTAAAATTCATGTAAGTGCAGGTCAAATGCACAACTTGCCGTTTGCTTTGTAGATCTAATCCATCAATATTATAATCTACAAAAAATGAAACAGGCAGTTATTCATATTCCGCATTCCTCAACGCGCATTCCCATTCTCGAAGGTTATACCGTTAACGGTGATTTTTTAGAGAAGGAAATTTTAAAACTTACTGACTGGTATACCGATGATTTATTTTACTCTGAAAATGATATCATCATTAAAGCTAATTTTTCAAGAATTTTTTGTGATCCTGAAAGATTTGCAGATGACGAGCAAGAAGTCATGGCCAGGTTTGGAATGGGAGTGCTTTACACAAAAAGCGATGAAGGCAAACTGATTCGTGATATTACGCCCGAATTAAGAACGAAAATTCTAAACGGCTATTACTGGGTTCATCATAATGCATTGACCAACGCCGTAAAAAATCAATTGGATGAATACGGTCAGTCGCTCATTATCGATGGGCATTCATTCCCGCATATTCCACTTAAAAGAAGTTTAGATAAGAATCTGAACCGGCCTGATTTTAATATTGGTACCGATTTATTTCACACCAGTCCCAAGTTAGTGGAGGCTTCAGAAACTTTTTTTAATGACAGAGGATTTTCTTTAGGAATCGACTGGCCTTACACAGGTTCTATAGTTCCACTTGAATATTATAGAAAAAATCCAAATGTACAATCCATTATGCTCGAAGTCAACAGGAAACTTTATTTAAAAGAAGATTCAAATGAAAAATCTGAAAGTTATTTAGAGATTAAAAAAGTGGTAGGAGAGTTTGTTAAGACCATGAAAAATATAGAATGGTAGTATAGGTTAAATGAAGATATTTTTAACAGGTAATTTTGTACAAATTTGAACTTTTTTATTATTGTCTATTTTCTTATTTTTACTTTCTACTACTTCTTTTAAATAAATAACTTAAACTACTTTTTAAATGAAATTAAATTTACCTACCGCTATTAAAATCCTCTTAGCCATTCTCTTTTTTCTATGTTTGCTACCAATGCCTTACGGATTCTATCAATTGGTAAGAATGCTAGCTTTAGTCGGTTTTGCCTTGTTGTCTTTTCATGCGAATCAGCAGGGGAAGTCAACAATAATGATTATTTACATAGGACTAGCTTTGCTTTTTCAGCCGTTTTTCAAAATCGCATTGGGCAGAGAAATTTGGAATACCGTGGATGTCATTGTGGGGATAGGACTTTTGATATCGATATTTATCAAACCTAAAGTAAACGTTGTTTAATATAGAATTCATCTTGAAATTTTATAGTGTTACTATAGAAATTTATAAACTAAAAATATAGTTGAAATAAAAAATTATTGCCGATTGTAGCCTAAATTTAATATCATAAAAAAATTGCTATCAAAAGGAATAGTCGCTATATTTGAGAATTGCATCTTAATATTGAATAAAACTTAAATATTGCTATTTTTAAATGATTAAAAATCTCAGTAATCTAACATAGTAATAAGTGATATAACAAACGATAAAAATGAAAGAAGAATTACTTCATAAAATTACAGAACTGCGCTTAGCCGTTGGGTATATGATTGAAAAACAGGAATGGTGGAACAGTACATTTTTCGCCCCCCACGCAAATGATTATTTGGGTTACATATTTCCCAAATCAACTAAGGAAAATGCTGGCTTTTTTTTAGATTCAATAAAATTTTCTGTAGATGCTGAAGTAGGTGCGAATTATTATCATTTGTTTCGACTCCCCGTGGAACTTGAAGAGCAATTGCACAAAATCACTTTCGATATTAAAGAATCGATAAATAGCGATGAAAAAGCTTTACATATTTTAGAGCAGTTATCTGACGGCTTAACAGTCGAAGTTAACAATGGACCAATTAATATTGGAAATTCGGATCAGCTAAATTCCGACATTGTTCAGGCATTCGCATCACAATATTATTCTGCATTTTTAAATCATCATAAAGTACATCCCTATTTAAATTAATGACTGCGATTAAATACGTATACAATGCTAATTTGGCTAAGGGTACAGGTTTAATAAATGAAACCTTGACTCTTACCGAATTTTATAAAGAGGGCGATTCAAAAGAATCATTCTTAAATAGGTGCATTTCCCACAATATTTTAAACAAATCAACAGAGCATAGGACCAAAGATATTATTAATTTGGTCTTTTATCAGCGGTACTGGAATGTAGATTATCAAGTAGTAAAGAACCTAAAAGACTTAAGAGAATACGGATTAAGTTTAGAAGGTTTAAAATCACTTTTTTATGTGTACACCGCGAGAGCAAATCAAGTATTATTTGATTTTGTTTTGGAGTTGGGTGAGTCGAACCAGAATCAAAAGATTAATAATGAAACATCAAAGAGTTTTCTTTTAAGAGCGATATCAAGTTTAAAAGCTCCAGCGTGGAGTGATTCAATTATCAAGCGTGTTTCTTCCTATCTCATTTCATGTTTAAAGGATTTCGATTTAATTGATAGGGAAGGGACTTTGAAAATGAATCATCCCAACCAAATGGTTGTTAATTATTTGCTCCACGAACTTCACTTTATGGGCCTAAGTGACGGTGCAATTGTACAAAATAAAGTATGGAAATTATTTGGGTTATCAGAAAATGATATTATAACCGAAATTGAGAAGATTTCTTTTAAAGGAACTTTCATTTTTCAACACTCAGGCGAGATATTAAGAATTGGATGGAAGTACCATAATATGGATGAATTTATAGAAAATGAATATAGATAAAAGATTTACAGATTTGCTAGACTATTTGGTGCAGCCAAAAGCGCATGATCACAGTGGAGATAAAACTATCTGCTACCTCACTTTTCCAACGGAAAAAATACAGCACGTTAAACGAAAACTTAATGAAGGCTGGTTAGACATTGCCAAGCACAAAGGAATTAATCCCATAGTACTTTCTCTACATGAAGTTTTAAAAGATTTTTTTATCGAAGATGATTATAGAATTACAGCGGGAGAAGATGCGGTGGAAGATGAAGAAGAAATGAAAGAAACCTATAACAGCTTAGGGGAAAATATGAAACAGCGGCAAGTGTTAGAGAATGCAATTTTAGACAAACAAGAAAATGTAAAGAGTTTAAAGGATGGCGTCTTGATCATCACAGATCTTGAAGCAATTCATCCTTACAGCCGTTTTGGACCAATAGAACAAGAAATATATACTAAAGTAGAAGTTCCCATTATCGTAATGTATCCGGGGGAAATATCAGGCTCAGCCCTTAAGTACTTAGGATTTTATCCAGAAGATGGAAATTACAGATCAAAGCATTTTTAAATAGACAGAAAGATGACAAAAATTAGAGAAATATTTGGCGCAGATAAAAATATCTACCGCTCCATAGAAAAGGTAGTAACTTTTGGCAACGCTACAGAACTTAATCTTAAAAATGAGATTTCCGAATATGTAGTTACGGACAGACTTAAAGACAATTTCGATAAAATTCTGGATGCCTTACATCATGGAATGGGAGAAAAATCTACTGAAGTAGGAATTTGGGTTTCTGGTTTTTATGGCTCAGGTAAAAGTTCTTTTGCTAAATACTTAGGATATGGGCTTCAGAAAGATTATACAGTTGATGGTCAATTATTTTTAGACCGCTTATCAAACAGGATTAATTCAATACCTACCTCTCAACTTTTTAAGAGAATTGTTGAAAATTATGATCCAGCAGTTGTTCTGTTAGATTGTGCTACAGAACAAATTAAAGGCGGAACACTTCCTCCAATATTGGAACTGCTAATTGCGAAAGTAAATCAATTGGCGGGTTATTCTACAGATGGGCAATTAGCTAATTTGGAGCAAATGCTACAAAAAGATGGTAAATTGGACACGTTTATTAATGAAATTCAAACAGAACATAATGAAGACTGGCACGAGATAAAAATGCATGACCAGTTAAAAGCAAAAGGAATTGCTTCGACATTGGCCGCTAATTTCTATCCGAAAATTTGGAGAGATGACAAATCATTCAAAACCACAAAGGTTGATGACATGCGAACCGATAAGCAGAAAATAGAAGAGCTGCTTTCAACAATTCGGAAAATCACAGGTAAAGAAAATATTATTTTTGTTGTCGATGAAGTGGGACAATACATTTCTGCTAAAGAAAGTTTGATTCTTTCTCTCCAGGGAACACTCGAAAATTTGAAAGATATTGGAGGTGGAAAGGCCTGGTTACTTGCGACCGCACAACAAACATTAACTGAAGATAATCCTAATTCCCGTTTAAATTCAGATAAACTTTATAAGTTAAAAGACCGATTTCCCATTAAAGCTGAAATTGAAGCTTCTGATATTAAAGAAATTTGTACGCAAAGAATTTTAGGAAAATCCCCCACATCTTCTGATCAACTTAAGCAGTTGTACAAAGCGCACGGAGAAAAACTTCGTCATTATACCAAGCTTGAGAAATGCGAGCGAACCATGTACAGTAAAGATGATTTGGACGAACAATTATTTACCAATCTATATCCATTTTTACCACAGCATTTTGAAATTATCATTTCATTATTGGGAAGGTTAGCTAAGATTACCGGTGGAGTAGGTTTGCGTTCGGCAATTAAAGTAATCCAAGATGTTCTTACCGCTAAACTGTCTTCTGAAGATAAAGCATTAGCAGAGTTTGACTTAGGAAAACTTGCAACTGCTTACCATATCTATGATGTCTTAAAAGCAGATATTAGAAAATCGTACAGCCATATTGTAGGAGCAGTCGATAAAATCGCGGCGCTTTATGGTGAATCTTCTGAGCATGCGCAAGTTGCAAAATCCATAGCAGTTCTCCAGTTATTAGATGATTTCTATTTGTCAACAAAAAATGTAGCAGTATTGATGCATCCAAACGCAACAAGTGATTCTGTGATTGAAAAAGTTACAGCGATTGTTGATGAATTAAAAAATACACCGGGTTGTACTCTAAATGAAATCGATGGTGAATTAAGATTCATGACCGATGCTATTATTAACATTGAGATCGAAAAGAATAAGATCCTGCCAACTTCTAGTGAAATTAGAAAGGTTTATGAAGACATTATCAAAGATATATTCTCTCCCGTTCCGCAGGCGAGACTCTTAAACACTAAAACGGTGCGAACCGGAATTAACTTAAATCAAAACGGTAAAATATCTAAACTGCTCGAACCTAATGAGGAAATTCAAACGGATGTGATTATTTCTAATGCTGTTGAATATTCTCAACTGGTGATCGATCTCATCAGAAACAGTACTGACAGTTCATCGTCATCCAAAATATTTCTAATCGGTAAAATCGAAAAAAATATTGATGACAACATTATGGAAATCGTTAAAAATGAAGCGATTTATAGTACGAGAAATAAATATAATGACAAAGAGATTACTGATTATCTGAACAGCCAGAAACAGGAAGCTTCCCGCTTGAAAGAACTAGTAACTAGAGTTATTGTCCAGGCTTTTGAAAAAGGTGAATTTGTTTTCAGAGGAAGCAATAAGCCTGTTACCAGTTATGGGAATAAATTTAGAGACTGTACCAATAGTAAACTGAGCGAAGTTGCTAATTTGGTATACGATAAATACATTCAGGCTCCTATTAATATTGGAGGTTCTGATGCAGAGAAATTATTGAATTTTCCAAATTTAAAAGTTTTGCCGTCATCTCTTAATCATTTTGATTTGATTAAAGGCGATGGAAGTATTGAATTAGATAAGGAATCGCTCAAATCTATCAGAGAATTTATCATTAAAGAGGATCAAGTAGAAGGCCGTAAACTGCTGGAGCATTTCGATGCAGCACCGTATGGCTGGAGCAAGGATACAACGCGGTTTTTAATCTCTGCTATGTTTATTGCTTCCGATGTTAAATTGAGAATTTCAGGGGAGGATATTAAGGTGGTTGGACCCAAAGCAATTGAAGCTTTAAAAAATGTAAATGGGTTCAGTAAAATTGCAATCTCTGCTTTTCAGGCAAATGAAAAGCCTTCTGCCGAAATGGTTTCGTTATCAATTCAGCGGTTAGGTCAACTTACTGGAAAGGTGATTGCCCCTCTTCCAGACAAAATTGCGGAGGCAGTACGACATTATTTCCCTGAATTTCAAACTAAATATTCCTCCGTTAAAACCAAACTTCAGTATTTGGGCTTGCCGGGACAGGATAAAGCACAGGAAGTACAGGACGGTATTGCTGAAATTTTGAAAGGCGAAGGTTCAGATGCTGCATTCAGATTAGGCAAGCCAGTTTCTGATTTATTTACAAATTTAATTTGGATTGCCGAAGTCCAAAAAGGATTTGATAACGGAATTGAAGAATCTTTTATTGAAGCAAATGATTTAAAAAAGAGTATTTCTGAACTTCCTGATTCCGGCCTTCTAAAAGATTTGAAAGAAAATGCCCAAAACGATTTCGATATTGTACATCAAATTACAAACAATACTAATTTCGTATCCAAAATATCTGATTTAAAAGAAGCAAATAGCAATATTAAAAACTTGTGTTCAGATTATTCACAAAAATTGCTGTCTGCTGAAAATGAAAATATCACTGCAGAGATTTCGCAAATAAAGTCCGCTGAAGATTGGAGTAGATTAAAAGAGGATCAGCAAAAAGAGATTGCGACACGATTGGAAGGTTTGAAAATCGAAAACCAACAGGGCTTGGAAGGAATTAAAAATATTTTAAAATACAATTATACCATTTCTAATAACTTAAAGGAAGTTCGTGAGCAAATAACGGAGTACACAAAAATTAAACCTGTAATTATAATTGAACCCGTTGTAGTTCCAGATCCTCCGGTTCCAAATCCGAATCCTGAACCCACGATAATCGAAAAGAGTAAGGTTACAAAAAGTTTATCTGCTTTTTCAAAAACGATTTCTAGTCAAAGCGAATTGAATCTTCTTATCGAAGAACTGCAAAACATCAAAGAAGAATTAGATGCAGGAAATATAATTGAAATAACTTGGTAACATGGCATTAACACAAGGCGCAAGAAATAAAATAAGATCCGTTGTTCAGTCTGCGAAAAAATTGCTGATGAACGAGTTCGAAAGTCAATTACAACAGTATTATGGCATTCGTCCGGATGGTTCTTATTTATTGGTAGAGGAATTAACAACGCGCAAAGCATCCGAAATTGAAACTGCACGATTACTCCGGCAGCGTCTTCATTATTTGGAAGAAGGAATTGCGGGTACCAAAAAAGCTCCCGAAGCAGTACGGCAGTTAATACGTGAACAGGCCTTTACTATTTTGAACCGTTTCGCTGCCGTAAGAATGTCGGAGGAAAGAAATATCATCCGCGAATCTATTCGTAAAGGATTTCAATCGGAAGGCTTCCTTGTCTACGATCAGTTGACCGGCGGTGCCAAAACAGCAGATGAATTTACGCGCTATACTTGGTATATCGGTCATGTTTTTGATGAACTGGCAATCGATCTCCCAGCGGTGTTTGACCGTTTTTCTCCCTACGCTTTATTGTTCCCCTCTGAAAGAGTCTTGCTTGAATTACTCACCATCATCAATGATGACGAGTTGAAGATGTATCGGGAAACCGGACAACAACCTGTAAACCTATGGATAGAAGATGAAACAATCGGTTGGATTTACCAGTATTACAATAGCCGCGAGGAAATTTCTGAAATGCGCGACGCTTCCGGTGCTCCCAGAAACAGTCGGGAGTTAGCCGTTAGAAATCAGTTCTTCACGCCGAGATATGTCGTGCAGTTTTTGGTGGATAACAGTTTGGGAAGACAATGGTTTGAAATGACCAATGGACAAACTTCTCTGGTTGATTCCTGCCAATATA
Organism: Kaistella flava (ex Peng et al. 2021); assembly: GCF_015191005.1. NCBI lineage: Bacteria > Pseudomonadati > Bacteroidota > Flavobacteriia > Flavobacteriales > Weeksellaceae > Kaistella > Kaistella flava (ex Peng et al. 2021). The sequence continues at coordinate 1,134,576 of NZ_CP040442.1, read as the reverse complement.
TGGTGAAAAGAGAACATGAGATTTTTCTGAAAAAAGGAGAATCAATTCCTGAGACCACCATTGAAGGCGCCAATTATATTGAATACCGAGAATTAAAAGATCCACGGGAAATACTGATGCTCGATCCTGCTTGTGGATCCATGCACTTTGGATTGTATTGTTTTGATCTTTATGAACAGATTTATATCGAAGCTTGGGATAATCATCCGGAATTAATGCAAGATCTAAGAGCAGATTATTTGCGGGAAGATTTTATTAAAATGATTCCCGGTTTTATTCTTCGTTATAATATTCATGGAGTAGATATCGATCCTCGTGCGATACAGATTGCCGGACTCAGTTTATGGTTGCGGGCGCAGAAGACATTTGACCGACTGAACTTACAGCCTGCAGACCGACCTGCGATCAGCAAAAGTAATTTGGTCTTGGCAGAACCTATGCCGGGAGATGTACATATGTTGGCTGAGTTTACCCAAAGTTTACCAGGCCCAATTGGAAAATTGGTGCGCGTAATTTGGGATAAAATGCAGTTAGTTGGTGAAACCGGACTTCTATTGAAAATTGAAGAGGAACTGAAGAAAGAAATTGAAATTACAAAAGCGGAGTACGAAAAACACAAAGACAGCTCTGCTCAATTGAGCATTTTTGATGAAGGCCCTGAACTTAAAATGCGAGAAATGGCCGCCATTTATGGCAAAGGTCAAAAGATCAGCAAAGACTTTTTTGATACCGCGGAAGATGAAGTGTTGAAAGCTTTACAACGTTTCTCTGAAAATGCAGAAGGTAGTGATGCTTTTCAGAAATTACTCTTTGCAGAAGATACTGCACGCGGTTTTGCATTTATAGAATTGTGCAGAAAAAGGTATGACGTCATTGTCATGAATCCACCATTTGGAGCAGCTTCGAAAAACTCTAAAAAATATATTGAAGATAATTATTCTCTAAGTAAGGCAGATTTAGCATCAGTATTTATAGATCGAATGCTTCTTATGCTTTCTAACGATGCCAATTTAGGAAGTATTACTACCAGAACAATATTTTTCCTAAGCACTTATTCTGCTTGGCGTAGAAAATACATCCTTGAGGAAAATCAAATCCAAACGATGATAGATTTGGGTGGAGGAGTTCTTGATGCGATGGTAGAAACTTCAGCTTATGTAATTAAAAAAGGAAAAAGTACTAACAAATCAATATTTTTCAGACTGACTGATTATCAAGATAAAGAACTAAATTTAAAGACAGTTCTTTTAGATTCTTTATCTAATAATACCTATAAATTAAATCCAAATTTATTTTTATTATTACCAAATGCTCCTCTTTGCTACTGGGCAATAAATAAAGCATTTGATCTTTCAAAAGATAATCCGAAAATAAGTGATACTACCGCAAGTGCTAAAAAAGGGTTAGATACGGGAAATAATTTTAGATTTATCCGAAATCAGTGGGAAATAATTGAACAAAATAATTGGGAGTTTTTTATTCTTAATGAAGAAAGTACTAGGATATTCGGGGATTATTACACAGTTATTAATTGGAAAGAGAAAGGTAAGGAAGTAAAAGTTTACGGAGGAAATATCAGAAATGAAAAAGAATATTTCAAAGAAGGTTTAAGCTGGGCTTTTAGAAGTGTTTATTTTAAACCTCACATAATTCCAAAAGGATTTATACCAACAAGTTCTAAATCTTTGATGGTATTCTCCCATGCTGATGATATTTCAGTAATTTGTGGATTATTTAATTCGCAACTTTATGATTATATTATTAAATTGAATTTAGAGAAGGATTATCAACCAGCATATAATAATGGAACAGTTAACAATTTACCAATTCCACATTTAAATGCGGTTCTTGTTAATGCGATTAAGCAAATAGTTTTAACAAATTATGAAAAATTAAAATACGTCAAAGCACTTGATTCCAAAAGTGTTAACTTTAAATTTAACACTTTTGTGAATAAAAAGTCTATCTCTATTTTCTTGCAAAATATAACCGAAAAATTACAAAATTATAGAGATCAATATGTGTCTGATCTGAGCGAACTGAATTCCTTAGTTTTTAATTATTTTCAGATTACAGAATTGGAGAGAGATGCAATTTTGAGAATTGTGTTAAAAGCTGGAGAAGATGATGAGGGAAAGATATTTCAAATTGACAAAAAGTCTCAATTTGATAAAATATTGACAATATTAGTAGGCTCTGCTTTTGGCAGGTGGGATATCCGTATTCTAAAACATTGGGATCAAGAATGGAGTGATGAAGATATTTTTAAAGCTAGAAAACACAGCCCTTTTTTATATGGAAAGAGGGAATCAACTTTAGATTTGGTGCTTCCAGAATACCACGATAAAATAAAAGAAATTTGGGAAATCCCTTATCCAATTAAAGTATTGGAAGAGGTTGCCACTGTTTCAGATATCAATCCGATTGTAGGCAAACTAAAAGAAGTTATCCAATATTTCTGGCCGGAAACTCATGGCACCATTGAAGAAGAATTAACCGAGCATTTTAAAGTCAACGAACTTTCTGAAATATTTGACAAACATTCTAAATTCTTTGAGGCGCATTTAAAAGATTACTCGCGCAACAAAAGAGTCTCACCAATTTACTGGCATTTGGGTGTTCCTTCCGGCAAGTTTAATGTTTGGGTTTATTATCCAAAACTTAACGCGGGTTCTCTTTTCAAAATAATTAATGAACTGGTTGATCCAAAAATCAAAGAAGTCGCCAAAGAAGTAGAGGGTTTAGAATTTAATGGGACTGGTAAAGAATTAAATGATCAAAAATTATTTTTAGCCGAGTTAGAAGATTTCAAAGAAGAATTGCTACGAGTTGCGCAATTGCCTTACCAACCCAATCAAGATGACGGTGTCCTCATCACTGCTGCACCACTACACAATCTTTTCCGCCACCCGAAATGGAAAAAAGCCACCCAGGACTGTTGGAAACAACTTGAAAAAGGAGATTATGACTGGGCACATTTGGCCTACAGCATTTGGCCGGATCGCGTCCGCAAGAAATGTGTAAAAGATCTGAGCATGGCAATCGCTCACGGTTTAGAAGATATTTGTACGGTAAAGCCGAAGGAAACAAAGGGAAAAATAGTAAAATAAATAAACGCAGATTAGTAAAAATATTTCATGAAAATAACACCAACACCACTTACGATAAGTCAATTGTTCAGTACTCGGAATGAGCAATTTTTCATCCCTGCCTACCAAAGAAGATATGCCTGGAAATGGAAGCAGTGTAAAGACTTATTTAACGATATCAAAAACTTAACCGATGATGATTCTCATCTACTCGGCAATTTAGTTTGTTTAACAGGCGCACACACTGCGAAAATTAATCAGTTAGAAGTGATTGACGGGCAACAAAGAATTACGACTTTGTCTCTACTGCTAACGGCATTAAGTAAAGCTTTTGAAGAAAAGAAAGATACTGAAGAGGCAAGTAAAATAGAGGGTTACCTTAAAGCAAGTGGAGTTGATCGCGTGAAGGAAAATAAAGTAACATTGGGCGAACTGGACAATCCCGATTACATTAAAGTTTTAAAGGATGCTGATCCGGAAACCATTCACAATGAAAATCTTAAAAATAACTTTGCCTATTTTACAGAATGGATTTCAGAACTGACGGATGATGAGTTCAATTCATTCTATTATAAATTGATGGATAAAGTATCGGTGATTCGTTTAGATGTTTTCCAAGCGAAAGATGCTTACAAACTTTTTGAAACCATCAACAATCGAGGATTAAGTTTAAGTCCCACCGACATCATTAAAAATTTTCTGTTAGGCCATGCTTCAAGCTTGGATCAGGAGACTTTAACAGCGGTAAAGGAAAATTGGAGGGATATAATTATCTCACTTGATGGAATAGATACCGACGAATTCTTCAGACACTTTATGTGTTCTCAATTAAGGAAAAAAATCACTTATACATTTTTGAATGATGAGTTTAAAAAATTATATGTTAATTCCGTAGAAGCCTGTGAAGGTCTAGCCGAGTATAGAGTTTACAGTACAATGAAAATTGAAAAGGAGGAAGATGATATTGAAGATGAACTTGAATCCGATGAGGAAATAGAAAATAGCAGTAAAGAAGAAGTTGAAGATGAGAAGAGTGAAGAACAAAAGATTACAGCCGTTTCTTTTACTGAAATGTTGGCAAATTATGCAAAAACATATTCCTATATCAGAAATCGAAAGTTCTCCAATAATAAAATAAACAACGCTATATTAGATTTACAACGTATAAAGTCAATTCCAACCTATACTTTTTTATTGGAATTGTTCTCTCGAGACAATATCACCGATTCGGATAGAATTGTTATTCTGAAAATGGTCGCAGTATTTATGCTTAGAAGACATATTTGCTTGAGACAGACTGCTATATTGGACGATATATTTTCAGACTTAGTAAACATGTTAGATAAACACAATATTATCGATGCAGTAGGTAAGCGGTTGAGTAAAGATATTCCTGATGATGAAGAGTTTAAATTAAATTTTGTAAAAGCAGATTACAAGAGAAGTATCAATAGAGCTAAATATGTTCTAGAGCAATTTGAATATAAACTCCATGAAACCGAAGGAGAGTTTACTATTAATTCTGGTGTAGAAGTTCATTTGGAACATATTATCCCCCAAACGATAACTACCAAAAAATCAAAGAAAGAATTTGGTGATTGGGAATTGTATTTAGGAGAAGGTGCGAAACACAAGCACAGTGATGTAGTTAACAGAATTGGGAACTTAACATTATTGGGACAAAAATTAAATATTGTTGCATCCAATAATCCTTTTGAGGATAAAGTAGAACAATACAATAAATCATCGCTGAAAATAACTAAGGAAATCGCTGAAAATTATGAAGAATTTAAATTTGATCAGGTTGCGAGCAGATCAAAAGATTTAGCAGATAAGGCGATAAAAATCTGGAAAATATAATGATAAAAGAATATATCCATCAACATTTTCAAAAAAAACTAGACTCAGGTTATGGTTTGGTTATTTATGATCCCACTTTATTTTACAAGGAAATTGTCCAAGGTTTAGAAAACGATGATGTCAAAGTTTTTGATGCTTCAGAAAATGTAGTGACCGCTCGGGAAAATGCCCTGGAATATTGGGTCAATGTGATGCCTAAAAATAAACACGCGAAAATCGTGGTCTACGTTCCCTTTGAAGTAAAAAGAGATCAGGATGATTTAACCTTTGATCCATTTATTATATTTTCTTCCGGAGGTTGCGTATTTCCGGACCAGGCTGCAGATGAATATAAACAGCTATGCCTCGCCGCTCTTCCGGAGAAAGAAACTAAAATTGAAGAGTTTTTTAGAGATGAAAAATATCCTTCCTTCGACGCAATCGATGCATTGCAGGGAGGCAATAATTACCCAAAATTAAAAAGTGGATTAAATGCCTCCTCAAACGCAGAAATTCTGATCGCAATGTTGATTCCCTCCACGGCTCAAAAGGAATTTTTACAAGCCGATAAAACTTGGATTAAAGAATTAAAAACTTTTACAAAAAGCGTTTTAGGGATTACTTTACAAAACCAAAAGTTTGAGTCTGTTTCGCAGGAATTATGGAACCTTGTTTTATACAGTGAATTTGTACATGATTTACCAATTGAACTGCCGAAACAACTTAAAGATGTCCCGCTTGCACAACCAAATACAATGGTTTTGATTCAACAGGTTTGTACACAACTAAGAAAAACAAAAGATGTTGAAGAAATTTATGTAAATCAAGCACAGCGCGTGAGTGAAGAACTTTCTTTGCCGAAACTATTTGCTCAAGAAACCGACTTAGGTCGTATTAATACCTTCGCTTTTGAAGACACTACTTTCTTTAATGAATTTAAAGATAAACTCGTTTCCGGTGATTTAAAAAAAGCGGAATCACTTCTCAACCATGAATCTATTTGGAGCACCTATGATGATGACCGAAGATCTTCTTGGTTGATTGGTCAAAAGGCGCATCTTATTAAAAAATTGGTTGAGAAATTAACTGTTGATGCCAAAAAATATACTGACCTTAATTCCATAGTAAATTGGTATGCGGCCGAAGTTCACCAGTTAGATACCTTGCACAGAGAACTGGATAAAAGTTATGCTGAGTTAATATCCGCTTCTCCGATACTAAAAGAAGTTCATAAATACGCAGTAGATGCTTATTTGATTTTTGTGGAAGATTTACAAAAAACCTTTTTAGATCAAGTGAAAGGTCAAGGTTTGAGCACCCTTTCGATTCAACGAAATATCGATTTATTTGACAAAAGAGTAGAGCCACTTTTTAAATCAGGTAAAAAGACCGTTTATTTTTTAGCGGATGCAATGCGTTACGAACTGGCAAGTCAATTGAAGGAAAGATTGGAAAGAAATCAGTTTGATACTGAACTGGAACCGGCTTTGGCTTTTTCTCCTACGGTTACTAAATATGCAATGGCAGCCTTAATGCCAAAAGCATCTTCGAATTTATCACTCAAAATAAAGAACGAAAAATTAGAACCTTATCTCTCTGACGTTGAATCTTCTACGCGGGAGAGTCGTATAAAATATACTTCTCAAATCTTAGGAGATAAAGCTTCTTGGGCGTGGGATAAAGATATATTGACCGACAAATATGATAAAACAGATTTGTTGTTTGTGACCACAACTGAAATTGATCAGGCAGGAGAGAATTCTCCAGATAACGCACAATTGCTCATTGAACAGGCATTGATGAAAATCCTTAAAATTTCCAGTAAGTTGAAAGACGAAGGTTATGAGGAATTTGTATTGGCTGCCGATCATGGATTTGTTTTGCTAAATGAATTTAAAGCAGGTAACAATAGTACCAAACCTGTTGGAGACTGGTATCTTCAAAAAACACGATGTCTCGCTGGAAAGGGTGCAACAAATAATGACCATATCGAATTGTCAGCGGTAGAATTAGGTATTAATTCAGAAGTAGATCAATTTTTATTTTTAAAAAATTATGCTACTTATGAACGCGGTAAGCAATTTTTCCATGAAGGTATTTCGTTGCAGGAAATTATTACCCCATGCTTGACTTATCGCCCGCAGAAAGTTTCGCAAAAAGAAGACATTCAAATCAATTTAACCTACAAAGGTAAATCGTCAGGTAGTATCACTACATTAAGACCCTCTTTGGAACTTGCTGCTTTTGGAGAATCTCTTTTCGGAGAAATTAATGATGTTCAGATTGAAGCGGTGAGTGGAGATAAAGTCGTTGGTACTCCAGCGCCTTCAGAATCGGTTAATTCAACGACAGGATATGTTGAAATCGCGGAAAACACGACCATGAAATTTTCACTTGCAATGGAGGAGGATTTTGAAGGTGAATTTACTGTATATGCAAAATCACCCGCTACAGGTCTTATCCTTTCAGAATTAAAACTAACAACCAATTACATGTAAAATTATGGATGAATTAGATTTAAAATTAAACGAATTCTATCCCGGAAAAGTGGTTAGAAAAGATTTGGTTCACGATATTAAAAAAGCGGCGAATGTTCCAGCTTTTGTTTTGGAATTTCTATTGGCTAAATATTGTGCAACAGATGATCCCGAGGAAATCATTGCAGGTAAAATGGCTGTTCTGGAAGTTGTTGAGAAAAACTATGTTCGACCGGATGAAGCGAATAAAGCCCAGTCAATGGTGCAGCAAAAAGGACGTCATAAATTTATAGATAGAATTCATGTAAAATATAAAGAACGAGAAAAACGGCACTGGGCGGAAATGGAGAATTTCGGCTCTAACCGCATTGCCATTAACGAAAAATTCTACAAAGACAATGAAAAGCTATTAGAAGGCGGAGTGTGGGCAGAAGTTACCGTGGGTTATAACGAAATTGAAGATGATGATTATGCCTTTTACATAGAAGATTTAAAACCCATTCAGTTATCTCGATTTGATTTCAATAAATTTCTGGAAGGCCGAAGAAACTTTACTACTGAAGAATGGATAAATGTGGTGCTGAGAAGTGTAGGTATTAATCCTGAAATTATCGATCATCTTCCACCAGAATATAAAGGCAGAGTTCCGGAAGGAAAAAGATTGAAGTTTCATTTTTTAGCACGCTTGATTCCATTGGTTCAAGCAAATTACAACTTTATTGAATTGGGACCTCGTGGAACTGGAAAATCTCACTTCTACAGTGAGTTCTCTCCCTATTGTACTTTAATCAGTGGTGGTAAAGCCAGTACTGCAACCTTACTTTACAATAATGCTCGAAAAAAAGTTGGTCTGGTTGGGTATTGGGATACCATTGGTTTTGATGAAGTAGGTAATCTTAAAATTACAGATACGGATACAATTCAGATTATGAAGGATTATATGGCCAAAGGTAGATTTAGCCGTGGTCGAGAAGTGATTGCCAATGCAAGTTTTGCTTTTGTTGGAAACATTGATCATTCTATAGAACAGGTAGTGCGCTCCTCTGATCACTCTTTATTTATAACCCTACCAAAAGCCTTTGACTTTGCAATTCAAGACCGATTTTTTTACTATTTACCAGGCTGGGAAATTCCTAAAATGGATCCAAGGTGGTATGCGTCCAACTATGGATTGATTACAGATTATTTTGCAGAAGCATTTCATCACATGCTTAAAAATAGCAGCGCATATAGCAATATACTTTCGTCTAAAATGAGACTCGGACCAAATGTGGAAGGACGTGATGATCTAGCTATTCAGAAGACTTCAATGGCCTTATTGAAAATTATCCATCCAGATGCTAATCCAACTGATGAGGAATTTGATGAAATCTTGGAGTATGCGATTGAAGGACGACGCAGAGTAAAGGAGCAAATGGATAAAATGAAAGATGATGATGAATACAGTCGTGTAGATTTATCATATTTTAATAAGGACGGAATTGAAAAAATTATTTACTGTCCGGAAAGTAAAGCGGTGCTACAAGGTATTTCTTTAAAGAAAGGAAAAGATAATACTCTGCAAATCGAAAGTGTAAATGCGGAACTAAATTTCGATGCTGATCGTACTCCAGAAGTTCAATCTGAGAATTTCACAAAACAAACTGAAACTAAACCGAAGAATCTCAAAATTCTTTACGGTGACATTGGGTACAGTTACGAAGATGTATTTAAAAGTTATTTTATCGGTGCAGAATCTATTACTATTCAGGATCCCTATATTAGATTGAAGCATCAAATTTCCAATTTTATTAAATTGGCAGAAATGATTGTGAAAATTGGAGACTGCAAAAAAATTCATCTTATCACCTCACGTGATGATCGAGACCAGCGAGAAGAAAATAAAATTGCTTTTGAACAGATTGCGGATAGCTTGTATGAAAATGATATCCAGTTTACATTCGAATTCTCAGATACCATCCATGGGCGCGAAGTTAAAACAAGCAATGGTTGGAGAATTGTGATGGATAGAGGTTTGGATTATTTTCAGTCTCTAGCTGGTAATTATTTGCAGATTGGTGCGAATGATCAAAGTTTGAGACCGTGTTTAGAAACGAGTTTTGACTTTATTCGAAGTGATGAATGATGTGAGAATTTCTGGATTTTTAAAATGGAAAGTATTACGTTTTTAAAAATTTGAAAGACGTCAGGAGTATTTAATTATCAATAAAAGTTCAAGTAAATAAATGTTATTATCAGTTGACATAGAATACTTTTCAAAGAAAATTACCTCTAAAAGACATTTATTTGAATGTCAAAAGTGCAAACAGACCCTCGGGATAAAAAAGTTTCTAATCCATTTAGCAGATGTTCATAATGAAGATGTTTCTAATAAATATTGGTCTGCTTATTTATTGAGATGTACAAAAGTAAATGCAATCTTTGAACTTACAGAAGAATTTAGGGGTGGTGAAGCTGAGATAAATCATGCAGTTGAGAATTATATAAAACCTAAAGAAAGGGAGTTTAGCGCTTTTCAATTAAAAGAGAACGAAAAAAGAGAGAAACTTCTTAGTATAGAAAGACAAAATCTTAAAAGAGAAAAAGAAGAAAAAATTAGGGCAGCTATTGTAGAAGAAGAAAAACGGGCAAAGCAAATTCTTGATTTGAAAATTAGTGAAAGCAAAACCGTCTATATGGTTTGGGAAGATGTAGTTTTTGGAAAAAATAAAATAAGTTTTAAACATAAAACTGAATTTATTTTACCTATTGATATGCAAGGTATTGTGGAAGAAATGAACTTGCTAAAAGAGGGTTATTTTAAAAAATATTATAATACCCTCCTTAAATTTTTAGTGCATAAATCAATTGTTTTAAAAGAACAATCACCAGGCTGGGATAAAATACAGGATACTGTAGTTTTAGTTGAAGAACGGGTAAGGAGTGAATTAAATTTCAATAGAAGTGGTAGTAACAAAAATTTAGTTCAGCTCCCTTCCGTTGAGAATTTGACTAATGAAGAAATTATTGAAAAATATATCGGTAATAGAAGTAAATCTTATTATATCCAGTTGCTAGCTAGTATGCATAGCGCTACCCGAAAAATCGTTCCTATAATTGAACAGCGAGATACTGTCAAAGAAGTTAGTTTTTTATTTACAATAAAGTCAAAAAGCAGATTTTATATTGTTTGGGAAAATTGTAATGATTTGAGGGGAACGCATATTTTTAGAGCAGGAAATGAAGAGATTGATAAAGTGCTGCGAAACTTAACAACATATATCCAAGATCCTGAGATCTTACAAAAAAGGATTGTATTTTGGAATAAAGATGTAAATTCACTCCAGCTTAAACAAAAACTTCAACATTATCAATCTCTCAAGCACAATAATAGAGATGCATTTGTTCAGGGAATTAAAAAATTATTGAAATGATTTCGAATAAAATGGCGATAATCCACTTTAAGGAGTTTCCCTCAATTCGAATTGCTGGATATGACTAACTACCAAATTAGAAAATAAAACAAAAGCTCAGAATTAAATCCGAGCTTTTATTTTTATATAAAATAATGAAGAATTACGCCATATTATTCCTCAAAGAAATTATCCTTCGTATCCTCATTTCTTTGGACTTTTGAATAATAAACATCGCGCGAAGTTCTGTCTTTTTCAAACATTTTCTTAATGCCGGCTTCGTTTTTCTCAAAAATCAAAGTATTGGTGATGGAAAGATTAAGTGCGATTTGATCTACGTCGTGATCGGTTCCGATATAGGTAAAAGTCCATTTTTCTTGTTTCAACTTTTCAATCAATTCTTTAATCTGTTTTCCAGAATATTCCTTCGATGCATTTTCTTCACCATCGGTCATAATAGTTACCAGGACATTACAGTTCTGCTGATCTTTTACGACCTGATGTAATTTAGTCACCGAGAATCCGATAGCGTCAAAAAGTGGAGTACAGGCATTTGGCTGATAGAGATCAGCATCGATCTCATTAAGTTTTTCTACAGGATCAATGAAGTGCAACAATTTGTTGCCAAGATCATTAAAACTAACGACAGAGATAAAATGTTCCTGCTCAGGGAATTTTTTCTGAGAACCTTTAATCGACTGAACGGTTTCGTTAAAGCCCGAAATGATTTGGGATTTAATGCTGTGCATGGAGCCACTTTCATCTAAAATAATAAGGTTGTGTACATGTTGCTTTTCCATAATAAATAATTTTAATTGTTAGACCAATATTGATGACATTTTATAATTTCCTTAATACTGAAGATTCCTTCTTCTTTTAATTTTCGCCAGTTTTTTGTAAAACCTAATTCCTGGCAGAGTTTATAAAATCCGTCGCCTTCTTCACCATTTTTCGAAAGAACTACTGCGCTTAAAAGCGGTCGTTGGTGATTAAATTCGTGTACTGAGATTTCGCCCAGAATTCTACCGATTTCTGTTCGGTCTGCTGGATTCTCTCGCATGTCGAGTTTTAAATTGCAGACATTACATAATTCCTGATACGTGATAACTGCTTTATCTTTTGCAACCTCGATCAATTTTTTTCTTACTGTTTCATTCATAATCTAGTGTGTTTTCAATTTGATTTGCGGTATATCCAAGTTCTAAAAGTTCTATAGTTTGCACTGCATTTCCGCCAATTCCTTTAATCGAGCCGTACATATTCACGGTGTTGTTGATCACTTTTTGAATCTGCTTTTCGCGTTGTTTCCAACTGCGCATCATCGCTCTTTTTTCGGTGTTCAAATCTATTTCCATTTGCTGGAAACCTTCGATGATTCCTTCCATTTGCATTCTGAATTCTGTACCAGAAAGAAAGTTATAAAGCATCACCATTTTATCACCTTTGTTTTCCTGCGACTGAATCGCGGTACTGATGGTGATTAATGACTGTCGCAAAATATTAGAAAGCCCTTTGAATTCGTCAAAACGACAGATGTAAATTCCCTGATGAAATCCCATTCTTTCCATTCCGGTAGGTAAAACTTCGGTTACCAAAACCCCAATATCTGCGCCTTTCTCACGAATATCATTTTTGAATTTTTCAATCCAGCCAGACGAAAAGTTCTTCGCACGCTTGCTTTCATAATATATGGTGCCACAGTTTTGGGTATCGAAAGTGTTTACGGTTTGAAGACAGTCTGCGCCTGAAGCACCTTTTTTAATTTCTTCAATGGTATCCAATGGAAAATTAGAAGCAAGGAAATTTTCAATTGCCAGTTCCATCACTTCTCCCTGCAATTGCATTGATCCTTGATCCTGTTTGCGTTTCATTTCCTCCGTAAGTTTTTTCTGATCATCCAATTTCTTCTGGAAGTCTTTTATTTCCAGTTCATGTTTAGACATAATCTGTAATTGAATTTTTTGTCGTTCTTCTTCAATTTTTGTATTTAATTTTTGCTCATTTTCCGCTTCAAGGGTTTCTTTCAGTTCATTTTTCTCACGTTCAATTCTGGCAAAATCTGTTTTCATTTTATTATAAGCTCTAACCTGCTCAGATTTCTCTTTAAGTTCGTCATCCTTCATTTTGAGAATTTCTTCATGGTCTGCCTGCAACTTCAGTTTCATTTTTGCCTCTGCCTCTTTTTCAATTTTCTTTTTTTCTTCCTCCAGTCTTGTCTGCAGAATTGAGTCTTGATTTTTCATTAAATCCTCGACTGCTTTTCTCTCTGCATGGAGAGTTTCTTCTTTTTTCTGAAATTCTTCTTTTAAAGAATTTTCTTTGGCAAGAAGTTTTATTTTTAAACTTTCTTCGATTTGATGTGACAACACATCATTCACGTCGATTTCAGTTCCACATTTCGGGCATTTGATAATTTGATTTTCAGTTTTCATCATTTATGTTTTATTATTTATTTACTCTACAAAAGTATTTGTATCTTGTGCAGTGAATCTGCATATTAAATAATTCTACTATGGCAATCAATAAAAATGCTTACTTCCGATACCAAATTTTGGATAATTGCTTTCGCAATACGGGAAGAACTTATAACATCGATGATTTGTTAAAAGAAATAAACGATAGATTATTTGAACGTGATCCAGACAATACAGGAATTCAACGCCGCCAATTATTCGAAGACATTAAGTACATGGAAAGCGAAGATGGTTTTTCGATTCCTTTAGATAAGATAAAAGATGGACGAAGGAAAATTTATCGATATTCAGATAGGGATTTCAGCATCAGAAATGAACCCATTAATGAAGCTGAAGCACTTCAAATGCAATCGGCCCTACAGATTCTGTCACGTTTTTCTGGTGCCCCTCAGTTTGAATGGATGGATGAAATGTTACCCAGATTAGAATCAAAATTCGGCGCAATTCCGGAAAGTGAGCATATCATTAGTTATGAATCGAATATTGATTATGTAGGAACTGAGTACATTAAGGTGATTTTTAATGCGATTCATAACCAACGCGTTCTTAATGTTTCTTATCATCCCTTCACGCAGGAAAAGTCAGTAAATATAGTTTTTCATCCTTATCATTTAAAACAATACAATAATCGCTGGTTCGTATTTGGACGAAATGAGGAGAATGGAATCAAAACCTGGAATTTAGCGTTAGACAGGGTTAGTGGAGTAAAAGAAACTAACAAAACCTATGTTGATGCAGACATTGACTGGGAAGATTATTTCTCCGATATCGTAGGAGTGAGCAGACCTTTTGACGCAGTTGCGGAAGAAGTGAAATTACTCTTTAGTGCCGAAGCGAAGCCCTATATATTAACGAAGCCTATTCATCAGTCCCAAAAGGCAAGAGAAATTAATGATCAGTTAGAAGTTCGCATCAAAGTTATTCCTAATTTTGAACTGCAAAAACTCATTCTTTCTTTTGGTTGGCAGGTAACCGTTATTACTCCTGAAAGTTTAAGAGATAAGATTGCTTCTATTTTAAAACAGGCCGTCGGGAATTATTGAAATTTTTATCTTAAGAGGTGAATTGATAATATTGTTTTAAATAAAACTACAAGTATTTTTATGAAATTTAATGAAATTGGTTTTGTTTCTGTTTAATTCGATAATGACTTCTTAATTTTCATTATCTTTAGGATTAATAAAAAGTTTTTTAATATGGCATATTCGGAGGAACTTGAGGCAAAGATGATAGAGTTAGGGATAAAAAAAGAAAATATTCTTTACTTGACTATTGAGAATGTTAATATTCAGGAAATGAGAGATGGTGCCAAAAACACTGAGTATCGGGAAGTAACAGAATTATATTTAAGCAGGCTTTTTTCAAAAAATGCAGAAAAGAAATTTCAGAAAATGAAACCTAAAACTCACATTTTATTTCAAGGCGGTTATAATCCGGATAGTCCGCGCATAATCATAGAGTTGTTAGGCTTTTCGGTTGGAAATCAAATCTTCCCACAGGATGGTGAGCTCAAACAAAATTATCGTTTATATGAGGCTTTAGATATGTTTTTAGGTAACATTGTTTATGACAGTAAGAACGCTGATTTAATTATTTCCCCTATTAGAAAAACAAAGGCTACAATAGCTTCAAAAAGTACTAAACAAAAGTCGAAAGGAAAATCTATCTTAACAAGCAGTCGTGATTCGAAAAATAACGAAAGTTTCACTTATACTTACAATGTAACTGAATAAAAATGAGGATCCAAATCTTTTGAAGACGAATTTTGCATTTCCTTTTGGGAGATTAAAAAAGCATCAAATTAATAACTCTTTTTTGAGTTCTAGATTATAAATATATCTTTTTAACTACACGAAAGATTACGATTCAGCAAATATTCGTAAAACTGAAAAAATTAGTATCATATATTTTCGCACACATTTACATCACTGCTTCTAATTGAAAAATCCTTTCCAATTCCTCCACTTTATTACTAGGCAACTTGTTGACATACACTCCTGTACTTTGTCCCTCACGAACTCCTCTTAAGAATAAATAAATAACTCCTCCAAAGTGAGTTTCATAATCAAAATCAGCTCCCAGTTTGCTTTCGACAAACCGTTTCATAGCGACGGTATAAATACAGTACTGCAAATGATAGTTGCTCTCATTCATGGACTCATTGAGCTGGTCTGCGTGATAACATGCAATCGAATCTCCTAAGAAGTTAGACTTCCAGTCGAGGATGTAATATTTTCCCTCATGCTCAAAAAACAAATCGACTAAACCATTCATCATGCCTTTGACATCGCCTGAACGTTTTGTTAGAATCTGTGAATGATCCATCATCACGCTTTCTAAATCCATCATTCCAAATTCATTTGCAATTTTGAAATTGAATTCAATCTCATTGATTCTTTTTCCCCGTTCTATAGCTTGTAATGAAAAGGTGTTTCCATAAGCGTCTGTGCCTAAATTAGCATGAACAGTATGGTGAACGAGTTGATATAAGTTCTCTAAAAAAACAGTGTCTTCAATATTAGATGGCGCAAAACACTGCACAGAAGTACGAATAACTTCCGTCCAATTGTCTGTGTCTGAATAATTAATAAATTCAAAGATGTTGTGCAGTAAATTTCCTATTTGGGCGCCTTTTTTTAAATCTTTAAAAACAAAATGGTCATAGTGACTTTTCTCATAAGAAGTTCCGTCTTGTTTGGTAGATTTTGAAGGATGAGCAGACAGAAAAGAGTAGCTCATCTTGTTATAATTTTTATCTGCAAAAACGAGTTTTGGAATTGTCTTATCAGAAGAGGGTATCGTTTCCTCTTGTAATGTAATAGGATCCGGATTCCAGTCGACAATATCTTCTTTTTTATAAAGTTTAATATTGTTGTTTGTCGTTTGTAATTTAGCCAGTAGGTTTGAAAGGGTACTTTTTCCAACCTTACTAATTACAATCGCATTATATTTAGCACGGGTCAAAGCAACATATAGCAGACGTCTGTTTTCTTGATTTTGCTGACTTATAAATTGAACTTTCAAGGAAAGATCACTTATTGGCTTTCTTGTAAAAACATAATCACTTTCACCTTCTTTTTCTATTCTTATACTACTAAACTCACCTTTTTCATTCTCGTTCAGATTCAGATAAGGAGCTATGATGACATCATATTCTAATCCTTTACTTTTATGAATGGTAACAATTTTTACTGCATCTTCATCACTTTCTATCCGTTGCGAAAGTTCTTTGTTTTCTGTATCATCAACTGATTTTGTCTGATTGTATAAGTAAAAATAAACTTCATTTGGTGTTAAGGCATTATTCTGTTCTTTTTCCTGCAGCAACTCTAATAATTGCCTGATGTTCGAAAGGATTCGATGTCCTTTCGTGATATCTGACTGGTTTTTTGCTATCAAATTAAAATCATTAATCACCTGATTTAATGCTACAAAAATACCGTCTTTTGTCCAGTTTTTTTGATAGGTAGAAAATTTTTCAACCCAATAATCGAAATCAATATCTTCTAGATCAATAACTTTTTTCCCTAATACAGAAGTTAGAAACGCCTTTTGAATGGCTGCTTTTTTTGGATTAAGAATCGCTTGCAGGATAAACAATAATTCATTTGCTTCTGCTGACTGAACCACTTTGCTGTCATCCAAAATTACGGAAGGGATATTTTCACTTTCCAGTATTCTTTTTAGTGTTTTTCCTTCACGATTGGTTCTGATTAAGATAGTGATATTAGAAGGTTTTAAAGGTTTTTTATTTAAGGTCACGTCTCCTTTTAATAAATGTCGAATGGTTTTTCGTACTATAGCGTTGACCTCTTCCTCACTCTTATATCCATCAATTATGGTTAATGGGGAAAGCAACTTGTTATCTATATTGAGGCCTTCAGCATTTTGTTGTTTTGCTTTTACAACTTCGTATTTTATTTTTTGGTGACCCTCTACTGCACCATTTTCGAAAGTATCGAAATCAGTGTTGGGCAGGAAAAACTTGTTTAAAGCATCGATATAATTTGTTGTGGACCGGAAATTCGTCTTCATCGTAAAACGTTTTTCCGAGACGATAGCGTTTCGTGCTTCGAAATAGGTATTTAAATCCGCTTTTCTCCAGGCGTATATAGATTGTTTTGGATCACCGATATAGAAAATTATTTTGGAAGGATCGTGTTGGAAAATTTCCTTGAAAATAGCATATTGTTTTTTATCGGTATCCTGAAATTCATCAAGAAAAATAGCATCATACTTCGCTCTCATTAATAGCTTTAGCGCATCCTTGTCTCGCGATCCGTGTAATTGATCGATTAAATCATCAAAGGTGAAATGGTTTTTAGACTTCAATTCTTGCTTAACTTTTGGAAGGATCCAGTCGATGGCTTGCTGAAAAAAAACATTTTTAGTCGAGCAGGAATAAAGGTCTCTTTCCTGTTTATTCTTTTTGCACTCTGCAATTTCAATTGGGAAAAGATCGTTAAAATCAAATTTTATTTTATCTGCATCTAGCTCAAAATAAATTAATAGTTTATTATTATCTTCAATTTTAGATAAAGCTGATGCTTTGCCGTATCCCTTTTTTACATAATTATTTATAGTATTAGTCATTGAATCTTTGCTGTTTTGCAAATATTCAATTGTGGCATCTCTTATCTTTTCTAACTCTTGATTGTACTCTAAAAGAGAATGAACTTCAGCATGATCTCCGTGAAGTTTTTGTCCACTTAAAGCATTTTTAATGATTCCAGTTAAGATTTTCTCATTGCTTAATTCGCTTATTTCGAATAATTCAGGATTTATTATATTTAAAACTGCGCGTCTAAATCCATTCGTATGTTTCGTCACAATATCTGAAATATCCGATTTTAATTCCTTACCAAAAATCTGATTGGTTTCAAAAGCAAATTCATTCAGCGTTTGCTGGCAAAAACTATGAATTGTACACATCATCGCATTATCAATGTTCAACAAGGCTTTGCGAAGTCTATTTTCAATGTCAGCACTCGTCTGATTATTGTTAAGCGCATTTTCTACCACTCCCTTAATAATTTCATTTCCGGATGATCCAGAGTTCTCTATTTCTAACAGGGCTTCTCTTATGAATTTTATAGAACGTTCTTTTAATTCTGCAGCTGCTGATTCCGTAAAAGTAACCAACAACATTTTTTCGATTGGTATCCATTTCTCAACCAATAATCGAACTACCAATACTGCAATCGAAAATGTTTTGCCGGTTCCTGCACTGGCTTCGATAATATTTGCTCCCGAAAGATCAACTGATTCCACTTTAAATTCTTCCATGTTTATTCTTGTAATCCAGATTCAACTATTCCTATTATTTCTATGTAAGTCGTTTTAAATTGATCAAATGCCTGTTCTTCATCTAAAAAACCATTCTTTAATTCTCTTGTAAAATATTCAGAGGCATATACTTTTGAGGGTTCAGGAGCGTTTAATTGACTGTGAAAATATTCTTCGAGATCAGTAGCACTTAAATAAGTATCCATTTTTTTTGCCGTAATCTTTATAAAATCACTCGTAAAATGAATTAATTCTGATGACCCTCGTTCAAATAGTTCGCATAACTGAATCAAGTTATTTTCAAAATCTTCCTTTTTATTTAAAGGACTTTGGTCTTTCTTATGGATATAAGAACCCTGGGTTTTACTAGTGTCAAAAAGAGTTAACACCATAAAATTGATTAGTGAACGGATTCTATATTTCCATTTATCAGTTGATACCGTAGCAAAAAGGTACTTATCATCATAAACGCCATCAATGTTCCCTATAATTCTGTATTGATTACAAACAAAGTTAATAGGTACTGATCTATTAACTGTTTCTGAAAACCAATGTGGTAATTTAGCTAATAGTGAATCAACTTCTTTCATGTTTTCACTTATTGGAGCAATACCAAAATTTCTAAATGGAAGCTTTCCTCTACGCTTTTTTTCCAGAACAGAAGTTTCATCATCTTGATTTATTTGCAATCGTTTTTTTAATAAATCATCTTTAATACTCCAGTTCTCTAAGTGACTTAATGCAAAAGGTTCACAGTCTTCCAGATCTATTGTTCTATCTGAATAATATATACCTAAAACCCTATTGTAATAATGACGAATTGGATCTTCAATAAATCGAATCAAACTGTGAAGTGGAATAATTTTATTTCCTTCAGCATCTTTTTCTAATTCTAAATTTGCAAAATTGGAGACTGCCGCTTTTTCAATTTCTTCTTTGGTTGAATTTGAAAATCGAATCAAGCGCGGATCGTTTTGATTGTATTTTGTGCTAAACAAATGCAGAGGATGTTTTGCGATAAAAGTATCTTTCGGAATTCCCCATTTTTTTAAAGCATCAGTTAATTCCTCAATCAAGGTACTTGGCGGAATGGAAGAATTGTCTGTAACACTCTGTCCGATGTAACTGATGTATAATTTTTCTTCAGCCCCAAGAATTAAGTTCAAAAACATATTTTTGTCTAATCCTGAGGCACTAAATTCTTTCTCCTCCGAAAGTAAATCAAAACTTAATTTGCGGCTTAATCTTGGAAATTCGTTTCCATTCATTCCCAGGAAACAGTAGATTTTAGCAGGTACAGCAATATTTGGATTTGGAGAAATAAAACGGATACCACCGTAACCTATCTTTTCAGACTGTTCTAAATTGTCGAAAAGTTTTTTCAAATGATAATGTATAACTGCGAAAGGGACATCTTCACTAACCAAATCTCTTACTTTCATCAATCCGTCTAATTGTCGGTTAAACACATTTGGATCCTGTTCCTCAATGTTGATGAAGTTTTCGATAGTTCGTTCTAAATGTTTGATCCAGTCAAACAAACTGCGTTTTTCTTCTTTTAATTTTACCCAGTCATAGAGTGTTTCTACAAAATGATTTAACCGAATTATTTCAAAAAAGTCGCCGTCTTCAAATTCAGAAACAGGATAAAATTCGGTATCGGCAAAAGTGAGGAGTTCATCAGTGTTCTCTATACAACCGCCATAAACTAATCGTTTTAAACCATATCGCCAAGAGACCATATCAGTTTCTAATTCGATATCTCCATCTATTCCGTGACGGATATTAGCCAAATATATCGCACGTTTGATCGTTTCTAAATCCTCTGCAAAACCAAATTTCTCTCGAATATACTTATATTCTAATAATCCAAAAACCTGCTTAGAAGTAAATTCTTTTTCATCCATAGCATACAACGCCAATAATGCCTTGTAAGGAGAATCCTGGATTTTATAACTGGTGTTGAAAAAAGAATAGTCAAATTTCAGATGATCGTTTCCAAAAATTGCTTTAATTGCAGGAGCATATTTTTCAAATGAAGGAATGATCACACAAACTTCACGTTGCTGTAGATTTTTATCGGCATCAAATTGAGTAATCAAATAATTCCATAAAGCCTCAACCTCTCTATAAACCGAATAATTATTGGTAATTTGAATAGAGTCATCCGTTTCGTTAAAAGCATAATTAACAGTATTCGAACCTACTAATTCCTGTTGAACGGAACTTAATAAAGTGTTTTCAGCCTGTGAAACTGATACCGGTAATTTTTCAGTGATGATACCATTGAATAAAGGAGCCTGTTTCTTCTGAAAGCCGGAAAGTGTTTCGTAGAGTCTGCAGGAATAGGTGTCAGAATCATGATCTAATCTAAATATTTGAATATCAATATATTTCCCTAACTCAACTAAAAAATTGACGAAATCGGTGGTATAAGGAACAGTTCCATAAAAATAAAGTGAAGGTATTTTTTGAGTTAAGATTTTTTGATGGTCTAAATTCCCACTTAAATGAGCAAGAATCTCCTGATACATTTTTGAGAGCGAGCTGAAGTTATTGCTGGCAATTTGATTGAGCTGTTTCCATATAAAAGACTGCCAGCGAATATGTTCTTCATTATTTTCTCCTGTTTCATCTTCTAATTTATTGATTAGATTTTGATCAAACTCCTGGTATTTAGAAAATAAACTGGCTATTTTCTCGGCTAAAGTAAAGCGCTTTAAATCATCTGCGGAAAAATAGTTGGCTATCGTTGGAAACTGCCTTGTAAATTGTTCTTTTTTAAGAATAGAAAAAATAATCCAGTTTAATTGACTGGATTGAAGAAGCTCTTTTCTGGAGTTTCCCAGTCCCAGAATCTGATGAATCATTTCAACACATTGCAGCGGTTTTTTAAAAACAAAATTGGCTGAAATGGTGTTGTATTCAGCCACTTGTTCTACAAGCCACTCTTTGGTTTCATTATTTGAAATACCTACGAATATGGGGGTAAAAATGCTATTTTCTTTTTTGATACTTGCAGCAAATTGCTGAGCTAAGTCGTTATTGTTTGTGGTAGTATACTGGATGATCGACATGCTGTTAATTATTTTGAATACGTTCTTTAATTCCTGACACCCGATTTACAAAACGGTCGGCGGTCGCCACTATGACTTCTAAAGTGCCTTGTATATAGGCACGCTCTTTTGCTCTTGTAATACCGGTATATAGTAGTTCGCGCGTTAAAATCCGATTATCCTGATTCTTTGGCAACATCACAAAAACGTCCTTGAATTCTGAACCTTGGCTTTTATGAATGGTCATTGCAAAAACGGTTTCCCACTGTTCAATAAATCCAGGCGTAACAACATGATACTTTTTATTTTCGTCCTGAACCGAATTAGACTGTAACTGTGGGAAATATACTTTTAATTTATTTTTATCATCTCTCCGAACAATGCCAACATCTCCATTAAACAAATTCAAATCGGGTTGGTTTTTTGTAACCATAATCAACTGATTATGATATAACTCGCCTGAAGGATTAAATAGCCCTATCTGATTGGCGAACTCCCTTTTCAAAAAACTTTGGATGCGTTCATTTACTTTATAAATACCTTGTTCTGACTCTCTGTTCGCACATAAAACTCTGCAGTTATTTAATTTAATCAGTGCCTGTTCTATATTAACTTCTTCAATATAGGCTTTGTATTTCTTTAAAAAGTTTTCAAAAAAAGTTGTTTTATAATCGTAATCAACAAATAAGCAATCATCATCTGGTGAATTGATGATCGATTCCAATTGCCCCGATTCTCCTTTAATAATGGCTTGCGTAAACCTTCCCATTTTAGAATTCTGATCAAAGCGATACGTTTTCTTCAATCGAACCAAATGCTGATTCAGAAAATTATCAGGCTTTTCTAGAACATATGAGACAACTCTATCAGGTTGAATTAATGAATTAATCAACTTTAGATTCTCATTAGCAAATTGATTTTCTGTCTCTTTTTGAGAAAGACAAACATCTCCAAATAAACTTCCGGCATCGACTGAGGCCAACTGTTCTGAATCACCGAGAATAATTATGCGTGTATTTTCACCAATTGCCGCTAACAATTTTGAAAACATCGCAACACTGATCATAGAAGATTCATCTACAATTACGACATCATAGGGTAGTGGATTAGTGCTGTTATGTTTGAAAAATGGAGAATTTAAATTGGTTCCCAATAATCGGTGAAGTGTTTTCGGTTCGGTTTTATTCACCACATCTTCAATATTCAAACCTTTGTATTGAATGACGCTGGCCAAAAGTGATTCCTTCATTCTCACCGCAGCTTTACCGGTTGGTGCAGCTAAAGCAATTTTCAATTGATCGCCTTCAGTTTTTTTAAGAAGTGCTAAGATTTTCGCAACACTGGTAGTTTTACCCGTTCCTGGTCCGCCCGTGATAATCGTTAAATTATTCAGTACCCCCTGTATTGCAGCGACAGCTTGCCAGTCGGGTTTTTCCTCAGCTGAATAACTGGAAAGGTCTTCAACAGGTGAAATCTCTTCACGGATAAAATCGATTTGTGAACGCAATGCTTCACTTCTTTCTGTAAATTTACCTTTACTTTTAGCGAGTGATTCTAAACGGTTTAAAATAGTAGTTTCATACTGAAAATAGCGTTGCAGATAAAATTTATCATTAAAAAGAACAAAGGGTTTTAAATCTGTTTCATTCGAAGTTACTAAAGAAGAATCTTTGAAAGATTGTTGCTTTAAATAGCCACCTTCTTTCAATTCTTCATCAATACTGCTGTTTACTGGAATACAGATATGTCCATTCTCCATTCGTTTTGACAAAACGTAAACGAAAGGTTCAACAAGTTGATCATTAAAGTATGAGGCAAAATGACGATGGAGCTTATGTGTGTTTTCCATGAAATGGTAGATTTGTAATTATAAGGTAGGTTTTTGATTTTATTAATGAAACGATTAAAAAACCAGTAGTTTGTGTTTTTTTAAATCAATTCGCAGTCTTCCATATCCGAAATAAGGTATTTCAAACCTTCTTTTGCCTCTTCATGTCCTAAACTGATTGCTTTTTTAAACCACTTTCTGGCTAAGAACATGCAGCTTTCATCACACATAAAATCGCCTCCCCAATTCACTGCATTATCATATAGCAAACCAACGTTAAAGATTGCATCAACATTATTTTCGGCTGCAGCTCTTTTAAACCAATACATTGCTTTATTAAAATTTTCTTTAGGAAGATGAAATTTGTTTATTTCGCTATAATCTATTTCAAAATCCCAATGTCTGTCATTCCAATATTCACCTTTCTCTACGTCTTTTTTTATATTTCCTTTCCCGTTCTTGTAAATATTAGCTAAAGTATTCATCACCATGAAGTTACCGTTTTCTGCGGCTTTTTCAAACCATTGTATGGCTTTATTGTGGTCTTTTTCTACTATATCTCCGTTGTAATAGAAGTAGCCGATTGCTTTCATAACTTCTGAATCGGTCGTTTGCAAAATCTCCTGCAACCATTTTTCTTTTTCTTCTTCGTTTTTATCTTCGTGGCAAATAACGACAAGACATCTTTTCGCCTCATCAGAACCTAATTGGGCAGCTTTAATAAATAACTCTTTAATAGTATGATTTTCCTTTTCAATTTCAATTCCAGAGTTCTGTAGTTCCGCTAATTGTAATATAGATGGAACGTAATCTAAATCTGCCGCTTTCTTAAGCCAATGATATCCTTTTACTTCATCTTCTTTTACATTTTGACCGTAAAAGTACATTTCTCCCAATGAATGCATTGATTGAACATCACCTGCCATCGTTTTTTCAAATAATTCAACGACATCGGAAGCATTCCAATAATTAATTTGACCCACTATGCTATCTCTATACATTAAGCCAAGTTTTACCATTGATTCGGTATTTCCCTTGATTGCATCTTTTGCAAGAAATGGAAATCTTTCCGCATAAGTGGCTTCATGTTCACGCCTATTTCCTAATTGATAATCTCCATTTTTTTCATTGTACAGTGACCTCCAGTAATTGGCTTGATCCTCCTTTTCATCTTCTTCTTTCTCGCCTGCAAGTTTATTATCATATAATTCTGCAAGTTCTAACATTGCAAGAAGATTATCATTTTCTAATGCTCTTTCTGATAAATTATTTACTTTTTTCTTAGTATATAATTCAGTCCAATAATGTGCTTTTTCTTTATCAGCCTCCAATTCTCCAGCTACACCATTTTCGTATAGATGTGAAAGTTCAAGCATGGAGTCGGTAATGTCTGATTCAAAAGGAGTATCAGTATATAGAGCAAGGTCTGTTAGATTAATTATTCTTTTTTCAGTTTCGTTTTGTGTTTCTTCTTTGTCTGGCATAATTGTTATTTTTTTAAATGGTTGAAGATTCTTAATTGGGTTCTATCAAGCAACTAATTCTATTTGTAATTCGTTTGCAATTCTTTTTATTCTTACCTGCTGTTCTTTTTTGCCTAAATGGTTACTGTAAAAATAATCCTCATGTGATTTTACTCGGTCGTAATTTCTTGCTGCTCCTAAAACATCATCAAGTTGATCACGAGTGAAATATTTTTTTAAAGTTTCATTCTCTTCTAACCGATGGCTAAAATTATCGATGACAAATTGTATAAATCTTTTATATTGCTGAGCGGCGTTTTTGTCGTTCTCGCTTAAATTAAAGATTTTTCTGTCCATTACCTTTTCGACTTTATTTTCATCCATCTGAAGGGACGATTTCTTAGGTAATGTTGTAGTTTTTTGTTCCTCCTTTGTGTCAAAATCTTCCATTTCCTCGGATTCAATAATTTCAATCTCCTTAATCATATATTTTTTTAATTGAGGAAAATTAAAATGCTCATCTGCTAAATCTACCAATTCAATTCCAGCCAATTTATAAGCTTCATCTTCAGAAACAAACAGCGCAGTTTTCTGATATTTCTTTAATTGAAGATTCTCCTCTTTTAAAACTAAATTATATCTACCAAATTTTTCAAGAAATAGATTACATAACGCGTCGGTATCTTTGATGATTTGAATTAAATGCTCGTTAAACAATTTATTACCGGCAACCTTTCTTGGGAATCCATGCTCTTGCACCAATTTAACTTTAGAATCAATTTTTATTTCTTCCAACGCAGCTTTACTGATTTTTCCACTGAATAAAACTTTGCTGTTTGGCAGATACCAAATTCCTGCACCTATAAGCGTCTCAAGCAAACCTCTTTGAGATTCATCTAAATTTTTATCATGGTATAATGGAGCCAACATTGCTATCGCTTTTGCCAATACTTCGGTTTTCTTTAACAGATTATCTTTTTTCATAGTTTATTTTTTTTTAGGTTACATAAATACAAATAATTTTTAACTTTTAACGGAATATTTTGATTTAAATTAATGATTTATTACATATTTAGTAATTAATATTCTTTGATTTGATCCGGGAGCGATTTCGTATATAATAATACACGGTTTACTAGAGTTTTTTTAGAAAACTATATTTTTCCAAAATAGGAGCGGCTTCTTCAACTCCGTACATCTGCAACACGTTTGCAAAGTTGAAAAATGCTGCGTCGAAGTGATGATAATCAGCTGCATCAAGTTCAAAGATGTGGTTTGCATTTTCGTGAACTTCATCAACAAAAACAGTTTCAGTTTTCGAATCACGTTTATAATATTCTGTTTCAATTATTTTTACTGAATTAGAAGAAAATAATGCTGCAATTCGGATCAGTAAAAAAGCATCAGTATCCTCATAAAGTTTAAAGAATGATTGATGGTCAAGAATCGTATCACTATCAGCATCAGCATCACCAAAATTTTCTATCTCAAAATGAGTGTACAATTTTTTTAAATCAATGATGTCGATTTTGTTGATATCAAAATCAAATTCGTGTGTTGCTGTTGCGGTGTTTTCCATGATTAATTATTTTAAGATTTAGTGTTATTGAAATGAATTTTCAATTATCGTTCTGCAAACATAATATATTTTTTACAAATAAAGTATTATTTTTACACAAATTGTGTAATTGTTTTTATTTCAGTGTAAAATGTGTATATTTGCATCAAATTAAATTACAATGACTGGAGTTTTTTTACTGCTTCTACTTATGATCGATTTCAAAGATAAAAATGATGAAACCAAAGAATACTCATTCGGCGATCTGTTTGACCTACAAGCTGGGATTGTTGAAGATAAATATTCAGCAATAACTACAGATCAACAAGAGAAGGTCGAATTTGTGAAAATAAATTCTTTTACCGAAGACGGGGTATTAATGATGGAGCATCAATCTGAGAATCCTAAAGAAATTTCCCGAACAAAAGCAAAAAGGAAAACAGCAAAAGATGTTCAGCTTAAAACAGTAACTGAAAGTAAAGTCATTCAGGAAAATGATTTTCTAATTTACACCCGAGGTAAACCCAGAGGATTCTCTGGAAAAAAGTTTTTAATGGATGCCGATAAAAACTATGTTGCCACCCATCATTTTATTTATTTGCGCCCCAGAGTAAATGTTCTTGATATTGATATGACCTATCTTCATTTGATGCTGGACTTATACACCCGGAAAGACCTTACTGAAAACTACGAAAGAAAAATAAACGAAAAAAGGTGGACTCAAAACATGGGCAATTCAATCAGCATCAAAGAACTGAAGGATTTGAAAATTACCTTACTGAAAGACCGCTTTTCACAGCAAAAAGTGGTTTTAGAATATGAACTCAAACAGAAAGAGTATCAGAATTCCATAAAAGATTTAAAAGATTTAGAAAATTGTATGCGGAGTAATAATTTTGATATAGATAACGAAACCAGTGTTTAAAATGGTCAACTTGCTGATATGATGTGGTTTTTTTGAAGATTATTTCATAAATTTACTATGATTTAGTCTCTATTAAAAAACAGGGACTATAATCTCTGTTTTTTTGTTTTTATCTGTAAAAAATATTTTCTATAAGTTTTTCGTGTCATAATGGTTATCAAGTTTTGATTCGAGCGTATTTCCTACTTTGCATTTCTTCTTTAATATTATCTTTTTTGATTTTTTTTATAAAAAAACACAAATCAAAAATACATGTTCAATTGGTGATTCAGAAAGCATTAACATCTATTTTAACTACAGGTTTTGAAACATGGTCGTAATTAGGTGTTTGGTATTTCCTTGAATTTTTCTTGTATTAATTTTAATTTTTCAATTAAATCTGAAAATGATAAACTTTCGCCTATAATCATATTTTCCTGCATTTGTCTGTAATCTGCTTCCCAAAGATCAATAACTTCCGCTGGCGGAATGATGTTGAGTTGATCTCTTTTATGATTTTCAAAAGAAATCCCTCTCACATTATTCATCAGTTCTCTAAATTTAGCAATCTTATTGAAAAGATCTTTGTCGGTAATTGCTTTTTCACCGTATTCAGAATTCATGAGCCGATCTAAATCATACAAATGACGACTCAATTTATGATGTCTAATTTTCTCTAGGGGTTTTGAAAATTCTTCATGCAGAAGAAAAACTTTTTCCAGAAATGTTTTTGTTGGAATGGTAACTTCCACCTCAAATTCAGGAAAAGCAAATTCATATCCTTTAAAACTCTGATCGATGTATGAACTTATTTTTCTTTTCTCAGAAGGTTCTGATAGAGCTCTTGCGCCCATCTCAATAATCACTTTCTTTTGAATGTGGGTTTCACTTGGAACCACTGATTGATATGATAATTCCAATGTATTGGGGTCACTTGTATCATCAATTTTTGGGTCAAATTCTATGATGAACATTTCTTCCGGAATTCCTAATGTTTTAAGTTGCTCAGTCAATTCTACTCTGAAATCGCCAATAACGAAATGTCCTGAAGCTTTGCGAAGTTTCTTTATTTGCGATTTCGATTTAAAATCATCAAAACCAAGAAAATGATAATCAACAATTAAATCAACATCTTCGGAAAACCGTTCAATAACAGCATATGCTTTACTTAATGACGTTCCTCCTTTGAAAACGATGTGTGTATTATATTTCGATTGAAATACAGCTCTTAAAACCATACAAACCCACCAATCTTTTTCGATGACCACGTCGGAAAAGCCAAGCTGAGCAGAAGTCTCATTGATTATTTCGAATTGTTGCTGTTCTGTTAATGTAAACCAATTATTCATTATTGAGGGACTTTAAAAGGATTTCTCTGATCCACGCTGGAGCAAGTTTAGCATCGTGAAGAATATTATTTTCTTCTTCATTTTTCAATTGTTCAGAAATTTTATTCAGAGTAATTTCATCTACATTGTCTTTTTTTATTTGTTTCAAAGCTTGAATAACCAAAGTAGAAATTTTTCCTTTTGTAGATAAATTTTTAGGAACTGTAGATTTGAAATTGATTGTTCGGTTGCCCACTTTAATAATTCTCGCAGCACCATCTGTGAGGAATGTGAACTTCATGGGAACTTGTGTTGTTAATCCCAATATGTTTTCTGCAAAAGCACCAGTCGGGATTATTCTTGCGTGATCTCTTCTTGCAATAGCATTTGCAATATCTTCGATTGATGGAATAAGTTCTCCAATAATTTTACTGAGTTTTGGCTTATAATAAATACCGTGAGATAGTCTTTTGATTTTTTGTTTTTCTTCAAGTCTGAGCAATGCTTTTTTTACACTTTCCGAGGTTCCAAAATCTAAAAAATCATCCACAAAAAAGATTGCTCCATTTTCTAGGGTATCTATTTGATCTGAAATATGTTGTTCAACTTTTGGTCTCATAATAGTCCCAAATATAATAAAAATTTGGGACGAAATAGAGTTGAGGACTAAATAATTTCTAATTGGAAATACAATATTTCAGTTTAATATAAAGAAATAGAATTGCTGTTGCTGACATCTGTTAAAATGAAGGAAAATCCGCAGGGTTGATGTTTCTGATTTTTCTACATTTAAAAGATTGATTTTTATAAATTTCTCATTTCTATTTGCTTTGAAACCAAACTTCATTTCTCTCTGTGAGAAAAATAATCTAGATTCGGTGAATGTTCTAAAATGAAAAGGATTACTGACTGATAAAAATGGAGTAACTTCCAATTTAGTCCCTACTTAAAAAACAGGGACTAAATTGGGAGTTGTTCATTGGTTTTTGGTAACTTCTACTTGAGTATAAATGTTTATAAATAATTGATAATCAATACGGTATTTGCTTATTGGTTTCTATTAGTTTTAATAAGGAAAACCTAGTTCTCCGCCCAAATCCCTATAAGTTAATACTTTTAGGGATTTTTTTTGTTATAATTTCTTTCCGTACTTCTTGAATCGATTTTAAAACGAACCAGTCACAAAATTTAGGGACAAATGATGGATATGTTATTTTTGCTAAATGATCAATAGCTTTGAATTACTTCAATTGTTTCTATTAGGATTTATTGTTGAACACTTTGAGTTTATTTCTGCCGAAGAATTCGATCGTGTTTTGTTTTTGATCCTAAAAAATGAACCTATATTTTTTCAACATTAAGGCTTAATGGAGGAATTAATGAAACTCAAAAACCAATTTGTATTCTGTAAGGAATTTTGGAAGTTCTTTTTTTAGAGAAAAATTGTTTTTATGGTGATTTCGTTTTCATGAACTCGTCATGAACTATCCATGCTTTATCCATGAAGTATCTATGAGGTATGTATGAAGCGTCATTTTGGGGACCCGTCCTGAAATAGCTATACAGATTAATAGGTAAATCCTGACATAACTATACACTTGTATTTTCAAAGTTAAAACGTTTATAATAATTCTTCCATCTCTTGTTTAATTTTCCAGATTTTAGATGTGCTTGTATTGGGGTTAAATAATCACAACTGGCATGTGGTCTTAATTCTTTGTAAGATTTAAATATCTTCTGAACCTGTAGCAATAAAAAATCCTCGGTAATTTATTGTTTAAGCAGGCTTAGTTGTTATTGATTTAGTTATGGTCTGTAGTGCATGGAAATCTTTTCTACTTTTATATTATTCTAATTATCAGGATTAATAAATACACCTGTGGAAAATTCTTTCCTACCTTGAAACTAAAGTAATTCTAAAGGTTAAAGGGTATAGATTTTTCGAATTGATTTTGTTTCTTCTGATATAGAATAGGATTCTCATTTTTGTAGGTTTTTTAAGAATTAGAATGGGTCACTAAAGTAGTAAATGCGTTACCTTATTGTATGTCTTCTTTTATATAATTTGAGATTTATTAGAATAGTATCATAATAGGAGAGAGTATAGGGAATCTCCAAAACCCTCACTTAACCCCACAAAAAAAGAGAATCAATTTCTTGATTCTCTTTACTTAGTAGCGGAGACACGACTCGAACGTGCGACCTCCGGGTTATGAGCCCGACGAGCT
Source organism: Kaistella flava (ex Peng et al. 2021) (assembly GCF_015191005.1). Classification (NCBI taxonomy): domain Bacteria; kingdom Pseudomonadati; phylum Bacteroidota; class Flavobacteriia; order Flavobacteriales; family Weeksellaceae; genus Kaistella; species Kaistella flava (ex Peng et al. 2021). The sequence goes on along the minus strand of NZ_CP040442.1, from coordinate 1,103,654 downwards.
ACCTACTGCTCTACCCCGCGTTATTATGGTGCAAAAGTACAACAATTTCTTGATAAACAATTTTAAAATGGAAAAAATATCAATTTAATTTTATCCACTCCTAAAATAATTGTAATTAATCGAAATCATAAAAAGGAATGAAGGATTGTATTATTTTCGTAAACTACATGATTATAGTAGTTTATGAAATAAATATATGCTCGAAAATTTTAAATCTATTGATTTTCTAACAACGATTTATATTTTTTCTCCTCATTTCTTTTACAATTAAATTTTTCAGATCCGTGTTTTTGATAGGAAATACAGTGAGATTCATGGAGGAAATGAACAAGTAACGTAGAGGAAATGATCTTTTTTAGCCGGAACTTTTTTTGAAAAGCACAATTTATTCAATTATTTGAAGCAACTTTAGTTATAACCTCCTTTTTGAATCACTTAGTACTATAAAGCTTTTGTGACTTTAGTACTTTAAAAAGCCATGTATAATTTTTTCAATTCCTAAAACGGCAAATCAATCCCTTCCGGCACCACAAAATCCTTCGTATAAGGATTCTCGAGAAAACTTAAAAAAGGTTTTTGAAACTGAATAATATCGCCTCTTTGAATTCCATAAACCGACCAGTAATTGGTTAACAACTGTGCAAAAACCTCGTCATCCCAAAATCCGAAAATAGGTCTGTTTTCATTAGCGGTAATAGGAACTGCTTCGATCGTAATTTCGGTATCGGTATTTTCAATTTTGAATTCTGGTTTGTACTGTAAAATATAATCGGAGTAATGAAACCTGGCAAACAGTTCTTCAAACTGGAGCGGGTGTAAAACATGACCTTCCATTTTTTCGAGAATCTCTTTTTGTTTTTCACCTATAATTCCGTTATCCTGCATACAGGCGATAAATCCAAAACCATTGACTCCAAACTGGAACAATAAATTAACAGTATCGTCGCGGTAACTGAAAATATCGGCCGAATATTTAAGCGGAAATACGGCAATGCTCCACGGTTTTTGTCCCACAAAAGAAATCGGTTCTACGATAGACTGCATCATGAGATGGAAGTTTCCAAAACGTTCGCGCAGCGTAGCAGACAAATCAAAATTTTCTCTTAGTCTGAGCTTGCGTGAACTTTCATACCGCATTTCGTGATACAGCATTCCGTAAACCATTCTGCCTGTCCAGAGGAAAAGCAACTGTTCGTCGAGCGCTTTCATTCCTTCAAATCCTTTTTTGTAGGCTTCCTGAACTTTTTCTTCCAAGTCTTCAAAAGCTTTTTTTACGCGCGGAGAACACGGCAATTGAAGATCTGCATAAGTATAAGCCTTCGATTTATCCATCATCTCAATTCGGTCGGTCCCAAATTTAAAATGATCCATCAGCCATTCCGGATAAACGGACATTTTTTCAGTGGTTAAATCTCCAGTTAGGAAGCAAAATTGTTCGTCGAAAATTAAATCTGTGAAAGGATTAAATAAGGATAAAGACATAATTAAATAGCTCGTTAAGTTTTGAATTTTGCAAAGATAGCCATTAACGGTGGGTTGTTTTATGTAATTTAAAGAGAATTTATTTCAGAAATAAAATTAATTAGAATGTTCTGAATAATACTGATTCCAAAGAGAAGATATTTACTTCAAATAACTGATCAACTTTAGTAAACTGACTTAGTTTGGCGCTTTGATTTAGGATCTTTGTCAAAATAAATATAGAGCATGGAAACAAAATTTAATTTTAAAGTATTGGATTGTATTGAAAAGATATACAATACATCGAAAGAAAGCCAGTTAAAGGATGCGTTGTTTATAGAAATAGAAAGTGAGGTGAAATTGCTTTCCGACTATTTAAAACTAAACGCTATCGAAACGGTTTTGTTTGCCAATGCTTTTGCGATGTGGTTTGAGACCAGTAATTTTTCTGATGTTTTTGACCATTTTGGCTTAACCAAATTTCAGGTTTTGAAATACAGAGAGTCGATAGAAACGCTTTACAGCCGAAATTTATTAATGAATAAAAACAGCCGTAAAAAACAGATTTCTACATATGAACTTTCTCAAAATCTTATCAACAGTATTTCTAAAAATGAAGTTCTAAAATACAGTAAAATAGCGGAGTCTACAGAACCCAAAAATTTTGTCGATATCCTGGAAGAGTTTGATAAAATGAGTGATCAACTCGGTGATCAGTTAATTTCCCATCTGGATTTTAGAGAATATGTTTCTACGATTTGTGATGAAAATATAGAAATGCCGATGTTTCGTGAGATCAAAAATTATCAGCTCGAGGTGTTTGAAACTTATTTCCTTTTAGATACGATTTGGGATGCCATCAAAAACGGCGATAATGATTTTAATACCAACGTAATCATGACGGTTGATGATTATTTTGCTCATAAAAGTCAGGCTTTAAAGCATGTTAAAAAAGTAGCCAACAAGGAAACCAAACTTTCGAAATTAGATTTGATTGATATTTCTAAAGAAGATTTTTTCAGTAAACACAATGCAAAGGTTTCTAAAAAAGTAACTGATTTCCTAAGAGAGCACGAAAATGTAATCATTGATGAGGTTTCGAAAGAGTATTCAAAATTGATAAAGACCGAAGATATCCCAGAGAAAAAGCTCTTTTTTAATACCGATGAAACTGCTCAGCTGAATCAGATTTCGGCCATTTTAAGTGAGGATAAATTCAATGAAATGCAACAGCGCTTGAAAGATAAATCAATGCCAATTGGGGTTACAGCGATTTTTCACGGCGTTCCTGGAACAGGAAAAACGGAGAGTGTTTATCAGTTGGCAAAACAAACCGGCAGAAAAATTTATAAAGTTGATATTTCTTCAACCAAAAGTATGTGGTTTGGCGAAAGTCAGAAATTGGTCAAGAAAATTTTCACTCAGTATAATGAAATGAAACTGACCGAAGATCTTTGTCCGATCTTGCTCTTCAATGAAGCAGACGCCGTTATCGGAAAACGCAAATCAGCCGGAAGTTCTAATGTCGCTGATACCGAAAATGCTATTCAAAATATTATTCTGGAAGAAATGGAAAAGTTCAACGGAATCCTTTTCGCCACCACCAATCTCGTCGAAAATATGGATGCTGCTTTTGAACGCCGCTTCTTATTTAAAGTAAAATTCGAGCAACCTTCCTTAGAAAATGCTGCTAAAATCTGGTGTGAAAAATTTCCTTTTTTGTCGGACAAAGAAAGCATTGTTTTAGCCGAAACCTTCAATTTCTCCGGTGGTGAAATGGAAAATATTGCCCGAAAATCTGCGATGCAGGAAATTCTAACTGGTGAAAAACTTCTTTTCGAAGAGATTAAAAACTTATGCAAAAATGAAAAATGGAGTGGGGAAGAGAAAGGGAAGATTGGGTTTTAAATTTTCTTTAATGTGTGATGAACAGCTTCTGTGAAAGTTGGGGTTTAATTAAAAATAAAAACTATTCGCAAAAAAACCTTGAAAGTATTATCAATCAAGGTTTATATAAAATTTTATAAAGCTCAAATTATTATTTCATTTTCATATCTTCTTTCTTAATCGGCATCAAAACCGGAATCATTTTACTCACGCCTTGCAGATACTTTTCTGGATTAGGATTTCCGCGGTGGCAAGTGATGCAATAAACAGAGGTTATTTGTTTTGGTTTTGGATCTGGTGCGTGCGGCAGAAAATAATTCGCATTAATGTCATTGGTCATTTTAAGCATACCACGTGCGATTTCTTTGTTTTTGTTGGCGTCAGAAGGGAAATCCATTTTGTCAGGATTATCTTTTTTCGGAGTATGACAATGAGAACAATCTACGCCTAAAGAGTTGTTAAAGGTATGCATTACAAACATCAGACTGTCTTTTGTAATGTCCTGAGGCAAAATTTTAAGATTTTTCCATTCGCTCTGCATCTCACTTACCGGGCGATAAGTTTTGGTAGAATTGGTAGTTAAAGTAATGATAACTCCGATAATTCCTAAGAATCCCAAAAAGGATACAAAGGATTTTAATTTGTTAGTTTTCATGATAATTATGTTTTTAATGGAACATCTAAGTTAGAAATTATTCTTTTAGGAAACTAAAATAAATTCGAAAAATTCAGTAAATTCAATTGAAGGTGAGTGGGTTAGGACTTGTGAGAGATAAGTTGTATCTAAAGAAACTGTATAATTTTCACTCAATCAAAGTTTGAATTATTTAGCAAGTTTTATTTTAAAACCGTCATGTATTGTCGTTTAAGTTTTCTACATTTACTTTTTAATAATCGTAAACTCAAACTTCATCCAATGGCAAAAATTGAACAAATCCTTCGTCTTAAATTCATTGAAGATTTTTTGAGAAGCAGAAAAAATAAAGGAGCGTCTTATGATGATATTTTTGATTATTTATGTCAAAAATTTGAAGATAAAGATATTGAAGCGGACAAATTAAAATTTACAAAGAGAACTTTCCTGCGTGATAAAGAAGCGATTTCTAAAGTGTTGGGAACCGATATTATTTACCGCCGTTCTACAGATACTTACGCGATTGAATCTGATGAGCTCGATGAAATTCAGGAAGATGTATTTGATAATTTATTATTGGTCGAAGCATTTCGGGAAGTGAAAGGACGAAAAAATGTCATGTTCTTTGAGCAAAGAAAATCCCGGGGTTTACATTTACTTAACGGATTGGTTCACGCCATTACGCATCACAAAATAATCACGCTGCAGTACACCAAATTCTGGGAAGGCGTGGCGTATAAAAAAACTTTGGAACCTTATGCTTTAAAGGAATTTCGAAATAGATGGTATTTGTTGGCCAACGAAAAAGACGATCGCGATTTCTTTATTAAGACCTTTGCTTTGGACCGAATTTCAGATTTTGATTTTGCACCATCTTCTTTCAAACCAAAAAAATACGATACCGAAAAAGCCTTTGAAAACTCATTCGGAATTATTTCTACTTTAAATGAAGAAGCGCAAGAGATTGTTTTGTCGTTTGATTCTGATCAGGGAAGTTATATAAAAACGCTTCCGCTTCATCATTCTCAGGAGATTTTAATTGATAATGAAACAGAATTTAGGATTAAATTGACTTTGTTTCCGACTTACGATTTCGAACGTGAAGTTCTTTCACATGGCAAGCGCGTGAAGATTATTTCTCCGGAAAGTTTTAAAATTCATTTAAAAAAGGAAGTATCAGAAATGCTGAAGAATTATTGAGATCAAACTTATTAAAAAACGACCTACATTTTATCGAAATATAGAGTTTTCCCGATCCATTGCCATTTCCAGAAACCACGGACAATAAGTTGACCATCATCTTTAATTTCGGCATAAGAATCCCAAGTTCTTCCACTGGAAGCATCATAAATTTTACCGTTTTCCCAACGTTGTTTGGTGGTATTGAAATATAAATTCTCTAAAATATCCATTCCAATCAATTTTCTATTTCTTAATTTAGGATCGGGATTTCGGGTATCTACTCTTGAATTTATTGGCTGTCCATTTCCTAATTTTTCATCAAACCAAAGGACTTTCGCTCTGATTGCTTTTCCCTCTTTATAAACCAGTACGCTCACACTTTTGTCAGTAGCCATCCATTTTCCCAGGATGTCTTCCATCTTTGTTTGACCCATCACAGAATGACAAAGAAGTAGAAAAAAAATGATTGAGGATTTGACCATTGTGATTTTAAGTTTCAAAAGTTATAACGGATTTAAGAGGTGTTTTATGATTTTCAGAACAGATAACGTGGTTGTTTTAACTAAACTTTAATAGAAACGCTTTCGTTTTGTTAGAATCGTGAACAAAATAGCTTTTATCCATTATCGAGCCATTTATTCAGCGGCAAAACTCGGCTTATTTTTTTTAGTTTCAAAGAGGATATTTCAATTCTTTCAATCTCTGAAGTAATCGGATTTCTAATTTGCAGATAATGAGCTTTATAAGCTTAAATAAGAGCGCAATTAATATTTTAAAATTGGATTTATTTATTCAAATACTTATTAAAGATGTATTTTTTTTATTTAAAATTCTAACTAAAGGTGCTGATATATTGGTTGTTAAAAATGAATCAATAATTATTCAATCGGAAGTTCTTATTGTTTACATATTAAGTTCCTTTCCAATAAAATTTAAATGAATCATTTATTGAACTAGTTCAACAAGTTCTTTTCTATGCCCAAACTACCTTTGTCCAAGATTAATTGAAGAGAATCACTTTCTTGATATAGTAAAGTATTTCGAGATAGGTAGATGAACTTTTAAAACTTTAGAAAAGACAAATTATGAAACAATACCTTAATAATACGACCGCATTACTTATTATAGACATCCAAAATGACTACTTTCCAGGTGGAACGATGGAATTGGTAGGATCAAATGAAGCAGCAGAAAAGGCAAGTACGGTACTTTCTTATTTTAGAAATAATAATATGCCGGTCATTCACATCCAGCATATTGCGGTTCAGGAAAGCGGGACTTTCTTTTTGCCAGAGACAAAAGGTGCAGAAATTCACCAAAGCGTTGCTCCCTTAGAAACGGAAAAGGTGATCACTAAAAACTTTCCGAACAGTTTTAGAGAAACTGAATTATTAGATTATTTAAAGCAGAAATCTATTTCAAATTTAGTAATTTGCGGCATGATGACCGACGTTTGCGTAAGTTCTACCACCAGAGCTGCCATGGATTTCAGTTTTCACAATACAATTATCGCAGATGCAGTAACCACGAGAGATCGCGAACTGAATGGAAAAATTATTCCAGCTGAACAGATCACAGAATCATTTTTGGCAGGATTAAATGCATTAGGCGGATTGTATGCAACACTTGAAACAAGTGAAAGCTATATAAAACACCACTAAAACAATATGGGGGCGTACCCTTCCTTCGAAAAGAATATCCTAAAATACGTTGATTTATCACAGGATGAATTAGCCAGGTTCATCTCTTGTTATCAAATTGAAACCGTAGAAAAGAACAGGATTATTCTAAAGGAAGGCGAAGTGTGCGAATTTGAAAGCTATGTGCTGGAAGGTTGTTTTAAAGTTTTCTATCAGGACGAAAATCTCAAAGAACATATTCTCTATTTTGCCATCGAAGATTGGTGGGTTTTAGATATCGGTAGTTTTGTGTCTGGCAAAGTCTCAAGATTAAATATTCAGGCATTAGAAGATTCTGTTATTTTAACGATTGACCGCGCGAAAAAAGAGCAGTTGTATATCGATATTCCGAAAGTGGAAAAGCTCTTCCGGATCATGAATCAAAAGTCTTTATCATCGATGCATTTAAGAATGATCAGTATGCTTCACAAAACTGCAGAGCGAAGATATTTAGATTTTACAGAAAGATATCCGACCCTTAATCAAAGAATTGCCCAGCATCAAATCGCCGCCTATTTAGGAATCTCCCACGAATTCTTAAGTAAAGTGAAAAAAAGACTTCTGCGAAATAAATAGCAAACCTTTAGCATTCAATAATCTTTAACAATTTATAAAGCAACTCAGAATTAAGATGCAGTAAACTACTGTACTCTAAAATTAAATTTTCACAATTATGAAAACAGGAAAAAATATAATCATCACAACCGCTCTATTGTTCATGTCTTGCATGGCATCAGCTCAATATGTGCAAAAAGAAAACAGTCTGAATCAGGCAGGCGCATTGAAGTTAGCAGAACAGGCCGGAATTGAAGCTCAAAAATTAGATAAAAAAGTATCGGTTGCTGTACTCAATTCCTCCGGCGTTACCTTGTTATTATTAAAAGCTGATAACGTTGGACCGCACAATACAGAAGCGTCCAGACGAAAAGCGTACACGTCATTATCAACAAAGACTCCAAGTTTAGACTTGATGAAAAATGCAGCCAATAGCGAAAGTGCTAAAAACTTAAACACGCTTCCGGAATTACTTTTATTAGGAGGTGGCGCACCAGTTTGGAAAGATGGCGAACTCATAGGAAGTTTGGGTGTTTCCGGCGGTGGAAGCGGAGAAAATGATAATAATATCGCGATGAAGGCAATAGAAAACTTAGGATTTAAAACCAATAAATAAATAAAAATGAAATCAAGAAATTTTTTAATCGTACTCATGCTTGCCTTTGCAAGTTTCAGCTTTGGACAAGAAGCAAAGTTCCAATTATCCAGTCACATCTTAGATATTACGAAAGGTGAACCGGCTCCAGGGGTAAAAATTAGTTTATCAAAACAGGATAAAGCAGGAAAGTGGATCGCTGTTGATGAAAAAATCACAGACCAAAACGGTCGTATTACCGATTTTTTAAAGGTAACAAAAGGCGTCGATAATCAAGGTATTTATAAGTTGACCTATTTTGTGGAACCTTATTTTAAAAAGTTAAACCAAAATTCTTTTTACCCTTTCATAGAGGTTGTATTTGAAATCAAAGGAGAAAGTCATTTCCACGTTCCGATTACGTTATCTGCTTACGGATATTCCACGTATAGAGGTAATTAATATTTGGAATTGAAATAGACAAATAGTTTTCAAAACCCTGGTCAAGCTGGGGTTTTGTTTTTAAAACTTTTTAATGAAAATAATTACACCAGATTTATTTCTCTGTCTATGACGATCATTTTTATTTAAAATCGGTGCTGCAATTCGATTCTACGGGTTTTCACTATTTTTGCACGCTGAAAAAACACCCAACTACTATCCCTAAATCCACACTTCCAGGAAAGAATTTTACTTCATGAAGAAACACAAAGCTGCTCGGTTTTTGATGATATCAACTGTTCTATTTGTTCAGGTTATATTTTTATTAATGATTATTAAAGAGCAATACGAATCCAACAATTTTGTTACCATCATTTCAATAGTGCTCGTGACCTTAACGCTGATATTTGGCTATAAATATTTGGATTTACATCACGAAGAATATGTTTACGAAAATATGTCTGTTGTAATTTGGGTGCCAATCGGAGCAGTGACTTGCTATTTATTGAATACTTCTACCGATTTAGGAAGTGTTTTATCAGTCGGAATTACGGGCGCTGTTGCCTCTTTTTTACCTTCCATCGATAAAAAATCAGATTATTTTAACAAGTTACCAGCCGCTATTTATTGTGGTGCTTTCATCGGAATGTCGAGTGTAAAAATTGCACCATCGATTGGTTTTGTAATTGCTGCGGGAATTTTAGCCGGTCTCTTTTTCATGTTGGCAAAAAATCTATTTGTCGGTATTGGCGGAAAATTCGGAAGTATTGCATTTTGCAGTATGGTTATTATCTCTTTAATTAATTGGTTTTTATGAATGATTTAATGATGACTACGGTCTCAGGAATTCTTGGTGCGACGCTTACTTTCTATGTGAGCGAACATTATAAACTGGGTCCGATTCGGTCTTCAGCTTTACTTTCGGTTTCTGTAGGTTTGTTTTTCTACTGTTTTCCGCACCTTTTCAATTCTTATCTTACTAAAAATATTCCTCTTGTATTTATGGGAACATCCTTTATTGGAATGGTTTCCTCCAAGTCATATGGAAGTTATTTCCGTTTGGCAGTTGCCGGAACTTTATTCAGTACAATTTACTGTAACAAAAGTCTTTTCTTCGAAGGTTTTGGCGGCGCTCTTGGAGCCTTGGCATTTATTTCTTTGTTAACCGTAATTAGCATTTCGGATTTACTTTCCAGAAAAGCTAAAATGAAGAGGGTTTATGTCCGCGCCAGACGTAGCGTTTTTAAATATAGAAATTAGGATAATTAGAATTTTTTTCAAACGTTTCTCACTTTCTTTATCTTTATTTTAGAATTAATATTTTATTTAAAATGGTCTCTTAGGATAATTTTCATTATTAAAATATTCCCCTTTTGAATTCCAACAAATATTTATAATGTAACTTTCAACCTGTAGAATAGGGAAGGAGAATTTTCTATGTGACCATTTTCCAATCTAAAAATTCACTTTCTATTTTAAATTTAAATTAAAAAATGAACGTTCATTCTTTTTTTTATATCTTTGCAAAGTAAAATAAAAGTCAAGTAAAATGAGAGTCATATTTTGGGTGATCGTAAGTATCCTTTTAGCAGTTGTAATGATGGTTGCCGGTGTTTATCATTTATGGAACCCTGAATTCTATGTTCCGATTGTTCCATCATTCTTACCGTTTCCATTGGCAATCGTTTATTTGTCGGGGATGGTTGAATTGCTTTTGGGGATTGTTACTTTATTTTTAAATCAAAAATACACCAAGTATGGAATGTTGGGTATTTTTGGTTTGATGGTGATTTTCTTACCACTTCATATTGCAGATGCTTTGAAAGATCAGCCCGTAATCGGAAGTCATATGGTGGCGTATTTCAGATTGGTGATTCAATTCGTATTGATTTGGCTGTCTTGGAAATCATACAAATTTACTTCGCTCGCAAAATAGAATTTGAAATGGCTAAAAAAGAAAAAATATCAGACAAAAAAAGTGCGTTACTGAATGCTACACTTACTTTGGTGAATAACCACGGGTTTCATAATGCGCCAATGTCTAAGATTGCAAAACTGGCAGGCGTTTCACCGGCTACGATTTATCTGTATTTCGAACATAAACAGGATTTGATTAATACCCTTTATTTAGAAGTGAAGGAATCATTTAGTGCCTGCGCTTTTGAAGGGTATCATGAAGAGATGTCTGTGAAAACTGGTTTTGAACTTATTTGGTTTAATATCGCCAACTATAAATTAAATCAAATCAAAGAAGCTAATTTTTTATCTCAATGTGATAACAGTCCGATGATTGATGAAGCGATTAGAATTGAAGGTTTAAAGAATCTGCAACCATTACTCGATTTATGGGAAAGAGGAAAAAAAGAGGGAATTATAAAACCGATTTCGGACTATATTTTGTATTCATTTACTGTTTATCCTTTGTCTTTTTTACTGGAAATGCAGGAAAGAGAAATCTTCACTTTAGATGAAAAAGTAAAAAACGAAACTTTTCAGTTGGCTTGGGATGCAATTAGAGTTTAACTCTTTTTTGACCTTTTAAAAAAATGAACGTTCATTAATTAAAACGAAGCAAGTTGCTTTCCAGAATACTTTTTTAAATAAAAATGATAAACCTCAGTAATCCAGCATTAGCGATAAGAGTAATTTAAATTTAATAAAAACCTTTAAAGATGAATAAAACAATCACACTAAACAGTCGTCCAGTTGGGAAACCTCAACTTTCAGATTTTAAATTTGTTGAGGAAGAAATGCCTGTCCTAAAAGAGGGTGAAGTTATTTTAAAAACAAAATTCGTGTCCGTAGATCCGTATTTAAGAGGAAGAATGAGTGATGCAAAATCGTACGTACCGCCTTTTGAACTACAAAAAGTAATAAGTTCCGGAGTTGTTGCAGAAGTGACAGAATCTCAAAATGAAAAATTCAAAGTTGGAGATTTTGTTTCAGGAATGTTGAACTGGAAAGAATTTCAAACTTCAACTGGAGAAAACCTTTTAAAAATAGATGATCAAATAGCGCCACTTTCTAACTATCTCGGTGTTTTGGGAATGACCGGATTAACCGCTTATTTCGGACTGACAGAAATTGGAAAGCCGCAAAAAGGAGAAACCCTTGTTGTTTCCGGAGCCGCCGGAGCAGTCGGAAGCATCGTTGGTCAAATCGGAAAAATATTAGGTTGTCGCGTTATCGGAATCGCTGGAACGGATGAAAAAGTAGAAATGCTGAAATCAAAATTCGGTTTTGATGAAGCCATCAATTATAAAACAACGAGTGACATGACCACAGCCATTGCAGAAGTTTGTCCCGATGGAGTCGATGTTTATTTTGACAATGTTGGTGGAACCATTTCCGACAGTGTTCATGCGAACATCAACAGATTAGGAAGAATTATCGTGTGTGGAGCAATTTCCGCTTATAATGATACTTCAGTTCCGCAAGGACCAAGAGTTGAACATTTTTTAATTCGAAAAAGTGCTTTGATGCAAGGTTTCATCGTAGGGAATTATGCAGAGAAGTTTCCGGAAGGAATGAAGCATTTATCGCAATGGCTATCCGAAGGAAAACTCACTTATTCAGAAACCATCGTGGAAGGTTTTGAAAATATTCCACAAGCTTTTATCGACCTTTTCGAAGGTAAGAATAAAGGAAAAATGATCGTAAAAATATAAACATTAAAATACATAATATGAACAATTTTAAATACAGAAATCCAACAAAAATATTGTTTGGTAAAGGACAAATTGAAAATCTTCCAACAGAAATTCCAGCAAATTCAAAAATACTGATGCTTTACGGCGGAGGAAGTATTATGAAAAATGGAGTTTATGATCAAGTGAAAAAAGCACTTTCAGGATATGAAGTCGTAGAATTCGGTGGAATTCCCGCAAACCCAGAATACAGTGTTTTATTGGAGGCTTTAAAAGTAATCAAAGAAAAAAACATCACTTACCTTTTAGCAGTTGGTGGCGGTTCAGTCATTGACGGAACTAAATTTTTATCAGCCGCAGCTTTATATGAAGGCGAAACTCCTTGGGATTTATTGACGAATAAAAAACCAGTAACGGAAGGAATGCCTTTCGCAACAGTTCTGACACTTCCTGCAACGGGTTCAGAAATGAATTCTGGTTCTGTAATTACGAGAGCAGAGACCAAAGAAAAATTAGCGTTTGGTGGACCGGGAATGTTCCCGCAATTTTCTATCCTTGATCCTGAAGTGATCAAATCAATTCCACAACGTCAGTTAGCAAACGGAATTGCTGATGCTTTCACGCACGTGATGGAACAATATATGACGTATCCGATCGGTGCAAAATTACAGGATCGTTTCGCAGAAAGTATTATGCAGACTTTGGTTGAAGTGGCTCCGGAAATTATGAAAGATCCAACCAATTATGAAGCGGCGTCCAATTTTATGTGGAGTTGTACCATGGCTTTGAATGGATTAATTCAGCAAGGAGTTCCCGGAGATTGGGCAATTCACTCCATGGGTCACGAATTGACCGCGATGTACGGAATCGATCACGCCAGAACTTTAGCCATTTTAGCCGGAAATCATTACCGTTATAATTTCGAAACCAAGAAAGAAAAATTAGCGCAATACGCAGAAAGAGTTTGGAATATTACCGACGGAACTTTAGAAGAAAAAGCCCACGCTGGAATTGACAAAACAGATGAGTTTTTCAAATCTTTAGGAATTGATATTAAATTATCAGAGTATACCAAAGATTATTCAGGAACCGGAACTGCTGTTGCGAAACGTTTTACTGAAAGAGGTTGGGAAGGACTTGGAGAACATAAATCTTTAAAACCGTCTGACGCTCAGAAAATCATCGAAATGAGTTATTAAAAATCAGAATTATAAAAATTCGTATTAACAATTCATTGCGGGCATTGCTAAGTGAAACGCCTTTGCGAACTTAAGGAGGTACGTAAAACAGTATGTTTTAAAAAAAAACTTTGCGAGGCTTTGCGTTAAAATTTTATTGTTCAATATGAATAATCATTAAATTATTAAAAATTAAAACACTAAAAAAATAGATATGAAAATATTATTTGTCTTAACATCACACGATCAATTAGGTAATACTGGCGAGAAAACTGGATTTTGGATTGAAGAATTCGCAAGTCCTTATTACTATTTAGTAGATAAAGGAGTTGACGTTATTTTAGCTTCTCCAAATGGCGGTCAACCACCAATTGATCCAACCAGCGATAAACCTGAAAATCAAACAGAATCAACCATCAGATTTAAAGCAGATAAAGATTTACAGGAAAAATTAAGCAGAACGCATAAACTTTCTGAGGTTTCATCTGAAGATTACGACGCCGTATTTTATCCGGGCGGTCACGGACCATTATGGGATTTGGCTGAAAGCGAAACATCCGCAAAACTGATCGAAAGTTTTTACAATTCCAACAAACCTGTATCTTTCGTTTGTCATGCTCCCGCAGCGTTGAAACATGTGAAAAATACGGATGGAGAACCATTGGTAAAAGGAAAAAAAGTAACCGGATTTACCAATACCGAAGAAGCTTTGGTACAATTGACAGATGTTGTTCCATTTCTCGTGGAAGACATGTTGAAAGAAAATGGTGGAATCTATAGTAAAAAAGGAGATTTTGAAGAATATGCGATTGAAGATGGATTATTGATCACGGGTCAAAACCCGGCTTCTTCAGAAAAAGTAGCTGAAATGTTATTGGCTAAACTTCAAAAATAAAATAGACTTAAGTTCTATTAATTAACTAAAATGTTCCAAAGTGAGTTTTCGCTTTGGAACATTTGTTTTATAGAAATTTGATAGCGTAGTTTTTCAATTGGTGATTTTAATTTATCTAAAGAGTTCCTCCACTTTTTCCTAAATTCGTTTGATAATAAATTAAGATGGACGAAAATATTCTGGGATTGGTTGCTGGTGGAATTACCTCGGTGGCGATGTTGCCGCAACTCATCAAAGTTTTGAAAAATAAAGATGTCGAAGATTTATCTTTATTGATGATTTTATTCCTGATTGTCGGACTTTCGCTCTGGGTTTGGTATGGCTTTATCAAAGAAGAACTCCCCATTATTCTGTCGAATGCTTTTGCAGTTTTGGTAAATGTTTGTCTTTTAATTTCCTATTTTATCTTTGGAAAAAAGAAGAGTGATAAAAACTAATTTCAGCACTATTTTACCATTTATAAAGTTGAAGAATTAATCCATTTTGGCAGACTTTTTTCTGTGTAGCTGATACTAAAAACTAAAGTTATGGCTGCTAAAAATAATTTCTTCGAAAAATTTTCAAATGCTGCAACAACTTTTACAGGAAGTTCTTATGCATTTTTAGGCGCCTTGGCAATCGTCATTATTTGGGCGGTGAGCGGACCGGTTTTTAAATATTCAGAAACCTGGCAGTTGGTTATTAATACGGGAACCACGATTATCACTTTTCTAATGGTTTTTTTGATTCAAAAAGCACAGAATAAAGATTCTAAAGCCATTCAAATAAAACTCAATGAGTTAATTGCTGCCAACAAAACAACCAGCAATCGGATTGTAAATATCGAGGATCTAACAGAAGAAGAACTCGATCGAATTCACAAATACTACGAAAAGTTAGCTGAAGAAGCCCAGGAAGATGCAGATTTACATGCTTCACATTCTATCGATGCTGCGACGAAAAACCAGGAAGAAAAATCGGAATATTTCCGAAATGATAAACACTGATAAATTTTCACACCAAAAGTCCTAAAGTAGTCTTAAAAATTTGTGCTGTTAGTGTTTAAAAAGAAATTGCAATTTCCGAAGGCAATCTTAATCCTCTTAAGGTCTTAACTAAATCTTAATGGTAAAATAAACGGTACTTTATCTTTTATTAATTAAATCAATCTCCTTCTTCAAACTCAAAAACATCTCCTTCACCGTCATCATATCCAAAGTTTCGTTCTCAAATTCTTCCGTATTAATACTGCAGGAATACTCCCAAATTTCCACCAAGTCCGAAAGTTTAATGTCATAAGGTTTGTATAACGGATTATCTGAACTCACCGTAATGCTTTTTGAAGTTTTCTTTTCAAGTCTTTTATAAACCACACCTTCATTTTGAGTAATGAAAATATAAGTTTTGTCTTTCTTCAAATCACTCACATTTTCCACATATTTCCCCACGATGAAAGTTCCGTCTTTAAAAGGCGGCATCGAATCTCCACTCGCCGGAAAAGCCCGAAATTTCCCGTTCCTCAAAAACGGTAAAGAAATGGTTTGTAACCTTTCAATATATCCCGGATCGCTGTACCCTTGCAGATAACCCATTTGGGCTTTTTCGGGAATAATTTCTATTTTGTTTTCGCCTTTTTCATCCACCATAATCGGAAGGATGGTACGGTTATCAGGAAGTTTCATCATCTTTTCTAATGAATATTTACTCAAGTCAAGACCGACCAATAAATCGATGCTTATTCGGTAATATTTCGACAGACGAATCAGGATTTCGATAGGCGGCTCACTGGAACCATCTTCATATTTGGCGTACCGTCCGCGCGTAATAAGAAGGTTATCGGCGATTTTCTGTTGCGCGTATTTTTGCTGACCTCTCAGATACCGCATGTTTTCTGATAAAATTGACATTGCTATAAATTATAGCAACAAATATACAAATATTTGATATAAATCGTACTAATTTTGTACCATGGAAAGAGCAATTGCACATATGGATTTGGACACTTTTTTTGTGTCCTGTGAAAGATTACAGGAATCGAAACTCAACGGAATTCCCGTTATCATCGGTGGTGGCGACCGTGGAGTAGTAGCATCCTGTTCTTATGAAGCGCGTTATTTTGGCGTTCGTTCTGCCATGCCGATTAAAATGGCGATGAGGTTATGTCCCGAGGCAAAAGTAATTCGTGGTGACTACGAACGATATTCTAAACTCTCCAAAGAAGTCACCGAAATTATTCAGGAGAAAGTTCCCGTTTTAGAAAAAGCCAGCATCGATGAATTTTATATGGATTTATCCGGCATGGATCAATTTTTTGGCTGTTATCAATGGACCAGGGAAATTGCAGATTCTGTTACGAAAAATACAGGATTGCCGATCAGTTTCGCGTTGTCTACCAACAAAACCGTTTCCAAAATTGGGACCGGAGAATCGAAACCCGTCGGAAGATTAGAGATTCCGGCTCAAAATATAAAACCTTTTCTCAATCCTTTATCTGTACGGAAAATTCCGATGGTTGGCGATGTTACTTTTCAATTGCTTTCCCGTGTCGGAATCAGAACTATTCAGACTTTAGCAGAAATGCCCATTTTGGTTTTGCAGCAAATGATTGGTAAAAACGGTAGCGAACTTTGGAAAAAAGCCAACGGAATTGATTTGACTCCAGTTGTCCCGTATTCTGAAAGAAAATCATTATCAAGCGAACATACTTTCACCAATGACACGATGGATATTTTCGAATTGAAAAGGCTGATTTCAGGAATGGCAGAATCGTTGGCCTATCAACTCCGAAAAGAAAAGTGGCTAACTTCCACGGTCGTTTTAAAAATACGATATGCTAATTTTGATACAGAAACCAAGCAGTGTAAAATCTCCTATACTTCTATTGATCATACTTTAGCCAGAGTCGCCTTGGATTTATTTGAAAAACTCTATACGCGAAGAATGCGGCTGCGTTTGGTCGGTTTGCGATTTACGAATCTAGTTCATGGGACCTATCAAATGAATTTATTTGAAGACAGCGAAGAACTCATGAATCTCTACCAAGCCATGGATCGCATGAAAAACCGTTTCGGCAAAAATGCTTTGGGACGTGCGTCTGGATTTGAATTGGTTTCTATTTAACCATAAAAGTCACAAAGTTTTATTACTGTTAAACTGAAAATGGTGCTTCTGAAAGTTCACAAAATTATTGAATTTAACCATTAAGATTAATGAAGTAATTAAGTTCATTAAGATTTCCTTCGGAAATTGAACTGCGCTGAAACTTCTGTGAACTGTGCGTTTGACTAAAAACTAATGTGATTAATGTAGAAAAAATAAATCTGAAAATTTATAAAAGCATTCATCTTAAAAGTTATTCAAAATAATAAAAAAGATAAATTGGTATTTCCCTTTGCTAAGTGAAACGCCTTTGCGCCCTAAAAAGTGCATGAAAAACGCGCGAATTGGAAAGAATACTTTGCGTCTTTGCGTTAAAAATATTAAACCTTAAAACCTAAAACCTAAAATCTAGAATTTATAATTCAAAATTAATTATCGTGTTCCTCAATTCCCACACTTTTCACAGCCTTCGCTACGGCACTTTATCAGTTGAAGAACTCGTGAAGCAAGCCGCCGATTCCGGTACAAAAGAATTGGTGCTGACCGATATCAATACCGTCACTGCGATTTATGATTTTAAAAAAGAATGTGAAAACTTCGGCATCAAACCAATTGTAGGAATGGAAATTCGTAAAGAAAACCAACTCCTTTACATTACCATTGCCAAAGATGAAACAGGAATTGCAGAGATCAACCGTTTGCTCACGAATCATAATTGCGATGGAGTAGAACTGCCGCAAGTTTCTCCGGATTTTCAGAAAGTATTTGTGATTTATCCTTTCGGAAATATTCCAGAGGAATTAAAGGAAAATGAATTTATCGGAGTTAGGGCAGAAGAACTCAATCTTTTAATTCGTCCGGAATGGAAAAAGTTTTTGGATAAAATGGTGGTGTTGCATCCGGTTACCTTTAAAACAAAAAAAGAATTTAATCTGCACCGAATTCTAAGAGCGATCGATCAGAATACTTTGATTTCAAAACTGTCGGAAACTGATTGTTGTTCGCCAAATGAAGTTTTTCAGCCGATAGAAATAATTGCAGAACAATTTAAAAACCATCCAAAAATTATAGAAAACACGCAATATATTTTGGATGAATGCTCCTTTAATTTTGATTTTAAAACACCAAAAAATAAAATCTACTTTACCGAAAATAAAGAAAACGACGATGCACTCTTAAGAAAACTCGCTTACGAAGGTTTAGATAAGCGATATCCGGAAAGAACACAAATCGTCATCGACCGTATTGAAAAAGAACTGAAAGTGGTTACCGAAATGAACTTTGCAGGTTATTTTCTCATCACTTTGGATATTGTAAAATACAGCATGAGTCGTGGTTTTCTGCATGTCGGTCGTGGAAGTGGCGCGAACAGTATCGTCAGTTATTGCCTGGGGATTACAGAGATTTGTCCCATTGAACTGAATCTTTATTTTGAACGTTTTCTCAATAAACACCGAAATAACCCGCCTGATTTTGATATTGACTGGAGTTGGCGGGAACGCGATGAAATTTTGAAATATATTTTTGAACGTTACGGAAAAGAACATGTCGCTTTCTGCGGAACGAATGTCGAATTTAAATACCGTTCTATTTTTCGGGAAGTTGGGAAAGCCTTTGGTTTGCCGAAAGAAGAACTCGATGTTCTGGCTAAAAATCCAATGGCCACTCATGATACTAATAAAGTGGTAAAACTCGTGCAGAAATACGGAATGTTACTGGAGAAATTCCCAAATCAACGAAGCATGCATTCCTGTGGAATTATTATTTCCCAGGAACCGATTACGAATTATACCGCTTTGGAAATGCCGCCGAAAGGTTTTCCGATTGTACAGTTTGATATGAATGTGGCGGAAGATATCGGTTTTGAAAAATTTGATATTCTTTCTCAGCGCGGCTTAGGAACGATTAAAGATACTTTGGATCTCGTTAAGAAAAATCAGGGAATTGATATTGATATTCACAATACGACTCTTTTTAAAAATGATAAAAACTGCAATGATTATTTAAGCATTGGAAAAACGATTGGGTGTTTTTATATTGAAAGTCCCGCTATGCGTGGATTATTGCGTCGTTTGAAATGTGAAGATTATAAAACCTTGGTCGCCGCATCTTCAATCATTCGTCCGGGTGTGGCGAAAAGTGGCATGATGAAAGAATATATTTTCCGACATAATAATCCGGATCAATTTGAATATTTTCATGATGTTTTTAAAGAGCAACTCGGCGAAACCTACGGAATTATGGTTTATCAGGAAGATGTAATTAAAATTGCCTTGCATTTTGGTGGTGTTTCTGCTGATGATGGTGATGTTTTGAGAAGAGCGATGAGCGGAAAAAGTCGGTCGATAGAAAAATTGCAAGAAGTTCGCGAACATTTCTTCGAATCCTGTGCCAGACAAGGACATCCAGAACAGTTATCAAAAGAAGTTTACCGACAGATCGAATCATTCGCGGGTTATTCTTTTTGTAAAGCGCATTCGGCGTCGTATGCGGTAGAAAGTTATCAAAGTCTATATTTAAAGGTGTATTATCCGATTGAGTTTATGGTTTCTGCCATTAATAATGGTGGTGGTTTTTATCGCACAGAAGTCTATGTTCATGAATGCAGAATGGCGGGTGGAAAAATTCATAATCCGTGTGTAAATAGGAGTTTGTTTGAAACTACCGTTTATGGAGAAGATGTTTTTTTAGGTTTCATGCATATTGAAAAACTGGAAAGCAGAATCGCCAATTTTATTCCGGAAGAAAGAGAAAAGAATGGAGAATATACTTCATTGGAAAACTTTATTAAACGAGTTCCGGTTGGGATTGAAACTTTGCAGACTTTGATTTTTGTGGGTGCTTTTCGGTTTACGGGAAAACCCAAAAATGAACTTTTGATTGAAGCGCGGTTGCTCATGATTCATTTCAAACCTGAATATCGGTTACCGACTTTCTTTGAAACGCCTGTGCAGGAATATCAACTTCCGGTATTGAATAGAAACCGGTTTGAGGATGCTTTTGATGAAATAGAAATTCTGGGGTTTGCCGTGTCTTGCAGTCCGTTTGATTTATTGCAGACGAACTACCGAGGTATCATTATGGCCAGACATTTACCGCAACATCATAAACGACAAGTGAGAATGTTGGCCTATTTAATTTCCCGAAAGCACGTTCCGACTAAAAAAGGAACTATGTTTTTTGGAACCTGGATTGATTCAGAAGGAAACTTTTTCGACACGGCTCATTTTCCTGATAATTTACAGAAATATCCTTTTCAGGGTGGTGGTTGTTATCTGTTATTGGGACAAGTGGAAGTAGATTTTCATTTCCCTACGATTACGATTTTCAAGATGGCGAAAATGCCTTTTATTCCGGATCCACGATATGCCGAAGATCAGCAGAAAAGTTATGAAGTTCACAAAAAGATTAATGAAGATGTGAGTATGACGACGAGAAATCCTTATCCACAGGAACATGAGATTGGGTTGCCGCGGAATAAAATGGTGGTGAAGTAAATAAAATATCTTAATAATTTTTTCCCTCTTGAAATGACTACGAATATTATTGTTTTATAAACACTTTGAGGATAATTTTTAAATTTGTTTAAAACTTTTATGCGATGAAATCTACACGGGAAATTTTCAAAAATAATCCTTCCTTACTTCAAGAGCCACAAGTGATCGAACTTTTGGAATATTGCGAGGAACTGGAAACCGAAATTATAGAACTCAAATTTCAGAAATCGAACAGCAAAGAATTAGCAATGATTGATATGTTGCAGGAAGTTATAAAAGGATGCAATGACTTGGAAAAAGAACAGATGGAACATGACCGTTTCGGGTATGAAGTGCCGCACTATCAGGAAGCGATTTTAAGTTTAAAAAAATATATTTTGGACCGTTGTAGAGATGAAAAAATATGGCTTTAAGATATAAGATGCGTGATGGTATTTCTAAATTATCATTAGATCCAATAAATTGTCTTAAATCATTTTCGTTTTTAGTAATACATAGTAATGTAATGAAAACACCAATCTGGATGACACTCTGAAAAAAAACTTTCATTTGCAGAAAAATTGTTCACATAATTTATGTTTTTTGAATCCTGATTTTTATAAATCATATCCACTATCAAAGAATCGTCCTTTCGAACAATTCTCCAATAATTAAAACATTCTATTATTAGTTTTAATATCCCATCTGCAGCCCGACTTGAGTAGAGCTCATTTTTATTGGTGGCTGAGCGGAGTCGAAGCCACCAATAAAAATAGCGGGAACCCTTCGACAAGCTCAGGGTAAACTCAGGCGGAAATGTCTGCCCAAATAATCATTAAAAACTAACAACTTCGGCGAAAGATTAAAAATTTTAGTCACATGAACCGAAAATGAAAACGGTGATTTAAAAATTAAACCTATATTTAACTTTCAAAAAAAATTAAACGCATGAAAAACTCTAAGTATTTTATACTTCCTCTGGCTTTTGCGCTTTTGCAAAGTTGTGCCGCCAATCTTTCTTATTCGGGTTCGCCATTTAAGAAATCGTATGAATCAATTACGTCTGACGAATTGAAAACCCATCTCTATATCGTCGCTTCCGATGAAATGGAAGGTAGAGATACGGGAAGTGAAGGACAGAAAAAGGCGGGTCGCTATTTGATTGAGCAGTATCAGAAAATGGGTGTTTCTCATCCAAAATCGATGAGTTCTTATTATCAGATTGTGCCGAAAGATGCATTAAATGGAAGAAGAGGAAACTTACCGGAATCAGAAAATATTTTAGCTTTTATTGAAGGTTCAGAAAAACCCGACGAAGTTATTGTGATTTCTGCGCATTATGACCATATCGGAATCTCGAAGGGTGAAATTTATAACGGTGCCGATGATGATGGAAGTGGAACAGTTGCAGTTCTAGAAATTGCAAAAGCTTTTCAGATGGCGAAAAAAGCCGGAAAGGGACCGAAACGATCTATTCTATTTTTACATGTTACCGGTGAAGAACACGGACTTTTAGGTTCAAAATATTACGCTGATCATCCGATTTTTCCAATGGCTAATACGGTAGTAGATTTGAATATCGATATGATTGGAAGATGTGATGCAGGCAATTGTGGAAAAGACTATGTGTACGTCATCGGTTCGGAAATGTTGAGTTCTGAGTTAAAGAAAATTAATGAACAGGCGAATAAGGAAACGGTCAACTTAGAACTGAATTATAAGTATGATGATCCTAATGATAAGGACCGATTATACTATCGTTCAGATCATTACAACTTTGCGAAAAATGGGGTTCCGGTGATTTTTTACTTTGATGGAATTCATGAAGATTATCACAAGCCAAGTGATACGCCTGATAAAATTGATTACGTTTCCTTGAGAAAACGAACGCAATTGGTATTCGCAACTGCGTGGGAACTGGCGAATAGAAAGGATAGAATTGTGGTGGATAAAAAATAAAGCCAAGGTAAAAGAGTAAGTAAAAAATTTTAAAGCTGAATATTAAAAAGAATCAAGTATAGCCTTGGTTCTTTTTACTTTTTACTTGGCTCTTAGAATGTGACTTCACCGGGAATCGAACCCGGATCTAAAGTTTAGGAAACTTTTGTTCTATCCGTTGAACTATGAAGCCGAAAAGGAAATCAAATTTAAGGTTTCTGCTTTAGAATGTGGTATGGGTTTTTTAAATATTTGAAAGCGCTGTTAGAGCTTGAAGCTCTAACAGTACTAATCAAAAAAGCCAACTCCGAAAAGTTGGCTTTTATATTTAATTTTAAATTATTTAAAAAATTTGTAAACTTTTATTGATAAAGTGATTGTCAATAATGGGATCAGAAAGAAAATTAAAGAATATGAAACCCAACCTGCTGTTATAATATGTTCCATTTCTAAAAAGTAGATGATTCCTGAATAAATAAAAAGAATCAGTAATAATAAAATAGTGAAATCGATATGTTTTTTAGGTTTCACAATCATCCACAAAATGATCGCAATCAAAATGGGGATTAATAATGTATAAAAATAAAACATCATTGTTTCTTTCATTTGCTATTTCAATTTCTCTTTTAAATATTTTCCAGTATGCGATTTTTTATTCTTCACCAAATCTTCCGGAGTTCCTGCAAAAACAACTTCGCCACCGTATTTTCCAGCTTCTGGGCCGATGTCGATAATGTAATCTGCGGTTTTAATAATGTCGGGTTGGTGTTCAATAACAATTACTGAATGTCCAAGTTCTATTAATGCTTGAAGTGATTTCAATAATTTATTAATATCATGGAAATGTAATCCTGTAGAAGGTTCATCAAAAATAAATAATGATTTATCGGTTGTCGCACCTTTTACTAAAAACGATGCTAACTTCACTCTTTGCGCTTCACCTCCAGAAAGGGTTGAGGAACTTTGTCCCAACTGCAAATAACCCAAACCAACTTCCTGCAGAGGTTTCAGCTTGGTTACGATTTTGCCTTGGTCGTTATCTTTAAAGAATTCCAAAGCTTCATCAACCGTCATGTGAAGGATATCTGAAATATTCTTTTCGTCGAATTTAATTTCGAGGATTTCATTTTTAAAACGTGCGCCGTGACAAGTTTCACATTCCAATTCGATATCGGCCATAAACTGCATTGATACGGTAATTACACCTTCACCTTTGCAATCATCGCATCGTCCGCCATCTACATTAAAAGAGAAATGTTTCGGCATTAAACCTTGCATTTTTGCCAGTTTCTGTTTCGAGAATAAATCCCGAATATCGTCGTATGCTTTTAAATAAGTAACTGGATTCGAACGGGAAGATTTACCAATCGGATTTTGGTCAATAAGCTCAATGTTTTTAATGAGTTTCGTTGGAAAATCTACAGAATCGTAATCGCCTTTTTTTCCGCCCATTCCCAATTGAATCTGAATATCATTGGTTAGGATTTCTTTCATTAAAGTGGATTTTCCACTTCCGGAAACTCCTGAAATTACGACCAAACATTCCAATGGAATATCAACGTCGATGTTTTTTAAATTATTCTGACGCGCTCCTTTGATGTGAATCCATTCTTTTGGTTTTCTACGGGTTTCCGGAACTTTAATTTCTAATCTTCCGGTCAGATATTTCGAAGTTAAAGTATCCGCATTTTCTAACTCATCAAAGTGTCCGGCGAAAACTAATTCGCCACCCAGATATCCTGCTTCCGGACCGATGTCGATAATGTAATCTGCGGCTTTCATTACATCTTCATCGTGTTCTACAACGATTACAGTATTTCCTAAATCACGAAGACTTTTTAAAACTTCGATTAAATTTTCGGTGTCGCGGGAATGCAAACCAATCGATGGTTCATCTAAAATATAAATCGATCCAACCAAAGAACTTCCGAGCGAAGTTGCTAAATTAATACGCTGACTTTCCCCACCTGAAAGCGTGTTTGAAGTTCTGTTAATCGTTAAATAGCCTAAACCAACTTTATCTAAAAATTCTAAACGAGTCGTAATTTCGTACAATAAACGTTTTGCAATTTCAGCATCGTGTTTGGAAAGTTTTAAAGATTTTATTAAAGGTAAAAATTCATCTAAGGGCAATTCAATCACCGACTGAATATTATGTCCGTCGATTTTCACCCATTTTGTTTCTTCACGCAAACGCAAACCTTCGCAAGTTGGACAAAGTGTTTTCCCGCGATATCTGGAAAGCATTACTCGGTATTGAATCTTGTATAAATTTTCCTCCAGCATTTTGAAGAAATTATTAATGGACGGGAAGGTCGCTGTGCCATCACCTTTCCACAAATAATTTTTCTGCTCTTTCGTTAATTGATGATAAGGTTTATGAATAGGGAAGTCTTTGGCTTTTTTAATGAAATCTCTTTTCCATTCGCTCATAGTGTCGCCTTTCCAACTCGCAACGGTTTCTTCGAAAACCGATAAATTTTTATTTGGAATCACTAAATCTTCATCAATACCGATTACTTTTCCGTAACCTTCACATTCCGGACAAGCGCCGTAAGGATTATTAAAACTGAAAAAATGAACATTCGGTTCCATGAATTCCATACCATCGAGTTCGAACTTATTAGAGAATTCGGTGATTTTTCCGGTCTCAATATTTTTTAAAGAACAATATCCACGACCTTCATAGAAAGCCATTTGAATAGAATCTGCTAATCTTTGTAAGAAACTTTCATCCTCTTCATAACTAAAACGGTCAATCACCAATTGAATTTCCATGTCAGGTTCAGGAATAAAACCGAAGCTTTCTAAATCTTCAATTCCAGCCACATTTCCATTAACTTCTAATCTCGTAAAACCCGAAAGTTTTAAAGTGTTTGCTTGCTCAGTAAATTTAGAAACATCAAAACTTAAAGGAGTTCGCAAAAGGAAAGTTTGGTTTTCATTTTTTTCAATGAATTGAATAACATCGGTAACCGAATCCTTTTTGACTTCATTTCCTGAAACGGGCGAAAAAGTATGTCCAACTCTGGCAAACAGTAATTTTAAATAATCATAAACTTCGGTGGAAGTTCCAACTGTAGATCGTGGATTCGAAGAAATTACTTTTTGCTGAATCGCAATCGAAGGAGCCAAACCTTTAATATCATCAACTTTTGGCTTTTCTAATTTTCCTAAAAATTGTCGTGCATAAGAACTCAAACTTTCGACATAACGCCTTTGTCCTTCAGCATAAATCGTGTCAAAAGCGAGCGAGGATTTTCCACTTCCCGAAACTCCCGTAATCACGATGAGTTTGTTTTTAGGAATCAGAACGTCAATATGTTTCAGATTATTAAGGTGCGCATTTTTTACGAAAAGTTGTTTCTTAATATCGATATCTGTCGGTGTAATCATTATAAAATTTAAGGCTACAAAATTACGGATTTTTTAAGAGAAAAATTCTTAGAATTGTTTGCTTATTTCGATAAAATTTACAATATTTGTTGTAAACAAAATAGTGTAATATCATGAGAAAAATTCTGAATGATTTAATTACACATTTGATGAGAAAAAGATAAGTTTTTAGTTAAACCTCTAAAGAAAATGCAATACTTCGGTGTTGCATTTTTTGCATTTAATACAATTTTATTTCTTAAAATAAGATTTGCTTTTTTGCGAATTTCTTAAATATATTTGCCGTTTTAAATCACGATAATCATTATTAATAAAGGTAATTGACCAAATTTAAGGATTATCAATTCAGAAGAATTTAAACGTTAAAAGTATTTTTATGAAAAGAATTGTAGTAAGTATATTACTTCTAGGTATCGTTTGTCAGGTTTCAGCACAGGAAAAGGAAAGTTCAATTCCAGAAGTTACAGTTCAGGGAAGGTTTCTGGAGCTTCCGATAAAGAAAGTTAATGAAAATATTACCGTTGTTTCTAGAGAGGAAATAAAAAATTCACCAGCAAAAAGTGTAGAAGAACTTTTGGCAGAAATCACGGGATTTGATATTCAACGAAGAGGAGGAAATGGCGTACAGGCAGATATTTCTTTGCGGGGAAGTAGTTTCGAACAGGTGTTAATTTTGGTGAATGGCATTCGAATGAATGATTCTCAAACGGGACATAATTCGATGAGTCTTCCTTTTGATCTGGCTTCTGTAGAAAAAATAGAAATTATCAAAGGTCCTGCTGCAAGACGTTTCGGTCAAAATGCCTACGCTGGAGTTGTGAATATTATTACCAAAGCAAGTTCTGAAGAAAAGGCGATTGTTTCTGCAAGTGGAGGCGATTATAAAACTTATTCTTTAGGTTTAGGAGCAAATTTCGGGAATGAAAAATTTTCTAATTTTATTCAGGCAAGTTCTTCGAGTTCTGACGGATATCGTCACAATACCGATTATAAAATCAATAATCTTTTTTATCAAAATCAGTTTAAGATTAACGACGGTCAGTTGAAATTCCAAGCTGGTATTCAGGAAAAGAAATTCGGGGCAAATGGTTTTTATTCTTCTCCTACAGCAACTGAGCAATATGAAGAAACACAAGCTTCGATCGTAAGTTTGGGTTATGAACAAAAATTCAATCACTTCAATTTAAATTCAAATATTTACTGGAGAAGAGGCCAAGACATGTATTTGTTCAATAGAGAAAAGCCTGAAATTTATCGAAATATGCACATCGGAAATAATGTGGGTGCCGAACTTAATGGTTCCTATTCTTCAAGTTCAGGAACGACAGGATTAGGGGTTGAGTTCAGAAAAGAATTTTTGGCGAGTAATAATTTAGGACATCGTGAAAGGTTTTTAACACAGGTTTTCTTTGAGCATAATTTTTCTCTTTTTCAAAATAAATTACAGATTTCGCCGGGAATTTCCTGGGCAAATTATGATAGTGTCGGAGATTTTTTCTATCCCGGTTTAGATATTGGATTTGACTTTGATGAAAACCATAAAATCTATGGAAACATTGCCAAAGTAAATAGGATTCCAACCTTCACCGATTTGTATTATGTAAGCAAAACAGAAATTGGAAATCCTGATTTGAAACCTGAAAATGCGATTTCTTCCGAATTAGGATATCGTTTTCAAAAAAATAATTTCTTAGGAAAAGTGAGCGTTTTTAACAGAACTTCGGAGAATTCAATTGATTGGGTGAAATCAACTCAAAATGGAATTTGGGCTGCAGAAAACATTGGAAAAATCGAAACCAATGGAGTAGAGGTTGAAGTTGGTCAGCGCTTCAATTCTTTCGTGAAATCTTATTCTTTGGGTTATACTTATTTAGACAGTAAAGCAAAACAGCCGCTGAATTTAATTTCTAGGTATGTAATGGAAAATCTGAGACATCAGTTTGTGGCAAAGTTAGAAAATAAATTCTTTAAAAATTTTACTAATCAATTGATTTATAGATGTAATGAAAGAGTAACCACCGGAAGTTATCAACTGCTCGATGAGAAATTAGGTTACGATTTTAAAGATTTGAATGTATATGTTTTAGTGAATAATATCACCAATACGAATTATACCGAAACCTTTGGCGTACCAATGCCTAAACGTTGGTTTCATCTTGGGTTTACTTATAAAATCGGACTTTAATTCAAGACGATAAAGATATTTAACCTTTTTAAAAATTTATTTTTCCAGCCAAAAACAGTTTTGACGATTTTGAAGATTGAATTTTCCATCCTTAGCAATAAGGATGGAGTTTTTTTAAATATTTATAGAATATTTAGGAAAAAATATAGTTTAAAAAAAGTTAAATAATTTAATTTTGTAAAATGTTACACCGGATTTATGTACTTTTAATTCTATTATCCATGCTGAATCTCTCAGCACAGGAGGAGCATATATCCAGTTATAATTCCATTAATCTAAATTATACAATTAACAAGAAGTTTTCCATTTATGCGGAAGGTCAGCTGCGAAGTATTGCAGATTTTTCGTATCCTGATCATTACGAAATAAAAGGTGGATTAGCATACAAGCTTCCTAATAATCATAAAATTATGGTTGTGATTGGCAGGTATATGAATTACAAAGATCACTCCGTAGATAAAGAAGAATTTCGTATTTGGTTGCAAGATGCTTATAAGTTAAATGCTGGGAAATTTGAATTTGAAAATCGGGTGAAATTAGAGAAAAGCTGGTTTTATAGTCCTCAAAAAGATGAACATTCAGGTCGAATGCGTTTTCTGTATCGGCTTAATGTTTCTGTGCCTTTAAATTCAGCAGAAGTGAAACCGGGAACAATATCTGCAAATGTGTATGACGAAGTTTACTTCCTTTTAACGGATCAACCGTTCTTTTCACGTAACCGTGTTTTCGGCGGTTTTAGCTATCAGGCTGATCAAATTTTTTCTCTTTCGGCGGGCTATCTATGGCAAAGAGATCTTGCGCTGAGTGGGAATAAGAATCTGCATTATCTGTATCTTGCTTTAGGAATTAAGCTGGATGGCAGTAAATCACGAAAAGTTAAGACAGCGAAAGCTGATTAATGTTGGTAACTTTTTAACGGAAACCTTTTTTATCACCCAAAATATTGCATTTTTTAGGGTTTAATTTATATATTTGTGAAATTAATAATAATTGATTTTTATGAAATTTATTGTTTCAAGTAGCGAATTACAGAAAGCCCTTCAAACCGTGAGCGGAGTTATTTCCAATTCACAGTCAAGGCCAATTTTGGAAAACTTTTTGTTTGAAATTGAAAAAGAAATACTGAAAATTACCGCTTCCGATGGTGAGACGACTTTGATTACTTCTCTGGAGGTAAAGTCTGACGTTGAAGGTAAGATTGCAGTTCCCGCAAAAATATTTCAAGAATTTGTGAAAACTTACGGTGACCAACCTTTAACGCTTTCTGTGAAAGATGCTGAAGATGGAAACGGTAAATTGCTCGAAATTTTGGATGAGAAAGATAACTTCGCAGTGGCCTTGGATCACGCAGAAGATTATCCGGAAATCCCTGAATTTGATGCAGCTCAAAGCGTAACGATTTCTGCAGGTATTTTATCTGAAGCATTAAATAATACTTTATTTGCAACAAGTAACGATTCTCTGCGTCCAGTAATGACGGGAGTTTTGTTCCAGTTCAAAGAAGATGAAACCAATTTCGTTTCTACAGATTCGCACCGTTTAGTGGTTTATAAAAGAACCGATTTAATGAATGCTGAACCAGTAGAATTCATTATGCCTAAAAAACCTTTGGCAATTTTCAAAAGCATTTTAGCATCTTCAAACGAAGACGTTTCTATTGAGTTTAATGAAAATATGGCGAAGTTCACTTTTGGAAATAATATTTGGATCTGCCGTTTGATCGATGGAAAATATCCAAATTATTCAGCGGTTATTCCAAAAGAAAATCCAAATGTATTGACGATTAACAGAAGTCTTTTATTGAATTCAATTAGAAGAGCTTCGATTATGTCTAACAAATCGACGAACCAAGTTCGTTTCAAATTATCAGGAAACATTCTTCATTTACATGCAGAAGATACTGAGTTTGCCAACAAAGCTGATATGCAGATTCCTTGTGATTACAACGGTGAAGATATTAATATCGGTTTCAGCTCTAAGTTTTTAACTGAAATGTTATCAGTACTTTCTGCTGATGATATTACAATGAAAATGTCGCAACCAAACAGACCGGGAATTATTGAACCAGTTGATGGTTTAGAAGATCAGGAAAAACTATTAATGCTTTCGATGCCAGTTATTGGAATGTAATAAAAAGCAATTTTAAATAATTGTACTATATATTAATTGAGATTCAAAATTTTTTGAATCTCAATTTTTTTTTAACCTTCAAAATCACGATATTTGCACCTTTCCGATTTGAATGTATCTATTTATGAAATCGGAAATCTAACATCTGAAATTTACGACAGAAATGAAAATCTCAAACAACTGGCTGAAAGAATACATTAACACTGATTTAAAATCCGAAAAGATTGGCGAAATTCTGACCGATATTGGTCTTGAAGTCGAAGGGATTGATCCGTTTGAATCTGTGAAAGGCAGTTTGCAAGGAATCGTTGTTGGGAAAGTTTTGACTTGCGAACAACATTCAAATGCTGATAAATTAAAAGTAACAACGGTAGATGTTGGAACTGGAAAAATCCTAAATATCGTTTGCGGTGCTCCTAATGTTGCAGCGGGACAAACTGTTCCTGTGGCCGTAGTTGGTACCAAAATTTATGGAAAAGACGGAAGTTCTTTTGACATTAAAGAAGCCAAAATCCGTGGTGAAGTTTCTCAGGGAATGATTTGCGCTGAAGACGAAATGGGCTTGAGCGATGATCACGGCGGAATCATGATTTTGGATGAAACTAAATTTGAAGTTGGAAAAAATTTCGCAGATTATTTTGATCTGACTAATGATTTGGTTTATGAAATTGGTTTAACGCCAAACAGAACTGATGCCATGTCTCATTACGGTGTTGCCAGAGATTTAAATGCTTATTTAACTACGCATCAAATTAATTCTAATTTCGAAAAAATAGTTTCAAAACCTTTAACTATTGAAGGAACTACTGATTTTCAAATTGAAGTTGAAGATTCAGAATTATGTCCAAGATATATCGGTGCAGTGATCGAAAATGTAGAAGTAAAAACTTCTCCAGATTGGTTGAAAAACCGTTTAAAAGCGATTGGTTTAAGTCCGATTAATAATATTGTTGATATTACGAATTATATTCTTCACGGTCTTGGACAGCCACTTCACGCTTTTGATGCTGATAAAATTTCAGGTAAAAAAGTGAAAATCGGAGTGAATGAAAAAGGAACAAAATTCACCACTTTAGATGGCGTTGAAAGAACTTTGAACGGAACTGAAATCATGATCAAAGACGGCGAAAATAACCCAATGTGTATTGCGGGAGTTTTCGGTGGACAAAATTCTGGCGTGTCAGAAAATACAAAAACGATCTTTTTAGAAAGTGCTTATTTTAATCCGGTTGGCGTAAGAAAAGGAGCGAAACATCATGCTTTAAATACCGATGCTTCTTTCCGTTTCGAACGTGGAGTTGATCCAAATATGACAAGAACTACACTGAATCATGCAATTACAATGATTGCAGAAATTGCGGGTGGAAAAATGGTTGGTGAACTTTTAGAGCATTATCCAACAAAAATAGAAGACCATTATATCATTCTTCGTTTCTCTAAAGTAGAGCAAATCTTAGGAACTAAAATTCATAAAGAGAAAATTAAAGAAATTTTAAAATCGCTTGAAATTACTGTTTTAAATGAAATTCAGAATGGTTTAGAAATTTCTGTTCCAGCTTACAGAGCTGATGTTACCAGAGAAATCGATGTAATCGAGGAGATTCTAAGAATCTACGGTTATAACAAAATTGATTCTCCACAGAAAATTTCTTTTACGCCGGTAAAATTAAGTTTTGATGATCAAGATGCTTTAGAAAACGCTTGGGCGAGAACTTTACAAAGCAATGGTTTCAATGAAGTAATGAACAATTCTTTAACTTCTGTGAAAGATGAAACTGATGCTGTTCGTTTATTAAATCCTTTAAGTGGAGATTTAGCGTTTATGAGAAAGTCTTTATTAGAAGGCCTTTTGGAAAATGCAGATTATAATATCAAAAGAAAAAATCAAAATATTAAGTTCTTTGAACTGGGTAAAATCTACCATAAAAAAGGAACGTATTTAGAGAGAAAACAACTGGCGATTTTGGTTACCGGAAGAGACGAAGCAGAAAACTGGTTGCAACCAAAATCTACTACGGATTTCTACAAACTGAAATCTTATGTGAAAGTTCTTTTGGATATACTGCCAGTTTCGATTGAAGAAAAATCTTTAGAAGATGTACGTTTTTCAGATGCAATTGAATTATCAGTAAATGGAAAAACCGTTGCAAGATTGGGTAAAGTTGCTCCTTCATTATTGAAAGATGCGGATATCGACCAAGAATGTTTCTACGCAGAAATCGAGTTAGAAGTTGCGCAAAGTTTCAGAACTAAAGAGAATTTGAAATTTAAAGATATTCCAAAATTCAATAAAACCAGAAAAGATTTGGCTTTATTGATTGATAAAAATGTGACTTACACTGAGCTTTATAAAGCAGCCAGAAGCAATCCTTCCAAATATTTGAAAAACATTAATTTATTTGATGTTTATGAAGGTAAGAATCTTCCGGAAGGTAAGAAATCGTACGCCATGAGTTTTGAATTATTAAACGAAGAAAAAACCTTAGAAGACAAAGACATTACGGAAGTAATGAACTCTTTAATCAAAACCTTCCAGAAAGAATTTTCTGCAGAGTTAAGGTCTTAATTTAAAAGCTAGAATAAATATTAAAAGCATTTCTGAAAAGAGATGCTTTTCTGTTTTACGAGAAGAGTCTTTAAGATAGAGATTGTCTAAATTCTTTTAACCGCAAAACAGGCAAAGTTCTACTTTAAAATAAATGAATCAAAAGTTTGCAAAAATTTCAGAAAACAAAGATTTTTCGATTTTGTAATCTTTTGAGATTCTATTTATTAGTATTGGTCTTTTGTTTCTTTTGCGGTTAAAAGCGTGAAATTATCCGTATTTAGATTGTTACTCAATTTAATTAATTAAATTTACGGTATTAAAATTTTAAAAATGAAAGCAATTCACTTCCCTCAGAAGAATATTTTCAGAAATATTTCCTTAGCAATTTTTACTGCTGCCACGATTGTTTCTTGTTCAACAATGTCTACCTCCAAATCAAAAGTGGGAACACCACAACCGAATATCGCAAATACCCAATGGACTTTAGCGGATAATGTAAAAGGTAAAAAACCAACATTGGTTATTGAATCAGCGAAAATTACCGGAAATGGTGGTTGCAATAGTTATTTCGCCGATGTAATGCTGGACCGTACAGTTGGGAATTTTTCCACTAAGAATATTGGTTCAACTAAAATGGCCTGTCCGAATATGAGTGAAGAATCCAACTACTTCAGCATGCTTGGTGCGGCAACAAAATATGTTGTGAACGGAACTACTTTGGAATTGTATAAGGATAAACTTTTGTTGTTGAAATTTAACAAGTTATAAACTTTGATTCAACAAAAATTGACATAAAAAAAGGAACTCTAATTAGAGTTCCTTTTTGTTTTTTTGCTATTTAGTCTTCTTCTTCTTCATCATATTTAGCGAGTTCTTCGTCGCACCATTTGAAAGCTGCTTCGACTACTTTAGTAGCTTCATCTGCTACTGTTTCTTCGTCATCTCCTTCCAGGTCATCGAACCATTCTACTTCCTCTTCCTCAACATTCAAAACAAATCTTGGGTATTCGGTATGAACTACGAATAAATCTTCAGGAAAATCTGAATTGTCTGCTAATAAAAACTTTGGTAATTTCATTTTCTTAATGTTTATAACTGGGTCAAAGATAATAATTATTTATTGAAATTGATTCTTATCAATTTTAATTTTTCGTGAATATTCGAGATAACTAAATGATAGTTTTCTTAAATGTAAGCGTAATTTATAAAACTATTTCGCAAACATTTTCGCAACTTTCTCCGCTTTTCTACTTTCGCTATAATCGTAGAATCCTTCACCTGATTTGATACCAAGTTTCCCTGCCATCACCATATTTACTAATAATGGATTGGGTGCGTATTTAGGATTTTTAAATCCGTCGTACATTACATTTAAAATCGCTAAGCAAACATCTAATCCAATGAAATCTGCCAATTGCAAAGGTCCCATCGGATGAGCCATTCCCAACTTCATTACAGTATCGATTTCTTCAACTCCCGCAACGCCGTTGTATAAAGTTTCGATCGCTTCATTGATCATCGGCATCAAAATTCTGTTCGCTACAAAACCTGGATAATCGTTCACTTCTGTTGGAACTTTTCCTAAAGTTTTACTCATCTCATAAATCTCGTCAAAAGTTTCTTTCGAAGTAGAGTAGCCTTTGATGATTTCCACCAATTTCATAATCGGAACTGGATTCATAAAATGCATTCCAATCACTTTTTCCGGACGGTTCGTCACCGACGCAATTTTAGTAATAGAAATCGAAGAGGTATTGGTTGCCAGAATACAGTTTTCCGGAGCTAACTCATCCATTTGTTTGAAAATTTTCAGTTTCAAATCTAAGTTTTCAGTAGCAGCTTCAACGATTAAATCAGCGTTTGCTGCACAATCTCCTAAGTTGGTAAAGGTCGAAATATTGTTTAAAGTAGTTGCTTTTTGCTCTTCGGTCATATTACCTTTTGCGATAATTCGGTCAAGATTTTTTGTAATCGTTGCAATACCTTTATCTAATGCTCCCTGCGAAACATCAACTAAATTAACGGTAAATCCGGTTTGTGCAAAAGTGTGTGCAATACCGTTTCCCATGGTTCCTGCGCCGATAACTACAATGTTCTTATTCATTTTTAAATTCTTTAATAATTTTTAGTATAACTTTTACCTTCTTCTAATAGTGTTGCTTTACTTTCAGAGGTTTTAAATTTCGTTTTTATAAATGTTCTTTTTCCGTCTATTCTATTGATGAATACTGCAAAATGTAAATGTGGCCCACTTGCAAAACCCGTGCTTCCACTATAACCAATAAGTTGGTCTTTCTTTACATAATCACCTTTTTTAACGATTGCGCCGTAGTATTCCAGGTGAGAGTAATCAGCAAAAGTTCCGTCGCTGTGCATGATGACGATTTTGTTATTGTATTTTGCGCAGGAAATATCAGGACAACTCTGGCTGTTATTGTTAATCACTACAACCACAATTCCGTCACGGGCAGCCATAATTTCACTTCCAGTTTTTAAATCAAAGTCTAACGCGAATTCATTCTGATGAGAAAATATCCCATCATAACCTTGGAAAATAGATTGCGTTTTTCCTTTCGCGAAAGGTAAAGAATAAATGTATTTTTCATCAAAACTTTCCTGTAATGCATTTCCGAAATTATACGAGTTGGTATAAGAAAAAGAATTGGCTTCATTTGCTTTAATAGGAGCCAGTTTTGCAATCAGAAATTTTTTAGCTTTTGGTGGTATTACCACTATTTCGTCATTAGGAAGAGTACAGGTTAAATTCGATAATTTGAAGGCAAACTGGGCAGATATTGGCATTTCTTCTCTATTATCTGCGTAAATAAAAACTTCGTTACTAACAACTTCATTATAAAACTGAATATCCCATTTCTCTTGTGAGAATATAAAGGTTTGAATAAATAGAAATAAAAGTAAAAGTATTTTTTTCATTAAATGTGATTTTTGCAAAAATAATCAAAAAAAATCTTAGAAATATCGGCAATTATTTTGGTATTCGTCTCTTCGTTTTCCATAGAATCTGAAACGAAAACGCTTATCGCATAATGCTTTCCATCTGGAAGGGTAATAATCCCGATGTCATTTTCCGCAACGGTCATTCCTTTTTTATCTTTTCCCGAAGATCCGGTTTTGTGTGCAACTGGAGTTCCTTTTGGCAAGTGAGAAACGATTTTATTCTTTCCGGTATTGGTTTCGAGCATAGTTTTCATTAAAAAATCTGTGGAACTTTTAGAAAGAACTTTGCCGTCATAAAACTTTTTCAATAGCGAATTTGCAGCATTTGTCGTTGTCCAATTCAAATACATAAATTCATAACCTTGATGCATTTTTTCCTCGTCAGCTTTTATTTGAAAGGCTTTAATTCCTTTTGAATTAATGAATTTTTGAACGGTTTCTGTTCCGCCAATTAATCTTAGCAATAGATCACAACCATTATTGTCACTTTGTGCAACAGTAAATTTGATGAGTTCGCTCAAAGGCATTTCAATATTTCCATTCGGATATTTTTCACGAATCGGACTCCAGGTATTTTCTAAAAGCTCTGATTTTTTAATGAAAATATTTTGATCCAAACTCAATTTCCCTTCATCAACTTTATTCAAAACAGCCAACGCAATATGAAATTTGAAAACACTCAACATCGGAAGTTTTTTATTTCCGTTAATGTCAATCGATTTGTTATTTTCGAAATCTAAAACAGAAACAGCAACGGTTGCGTTTTTACCTTTTATAATTTCATTGATTTGATGCTTCAGAACATTATTTTGCCCAAAACTAAAAAGAGAAATAAAGAGAAATAATGCAGTGATTTTTTTTAACATCGATAAAGTGATTTTCTAAGATTTTCGTTTTAAATATTCAGAATATTCTTAACATTTTTAATTATGAAATCAACCTCACAATTTCCAGTGCCACTTTCAAAGCTTCCGTTCCATCTTCCAAAGAAACTTCTACACTTTTATTTTCAGTAATGGCATCAGCAAAACTTTCCAATTCATCCAAAATTGCATTATTCGGCTGAATGTTTGGATATTCAAAAATGATCTGATTTTTTTCACCTTCTGCATTTTCAATAATCATATCGAAATCACTTGGGTGTTCCGGAGCCGGTTTCATGCGGATTACTTCTGCTTTTTTCTCTAAGAAATCTACAGAAATATAAGCGTCTTTCTGGAAGAAACGAGATTTACGCATTGCTTTCATCGAAATTCTGGACGTCGTTAAATTCGCAACACAACCATTTTCAAATTCAATTCGGGCATTACAAATATCCGGAGATTTCGAAACCACAGAAACGCCACTTGCATGAATCGCTTTCACTTTTGATTTTACCAAAGAAAGCAAAATATCCAAATCGTGAATCATTAAATCTAAAACTACAGAAACATCTGTTCCTCGCGGATTGAATTCTGCCAAACGGTGAATTTCAATAAACATCGGATCTTTAATGAAATCTCTCGAACCAATAAACGCAGGATTGTATCTTTCAACGTGACCAACTTGCGCTTTTATTCCGAATTCACGGCATCTGTGGAGAATTTCTTCTGCTTGTTCTAAAGTTTGAGTAATTGGCTTTTCAATGAAAAAGTGGATTTTTTTATCGATCGCTTTCATCGCGTAATCGTAGTGATATAAAGTCGGGGTTACGATATCCAGCATTTCGATTTCATTTAATAAATCATCGAAATTTTCAAAATATTTATAACCGAATTCGCTTTCCAGTTTTTTACCGTTTTCCTTATCTGCATCATGAAAGCCGACTAAGTCGTACTTTTCTGATTTTTGAAGTAACATTAAATGGATTTTTCCTAAATGGCCTGCGCCAACTAAACCAGCTTTTAGCATTGAAAATAAATTTTTGTAAAGATAATAAAATAGATGAAAAGACATGAGAATAAGAGACCCGAGACTAAGAGACCGTAGATCATTATGGAAATATAGAAAATTTTAAAATCTCTAATCTCAAGTCTTTGAATCTCGAGTCTATTTCCTATTTTTGTGAAATGCAGGATTCGTACGTACATAAAGGGAAAAGGAAAATTTTGATTGATTATCTCCGTGATAAAATGGGAATTGCCGACGAGAAAGTTTTGGCTGCCATCAACCAAGTTCCCCGTCATCTTTTTTTAGAAAGTGTTTTTGAAGATTTCGCTTATGAAGATCGGGCTTTTCCGATTTTGGCAAAACAAACTATTTCTCATCCATCAACTGTTGCTGAGCAAACTGCTCTTTTAGAAATAAAAGAAAAAGACAAGGTATTGGAAATCGGAACGGGATGCGGTTATCAAACAGCGGTTTTAATTGCTTTGAATGCTTGGGTTTATACCATTGAACGTCAAAAAGGTTTGCATGACTTTTCACTTAATAAATTGAGAGAATTGAATTTCCGTCCGAAATTTCAAAGTTTTGGCGATGGCTTTTTAGGATTGCCGACGTATGCTCCTTTTGATAAAATCCTCGTGACTTGTGGCGCTGAAGTTCTACCCACCCAATTACTGCATCAATTAAAAGTAGGTGGAAAAATGGTCATTCCTTTAGGAAAAACCGATGAGCAAATCTTAATGAGATTTACCAAAAAATCAGAACGCGAATTTGAAAGAGAAGAATTTGGAGCCTATAAATTTGTCCCGATGTTGAATAATACCAATCATTAAATGAATACAGAAATACTCCTTTTCAAAACAAAAATTGGGAAAAGCTTTCTCGGTTTGTATCTCCTAATGTTCTGTATGATTTTATTGATGACCATCGTCACTTATGTTTCAAACATTGACTCTTCGATGTTCGGTTTTATGGCAGGAATCTGTATTGTGGCTTTTTTATTTATGGCCTCCACTTTTTTCCTTTTGAAGATTAAGATTGAAGATGAATTTTTATGCGTTGATCTTTTTTATCCAATTTATAAAGTTGACATTAGAACAATTACGACCATTATCACTGGTAAAACTATGTGGGTTGGTTTTCACAAACACTGAACGGCTACAAAGGGTTTGATCATTTCTTCAAAATTTAAGAATGATGTTTACATTACTCCAAAAAATGAGGAATTATTTATTCAAAAATTATTGGAAATCAATCCTGTAATCATTATTAAAAAAGACTAATATATCCTTTATTACTTCTACATCGAAGAATCAGATAGTTTCATTCGGTTTTTTCAATGTTAATTAACTTAAAAAAAGAGTTGCAAATTCGCTAATTCAGATTATAGATTGTATTTTTGCAATCGTTCAATTTATTCTAAATTAAAATACCTGAAATCAAGAATAAACTTTTTTTCAGTTAAAAAGTAAATTTTTAGATTCTCATGAAAAAAATTCAAGATATTCTTATTTCGACCAGAACCATGGCGGTTTTATTATTAGTATACGCTGCCTCAATGGGTTATGCTACTTTTCTGGAAAACGATTACGGAACTCCTACTGCAAAAGCACTGATTTACGAAGCAAAATGGTTTGAGTTGGTCATGCTTTTACTCATGTTAAATTTCGTCGGAAACATTTCAAGATACCGACTTTGGCGAAGAGAAAAATGGCCGGTTTTGGTTTTTCACCTTTCCTTTATTTTAATTTTCCTTGGTGGAGCAGTGACGCGATACATTAGTTTTGAAGGAATTATGCATATTCGTGAAGGAGAAACTTCCAACGAAATTATCACCGACAAAAATTTCTTTAAAATTCAAATCGAAGAAAAAGGAGATGTTTTGAACTACCAAGACGTTCCTTATCTAATGTCGCCGCTTCACAAAAACTTTAAAGCAAGTTATCAATATCACGATAAAAATATTTCTGTAAAAGCACTTGATTTTATTCAGCGTAAAAAAGACAGCTTAGTCGTTGATCCAGCAGGGACAGAATATCTTCACCTAGTTTCTACAGGACAATCTGGACGAGAAAATATCTACATCAAACCAGGAGATTCTAAATTGGTGAACGGAACTTTAGTTTCATTCAACAGAGCGATCGATGGAGCAGTAGAATTCAATAATACCAACGGAACGATGCTCATCAAAACTCCGGTAGAATCTGAATACATGACCATGGCGACCCAAGCAAAAGGGACGACGAAAAAAGATGAATACGAACCTTTGATTTTAAGAAGTCTTTATAATATCAACGATTTGAAGTTGGTTGTTCCTGCAGGTTTAATGAAGGGAAAACTGATTGCTTATGAAGGTGACCGTAAGAAAGATGCAAATGTTTCTGATAATTTAAAAGTAGAAGTTCAGGGACCAAAATCAAAAGTGATTGTTGATCTTCCAGTTGAAAAAGGAAATCCAAATGCCTTTAAACAAGTCTCAGTTGACGGAATGAATATCATTCTTGGATTCGGACCTAAAGTGTATACAACGCCGTTTTCTATAAAGCTTGAAAAATTTGTGATGGAAACTTATCCGGGAAGTTCTTCACCAAGTGCTTACGAGAGTCACGTTCAAATCATTGAAAACGGAAAACAAACGCCTTATAAAATTTATATGAATCACGTTTTGAATCATGAAGGTTACCGATTCTTCCAGTCAAGTTTTGATCCGGATAGAAAAGGAACTGTTCTTTCTGTGAACCACGATTTCTGGGGAACATTGCTAACTTATATTGGTTACTTTTTCTTATTCACAGGAATGTTCGTTATCTTCTTCTGGAAAGGAACTCATTTTTGGAAACTGAATCAAATGTTGAAAAACGTAAGCAAAAAGAAAGCAGCAACACTATTATTAATTTTACTGACTTTAAACTTTAATGCTCAGAAAATTGAAACCCACGGAACAAACGATGGTGCTGGCGAACATGTTCATTCTGCAGATGATGGTCATGGCCACGGTGCAGCAGATTTGTTAACTGCAGAACCTGCTCCTAAAAAAGAACAGGCTGTTGGAATGCTGAAATTTCCAAAGCCAATTACCGCTGACGAAATTATCGCAAGAAATAAAATTTCAAAAGAACACGCAGATAAGTTCGGTTATTTGTTAGTACAAAACTACGAAGGTCGTATTGTCCCGATGAATACTCAGGCATTAGACGTTCTTAGAAAATTATACAAAAAAGATGCTTTCCGCGGAACTGATGGAAAATATTTAACAGCAGATCAGTGGTTTTTATCAATCAATACCGATACTGCAAGTTGGACCATGGTTCCTTTAATTAGTATAGGAACAAAAGGTGGCGGCGAATTGCAGAAAAAAACAAAAGCAAATGACGAAGGTTATACGACCTTAATGTCGCTTTTTCCTGCTGACGAAAATGGTGCGCTTCACTATGTTTTAGAACAGGATTACCAGGAAGCATTTAGAAAAAAACCAGCTGCACAAACTAATTATGATAAAGAAGTAATTAAAGTAAATGACCGCGTTCAGGCATTTAATGAATTCTTCAGCGGACAGTTTATGAGAATTGTGCCCGTGAAAAATGATCCAAATAATACCTGGCATTCTTGGTTAGATCAAAATTTCGAACCAGATACCGCTTCACAAGAAGTGATGGGACCTTATTTCTCAGAAGTATTAGCTGCACAGAAATCAGGAAACTGGAGCAAAGCAGATGCTGAATTATTGAAATTAGAACAATACCAAAAAACTTGGGGAAAAAACGTTGTTCCAACTGAAGCAAAAGTAAACCTTGAAGTATTCATGAATAAAGTAAATATCAACTTTCATTTGATGATATTCTACAGCGTAATAGGTGGCTTATTATTACTTTTAGGGTTCATTGAATTATTCAAACCAAATAAGATTTTAAATAAAATTATCAAAGGTTTAATCCTTGTTGGCTTAATTGGCTATTTCGCCCAATTCTTAGGATTAGTTGCAAGATGGTATATTTCAGGTCACGCACCTTGGAGTAACGGTTACGAAGCAATTATCTTTATCTCATGGGTTGGTATTACCGCCGGATTATTATTGTACCGAAATTCAAACGCTTTAATTCCTGCAGCCGGATTTATGGTCGCAGTAATCATGATGGGCTTTGCACACGGAGGTTCAGCACTTGATCCGCAGATTACACCACTTGTTCCGGTATTGAAATCATATTGGTTAATTATTCACGTGGCGATTATCACGTCGAGTTACGGATTCTTCGGACTCTCGATGGTGATTGCGATTATCACCTTGTTCTTTTATATTTTCTCTAATAAAGCAATCTATAAAATTCACCATGATACCACGATTAAAGAATTAACAATCGTTTCAGAAATGTCACTAACCATCGGTTTATACGCCTTAACTGTCGGAACATTCATGGGTGGAATTTGGGCCAATGAATCTTGGGGAAGATACTGGAGCTGGGATCCAAAAGAAACTTGGGCCTTCATTTCAGTAATGGTTTACGCCTTCGTTTTACACATGAGATTGGTGCCAGGATTAAGAGGAAGATGGGCATTCCATGTTGCTGCATTATTCGCAATCAGCACTATTGTGATGACTTATTTCGGAGTAAATTATTACTTAAGCGGACTGCATTCATACGCAGCAGGAGATCCAGTTCCTGTACCAATTTGGGTATACCTCGGTATAGCTTTCATGTTCACTTTAGCAATCGTTTCTTATATAAGATTCAAAAAATTAAATACGAAATAATTAAATATTAAATCCCGGAATCTATTTTCGGGATTTCTTTTTAGGAGCATCAAGATTTTCGCTTCTCACAACATACGTCCCGCTTTCACTACTCGCTTTTTTTGCGATCGAAAAATTCCGTTGAAAAGAAAGGATAGGGATTCGCAAAAAAGAGCTCAAACAGACCGTTCAATCGGGGCTATAATCAAGATTGTTTTTATCTTTTAAAAGTCCTCAAAATATTCATTAAATTTGTTTCAATTAAAAAACGCAATCATCCATCATCCATCAACAATCATCAATCATCAATCATCAATCATCAATCATCCATCACCCAACACCTAGCACCTAACATCTAACACCATTTTGAGCGCACACCTAACTATTCTCGGCTTCAATTCAGCAATTCCTACCGTAAATTCGTCTCCCACATCACAGTTTTTGGAA
Organism: Kaistella flava (ex Peng et al. 2021); assembly: GCF_015191005.1. NCBI lineage: Bacteria > Pseudomonadati > Bacteroidota > Flavobacteriia > Flavobacteriales > Weeksellaceae > Kaistella > Kaistella flava (ex Peng et al. 2021). The sequence continues at coordinate 1,060,770 of NZ_CP040442.1, read as the reverse complement.
ATGGATGAGCGCTGTTTCCTCATCGATTGTGGCGAGGGAACACAAGTTCAGTTGAGAAAAGCAAAAGCACGATTTTCAAAAATCAACCATATTTTCATTTCACATCTTCATGGTGATCATTGTTTTGGTTTGCCAGGATTAATTGCATCTTTCCGTTTGTTAGGACGAGAAACTCCTTTGCATGTTTACGGCCCGAAAGGAATTAAAGAATTATTGGAAACGATTTTCAAATTGACAGAAACGCACAAAGGTTTCGAAGTCGTTTACCACGAATTACAAAGTAAAAAATCAGAGAAAATTTACGAAGACCATAAATTAGAAGTATTCACCATTCCTTTAGATCACCGTATTTATTGCAATGGTTATCTGTTCCGTGAAAAACCAAAAGAAAGACATCTCAACATGCAGGAAGTTTCGAAATATCCCGAAATAGAAACCTGCGATTATCAAAATATAAAAAACGGAAAAGATTTCGTTCTAAGCGATGGCTACGTTTTGAAAAACGAAATATTGACAACGGATCCAAACCGATCAGTTTCTTATGCTTTTTGTAGTGATACCCGTTATTCAGAAAGTATTTTACCCATCATCAATGAAGTAGATTTACTCTACCACGAAGCCACCTTTTTACACGATTTAAAAGAAATGGCAGATTATACAGGACATACAACCGCTTTAGAAGCCGCCAGAATCGCCCGTAAAGCCAACGTAAAGAAATTAATTGTCGGACATTTCTCCAACCGTTACCATGATTTAAACGTTTTCTTAGATGAAGCACGCGAAGTGTTCCCAAACACGGATTTACCGAAAGCTTTAGTGCCAGTTGAAATTAAATAGTAAGGAAGTGAATAATTCCACCGTATATCCAGATCCTAAATTTCTAAAAGATTTCCTTAATGAAAAAGCCGATTTGTATAATCACATCGACTTTATCGAAAATGATCCAATTCAGATTCCGCACCGTTTTTCTTTAAAACAAGATATTGAAATCGCTGGATTTCTAACCGCAACAATTTCCTGGGGAATAAGAAAATCAATCATCAACGATGCAGAGAAAATTTTGTCCTGGATGGGAAATTCTCCGTATGATTTCGTCTTGAATTTTAAAGAAACCGACATGGATTTCTTTAACCACAATTCAGTTCACCGAACTTTTAATAAAGAAGATCTGAATTATTTCATCCGAAACTTAAGCAGACTGTACAAAGAAAATGACTCGCTCGAAAATCTTTTTTTGGTAAAAGAAGATGAAATCAATTTCTATCACAGTCTCGACCGTTTCAGAACAGAATTTTTTAAAGAAAACCAAATTCACCGAAGTACAAAACACGTAAGTTCAACTTATAAAAACTCTTCGGCAAAACGCTTAATCATGTTTCTGCGTTGGATGGTTCGCCAAGACCGAAAAGGAGTCGACTTTGGTATCTGGAAAAATATCGATCAGAAAAATCTATCGGTTCCTTTGGATGTTCACACCGGAAATATTTCCCGCAAACTCAATCTTATTCAAAGAAAACAAAACGACTGGAAAACCGTAGAAGAAATGGATTTGATTTTAAGAAAATTTGATGATAAAGATCCCGCAAAGTATGATTTTGCACTTTTTGGTTTAGGAATTGCTAAGGAGATTTAGGACTTATAAACCATAAAAATTTAGGAGTTATAAACCACAAAGTCACAAAAGTTAAATTCACTAAAAGTCATTGCCTTTGTAAGTAAAGAAAACAAAGTTTTTGAAAATCTGTAGATTTTCTATTTTGTGAACTTTTAATTTTAGGTAATTTGCACACCATAAAACTTTTGTGTCTTTTGTGGTTGAAAAGATGATATGATTATTTATTAATTTGACGTAAAAAGTATGAAAAACAGAGAAGAAAAAACCAAAGAAAAAATCGAGCTTCTTGTTCGCATTACCGATGGTGTTATGTGGTGGATTGGTTCTATTCCGTCTTTAATTGTCCATTCAATTCTTTTCATCACTGCATTTTCCCTTCCTCTTTTTGGATTCGTAGCATTTGATAAAATGCTTTTAGTTCTTACAACCGTACTTTCTTTAGAAGCAATTTATCTCGCCATTTTCATTCAGATGTCAGTGAACAGAAGTCAGGTCCATATTGAAGATTTGAAAGACGATGTGAACGAAATTCAGGAAGATATTGAAGATATTCAGGAAGACATCGAAGAGATTAGCGAAGACATCGACGATATCCAGGAAGATATTGAAGATATCGCTGAAGACGAAGACGATGAAGATCACAACGAACGCGCCAGAAATGTGATGCTGAAAAGCAATGTTTCTTCTAATAAAAATGATATCAAAGCAATGCGAGAAGTAATTGCTAATCTTCAAAAACGATTAGAGGATTTAAGAAGTGAAGAAGAAAAGCAAAATCTTCCTCCGGAAAACTAAGTTTATAAATCTTGATTTTTCTCAAAAAACCTTGTCAAGGTTCTGAACCTTGACAAGTTTAAGTTTTTCCCTTTTGAATAATTTTCAAAGATTATACAAAAAAACCATTTCAAATATGAAATGGTTTTTATTTTTTTAAGAATGCTCTTTCCAAAGTTTGGTAAATGCAATAAAATCTTCTACCGATAATTCCTCGGCTCTTTTATCCATAAACTCATGCGTTTTCAATGCTTCCGGAATATCCAATGCTTTCCATGAATTAGATAATTTCTTACGTCGTTGTCCAAATCCTGCTTTTACAATTCGCTTGAACAAAACTTCATTTCCAGCTAAACCTTCTTTCGGATTTCTCGTCAATCGAATAACGCCTGACTTTACTTTAGGAGGTGGATTAAAGACGTTTTCATGAACAGTAAACAAATACTTGACATCATACAACGCCTGAACGAGAACTGATAGAATTCCATAATCTTTCGTTCTTGGAACAGCCGCCGTTCTTTCGGCAACTTCTTTCTGAAACATTCCCACCATTTCTGGAACTCGATCGTAATAATCAATAATTTTAAATAAAATCTGTGACGAAATATTATACGGGAAATTTCCAATAATAGAGACTTGGCCTTCAAAAGTTTCCGCAAGATTTAATTTTAGAAAATCACCGATGAAGTGTTTTTCTTCTAACTTCGGATAATGACTTTTTAAATACGCAATCGATTCGGTATCAATTTCTGCTACGAAAATCTCGGCATCTTTTTCCAAAAGATATTTGGTAAGCACTCCCATTCCTGGTCCGATTTCCAAAACCTGATTTTTATTTTCGTAACTCAATCCATCGACAATATTTTTGGCAATATTTTCATCCATTAAAAAATGTTGACCGAGGTGTTTTTTGGCTCTTACGCTCATCCAGAAATATAATTTTATTTATTAAAAATAAAGCTCAAAAACCCATTTTTCGAAGGTTCGCTTTATTTCTTTTAAGTTTTTTTTAACAGCGATTTTCCGCGTTTGTCCGCAAATTACGGAAGTTTTTTTCTATTTTAGCAGAAATTTTTTATTTAATGGCTAAGATAGTTGAAGATTTTAACAAAAGGCGACTTCGTTCCAGCAATATCACCGTAGTGATAAGTATTGCATTGGTGTTATTTTTATTAGGGTTAATGGGACTTATCCTTATTAATGCTCAAAAATATTCAGATTATATCAAGGAGCAATTGGTAGTGAATGCTTATTTTGATGAAAATTACGAGGCAAAAGACTCTGTGAAAATTGCAAAATTAGAGGCAGAAACCTTTAAGAGAATCCAAGTTTTGGCTCCCGTAAAAAAAGCAACTTACATTTCCAGAGAAATGGCTGCTGAAGAGGCAAAGAAAAGTATGGGTATTGAAAGCAGTGCGCTTTTCGACGAAAACATTTTCCCATCTTCTATTGAAGTTGCCTTGAAACCCGAATTCGTAGATCCGGCAAAAATCGATGAAGCGATTAAGCAGATTAAATCTACGCCCGGAATTGTTGATGTGAAAAACAACAGTACTTTAATGGTTGAAGTGTACAACAACCTGAACAATATTTTGAAATGGATCTTAGGATTTTCAGTCCTGTTTTTAGTGTTAGCAATTGTCTTAATTAACAACTCAATACGTTTGAAGATATTCTCTAAAAGATTCATTATCAAAACGATGCAGTTGGTTGGTGCAAAACGCCGTTTCATCTTGAAACCATTTATTAAAGAAGCAATTATTCTTGGAGTAATTGGAGCTGTTATTGGTTTACTTGTGCTTTTTGGAGCCTGGTATTATTTCATTACCCAAATCGGAACGCCATTCGCACAGGACAATAATCAATTAATTATCTTAGTCGTTGGTATTTTCTTGCTGGGAGTTTTCATCACTGTTTTCTCTACCATTTTCGCAACATGGAGATTCTTAAGATCCAATGTTGATGATTTATATTATTCTTAAAAATGAGCAAAAAAAATAAACAATTCTCTGCGGACTCGATTGGTAAATCGGTAGAAGTTTCAGAAAATAATCCTTTCTATTTCGGTAAAGAAAATTACAAACTCATGTTAATAGGTTTGGCTTTAATTATCGCTGGATTCCTTTTAATGATGGGAGCTGATGCCAATACCGTTGATGGGAAATACGATCCCAACGTTTGGAACGAAGGTATTTTCTCCATTCGCCGAATTCGAATTGCACCCATGTTAGTGATTGCAGGATTCGTCGTGGAAGTTTACGCGATTTTGAAAAGAGAGAAGAATTAATAACGATTTCTAAATTACATCACTTTGTCAAAGTTCTACAACTTTGACAAAGTTTTTTTTAATCACATCTCACTCTGAGCAAGTCGAAGAGTTTTAATATCAAAGATAAAAATGGATTTATTCAAAGCAATTATCATTGCAATCATCGAAGGACTTACCGAGTTTCTTCCAATTTCTTCAACCGCACACATGGGTTTTATCGCCAACTTAATGGGAATGGAAGAAACAGAATTCTTAAAAATGTTTCAGGTGTCGATTCAGTTCGGAGCAATTTTAGCAGTGGTCGCTGCTTACTGGAAAAAGTTTTTCGATTTTCAGAACCTTAAATTTTATTATAAATTGGCGTTCGCAGTGCTGCCAGCATTAGGATTAGGGTTTTTATTTGATGATAAAATTGAAGCACTTTTGGGGAATCAAGTCGCAATTTCGGCAATGCTTGTTTTGGGAGGAGTCGTTTTATTATTCGCAGATTCTTGGTTTAAAAATCCAACTATCGATGACGAAAAAGATATGTCAATCAAGAAAGCCGTTATCGTTGGTTTTTGGCAATGTCTCGCAATGATGCCAGGAACGAGTAGAAGTGCCGCTTCGATTATTGGAGGAATGTCACAAGGTTTAACCCGAAAAGCCGCCGCAGAATTTTCATTTTTCTTGGCAGTTCCAACGATGTTGGCAGTTACCGTTTATTCAATTTTTGTTAAAACTTGGGGAAAAACAACACCAAATCCGATGAAAGGATACGAGATGATTCTATCTTCATCAGATTTTATGATCGCATTTGTTGTTGGGAATGTGATAGCGTTTATCGTTGCATTAATCGCGATTAAATCGTTCATTGGATTGCTCAATAAATACGGTTTCAAACCTTGGGGTTGGTACCGAATTATCGTGGGAATTGTTTTGTTGATTTATTTTACACAGTTTCAATAATTTTATTTGGACAGATATTTGACTTGGTCGAATGTCTATCTATTTTTTTTATTGCAGACATTTCCGCCTGAGTTTATCCTGAGCTTGTCGAAGGGTTCCCGCTTTTTGTATTATTGTCTTCGACTACGCTCAGACAACAATACTAAAGAGCTCCACTCAGGTCGGGCTGCAGCGCAGAACTTTTCACCAATTTAGTTTTTAAAAATGACCGATACCGATTTCTTAGAAGGCCAAATAATACTTCTCGACAAACCTTTGGATTGGACGAGTTTTCAGGCGGTGAACAAATTGAAATATAAACTCAAAAGAGAATTTAATCTTCCGAAGAAATTTAAAATTGGTCACGCGGGAACTTTGGATCCACGCGCGACAGGATTGTTAATCGTCTGCACCGGAAAATTCACCAAGATTATTCCTGAAATTCAGGATGCGCCAAAAGAATATTTCACCGAAATAAAAATAGGAGTTCAAACAGAATCTTATGACACTGAAAAACCTGAGATTCTTCAACAGGATATTTCAGACATTACTGAAGAAGAAATCAAAGAAACTTTAGATAAATTCCTCGGTGAAATTGATCAGAAACCGCCCATTTTTTCAGCCATTAAAATCGAGGGGAATCGTGCGTATGATTTAGCCAGAGCTGGAAAAGAGGTCGAAATGAAATCCCGTAAAACCACTATTAATTATATCAGCGATATTGAGATCGAATTGCCCTTCGTTCGCTTTACCGTCGGTTGTTCAAAAGGAACTTATATCCGAAGTTTAGCGCACGATATCGGTCAGGAATTAGGAGTTGGTGCTTATTTGACCAATCTTCGCAGAACAAAAATTGGAGATTATAATATAGAAAATGGAAGTTCAGAATATCTGGAAAACGAATACAGTTTTGAAAACTTCAAGAAATAAAGAAAAATTTGAATTGTGAATTTTTTAAACCGCAAACCTGCCTTGCCGGCAGGATTCACAAAAGATAAATGTTTATTTAAGCCAATCAAAAGATCTAAAAAGTGGAGTGCATTTTAATTTCCAAAGGAAATCTTAATAAACTTAACTTCTTAATCTTTATCTTAATGGTTAATTTTTCACTAGTGTAATTTGTGAAAATATTTGTGCAATATGTGTTTAACTTTGCAATCTTAAAATACATAATTTTCGATCAATGAAAAAATTATCCCTACTGCTTTTATTGGTTTCTATTTTTGGATTTGGCCAAACGGAGAAAAGACCAATCCAGGGTTTTTATTTCAGTCCGGAAGTGAGTGCAGGATTTAATTTATCAAATATCATTCAAGGAAATCGAGATAGAGACAACAATCCGTATAATCCTCCTGTGAATTATCCGAACGATTTTTCTTACGGAATTTCAGCAGTTACAGGATTTAATTTTATTCCGAATTTGTCTTTAGGCGGCGGATTAAAATATACGTACACGACCGATAATTTTCATATTGTGTACGGAATTATCCAACCGAAAATCCTTTTCAATGTTGATGATGGAGAACCTGTTTTTATTGATTTGACTTATGGATTTCAACTGAATAAATCGGTGGTTGAAAATTCAGATTTATTTGGAATAAAAGTGGGAAAATTAGTTTCTCACAGTAAAAGATTAAGCCAGCAAGGCGGCTTATATTTTGAAGGTCAACAATTAGGAAATACCGGAGTTACCTTTGTGGGGTTATTTTACGGGCTAACGATCTTCAGTAACAAAAATTATAATGAGTATGGAAAAGACTAGAATAAATAAATACCTTTCAGAAGTTGGATTCTGTTCACGCAGAGAAGCAGACCGAATGTTGGAAGAGGGAAGAATAACCATCAATGGCGCTGTTCCAGAAATGGGAACTAAAGTTTCTGACGATGATGAGATTTTCGTGGATGGAGTGACCATAAAAAAAACAGAAGAAGAACCCGTTTATATCGCATTGAATAAACCGGTCGGAATTGTCTGTACTACTGATACCAAAAGAGAAAGAGATAATATCATCGAATTCGTGAATCATCCGAAAAGAATTTTCCCGATTGGCAGATTAGATAAACCGAGTGAAGGATTAATTCTTCTGACGAATGATGGTGATATTGTGAACAAAATTCTTCGTTCCAGAAACAACCACGGAAAAGAATATATTGTACGAGTTGACAAACCAATCACACCGAAATTCCTAATGCAAATGCGTGGCGGAATTCCGATTTTGGATACCATTACCAATAAATGCGAAGTAGAACAAATCGATAATTTATCGTTCCGAATTGTTTTGACACAAGGCTTAAACCGCCAGATTCGTAGAATGTGTGAGTTCTGTGGTTATGAAGTAAAAAAACTTAAACGAATCCGTGTTTTAAATATTAAACTTGATCTTCCAATCGGAAAGTGGCGGGATTTAACTGAAGCGGAAGTGAGCGAATTAAAAGCCTTGGTTTCGGATTCTGATAAAACGGTTAATTAGTATTTTTCTTTTAAATAAAGATAAGCCGTCAGATACTTATTCAATCTTTTCATATCTCTTTCTGTCATCAAATTATTAAATCGGGTCAGATTCATATTGTCCTGCAAATCATTTAATTTTACGGAAACGGCCAATGGAGATTGTTCAGTTTGTTTGATGAATTCTTTGTAATCAACATCTGCCGGAGTTTTGGTGAGGCATTTAATCGCGAAAATTATCTCTTCAGAAAAGCCTTCTTCAACCAAAGTTTCATAAGTGATTTCCGGGCAGTCTTCGATGACGTCGTGAAGAACTCCAACGATTTTTTCGTCGTAGGTTTTTCCTGCATTCATCACTCGCATCACGTGACCGATGTATGGTGTTCCGAATTTATCGGTTTGTCCTTTATGCGCTTTTTGAGCTAATTTAATAGCTTTGTTAAGCAGTTCGTCTTTCGTCATTTTATTTTAATTAAGGCGTGAAATTCGATTTAAATATAATTGATTTTTTGAAATTCATTCTAAATCAGCTCGCAAACTTTTAAGAATTATTGGTCGGTTTCGACAGCATTTTGACTTTCTTATTCAGCTCCTCTAAAAGTTCTAGTTGCTTCTGCTGAATATCGCAAAGATGCTTGTACTGATCGATTATAGAAAGGTCGACTTTCTCGTGGAGATTTCTAATTTCAATCTCAGATTTGAGGTTGATCATATAATCATTAATCGCTCTTTTGCGGTCTTTAACTTCTTTTCTGTTTTGACTCATCATAATGATTGGCGCTTGGATTGCGGCAATACACGACAAAATTAGATTAAGCAAAATGTACGGGTATGGATCAAAACTTTTATTGTGCTTAATTTCAGTATTGTAGAAAATCCAAATCATCAATAAAACACCAAAGATGATGATGAACTTCCAGCTTCCACCCAATTCAGCAACTCTATCAGAAAGTTTTTCGCCGTACGTCCGCTCTTCATCAGTGTCTTGAATGGTCGTGGTGATTAGCGTTTCTTCCGTTATCGCCTTTTCAATGATATCGTGCATTTTGTGAAGTTGCTCGTCTTCACTTTTAAGGAGATCCAGGACGTATTTTTTATTTTTCATTTTTTAAATTATAAAGAATGATTATTACAAACTTTAATAAAAGTAAGCGTTATTTCTGAATAAACTTTATTTAAGCCAGAATTTATGCAAAAGAACCACTACAATAATTCCAATTCCTATAATTGAAATACCAAATAGGATTTCGGCCGCTAGCTCCAGTCGGTGCGTCCAGATTCTACTTTCACTTTTAATGGAGAAAAAAGACAGCATTACCGACACACAAAGCATTGCTGCAACAATACTTGTAAATTCATCTAAGATAGAATTTATCGTTGCATTACTGATATGCAGTGAGGTGATGACGATAAGACAAAATCCTAAAAGATTTGATGCCGTAGGGAGAATGTGTTGTGAGGTTTTATTGGGAATTGACATTTTTTTAAAAATATTTTATAACGGAATCTGCAAGCATTTTTGAGTTGCCTCCGAAATGATGATCCCCTGGAAGATGAAGAAATTGATAGTTTTTTAAAGTGATTTCATTTTTCGGAAAATAAATTTTTTCAAGATCGCTTACTATTAAAGTGAAAGGCACATTTTTCAAATGATTAATTTCGTTGATGACGCTATAACCATATTCCATGTGGCCGGTGATATATTCCTCAAGATGAATTTCAAAATCGTTCACTTGCGAAGGTCCTATGATAATTAAATCCTGAATTTTTTTTTGAAAATCTTTATCGAAACGGTTATAGATAAACGGTGCAACATCGGCTCCATAAGAATATCCAATAATGATTATTTTTTTATTTATTCGATTTTTAATAACCTCTTTCAGATAATTTTCAGTGTCCTGCGAGGCTTGTAAAGGAGTCTTTTTCTTCCAGAAATATTTTTTAGTATTCAGTGCAAAAACATCATAACCATAACGGTGAAGTTCTTGTGAAAACGTTTTCGAAAAATTATTAAAACCGGCGTCACCACTGATATAAAAAATAACCGGTTTGTCGCTGTTGCCGTTCCATTCAGATACTGGAAAACCTGAATCCTGACAGGAAAATAAAAGCAATAATGAAGACATGCTTAAAATTTGCGCTAATTTTTTCATTTGGGTTTTGTGATTTTATTCAAAGCAGCTGGAATTTGCAACAAATCAAAATCATTGCCATAAATCAGATATTTATTTTCCCATTGATCCGCATATTTTTCTTTGAAATCACGTAAGCTTTGATAATGTTTAAAACTCCCAATACGATTATATACGAACTTTAATATTTCCTCTGCCGTATTATCGGGTTCTTTAATTCCTCCTAAAGGCGTTAAACCAAGGTTGATATAAAGCAATTCCTTTGACTTAGCATATTCCACAAGTTTTACAATCATCGCATCCATGCTTCCATTTGGGGCGTTTACCGTTTTTCGAATCAAATCATACGTACATTCCTCAGGCGCAAAATCTGGAATAATATTAAGAAACGCTTCGATCTTTCCAATTTCATTTTTAATTACGATTAAATCCTGATTTTCTATTTCAGCGCGATCAAACATTCCTTGCGAAAAAACCATTTCCTCTTTATCGAATTCCTTCAGCCATTCATCTGAAATATTTTGAATTTCATTCAGGATTTCTTCATTCTGAGGATGGTAAAGAATCTCTGAAGTGTATCCTTTTTTAGCTAAAGAATTCAAACCGTTTCTCAATGTTTTTCTGTCTTTTCCTTCTAATTTAAAGTTTTCGGTATTCATAATTGCTTCCTGACCGATAAATAATTTCTGTTTTTTTAAAGGTTTAAATAGAAATAAACTCTGTTCGTCAATTCGATAATAGACCGATTTTAAACCATTTTTTTTACAGAAATCTTCAAACTCCTCGATGATTTTTTCTTTATGATCTTCTTCGCAAACCGGTTCTTCCAAGACGAATGCAAAATTATTCGCAACGCTGTAAGAAACAAAACCTTCAACCTCATCAGAAAAATAGAATTGTTTGTCTTTTGCTACTTTAAAGAAATCCAACGGTGAAGTTCCATACATCTGTACTAAATTTTGTGCTTCTTCAAAATCGTCGAAACTCTCCTTAGTATCGACAAGTTTTCGAACATTAAACACAGAGAAAATAAGCAATAACCAAGAAACAATTCCGAGGAAGTAATTGAGATATTCAAAATCTCGGGCAAATCCAGTTTTTGGTATCAAACCATTATCTTGAAAAAGAAAAAAACTTTGAACCGTATAATAAAGAGATTCTCTCCAGGTAAAATCAATTCCAAAATGGCGTCTGTCAATAAAGTAAAAACTTAGAAAATTGAAAAGTATTACGGCAATAAATAGTCCAACGACCCACGAAAATCCAAGTCTTAAATATTTTCTGTTCGTCTTTAAAACATATTCTTTTCGACTCATTAATAACATGAAAATTATGACCAAAGCCACAATCGCTTCTTCATAATCAAGTGCTTTAATTAGATTCCCGAAAAAAGAAATTACAGCGAGAATAAGGGCAAAATACCACCCTCTTTTTAAACCTCGCAAAAGATAAGCAGACGTTACCACCAAAAGAATTCCCGCGATTAAAGTCAGTATTTTTGAAATATGCATCGTATCTTCTGAAAGATAATGTTTACCGATTCTCAGACGATCTGCAAGTGGCGGAGTAATTACCGAAACAATATTGATTAAGCCCAAAATGAAAATGGAAAGTGCCGGAAAGATTCGGGCAACGATTTTTCTGCCCTTCCAAACAAAAGCAAAAAGTCCCAGTAATAAAGGCAACCAAAATTCAAATACCCGATAAAGCAAAGTAATTCCCAATCCTTCACTGTGAGAGAATCCAAAGTTTGCCAAAATATAAATCAAAGTAAATTCGACCGCACCAAGACCTCTTAAAAAAGGAGAAACCAGCATCAGCAAAACTGAAATCGTGTAACCTACCGCCGCTGCAGAAAAAGATCCCGTTGCACCAAATGCAAACATGGCAATCAGTAAATGAAAAATTCCGCAAAACTCGATTAAAGTCGAAATGAAGATGGTGATGTAAAAATATTTTTTGTGAATTTCGCCACCGAAAAACCCATCAATATCGGTGACTTTTTTCGGGAAATGTTTCTCTAAAAAATGATAGATAAATCCTTTGGTTCGAAGGGAATTCACCAGCCAGAAAACGGCTGCGATAAAAATTCCTACGCCCAACAACCAAATCCAGGAATTTCCAAAATTTTTATTAACAAATGCGGCGTACGCAACTACGGGGATTCCGACTAGGAAAACGGTAACAATTCCAATAAATCCATAGATGGCGCTCGCTTGATGAATGCTGTTTTTATCATAATTTTTCCGCTGAATCTGTCGCGGTGTAAAAGCGAGAGAACTGATTCCGCCCGCAGGAAGAAAAACGCTTAGGAAATTTCTTTTTAAAAATAATTCGAGCGCATCTGAAAGTTTCAGTTTTACGCCAACTGCCCGAAAACTTGCCATGTACATTGCGGCTTGCAAAAAAATATAAACGCCGGTGAGCAGAACTCCGGCAACAATCCAAAATGGTTTCGCCTGATAAAGCTGCGGTAGAATAGAAGCCATTTCTTTTCTTTCACTTCTGAAAAAAACGAACGCCAGAAAAAGAATTAAAACCGCAAGAATTTCCTGCCATCTGATTTTCAAAATGGTTTTTTTGAGAAATAAGTAACTATTTTTAATCATGAATTTTAATCTAAATTTTTTGGTCCTGAATTCAGCAGTAAAAAAACGGTGCTGCTTAAATGAATATTCTAATGGTGAAAATAAGCTTTCTCATTTCATCATGAAAATATTTCTTTATTAAATAGAAAAAAATCAAAAAACATATAATGAAACTTATTTGGTGTTATAAACTTGTGTGGTGCAACGGTGATTATTTAGGTTTTTACTCATATCTCAAGGCTTCAATTGGGTCAAGTTTAGAAGCTTTCAAAGCAGGATAATATCCGAAGAAAACGCCAGTAATTGCACAAACGACAAAGGAAAGAATAATCGAGGATTCCGTAATATAAGTAGGCCAGGAGAGAAAAGCGGTAACCAATTTCGTAACGGTAATTCCGAGGATTACTCCTATAATTCCGCCAGTTACACTGATGAGAATTGCTTCAATTAAAAACTGATACAGAATATCTTTTCCGCGTGCACCTATAGACATTCGCAAGCCGATTTCTTTCGTTCTTTCTGTCACCGAAACGTACATGATATTCATAATTCCAATTCCGCCGACTAAAAGGGAAATTCCCGCGATCGCTGATAACAGCACCGTTAAAAGTTGACTGGTAGAACTCATAGTCGAAATTAATTCTGCCTGTGTTCGCACCGAAAAATCATCACTGTTTCCGTCTGGAGAAAGATGATGCTGTTTGCGAAGAATCTGAGAAATTTCATCAGAAGCTTTTGAGGATGTATTTTCGTTGGTGGAAGCGGCGTAGATTGTTTGAACATAATCAATTCCTAAAAATCTTCTTTGCACGGTATTAAATGGTGCAATGATTACATCGTCCTGATCCTGACCAAACGTATTGGCGCCTTTCGATTCGAGCACACCAATAATCGTCATCGGAATTTTATTAAACCGAATCACTTTTCCAATCGGGTCTTCTCCATTTGGAAATAAATTGGTTAAAACCGTTTGTCCAATTAAACAAACTTTACTGGAGGAAGAAACATCTTTCTCCGTAAATAATGCTCCGTCAGAAGCTTTCCAGTCACGGATTTTAAAATAATCAGCATTCACGCCCTGAAGTTGAGTCGGCCAGTTATTGGCACCATTAATCGATTGACCATTGGTTTGTACTGCTGGAGAAACATACGAAACATCTGGAGCGCCTTTTAAAATCGCGTCGACATCTGCCGTTTTTAAACTCTGCAACCCGGACGCACCAATTCTTGCACCTCCCGAAACATTCACATTGCTTGTCGGCCGAATGTTAATCATATTCGAACCCATCGAAGAAAGCTGATCGCTGATGCTTTTTTTCGAACCTTCACCAATGGCGGTCATGGCGATAACAGAAGCGACACCAATGATGATTCCGAGCATGGTCAGAAACGCCCGCAGTTTATTTCGGAGAATGGCTTTCCAGGCAATTTTGAATAAATTTGAGAGTTTCATCTTTTAGGGTTTATAATCGACATCTACCGGCAATGCATCAAGTGCATCTTTTGCACTTTTAATATTTTCATTTTTCACATCTTTGATGACTCTTCCGTCTTTCAAAGTAATCGTTCTTCCACTAAAAACGGCGATATCCGGTTCGTGCGTTACGAAGACAATAGTTTTTCCCTGTTGATTGAGTTCCTGCATCAAAGTCATAATTTCGTAAGACGTTCTTGTATCTAGATTTCCAGTGGCTTCATCAGCTAAAATCATTACGGGTTCGTTGACCAAGGCTCTTGCAATGGCAACTCTTTGCTGTTGTCCGCCCGACATTTGATTTGGGAGATAGTTGATTCGGTCACTCAATTTTACGGTTTCCAGCGATTTCAAAGAACGTTCATATCTTTCCTGACTCGATATTTTTGAATTGTACAAAAGCGGAAGTTCCACATTTTCTAAAGCAGAGGTTCTTGCCAGTAAATTGTAAGACTGAAAAACAAATCCGATTTTTTCATTTCTTAATCGAGCGAGTTGATCTTTGTCTAAATTTTTTACATTGACGCCATCCAGAAAATAATCACCCTCCGTAGGTTTATCCAGGCATCCTAAAATATTAAGCATCGTCGTTTTTCCGGAACCACTGTGTCCCATGATGGTCACAAATTCACCTTCTTCTACAGTGAAACTTACGCCACGTAAAGCATGAACGGTTTCTGCGCCCATTTTAAAATCTCTTGTAAGATCAATGATTTCTAATATTTTTGCCATGTCTTTACATTTATCTTGGTCCTCCGCCACCGCCACTTGGTTTTTTTCCACTAGATCTTTGTGGCAAGAAGGGACTTTTAGAAGCGCCGGTTGTTTTTTTGGTTAAAGTTTTATAACCTGTGATCACATTGTCGTTGACACTTAAGCCTGAAATCACCTGCAGATCGGTGTCATTGCTCGTTCCTGTTTTTATCTTTTTTCTGGAAATAGATTGGTCTGTGGCCAAAACCCAAACTGCCGCTTCACCTTTTGGCATTTCTTTATTAGCTGTAGATTTTTGGCCGGTCCATTGTTTTTTCTGACTTGCAGTGTAAGGAGAATTAATGGTGTAATTGCTGGCTACTAAAGAATCCGGTTTAAAGTTAACTGCCTGCGCTGGAATTTTCATGACTTTAGAAATATCGCTTGTAATCACTGAAATATTTGCGGTCATTCCAGGTTTCAGTTTCAGTTCAGCATTATCGGCATTGATGATGGTGATATAATTCACTACGTTGGCGGAAACGGTCGGGTGTAAACGGATCTCAGTGACTTCACCACTAAAATTGAGATCAGGAAAAGCATCTACCGTGAAAGTTACTTTTTGTCCAGCTTTCACATTTCCGATATCGGCTTCGTCAATTGACGCACGAACCTGCATTTTTGTTAAATCTTTAGCAATACTGAATAAAGTTGGGGTACTGAAGCTCGCAGCTACCGTTTGACCTTCGCTTACATTTCTGGATAAAACGGTACCGTCAATCGGTGAGTAAATTCTAGTATATGATAAATTTTTATTGGCGGCAGAAAGCTGAGCATTAATTGACATGATCTGGGATCTGGCTGCATTGTTTTGATTTTCGGCCACTTGCAGATCGGCTTTACTGATTGCTCCAACTTTGTAGAGTTGCAGTTGACGATTATAATTATTTTGATTATAGGCTAAATTACTTTTGGCATTGGCAAGATTCCCGGCGATCTGTAAAGCCTGATCTTTTAATAAAGAAGGTTCCAAAGTCGCCAGAAGTTGACCTTTTTTTACTTGCGAATTAAAATCGACATAAATTTTATTCAGCGTTCCTGAAACTTGTGTACCGACCGCAACCGTATCGACCGGCTGAATAGTTCCCGTCGCGGTAATGGATTCGGTGATATCGCCCATTTCGGGTTTTACGGTGGTAAGTTGTATTTTGACGGCCTCACTTTTTTTGAAATAGTACCAAAGTCCGATTCCCAAAACTAAAACTGCAGCAGCCCAAATCAGCCATTTTTTATTTTTCATCGTCATGTTTTTACAAATTAATTTCTTGCCCGGCGTAGAATTCGTAGATTTTCTTATTGAGAACTGCCGAGTATTTTGCCTGTAAATAATTTTGAAGAGCTTGAATATAAATCAGTTTCTGTTGCTGAAGTTGCACATAATCAATGGCACCAAGTTTCAGCTGTGCATTAACAATAGAATAAGTTTCTTCGTTAATTTTCATTTGCTTTTCGGCTGATTCATATTGCGAAATTGAATTTTGAAGATTAATGAAAGCCTGTTCGATCTGTTGATTTAAAACCGTTCTGGTATTTTGTAAACTTAGATTAGCTTGCTGTATTTCGATTTTCGATTTTTCGATGTTGGTTCTATAAATTCGGTTATTGTAAATGGGAATTCCCAGACTTAAACCAACCGGTAAATAAAACTGATTTCCTAACTGATTAAAATAATTGCCGTTTCCCTGAGAATAATTAGTCGAAATATTTCCTGCCAAACTTAAAGTAGGTTTAATGGAAGATTGTGCAATTTTTAAATTGGTTTCAGAATTTTCAATATTCAGTTGACCGTATTTAACTTCAGGTCTTTTCGTCTGTGCCGAATTTTGAACTTCCTGAAGCGTTTTAATATCATCACTGACGAGAATATCTGAAGGTGCCGAAATTTGAAAATCATAAGATGACGGCAATTGCAGAAGCTGTTTTAAATTCAATAAATCTGTTCGTAGCGTGTTTTGGGCGGCAACCAAATTATATTCGTCCTGTGCTTGCTGAGACTGAAATTGCAGAAAGTTTAATTTTGAAATACTTCCGGCATTATAAAGTTGCGTTCCCTGTTTAAGTTGAATTTGAGTTGTGGAGAGTAAGTTTTGAAAGTAAATAAGATTTTCCTGCGCCATCATCACATTTAAAAATGCTTGTGTCACACTCAACGTAATATTATTTTCCGCTTCATTAACAGATAAATTCGCCATTTGAACCAATAAATCTTTTGACAAAACAGTATTGTTAATATTGTTGTCGTGGTACAGAATCATAGAAGAACTCGCACCAATACTTTGGGAATTTGCGCCATTAATATGAAATCCATTATTCCCGCTAACGGCAAAGATTCCTTGCGAAACAGTTCCGTTTAGATTTGGATATTTTGCTGCTTTTGCCTGTAAAAGATCTTGATCTGATGAGTTTTTTGATAGTCGTAAAGAAGTGATGCTGAAGTTATTTGTTTTTGCGTATTCAATGGAATTCTGCAAAGTCCACTGATCCGGATATTTAATATTTTGTGAAAAAACATTTAAATAAAAAAAATTCAGAATGATTAGAAATCCTATTTTTGTTTTCATAATTCCTATTTTATACTCGATATTAAGGACTGAAAATTCTAAACCAAACGATTGTATGATTTTTGTTTTAACTCAAAATTAACCTGAATTAAATAAATATTAAATCAAAGTTACTGCTTTGAATCTGTAAATGATATTAAAATGGATTAAATTATGCAGTTTTCACATTTCCTGTTCTTTTCAGAACTCCCCAGTTTTGAATTTCTCCTTTCACTGCTTTACGGAAAGATTTGAACAAAATATAATACATCATTTGTCGATAGATTACGCGTTGAGGAATCATCCAGATCAGTTTGCTGAATTTTTCTTTTTCGAAGGCAAAAGCCACTGCAGCTCCTAAAATATCGACGAGGGAGAAAATAACATAGTATAGAATGATGTGATACGGATCGGCAACAATTAACCCCAATCCGGACAGAATTAAACTTACGAGCAAAAGCAAATCTGCGAGTGGAGCTAAAAACGGAAGTAAAATCTGATAGAGCAAAATATTAGGCAACGCAACTCGTCCGAAATTTTTATATTTTTTTCTGAAAATCGCATCACGGTGTTTCCAAAAACTTTGCAGAATTCCAAAACTCCAGCGGAAGCGTTGTTTTAAAAACTGTCCGATAGTTTCGGGCGCTTCGGTGTAGGAAATGGCATTATTACACTGTTCAATAATATATCCCAGTTTGTGCAATCGCATTGTTAAATCACAGTCTTCCGCTAATGTATCGGTTGTAAATCCGCCAGCCTGTATAACAGCTTCTCTTCGGAAGGCTCCTAAAGCTCCTGGAATTACCGTAATACAGTTGAGTAAAGAAAAGGCACGACGGTCAAAATTTTGAGAAGTAATATATTCAATACTTTGCCATTTCGTAATCATGTTAATTTCGTTGCCGACTTTTACGTTTCCTGCTACAGCACCAACCTCCGTTGGTTTTCCTGCCAAATAAAAAGTATTCATCAATTGGGTAACAGCATCGGATTTCAGTTGCGTATCTGCATCAATGCAAACCACAAATTCTGAATCGGTTTTTGAAATTCCGAAATTTAAAGCGGAGGCTTTTCCACCGTTTGATTTGGTGAAGACTTTAACTTTAGGATTTCCTTCAAAGGCTTTTTTTACATTTTCAAAAGTGTTGTCCTTACTTCCATCATCCACAAAAACGATATTGATATAGGGATAATCCTGACTTAATAAAGAATCTACGGTTCTTATTGAATTCATTTCTTCATTATAGGCAGGAACAATAATACTTACTTGTAAACCGTCTGGAATTCCTTTGAATACGGCCTGTAATTTCTTTTCTTTTTTGGTTTGAAGATAAGCCAGAACTCCCATGAAAATCATTCGGCTCATGGACAGAATAATTCCAATCAGGAAGAGCGAATAAATGACTTGTCCGATCCAGTAACTTGCAGAAGCGAAAAAGAAATTCAGATCATTTTTCCAGCTTCTTTTTACCGGTGGCATTAATTGATCTTCCGGAACCTTCATTAAATCTGCAACGGTCGTGAACTTACATCCTTTGTCTTTAAAATATTTAATGATTCTAGGCAATGCATCTACAGTAGGCTGTCTTGTATCGCCACCTGAATCGTGCAGCAGAATAATACTCGCATTATTCTGAGTCGCAAAACGAATGGTTCGGTTGACGATCGAATCTGCATTCATTTTTGGATCCCAATCGTTCGGATCGATACTTTCACCAATCGCGATATAATTATCTCTTTTACTTTGCACCAAAGGTTCGAGTTCCTCGTAAGTCTGAGGTTCAGAATCCGCATTGTAAGGCGCGCGGAAAAGAACGGTGGATTTTCCGGTAATGCATTCAATTAAAGAACGCGTCGTTTTCAATTCTAAAGCAGCTCTTGCAGGAGACATTTTCGCCAGATTCCCGTGCGTGAAAGTATGATTCCCAATTTCGAAGCCGTCGCGGTTAATTCTTTGAACCAAAGGAATATTGGCTTCTGCATTTTCACCAATTAAAAAGAAGGTCGCCGGAACTTTTTCTCTTTCTAAAATGTCGAGAATTTTCGGCGTGTATTTCGCGCTTGGTCCGTCGTCGAAAGTTAAAATAATCTTATGGCCAGGTCCAATTTTAGTACTGTCTTCCGCAAATTTTTCATAGAGAAAGCCAGATGGCAATTGTGCATAACTTTCAGACGCGATTAAGTTTTCATTTTTATCGGTCTGAATTCTGGTTCGACCTTGTTCCGGAGAATATAAAATGTTAATAATTTCACCACTTCCGATTGCCGTTGGTTTACTGTTGAAATTGGGAGGCATCATCTCTAGAATAGTGTAATTGAAAGGATTTTTCTTTAGACTTTCAGTACTTAAATCTCGGGCATAAAAAGACCAAATTCGAGGATCCTCACTTCCTAATCTCCAAAGTGCAGTGCCGGCATTTCGGTAATCATCAGAAAACCGGATGATATTATAAGCAGTTGCAGCATCCGTAAACCAAACACTGTTTTTAGAAGCGGGTTCATCATTACTTCCCGAAAAATTGTAAGCATAATGAAGGTTGTAGGAATTTTCATCAAAATTTATGGAAGATTTTGAAATCTTGGCGCGATCAATAACCTGGCTGTATGTTAAGTCTTCTGTTCGCGTACCATTTTCATCGGTAATCCATTGTCTTCCGTAGGCACCGATACCTAGGATTAGTTTTTCAGAGGGAATATCTTTTGCAATTTGATCGAGTTGTTTTTCAATCCATTTCTGATCGCTGATTGGTCCAGCTTGTGAATTGTCATTAAACTGATCATAAGCCATCACGATAAAATAATCGGTGTAATCTTTTAAATAATTATGATTGTAATCGGTATTGTCTGCCATGATGTCGATGGAAACAATTAAGCCGTTTTGTTTAAACTGCGTATATAAATTTTTCATGAAAGCATTCAGAAATTCATCTGAGTTTTCCTTCATTTCTTCAAAATCAATATTAATTCCCTGCAGATCGTTTGCTTTTAAAGTCGTAATAATCTGACCAATAAGTTGGTTCTGAATTTTCTGATTATGAAGAACGGTGTGCAGTAAATCACCGCTGAAATTCCCTTGTTTTCCGGGAATTGAAATGAAATTATTAAGAATCGGCTGGATACTCAATTTATGATGTTTCATCACCTCAAGCGCTTCTTTGTCGATTCGGGAATCCAGCTGATAGGTTTTTGGATTGATGAAAAACCACTCTGGATAAATGGTGTTCAGTTTGCTTCCGTTCGTTCTAAGATCGTACAGCGAAAGGGGAGACCATGGAACATAAAAGGCACCGCGAATCAGTTGAGCATTCACGACATTGGTTTTTGCTTCTTCTGCCATGATTTTTTTCTGCAGAAAATCTTTGAAACCTTTAAATTTTTTATTCAGCGGAGTTGCTAAAGTGAATGTATTGTCCGGGTTTATTTTTGATTCAAATGATTTCTGGATAGAATTCATTTGTGGCATCGAAGGGTTTTTTCCCCGAGCTACAGCAATACCTACAACCACGACTATGAAAAGAAGAACAGATGCGATGGTGCGTAAAGTCCATTTGGTAACTTTGTATCTTTTTGCATCATTAGTTTGAAATATTTGTCTTGAATTCTCTGACATCTTTTGTTTAATTTGTTAATCAAAGATATATTAGATTTCAAGTGATTTTCTTTTTTAAATCGATAATTTCAATGAATATTTTAAATATAGTTGGGTGTTAATAATTGCTTTTATCTATTAGAAATGAATAAAATTGAAATAAAATCTACATTATAAAATGGTGTCTTAAAGGATTTTAAATAATATTAAAAAATTTTGTGATTGTTTTTATAGTTACTTTTATTAATTTTACCTTGTTATTTTATCATCATGAATCTATCTCCGGAAGGACAAAAACTCTTTAATAAACTGATTTCTGAAATGCTGGAAGACGGCTTTGTAAAAATTAGTGAACATACTTTTTATAAAAAATTAGGAAGTATGACCGTGTCTTTGGGAGATCGAGCATTGAATATTATGCATAACGGTAAATGTTACGGCATCATTCCGGAACGTGAATTTCTGAAATTATCCAACGGGATTGAGCCGCTCCTTTTTCAGTTAAAATATCTGCTTGCCTTTTCAATGAGACAGGATATGAACCGAGTTGTGAATTTCCTGTCAACTTATTTCTGGAATTAATTTCAAAATCAATCACCTTTAGAAATTAAAAGCTTGAGATAGCGGGAAGGAATTTCTATTTTTCAATCGCCACCAAATATTCAGGATCTTTAATAATATTCACATCAATTACTGCTTCGGCATTATTTAAAAGTCGAATACAATCAGCACTTAGATTTTGAAGATGAACTGTTTTTCCAGCTTCACTGTATTTTTTGGTAATTGAATTCACGGCTTCAATTGCCGACATATCTGTAATACGGGATTCTTTGAAGTTGATGATAATCGTATCAGGATCTTCGGCAACCGTAAACTTCTCCGAAAATGCCATCACGGATCCGAAAAATAAAGGACCGTATATATCATAATGTTTTATTCCTTCTGCATCTATAGTTGTTCTCGCCCGAATTCTTTTCGCACTTTCCCAAGCAAATACAAGAGCAGAAATAATAACACCTACCAAAACTGCTAAAGCTAAATTGTGCAAAATAACTGTAATAATTGCGACCAAAACTCCGACGAAGATATCGTGTTTCGGCATTTTTTTAATAATTTTAAAACTTGCCCATTCAAAAGTTCCGAAAGCGACCATGATCATTACGCCGACCAAAGCAGCCATCGGTAATTTACCAATAATGGGAGCTCCGAAAAGAATAATCAGTAAAATAGTTATTGCTGCGATAATTCCCGAAAGTCTTGCGCGAGATCCGGCTGAAAGATTCACGAGAGTTTGAGCAATCATCGGACAACCGCCCATTCCGAAAAAGAAACCATTGGCAATATTCGAAGTTCCCTGTGCGATACATTCGCGGTTTCCATTTCCTTTTGTTCCAGTCATTTCATCGACTAAATTTAAGGTCAAAAGTCCTTCTGTCAATCCAACCGCTGCAAAGATCATCGAGTAGGGAAGTATGATTTTAAAAGCTTCCAAACTAAAAGGAATATTAGGAATATGAAAAGGAGGAAAACCACCTTTAACTGAAGCGATATCCTGAACAGTTTTCGTATTGATTCCAAATCCAACGACCAAAGCAAATACGACAATAATTGCCACTAAAGAGGCAGGAATTTTTTTTGTAATCTTAGGAAATAAAACAACGATGGCAATTGTTAAAGCCACTAAACCAATCATAATCATTAATGGTTCTCCTTGCAACCATGTCAGTTGTCCATTCGACAGAACTTTGAATTGATTGAGTTGCGCCATAAAAATGATGATGGCCAATCCATTGACAAAACCGTACATTACCGGCTGCGGAACGAGTCTTATGAATTTACTGAATTTAAATAGACCGATTAAAATTTGAATCACTCCCGCAAGTGCAACGGCGGCGAAGACATATTCAAGTCCGTTAGAACGCATTAAGGCAATTAAAACGACTACCGTTGCTCCAGCACCACCGGAAACCATTCCTGGTCTGCCTCCAAAAACTGCGGTGATCAAGCCAGCAATAAAAGCAGCGTATAAACCAACGAGCGGGGGAAAACCTGCCAGAATTGCAAATGATAAAGATTCCGGGATCATGGTCATTGCGACCGTTAGTCCTGCTAATATTTCGTTTCTGTAATTTACTTTTTGAGTAAAGTCAAATAGGTTGAGGGCAATCTTCATGTCTTTTTAAATTTTTGAGATAAGCTACCTCGACGGATTTTCATGCTAATTTTGGTACAGATGCAAAAATAAAGCAATATTATAACTTGATGAGGTTTTTTTTAAAAGTGAATCATTTAATGCTGTTCAAAAAAATTACTTTTCCTTAGGGTGAGAATAGTTTTATTTATTTAAAAAAAAAGCAGAAAGCTAATTGATATCAACGTTCTGCTTTATTTTATTTAAAAATAACGATATTATTTTTCCGTCATTTTCCTATCTTTCTTCATCACTGCATCGTCTTTCATCATTGCCTCATGTTTCATCACTGAATCCTGCTTCATCATTTTGTCGCTTTTCATTTTTGTACTGTCGGTCATCTCATTATTCTGCATTGTGCTGTCACTGACCATAGCGGGGGTGGTATCATTCATCATATTATCAGAAGTCTCCGTTTTTTTTGCACAAGAAGCCATAATAGCTAAAGTTGCAATTGCTAAAAAAGTAGTTTTCATAATGTTGAATTTTAAATATGAAAAATTTGCTAATACAAAATTACGAAGAAACGGAGCTAAAGCTTATCGTCTTAACTCCATTTTTTTTAAAAGAAAAGACCAGTTTTTATTAAGCTTTAAAACTGAATGAATCAGCTGTTTTTTCGTTTTTTTACTTAGTTATTCTTACTTAAATATTATTTATTTTTTTTGAAATGTACTCACATTCAATCTTTTATTCTACTTTTGTCGTACATAATGGTAAAGGTTTTTAAGTTAAATAACTCATCTAAAATTTTATATTATGTTTAATAAATTAAGTCATTATTTAATGCTCTTATTGACTGTTTTTGCCTTGAGCTGCAACAAAGCTCAGAATGAAAACAAAAATAATAGGATGCAAAAGAGTAAAGAGGTTTCTAATCAATATCCAATGCAGCTTTCTGATGCCGAATGGAAAAAGAGACTTACTCCAGAACAGTATGAGATTCTTCGTGGAAAAGGGACAGAAGTTGCTTTTACTGGGAAATATGATCATTTTTATAAAAAAGGAACTTATTATTCTGCGGCATCATTGCAACCCGTTTTCAGTTCTGCTACAAAATTTGATTCAGGTACAGGATGGCCAAGTTTTTACGAACCTATTTCGCCAGATGCTGTAAAATATATTACAGACAACAGCGATGGAATGGGACGGATCGAAGTGGTAGACAGCAAAAGTGGTTCTCATTTAGGTCATGTTTTTGATGATGGTCCAAAACCTACCGGAAAAAGATATTGCATGAATTCTGCAGCTCTTATTTTTGTTCCAGAAGGCGGTACACCTCCGACTGCTTCTCATTAATTAATTTTTTTTAAAAATGGAAAGGATTAAAAAAAAGCATCCACTCGCTATCAGATGGTTTCACTGGGTGAATTTCCCCGTGCTTGCAGTAATGATATGGAGTGGATTGCAGATCTATTGGGCCAATGATGTTTACAAAATACAGATTGGTGGCAAAGATTTTATTCATTTTTTTCCTGATTCATTCTATGATGCTTTAAATCTTCCTTATCATCTCAGCGAAGGTATGGCGTGGCATTTTGTCTTCATGTGGTTCTTTTTTGTGAATGGATTTCTCTATGTTGCTTACACGTTATTTTCTGGAGAATGGCGATTTTTGCTTCCCAATAAAAATTCCTTTAAAGAAGCTTGGCAGGTCTTACTCCATGATCTTCATATTCGAAAATCAATTCCTCCTCAAGATAAATACAATAGCGCTCAAAAAGTTGCTTACACTGCAATCGTTATTATGGGATTTGGTTCTTTATTGACTGGTTTAGCGATTTATAAACCGATACAGTTAGGATGGCTCTGTACTATTTTCGGTGGCTATGAAAGCTGTCGTATTATTCATTTCATTTTGATGATCGGCTATTGTTTATTCTTTATCATTCATGTTTTACAGGTTGTATTGGCGGGTTGGCAAAATTTCAGCAGTATGGTTACGGGTTTTGAGGTTTTAAAAAATAAAAAGAAATAAAATGGAAAAAAATAATAGAAAACAAGAGGAAGAGGTTTCATCGGCAAAGATTAGAAATCTAACCATTGCTGCCTTTGTGATTTTTATTCTGCTTTTTGGAGGTGGAGCATTTACTTTTTTTAAAATTAAAAATCAACCAGGTGAAACGCAGCAAACAGGCGTGCAAGATCCTTTAAGAAAAGTGCTTAACGAGAATGAGAATGTTTTTAATAAAGTATTTTCCTCTAATCATCTTGCGAAAACATATCCGAAATCTGAAGCGGTGAAAAATGTAAGAGTAAACGGCGATGTGGGAATGGGCAACGATTTTGACGCAAAAGACTGGAAATTAAAACTGGTAAAAGCGGATGGAGATACTTTAGCTATTTCTTTGGCGGATATTCAGAAACTTCCCAAAACAGAAATTACGTTCGATTTCAAATGTATCGAAGGTTGGAGTCAGGTAACAAATTGGGGCGGTGTGAAATTCAGTGATTTTGTAAAAGCCTATCATTTAGATCAGCAATCACAGAAAAAATATATCGGCTTGGTAACACCGGACGGAGAATATTATGTGGGGATTGATATGCCAAGTGCAATGCATCCGCAAACGCTGCTTTGTTATGAAATGAATGGCAAACCTCTACCAATGGATCAGGGTTATCCTTTGAGATTGATGATTCCTACAAAGTATGGTATCAAAAGTTTAAAACGAATCGGAACACTTTCCTTCAGTAATGAAAGACCAAAAGATTATTGGTATGAAAGAGGATATGATTACTATTCTGGTTTGTAGGATTAATTTACTTTAAAAGTGACAGATTTCGTTTTTCTATTTTTGAATTAAATAATTTCTTAAAACGACTGCCTGATTAAATTCAACATTTTTTGCAGAGTATAATAAAGTCAGATGTTGTTTCTTGGCTATCAATTTTAAACGTTCAATTTCATCACTTTTTAAATCCAGTTCCGCTTTATAGCGTTTTTCAAATTCAGGAAATCGCTCTTCTGTATGGTCAAACCATTTTCGAAGTTCGGTGGAAGGTGCGATGTCCTTATTCCATTCATCCAGTTTTGCTTCTTCTTTTGAAACGCCACGTGGCCACAAGCGATCAACTAAAAGTCGATAGCCGTCATTCTCCGAAGCTTCTTCATAAATTCTTTTAATGGTAATGGTTTTCATGATTTTATTTATTTAAAGTAATAAAAATGCCTAAACGAAAGATTAAAGTTAAGGACAATATTTTATTCCCAACCCGGTTTTTTCAAAATTAAATGGTAATCTTTTGTTTAAATTTTTTAGATAAGTCTTTGTGAATGAAAATGATAGTAATGACGATTGTTTTTTAGTCGTTCTCGATTTCTTTCTGAAACTAAAAAAAAATCCAAGCTCTAATAAACTTGGATTTTTTTTTAATTTTAAATGCAACTATGGTTCCATTGCAATTACATTATTTAGGAAATCCACAATGTCTTGCCCGGAATAATCTGACATACCTTCTGTGATATGAGCGATATTTCCCTGTTTATCCAAAATTACGGTTGTAGGCAAACTCCCGCGGAAAAATTCGGCAGGAAAATCTCCGGCAGGATAATAAAGAGGTAAATTCAATTTTCTATTTTCCATGAATTTTGTGGCTTTAGTTTTATTTCCTTCTGCTTCTAAAATTACAAAAACGATGTCTTTATTGTCTTTAAATTTATCATGAAGCTTTTGGATGGAAGGCATTTCTGCGATGCATGGTCCACACCAGGTTGCCCAGAAATTAATAAATACTACTTTGCCTTTCAGATCTTCCAAAGAAACTTTATTTCCTTTTTCATCGATAAGATTCATGGTGTAATTTGCTGGTTCAGCGGTTTCTGGATTTGAGTTTTGAGAATTTGCTGAGAGTGTAGATTCGTCTAATTTTGGATTAAAAAATCCCAGTTTCATTAAACCTTGTTGCATTGTTGCCTTTACATTGGGTACAAATAGTATGGATAGAATTAAGCCGATAAAGCCGATATTGAGAACTCTTTTCATTGTTTCTTTTGTTTTAGTATTCATAAATATTTGTTTTATGTGCATTAAAAATTGACATTCTGAGCTAGAATGTAAAATCATCGATAAAAAAAATATTAAACTAAAGAGGAGCGTAATTGCTGATAGAGGATGTAAAGAGGAACAGATCTGGCTTTTCGAAAACCAGTTTTCACTGATGTTGAAATTAAAATCTGATCAGTAAATTTTAGAACTGCGTATTGATTATCTTCCTTTTTTACGGCAACTTGTTGCGATTTTTGTAAAGCCGTGAATTGAACATATTGACAGGAAGAACCAGATTTAGCGCTATTTGAAGTAAGATTTTCAATGTTGAAAATCTGTTTAACAGATTGTTTTATTCCACAAGGTGTGAGAACTAATACTACAATCAGTATCAGAAAACTCAACGTTTTGAAAACCCCTGATGATGGAAAAAACTTTTTCATTTCGGCGAAAATACTATGATTTAAATCCTTAGCCCAATTTTTAACAAAGTTTATATTTTGGGAAAAGTATTGTAAACGGCGGATTTATAAAAGTTGCCTTAT
Source organism: Kaistella flava (ex Peng et al. 2021) (assembly GCF_015191005.1). Taxonomy (NCBI): domain Bacteria; kingdom Pseudomonadati; phylum Bacteroidota; class Flavobacteriia; order Flavobacteriales; family Weeksellaceae; genus Kaistella; species Kaistella flava (ex Peng et al. 2021). The sequence continues at coordinate 1,032,938 of NZ_CP040442.1, read as the reverse complement.
TTAACTTATTTAATTACGTTGAAAATTATTAAAATAAATAATAGGATTAGCATTAATAAAATTAAAAACCAACCTGGTTACAAGTTGGTTTCTTTAATAAAATCTGAGAAGTGTAAATTTAAAAATTTCAGAAATTATGAGATTCTTTAGAGTTTTGATATTTTTGTGTTTATAGTTTCTAAAACGTGTAATATTTGGATTTAAAAGTACTATAAACTAAACTCTAGAATTGTTTTTCGTCGAGCTAATCCGTTCAGATTCGTCCAGTTATATTATTTTATATAAAATAAATAAAATCTTATTTTACAATAATTTTCCCCTTCATTACTAAGTGAATAGTGCAATAATAATCTGAAGTTTTCTCGGGAGTAAAAGTCCAGGATTGCCCTGGCTGTAACATTGGAGAAGCCCAGGCTTTATTTACTTCTGTTGCATTATGTTCCACAATGTCTTTGTTGTTGAACGTTACTTGATCTCCTTTTTTCACAGTAATCGTTGCTGGATTATATTTCATGTTTTCTATGGTCACAACATGAGTTTCAGCGTTTGGATTAGTACTCGGAGTTGCTGCAGTCGCACCGGTTTTTGCTGTCATTGCAGTATCAACTGGTGGTGTAGCAACAGTAACATCTGGACTGCTTGTCGTTGCACTGGAATTGTCATTTTCTGCAGGCATGGTGTCTTTGGATCCCGAATTACAACTGGTTATATTTAATAAGCAAACCATTGCAAATAGTGAGAATCCTATTCTGAAAAAATTCTTTAACGAAATCATTGTTTATTATTTAAATTCTTTCTGAATCATTTTTGCATGCTCAAGATGAGTTTTAAAAATAGGCAATGCTTTTTCAAGTAAAGCTTTCAGTTCCGCATTTTTAGCTTGTGGAATAAGCATATCTTCCACTGTTTTAATGACTGATTCGTGATAGGCTACTTCATTGTCAACATATGCTTTATCAAAAGCTCTTCCTTTTTTAGCATTTAAGACTGCTTTTTCTTTAGTGGCGGCTGCTAATAAAGATTTTGAAACTGCATTCGTTTTTGGAGTGACTTTCAATTTTGTGACAAGATCCACAGCCATTTTAATGACAGCGGTGTGGTCTTTTTTCATCGTTGTAGCAAAGTTTTTAACGTCTTTGTTGACCGATTTTTTCAATGCTATTTCAGCATATCCGATATCGACTTGGTTTGCGGTTACGGCTACAGAGGCGATTTCTGGATCTGTAAGCTGAGGTGTTTTGTGTTCCTGTGCAGAAACTTTGGTGGTAAATAACAATGCTGATAGAAGCATCGTTCCAGATAAAGCTAGGTTTTTTAACGTTTTCATTGTTTCATTGTTTAAGTTAATAGATGATTTTATTTAAATTTAAATGAAACACTAGGTCACATTTAAAAATAATTTCTTTATTTTTTTAAACTTGGTTGATTTTTTTCTAGAAAACTATGACGAAGTTACGATGTTCTATAAATGAAGCCAAGTTTATTTAGGAATGTGTAAAATAGATTATATTTATAATATTGCTATTGATTTGATAATTTTAATTTGTAATATTTAGGAATAATAAAATAAATGAAGCGGAGAGTTGGTTATTTTATTCCTAGAATAGTCAGGTACTTCTTAGAAATAATTAAGAATTTTAATCCAGATATCTTAAAATTTACCCCATTATTTTATCAATTGCTTTGGCGAGTTGATGATCTTTTTCGGTGATAATGTCACCTGCGTCATGGGTGCACAAGGTGATCTTTACTTTGTTGTATTCGTTGGACCAGTCGGGGTGATGTTGTTGGCTTTCGGCAACCAAGGCAACTCTGGTCATAAAGGCAAATGCTTCGGAAAAATCTTTGAACTTAAAAGTCTGCTGCAATTTCCCATCGGTTTCTTTCCACATGATTTTATATTTTATTGGTTAAAATTTTTGTGAATATCAAGTCGTCTGATAAATACAAATTTAATGAAATACAACCCGTCGGTGTTACGAAATTAATTGTTCTAGTTATAGAAGTATTTGTTTTTTTGTAAAGTTGAGAATTTTTAAAATAATAGATTTACGAAAAGATTGGTGTAATGTTTAAGTGTACATTTCTATTTTATCAGTTAAGAATTGACATTATAAAATTTTGAAATCTTGTAAAGGTTCTTCAAAATCTGAAAACCTATGATTAAAGCAAAAAATCCCTCGATAAGTACAATAAAATATTAACAAAAAAACTCTAATTTTGAGTATTACTAATAAGAGAAAATAAAAGACTTTGAAAAAATAATCAAAAAATAGTCGGATTAAAAAGTGCTTCTCAATCCTGCTGTTTTTGAATAAAAAAAGAGAAGACGAAAAGCACGATGAGCACTCAAATTTATTATACCGTCTTTATAATTCTATTTATTGCAGTCCTGATTTTTAGCATTATAGAAATTGTGAAAAGTCCTTATTCAATGCCCAGAAAATTAATGTGGCTTTTTATATGTCTATTAATGCCTTTTTTTGGCTCGATTGTATTTCATTGGTATAGAAAGGGATAATTAAATCTACTTCATAGTTTTTCAAGTAAATAAGTGTAGAGAATGTATCTTGGGTTTCTAATTTAATCTGGGAGTGTGTTTTTATTTTGAGTTTACTTAACACTGTATTTTTCATTTCCTTACGTTGAGCATGGTTTTTAAATCTGAGAGCCAAAAAATCAAGAATAAAACTTGAAGATTATTTTGATAATAGGGAAATAAAAAACTACCATTTATTATTCTATGAATCTCTATATGCAAAGGCTTTTAAAATATAAAGTGCTTTTTTGTATTAATGAAATTATATTGATTTTTCGGTCGTAAGAAGAAATGCCTGAAGTCATAGCCCGATGGGAGCGGCATCCCCGCGCAGCGGGATATAGCGGACAGCGGGACGGGATTTGTAAGGAGCGAAAGTTTTGGTGCTTCTTATTGAGGACTTCGTGATTGGATTTCTTTTCAAATATCGGTTGATAATTTTTTAAAACAAAAAAAACCAATGATTGCTCATTGGTTTCCTAATAGTATTACTTTTTTTCTTATCTAAAGTTGGATTTAAATAACTCGCAATGAAGAACTGAGCATTACCTCCATAGTTTAACAATAATATATAAAAAAGCCGTCTCAATATAAAATTTGAGACGGCTTTTTTTTTGATGCTATTTTTCTAAACTAACAATTCTGTTTTAAATGAAATTGATTCATTATAAAAAAGAAAATACTAAAGTGAATTTAATGTAAAATCTTTAAGAGACTGTTTGAATTCAACACAAAAAAATTTAACCACAAAAGTCACAAAAGCTTTAGGTAAAAACTACTTCTAAAAGTTTACATAAGTTCCGAAAATCGGCTGTGTTCTACAGTGTCTTCTACGGCTTCGTAATTTCTGATTCTATATTCAATTATTTTCATCAATATAGTTTTCTCAAATATAACATATTTAAACAAATTTCACTAATACAAAATATGACAGAACTTCAAAAAACACTACTTTTAAAGTCACCGATAGCGCGGATTTGCAATCCGTGCTTAATATAAAAAAAGAACGCCCCGATTTCTCAGAGCGTTCAAACCACATATCAAACTATTTCTAGTAAGATCCTTTTTCCACGAAATGGGCTGCAACCTTTTCAGTTAATGCAACTACATTTGGCATATTGGTATATTTTGTAAATCTGCGTAATCCAGAAAGCATCATGCGCTGTTCGTCGCCTTCTGCAAAGGATACGATTCCTTCTTTCGCTGCGGTGGTAATTGCTTCCACGGCTTTGTAAAGATTTAATCTTGCCATTGCTGCTTGCACAGAATCGGTATCGAAATGTTTCTCTGCTCTTAAAACTGCAGATTCTGCCATATAGATTTGGTTCAGAATTTCAGACGCATTTAATAATAAGTGCTGCTGTTTTTCGATGTCCATCATGTATTTCTGAAGCGCTGCTCCGGCAACCATTAAGAATACTTTCTTCAAGTTGTGAAGAATTGCTCTTTCTTCAGACATGTATTCTGAATAATCAGGAACTTCAAAAGAGGGAATTCCCATCAGTTCTTTTCCGATCGCCATGGCTGGTTTCAACAAATCAAGTTCGCCTTTCATTGTTTTCTTGATCAACATTCCTACCGCAAGTAGTCTGTTGATTTCATTGGTTCCTTCGTAGATTCTACCGATTCTGGAATCTCTCCAGGCTGCTTCCATTGGGGCATCTTCCGAGAATCCCATTCCACCGTAAATCTGAATTCCTTCGTCAGCGATATGTTGGGTTAGATCTGAAACATAAACTTTAAGAATAGAACATTCAACCGCATATTCTGCCAAAGCATTCATTTCTGCGTTTTCGTGAGACATTCCACCAGCAACCAATTCTTCGATTTTATCTTCTACATTTTTCGCTGCTCTGTACGCTCCAGATTCTGAAACGAAAATCCCTGTTGACATTTCTGCAATTTTCTTACGGATTGCTCCAAAAGTAGAAATTGCAACGCCGAACTGTTTTCTTTCGTTGGCATATTTAATGGCAAGACCTGTAATTCTTCTTTGTCCGTCTACGTTTGCTGCTGCCAGTTTAATACGGCCAGCGTTCAAAGCGTTCAAGGCGATTTTGAAACCGTTGTTTCTTTCTCCTAAAAGATTCTCCACGGGAATTTTCATATCATTAAAGAAAACCTGACGGGTAGAAGAGGAGCGAATTCCTAATTTGTGTTCTTCTTCGCCCATGGTCATGCTGTTTGGATCTTCCAGTTCTGAACGGTTGATCACGAATCCGGTAATGTTTTTATCATCTCCAATTCTTGCAAAAAGGGTAAAAGTCTCTGCAAATCCAGCATTCGAGATCCACATTTTCTGTCCGTTGATGATGTAATGTTTACCATCTTCCGTTAATACTGCTCTCGTTTTTCCAGAGTTGGCATCGGAACCTGCATCTGGTTCTGTCAAACAGTATGCACCGAATTTTTCACCCGTCGCTAAAGCCGGAAGGTATTTTTGTTTTTGCTCTTCAGTTCCGTACAATAGGATAGGAAGCGTTCCAATTCCAGTGTGCGCTCCGTAAGCAGTTGCCAATGATCCATTTCCACCAGAAACGACATCACATGCTAACATTGTACTCACGAATCCCATTCCAAGACCGCCGTATTCTTCTGGAACTGCAATTCCTAAAGTTCCCAGTTCTCCTAGTTTACGCATGGTTTCCTGAGTCAAAGCGTAATCTTTCTGTTCAAATCTCTCTCTGTTTGGAATAACTTCTCTTTCCATGAATTCATGAAGAGAATCACGAAGCATTATTTGTTCTTCTGTCAGTTCTTCAAGACTGTACAATTCTGCTGCAGGAATATCTTTGATGATGAATTCACCGCCTTTTAGTGTTGTTTTTGTTGTATCGCTCATTTTATTGTTTTTTTTTATTGAAAAGTACTTTTGCTTATTGATTGTACTTGTAAATTTTTATTTTTGATCTTTTTTAAATTCATCAAATTCGGTTTTAAGTGCCTCTAAAATTTGACTTTCTGTAGGTAAATACAATTGATATTTACTTGCCAAAATGCTTTTGTTTTCTTCGGGTAAAGTAAATTTCACCAAAGAATTATTTTTGTCCGCACATAATAAAATTCCGATGGTTTTGTTTTCATATTCCAGCTTTTCCATGCGATCGTAGTAATTAACATACATTTGTAATTGTTCCAAATCTTCATGAGTAAGCTTATGAGTTTTGATTTCGAAAATGACAAAACATTGCATTAACCGATTATAAAAAACCAAATCGATAAAAAAATCATCTCCATCTAAATGAATTCTTTTTTGCCTTGCAACAAATGAAAAACCGTTTCCTAATTCTAACAGAAAATCCTGTAAATGCGTAATGATCGACTCTTCTAAATCTTTTTCATAATAAGCCGATTCTCTTTTTAATCCCAGAAATTCTAAAACCATAGGATCTTTGATAATCTGTGAAGCATCATTTGGAATGAGTTCCCCTTTTGCAATTGCTAAAACACTTTCTTTGTCGTTGCTCATTAATAATCGCTCATACAAACTGCTGTTAATCTGTCGTTCTAATTGTCTTGCAGACCAATTGTTTTTCACAGATTCAGCGATGTAATATTCTCTCTTATGTGCATCATCAATTGATGTAAGTAGTTTATACTGAGTCCAGTTCAATTGTGTCCGCAGTGCGGACATAATTGGAAATGTCTTGTAAAATTGGCGATACCAATTCAGTTGTCTGTAAGAAAATCCACTGCCAAATTCTGGTTGAAGTTGCTCTGAAAGATATTTAATGAGATAAGTTCCGTATTCTGCGCGTTCTTCTCCATTTTGCTCTTCCTCAAAAATTCTTTGTCCAATATGCCAATACATCAGTGTCCGCTGATAATCTACCGAACGAACCGCATTATCTCTTGATTGGGAAATAATGTTTTTAATTTCAGAAATTAATGATGCATTTGTTAACATTTGTAAGGATTTTAAAGTCGAAAATTTTACAAAAGTTCGAAGATTGAAGCCGCTCCCTGTCCAGTTCCTACGCACATCGTTACCATTCCGTATTTCATGTTTCCGCGTTTGCGCATTTCATCAAGAAGTTGAACAGTTAATTTTGTTCCGGTACATCCAAGTGGATGTCCGAGTGCGATGGCGCCTCCATTGACATTTAAAATATCTGGATTAAGATTCAATTCTTTTTTCAAAGCAACCGATTGAGAAGCAAAAGCTTCATTCAGTTCAATTAAATCGATGTCTTTTAATTCTAAACCTGCTTGCTTCAATGCTTTTGGAACAGCGTATAATGGACCCATTCCCATAATTCTCGGCTCTAAACCGGCAGCTGCGTAAGCAACTAATCTTGCTTCCGGTTCCAATCCTAATTCCTTTACCATTTCTTCCGACATTACAATAACGAAAGCTGCACCGTCACTCATTTGAGAAGAGTTTCCTGCAGTTACACTTCCACCATTTGCAAAGACTGGACGTAATTTTGCCAAACCTTCTAAACTTGTACTTTTTCTTGGACCTTCATCCACGGCAAATTCATATTTCTTGGTTTGCATTTTTTGGTTCTCATCCAGATAATTATACTCAACTGGAATCGGAACAATCTGATCTTTGAATCTTCCTGTTTCATTAGCTTTTAAAGCTTTGTTATGAGAATCGAAAGAAAATGCATCTTGCTCTTCACGAGTGATATTGAATTGTTTCGCGACTTCTTCTGCGGTATAACCCATTCCCCAATAATAGTCAGGATTGGATTTTGCCATATCACTTTCCGGAACTGGTTTGTAACCGCCCATTGGAATGTAAGACATTGATTCTGTTCCACCTGCAATGATACAATCAGCCATTCCTGCCTGAATTTTCGCCGAAGCAATAGCAATCGCTTCGCTTCCAGAAGCGCAATATCTGTTCACCGTAACACCTGGAACTTGATCTGTTTTCAATCCCATTAATGAAATTAAACGCGCAACGTTTAAACCTTGTTCTGCTTCCGGCATTGCGTTACCAACGATTAAATCGTCGATTCTGTTTTTATCTAACTGCGGCACTGCAGCCATTAACTTTTCGATAACGGTTGCTGCCATGACGTCGGGACGCGTGAAGCGAAGTGAACCTTTGGGAGCCTTTCCGACGGCCGTTCTGAACCCTTTAATTATATATGCTTGTTTCATTTTAGATTAGAGATTTTTAGACAAGAGATTTGAGACTCTTGTCGTTTAAATTATTTATTAATATTTTCTTTAAAAACATAAACCATTTTTTGAACTTCATTTAACTTCACCAACAAAGCTTCATTAACTTCAGATGAAATAAAATTTAACCTTTCAGAAATAATTAATTGTGTTTGAAGTTCATAAGAAGACCCATATGCAATATTTAAAAAATGAGAAAATTGTGGATTTGTATCTCTTCCTGCACCTTCAGCAATGTTGGAAGGAATTGAAACCGCTGATCTTTTGATCTGTGATGAAAGTCCATATTTTTCATCATTTGGCATATTTGCCAATGCTTGATAAACATCAACACACAAATCAATTGAATCATTCCAGATTTTTAATTTTTTAATATTATGCATGATAAATAAGTTTATTTAAGATTTACATTTTATTTTTAATTCTGAAGTTGAAAGTCTTTTAGTCTCAAGTCTGTCCGTCTCAAGTCTAATTACGAAGAGGTTTCCCTTTTGTCAACATGAACTGAATTCTTTCTAAAGTTTTTCTCTCTCCACACAATTGTAAGAAAGTTTCTCTTTCCAGATTCAATAAATACTGCTCTGTAACAATTGTTGGTTCAGAAAGATTTCCTCCGACTAGAACGTTCGCTAATTTGTCCGCAATCAACTTATCGTGTTCAGAAATATATTTTCCGGTTAACATTTGATCGGTTCCGACTAAGAACATTCCTAAAGCATCACGTCCTAAAACTTTTACTTTTTGTTCAATCGGTTGCGTGTAACCATGTTCTGCTAGACTTAAAGCAAGCATTTTTGCAGTTTTAATCTGACGGTTTTTATTCACCACCACGATGTCTTTATGGTTTTCTAAAATTCCCATATCGTACGCTTCGTAAGCAGAAGTTGCCACTTTCCCCATTGCGATATTCATGAACATATCACGAAGTCTGTTGTTCTTCACATCATCAGAATGGAATTCGCGGGAAACTCTCAAGGCCATTTCTTTCGTTCCACCGCCGCCAGGAATTACACCGACACCAGTTTCTACCAAACCGATATACGTTTCCGCTGCAGCAACAACGCGATCAGCATGCATCGTCATTTCGCAACCACCACCTAAAGTCATTCCGTGTGGAGCAACTACGACAGGAATTGAAGAGTAACGAACGCGCATCATTGATTTTTGGAAATAGGCAATTGCCATATTTAAATCATCCCAATCCTGATCGATGGCCATCATTAAAATCATGGCTAAATTAGCTCCGACAGAGAAATTCGCTCCTTGATTTCCTATTACTAAACCGTCGTACTCTTTTTCAGCTAAGTCGATGGCTCTGTTCAAACCATCTAAAACTTCACCACCCAAAGAGTTCATTTTAGAGTGGATTTCAAAGTTGATAATTCCATCGCCCAAATCCTGAATTGAGGATCCTGAATTACTCCAAAGGGTTTTATTTTTTCTAATATTATCAAGAATGATAAAAGATTCCTGACCCGGAATATTATTATAATTTCCAGAGTTTTTGTCGAAGTAAATACTTTGACCTTCATCATTCACTTTATAGAAAGTCGCTACGTTTTTCACCCAATCAGAAACTTCATAACCGGCGTCTTTTGCCAATTCAATTCCTTTTTGAACTCCAACTGCATCCCAAATTTCAAACGGTCCATTTTCCCAACCAAAACCAGCACGCATTGCATCATCGATTTTGTACAGTTCATCAGATATTTCCGGAACTTTATGAGAAACGTAAGCGAATAAAGCTCCGAAAGATTTTCTATACAATTCTCCGGCTTTATCTTTTCCACCGATAAGAACTTTAAAACGGTCAATTGGTTTATCGATAGATTTCGTTAATTCCAGAGTAGGGAAGTCTGATTTACCTTGAAGTTCGTATTCCATGGTATCCAAATTCAAACCTTGAATTTCTGATTTACCTTCGGCATTTTTCACTTTCTTATAAAAACCTTGCTCCGTTTTTGAACCCAGCCATTTGTTATCAACCATGGTTTGGATGTATTTCGGAAGTTTGAAAACATCATTGAAGTCGTTGGCTTCAGCACCACTTTGACTTACTCCGTTCGCAACCATGACCAAAGTATCCAATCCAACAACATCAGCAGTTCTGAATGTTGCAGATTTCGGACGACCGATTACCGGACCGGTTAATTTATCAATGTCAGAAACATTTAATCCAAGATTTTGAACTTCATGAAGCAAATTCATCATGGAGAAAACTCCGATTCTGTTCGCAATAAATGCGGGAGTATCTTTCGCTTCTACCGTTGCTTTTCCTAAGAATTTTGCTCCATATTCCATGTAGAATTTAACGATTTCAGGATCAGTTTCCGGCGTCGGAATAATTTCCAAAAGCGGTAAATATCTTACTGGATTAAAGAAATGCGTTCCTGCGAAATATTTTTTGAAATCATCGCTTCTTCCTTCAATCAAGAAATGAATGGGAATTCCGGAAGTGTTTGATGAAACTAAAGTCCCAGGTTTTCTAAACTGTTCTATCTTTTCGTAAACCGATTTTTTAATGTCGAGTCTTTCAACTACAACCTCAATAATCCAATCGGTTTTTTTGATTTTTTCTAAATCATCATCGAAGTTTCCAACGGTTATTCTCTCAGCAAATTTCGGAGTATATAAAAGTGCCGGACTTGATTTCTGTAATTTCACAAAGTTTTCGGCAGCGATTCTGTTTCGAACCACTTTATCTTCTTTGGTCAGACCTTTTTTCTGTTCAGCTTCTGTCAGTTCAAAAGGAACGATATCTAATAAAAGCACTTGTACGCCGATGTTGGCAAAGTGCGCTGCGATACCGGAACCCATAATTCCTGAACCGAGAACCGTTACGTGTTTAATTCGTCGTTTCATTGATATTTATTTTTTGTTATTTAATTCGTTTGCAATTTTCAAAATGTCGGTCATGACTTCTTTGAAAATTTCCATTTTTTCAGCAGGGATTTTCTCAATCACCTTTTTGTTGAAATTCACCACGACTTCTTTTGATAAGTTTCTGCTGTTCAGACCTTTGTCAGTAAGTTTGATGATGACTTCTCTTTTGTCGTTGGTGGTTTTTTCTTTGTAGATGTAGCCGTTGTCTTCCAGAAGTTTAATTATTCTGGTTAAAGATGTCGGTTCAATGGCCATTTTTGGTCCCAGATTCGTGCTTCGTGTTCCTTCTTTCGGATCAATCTTTAAAAGAGTCAAAGCTTGAACGGCTGTCGCGTCATGGTCTTGCGCCAGTTCCGAATACATTTTCGAAACAGCAAGCCAGGTCGATTTTAGAATCAGATCGACGTTCTCTACTTTTTCATTGTTCGTTTTGTTCATAATATTGAGATAATGTGGTTATTCAAATATAAATAATATTATGCATGCATAGTATATTTAAATTGTTAAAATTTTGTTAATAACTAGCAATCAAACAGTTAAAAGGTATGAAAAGCATAATACTATGCATGCATAGTACTTTTGAAAACGTTGAATGAATAAGGATTTAATGAAGGTTTTGAAGGAATTTAGCAATTTCTTCAAAAGAATCATATTTTTGTTGAATAGGAGGGTTTGAAATCTCCCAAAAAGGTTCTTTAAACGTAAATTTAAATTCTGAGAGGTTGGTTTTGAAGTTTTTTTGTAGAAAAGAGTAGAGCATTTCTTTGTGTAATTCTGGGGCGAAAATTTGTGGCGGCACAAATCCTTCGTTAAAATTAAAAATGCTTGGATTGAGTAATTCGTTATGGTTTAAAAGAATCTCTTCAGTTATTCCAGCGTGAAGTTTTTCATTGCTGATGAGCCATATTTTGTCGGCAAACTCTTTTGCTAATCTCCAGTCGTGCGAAGAAAATAAGATGAGTTTATTTTGTGTTTTCGCTAAGTTTCGAAGCAATTTGAGAATGATGATTTTGTTCTCTTCATCTAAATGAGTTGTTGGTTCATCTAAAATAATCATTGGTGAATTTTGTGCTAAAGCTCTGCCGATAAAAGCTTTCTGAAGATTACCATCTGAAAGTTGACTCAACTGGAAATCCCGGTATTGTGTTAGATTAAGACTTTCAATAATTTCTTCAACTTCTTGTTGGTCAGATTCTTTCAGTTCAAAATAATAAGGATAATGAATGTATTTTCCGAAAGAAATTAAATCGCGTAAGGTATAATTGGCTGGAATTTGCGACTTTGAAAAAACTACGGCAATTTGTTCTGCCATTTCTTTTGATGAAAGGGTTTTAGTCTCCGTTCCATTTAATAAGACTTCGCCATCTAATAATTCGATTTGATTAAGAATGCTTTTAATTAAAGTCGTTTTTCCTACGCCGTTGTTTCCGATTAAAAGGCAGATTTCACCTAAAGCCAAGCCAGTATTAACTTCTTTAATTAAAGGAGTTTTATAACCAATTGTTGTGTTTTTTAATTCTAGAAACATTTCTTTTAATTAAACTGAAAAGGTTTTTTATTAAATTGTTTATTAACGCAAAGTCGCAATGTTTTTCTATTTATCATTCTTTTAAAGTTAAAAATACTTTACGTTAAAAAAAGTATCAAGCTTTTCTACCTCTTAACATCATAGTTAGTATTACCGGTATTCCAAACAACGACGTAATCACATTCAAAGGAAACTGCGTAGATTCTGATATAATCGAGAAAAATTCCATGATTAAAATTCCTAATAACATATTTAAAATCCATTGTTGCCAAAGTTTTGCTGGATTAAAAAGCATTCTGCAAAAATGCGGAACTACAATTCCGATAAATAAAATAGGACCTAAAAAAGCCGTTACAGAAGCTGATAAAAGCGATGATGAAATGATCACAAAATACTTTAAGTGTTTCAGATTAACGCCTAAACTTTGAGCATAAGCTGTTCCTAAGGAATTTCCAATTAAAGGTTTGATGGTTTTGAAACTCAAGATTAAACCAATGAAAACGAAAATACTTAAAACGATGATTTGATTCTTCGAAACCTGATTATTTGCACCGAAACTCCAAAGAATGTAATTTTTTAAACTTTGATTTTCTGCATAGAACTGCAAGATAGAAACGAGAGCGCCGGCTAAAGCAGAAATTAAAAATCCGAAAATAATTAAAAATGATTTGTCTTGAAATCGTCCTGAAAAAGCCAGTAGAACAACCATTAATAATAAACTTCCACCAATGGCAGAGAAACTTAAAAAACTATTTTGTAAAAATTCTGGTAGAATAAAATCTTGAGAAAAGAAAATATAGAAAGCGACACTCAAACTCGCCACAGAAGTAATTCCTAAAACAGAAGGACCAGCCAAAGGATTCTGAAAATATTCCTGTAATAAAAATCCTGAAGTTGGAATTGAAATTCCCGCCAACATCATAACCAATATTCGATTGATACGAAGTTGTGCAATCTGAGAATTTTCAGAACTGGACGAAAAGAAATCTGAAAAATTTAAATCCATAAAACCAATATTCAAATTGATTATGATCGAAATGATAATTCCGATGAGAATGAATATTCCGGTGATTTTAAAGTTTTTCGACATTTTAGATATACAAAAAAGTCACAAAAGTTGTGTTTTTTTATTAGAGATCAAAAGTGATTTTGAAAGCTTTTTTTAGATTAAAAATCTATACTTTCAAAAATACTTTTCAACTCTAGTTTTACAGTAACTTTTGTGACCTTTAGTTGGATTATTTAAAAGAATTTATCTTTTCTGTTAACGCTTCCATGCTCATCATTCCTACAGTTTCGTCAGTTTTATCGCCTTTTCTCATAAAAGTAAAAGGAATCGAACCGCCGTCCCATTGTTTGAAATTTGCTGGGAAAAATTCTGGAGTTAATGAGGATCCATCTAATAAAACTACATTTTGTGAAAGACCTTGTTCTTCAGAAAACTTCTTCACTTTCGTGTCCCAATCTCCTTTTTCATCTAAACTAACGAAGGTAAATTTAACCGGTTGCGATTTTAATTCTACCATTTTTTCTTTAAAATGAGGAATTTCTTTCATGCACGGTCCGCACCAAGTTGCAAAGAAATTGGTCACATATAAGGTGTCATTATCTTTTTTACCGAGAAGTTTTGAAGCTTCCTGCTGACTTACTTCAACGTGCTTAAAAGGAATGACAGCTTCTGTAGCAACTGCTGATTCACCTGTACCAATAGAATCTGTCGTTTTTGACTCATTGGTTTCAGTTACTTTTGCTTCTTTGTTACAAGCTGAAAGTGCAGTCAATAACACTACACCAAAAATCAATTTTTTCATTTTATTTTTATTATTTTTGAATTCTTAATAACTATGGAAAATCTCTTACCTAAAGCAAGACAAATAGAATTTCACCCGCTAAAATTAGCGAAAAAGCAAGAACTGACCAAAACTACCTTTGCGCTCGAATTCGAAATTCCGCTGAATTTATCATCCCAATATCATTTTGAAGCAGGGCAATATGTTACGCTTCAATTCTTAAGCGATGGAAATTTGGTACAGAAAGATTTCTCAATGACTTCGGCGCCGCACGAAGGAAAAATCACTTTAGGAATTAAAATCAGCAGCGAAGAAAGTTTCGCAAATTCTTTATTTAACAATTTAGAAGTTGGAGATGATGTACAAGTTTCTGAACCGAGAGGAAGATTTACGTTAATTTCTAAACCACATGAGTTTCGTACAATTGTTGGTTTTGCAGGCGGAATTGGGATTACACCAATTTTAAGTCATTTCAAAAATATCTTACACACCGAACCCAGAACACGTCTTTTTCTTTTTTACGGAAATAAAAATAAACGGCAAGTTGCCTTTAAAAATGAATTGGATGAATTGGTGAATCAATACCCAGATCGATTAGAAATTCATTATTTTTACTCTCAGGAAAAATTGGGAAATGGTCTTTTTGAAGGAAGGTTAAACGCCAAGAAAGTGGCTTTAATCATCAATCAAATTTTACAATTAGATGATACTGATGAAGAGAGTACAATCTGGGACGCTGTTGATGAAGTTTTGATTTGTGGCAAAGGTGAAATGATAAAATCGATTGCCAACGCTTGTTATAAACACGGAATTCCGAAGAAAAATATTCACTTTGAATTGTTTGAGGAATTTAATGAAGATATTTTTCCTATTGAAAAAGAGTTTCCTTTAATGGAAAATATTGAGGTAGATTTTAAACTTTTTAATAAAGAATATAAAACTACTTTGAACAATAATAAAATGCGATTGTTGCAGCAATTATTGATTCAAAAATTCCCGGTTCCTTATTCCTGTAAATCCGGAATTTGTGGAAGTTGCGAATGTATTTTAGAAGAAGGCGAAGTTGAGCTTTTGGAAAATGAATATTTGACCGAAAAAGAAGAAGCCTCTGGAAAAATATTGGCTTGTATGTCAGTAGTTTTAAGTAAAAATATTAAAGTTAACTTTGATTTAATATAACCGTTTTGAAAAAGATATTAGATTATTTGAAATCATTTTTTAATCTCGTTGAAATCGGGATTCTACTTATGATTTTGGCTAATATCTGGGTATTTGCCGTAACCAACGGAAAAACGTACACCAAGATTTCTAAAATTCCGCCCAGAGAAGCAGCACTTGTTTTAGGAACTTCACCCAAAATGAGATCCGGAATTTCGAATCCTTATTTTACGGCTAGAATGGATGCCACGGCGCTTTTATACCATCATGGGAAAATCAAAAAAATCATTGTGAGTGGCGAAAAAAGTAAGGGTTATGATGAACCGGCGGCCATGAAAGATTACCTTATTTATCAGGAAGGCGTTCCCGAAAATATCATTATTGAAGATCCAAAAGGTTTTAAAACCCAAGCCAGCATTAAAAACTGCCTGGATGTTTACCATCAAAAAGATGTGATCATTGTTTCCCAGGGTTTCCACAATTTACGTGCTTTGTTTTATGCCAGAAATAGCGGAATGAATGCGCTCGGATTTGATGCTCAGGATGTTCTCGCTAATAAAAGTTTTTATAGAAATCAATCCCGAGAGTTTTTAGCACGCGTAGTTGCCGTAATTTATTACGTTTTAAATATTGAAAGAAAAGTGTAATTTTTTATAGTGACAATTAAGTGGTAGGTTTACTCAAGAATTTACCACAAAATCTTATATTTGTAAAAATATAATTTATGCTCGTAATCGGAATTGCAGGAGGAACCGGATCAGGAAAAACCACTGTTGTCAATAAAATTCTTCAGCAACTCAATATAGAAGGCGTTAATGTGCTCTCTCAGGATAATTACTATCATGATAATCCGAATCTTACCTTGTCAGAAAGAGAGGTTTTGAATTATGATCATCCAAAATCCATCGATTTTGATCTTCTTATTAAACATGTAAAAGCCTTGAAAAATGGCGAAACGATTGAGCAACCTTTGTATTCTTTTGTAACGCACTCCAGAACGGGAGATCATGTTTCAATTGATCCTAGAAATGTTTTGATTGTAGAAGGAATTCTGGTATTGACTAATTCTGAATTGTTGAAAGAATATGATTTAAAAGTTTTTGTTCATGCCGATTCAGATGAAAGGTTGATTCGTAGAATTAGACGTGATACACAAGAACGTGGTCGCGATTTGCAGGAGGTTTTACACCGCTACCAAACGACTTTGAAACCGATGCATCAGGAATTTATCGAACCATCGAAAAATGAGGCAGATTTAATTGTTCCGAATATGAAGCAAAATACCGTTGCGATTGACTTTCTTTCGACAGTAATTAATAATACTTTGAAAAACGCTCACTAAAATGGAAGATCTAATTAAAGAAATTAAACCCAAATCACCGAAGTTAAAATTCATTCAAAAATATTTTGTGAATAAATATTTCGTGACTATTTTTCTTTTTTTAATGTGGATGATTTTCTTTGACAGTACTTCTTTTTTAGTTATTAATGAGTTGAATGGTGAAGTAACAAAGTACGAGGATCAATTGGCTTATTACCAGGCTGAGTATCAAAAAAACGATGATTTCTACAAGAAATTAATGAACAATAAAGCGGAGAAAGAAAAGTACGCCCGTGAAAATTACTTCATGAAAAAACCGAACGAAGAAATTTTTATTTTGGTGGTGGATAGTACGAAAGCGGTTAAGAATTAATTCATCAGATAAAAGCCGATTAGTGGCGCCATGAAAATTATGTTTAAAAAAACTTCACTTCAAGACTGGGAATCTGTTGTTCAGAAACAATTGAAAACAGAAAATATCTTCGAGATTTTATCTAAAGAAAACCTCGAAGGAATTGTAGTTAAACCTTATTACGATTCTGTTTCGAAACCTTTAAGTAATCTTCCGAAAGTAGAAGAATCTACACATCTTGTTTCTCTTTATCACGAAAGTGCCGAAGAAAATGTCTTTGCTTTTCTTTTAAATAACAATGTTGAAGATCTTCAAGAGAAAGTGATTTTCGTCAACGATAAAGATTTAGCAGAACACATTTCTCTGGACGAAAGCAACCGTTATTTTTCTTTAATCGATGTTTTTTCAGAAGATAAAAAGGGAGAATTAAACCAACAGTTAGCAAAAGAACTTTTGGCGAAAAATTTTGAAAGAAATATTTGTGTTGATATTTCTTTGCATCAAAATGCAGGTGCAGCAATTGTTCAGCAATTAGCAATCGCTTTGGCAAAAACAAAAGAAATGAGCGAAGTTTTCGGCTCAGAAATTTTAAATAAGATTATTTTTAAAATAGCAGTTGGTGGAAATTATTTCTTTGAAATTGCTAAAGTTAGAGCACTTAAATTAATCTTTAATGAGTTTTCAAAAGAATTTGGTTTAGATCAAATACCTTATATTTTTGCAGAAACATCTTTCAGAAATAAAGCAAAAAATGATGCTGAAAATAATCTGATTCGTTCAACATTAGAACTTTCAGCGGCGATGATTGGCGGTGCAGACGCCGTTTTCACCAACGATTATAAAATCGAAAACTCAGATTCTGTTTCCGAAGAAATTTCATTTAAACAGCAAATCGTTTTAGCCTACGAAAGTATCATTAATGTTTTTGATGATGCTGGAAATGGATCTTATTATATTGAAGATTTAACGCAACAATTCGCAGAGAAGTCCTGGCAACTATTTTTAGAAATGGAAGCTGAAGGTGGTTATTGCGAACTTTTAAAGAAAGGCTGGATTCAACAAAAAATCTACAATCAAGCCATCAAGGAACAAAATTGGGTTGAAGAAGGAAAAGTTAAAATCATCGGTGTCAATCTTTATCCGAAATTAGAGAAGACCAAATCTGTTGAAGAATTATATTCTGTAAATGAAATTAAAGCAGTTCGTTTAGCTGAAATGTTTGAGTAGTTTTTTGCCACGAATGCACGAATCTTTAAATGAATAAAAATGTAATTAGTTATAAGTTTAAAATGTGTTTTTATGGCAATTATCTATAAAGAAGAATCATATGAAATTATTGGAATTTGCATGGAAATCCATAATTATTTAGGTTTTGGCTTTTCTGAAATTGTGTATAAGGATGCCTTGCAAATTGAATTTGGAAATGCTGGAATTCGTTTTGAAAGAGAAAAGAAATATGAAATTGAATATAAAGGAACTATTTTACCACATTTGTTTTATGCCGATTTTATTGTTTTCGATAAAATTATTTTAGAAATTAAAGGCAAGAAAGAAATTGCAGATGTTGATTTAGCGCAAGCGATCAATTATCTAAAAGTTTCTGAAAATAAGTTGGCATTAGTTATAAATTTCGGTGAAGAAAAATTAAATTATAAAAGGATTGTTTTATAATCTGCCACGAATCCACGAGTTTTATAATTTAACTAGGAAATTCATTTATTCATGGCATTATTTCATCCAAAATTAATTCGTGCATTCGTGGCATTTATTTTTAAATTAAATAAGTGGAAATTAAAATATTAGATTCAGAAGTTCAAGAATACATCAATGCAAATCTAAAAACGGATTTGCATTCTTTGTTATTGAAGAAATCGCGTTTCCCAGAAGTTTCGATGCAGGAAATGGTGCAGCAGATTAGAGGGAAAAAAGTTGCTCAAAAGAAGTTTCCGTATTTATTAAAAGACGGAATTGTATTTCCACCAAACCTAAATTTAGAGCAGGCATCTTCTCAAGCAACTGCAGAATTCAAGGCTAAAAATTTAAAAGGAAGAAGTTTTATTGATTTAACTTCCGGGTTTGGAATCGATGCTTATTTTTTAAGTCAAAATTTTGAAGAAGTTACTTTAGTAGAGCAGAATTCTGAACTCTTAGAAATTGTAAGACATAACTGGAAAATTTTAGATAAAAAAGCGAATTTCATTAATGAGAATTTAGAAAATTTATTGAATCAAAATCACGAAAAATTTGATTTGATTTATCTCGATCCAGCCAGAAGAGATGAACATAAAAATAAGAAGTTTTTACTGGAAGATTTATCACCGAATCTTTTAGAAATCCAAAACGATTTACTGAAAATTTCCGATCAGATTATCATTAAACTTTCTCCATTGATTGATATTTCTTATTTAATTTCAGCTTTAAAGAATGTCGTTGAAATTCAAATTATTGCAGTTAGAAATGAAGTAAAAGAATTGTTGGTTTTAATTAACTCAACTCAAAAGAAAGACCAAACTATCATTTCTTGTATCAATCTTGAAAGTGAGGAAAATACGTTTTCCTTTAAATATAAGGAGGAGAAATTGGCAGTTTCAGAATTTTCAGAACCACTTCAGTATTTATATATTCCCAATAATGCGGTTTTAAAATCTGGTGGATTTAATAGCATTTCAGAAAAATTTGGTTTAAAAAAGCTTCATCCCAATACACATTTTTATACTACCGATGAATTTGTAGAAAGTTTTCCCGGTAGAATTTTACACGTAGAAGTCATTGATTCAAAACAAATTAAGAAAGGAAGCCAATTTAATATTATTTCTAAAAACCATCCTTTAACTCCGGACGAAATCAAGAAGAAATATAAAATTTTAGATGGAGGAAAAGACTATTTAATCTTTACTCAAACCCAGAAAAATAAAATTATTTTAAGAACTGTTTAGAATTTAGGGAAAGCCTTGTGGAAAATATTAATATTTCTTACTTTTGGGGCATTCAAAAATAGAAGGATTCTTAATCATCATAAAGTAGATATGAAAAAAATTATTTTAGCCGTAGCAATCGCAGGTTTAGCAATGAGTTGTCAAAAAATTCAAGCGGGTTCAAACAAAGGTGTTTTGAAAAGAGAAAGTGGTGTTGAAAGATACAGCGACGATGTGATGAAGGATGAAAGTTCAGCTACAGTTGAAGCAGCACAAGCTGGCAAAGCTGGCGTAATGATGTCTTCGGACAGTGCTAAAGTTACTGCTCAGCCAGCAGTAGCAGTTAAGAAAGACAGTGCAGTAGTTGCACCTTCTTCTACCGAAAAGAAATAAGTATTTTAAAACATATTCGTAAATGTCTTGCTTCGGCGAGACATTTTTTTTATTTTTACCAAGTTCGATGTTAAATAATTTTAATTAAAATAAAATGAAAGAAACCTTAAATTACATTCAGGAAAATAAACAACGTTATGTTGATGAACTTTTTGAATTGTTAAAAATTGCTTCTATCAGTGCTGATCCTGCTTACAAAGATGAAGTATTGAAATGTGCGGATGAAGTGGCAAAATTCTTGAAAGATGCCGGTGCTGATGATGTAGAAGTTTGCGAAACGAAGGGATATCCTATTGTTTTTGGTCAGAAATTCTTAGATAAAAATTTACCAACGGTTTTAGTTTACGGACATTACGATGTTCAACCACCAGATCCATTGGAATTATGGACAAAACCACCTTTCGAACCATATATCGAGAAAACTGAAATTCACCCAGAAGGTGCAATTTTCGCCAGAGGTTCTGCAGATGATAAAGGTCAATTCTTTATGCATATCAAAGCTTTTGAAGCGATGATGAAAACAAATACTTTGCCTTGTAATGTTAAATTTATTTTTGAAGGAGAAGAAGAGGTAGGTTCAAAAAGTCTGGAAGATTTCGTTAATGAAAATAAAGAAAAATTAGCGTGTGACGTTATTTTAATTTCAGACACTCATATTTACTCTAACGAACAACCGACTGTAACTACTGGTTTAAGAGGTCTTAGTTATGTAGAAGTTGAAGTTGAAGGACCAAACAGAGATTTGCATTCTGGTTTATACGGAGGTGCAGTTCCAAACCCAATTCACGTTTTGTCAAGAATGATTGCTAATCTAATTGATGAAAACGGACATATCACCATTGATGGATTCTACGATAATGTAGAAACGGTTTCAACGGAAGAAAGAACTGATATGAATAAATTAAAAGATGATCCAGAACACTTCAAAAAATCAATTGGTCTAAGTGGAGTAGAGGGTGAGAAAGGATATACAACTTTAGAGAGAACATCGATTCGTCCGACTTTAGACTGCAACGGAATTTGGGGCGGCTATATTGGTGAAGGTGCGAAAACAGTTATTCCGTCAAAAGCATTTGCGAAAATTTCTATGAGATTGGTTCCTTATCAAACTCCGGATGAAATTACAGAAAAATTCACGAAGTACTTTGAAAAAATTGCACCAGCAAACGTGAAAGTTAAAGTAACTCCACACCACGGGGGAATGCCTTACGTTTTACCAAGCGATACGAAAGAGTTTTTAGCTGCTAAAACGGCTATGGAAACTGCATTTGGAAAAGAAGTGCTTCCGTACAGAAGTGGAGGAAGTATCCCAATCACGGCGATGTTCGAACAGGTCTTGGAGGCAAAATCAGTCTTGATGGGCTTTGGATTAGATTCCGATGCGATTCACTCTCCTAATGAACATTATGGATTATTTAATTTCTATAAGGGAATTGAAAGTATTCCATTATTCTTTGAGAATTACACAAAATAGATAGAAAGCACCTTTTTTTAAGGTGCTTTTTTATTTTTGTTAAAAGTATTTCTGGAATTTAATAAAGAAAATGTAATTGAAAGTGCCTGCCAATTATCGACGATGGAAGTATATTTTTTTTGGATGGGATGTGAGGCGATGTGCTCATAGAAAGAGATTTGACTTTTATAAGCAAAGTTAAAGTATTTAGGAATTCACAAGATAAAATCAATTTTAAAGTCATTTTCTAAAAGAAATAGCTTTTTTGTTGTTGAAAATTTCATCTTTTCAATTTTTTTCATATATTTGAATTTAATTTAAATAAATATATTATGAAAAGAACATTTACTATTTTAGCAATTGCAGCACTTTCTGCAACCGCAACTTCTCAAGTAATCACCCAGAATTCAGTTCCAAATACAGTTACCTCAGGGGCTTCTGTTGCATGTGGTAATCAAGCAGAAGGATATACTTCAGACAATTATTATTCAAGAGCATTTACACTTGCAGATTATGCGATCAATTACGATTACAAAATTACCAATGTAGCAATCGGTGTTGAAAGTGTAAATGGAGGTGACTTTGATGTTACCCTTAATCTTTACAGTTTAGTGGGTACTTATCCAGGTGGAACTAAAACGTTATTAAATACAGCTCCGATCCCTGTAGTAATGGGTGACGATGACTTAAAGATGGTAAGCACACTTGATGGTTTAACTCAAGTAATTCCTGCAGGATCTAAATTCGTAGTTGAAGTTTTTCACGATGGATCGGAAACTGGTACTACTTTTTATATGGGTGCAAATCCTGCGGCTCAAACAAAACCTTCTTATTTAAAATCAATTGCTTGTGGAATTGCTAATCCAGTTGCAACAGGAACAGGTGCTCTAGCTGGTTTTGCAGATGCAAAATGGGTAATGACTGTTACTGGTGTAAATAACTTAGGAGTTACAGAAATTATCAACTCTAAAGATCTTCAGGTTTTCCCAAATCCTGTAAAAGATGTTTTAAACTTTAAAATGGCAAATAATCTTCAGGTTGAATCTGTTGAATTATATGATATGACTGGTAGAAAAGTAAACACTGTAAATGCTAAATCAATTAAAGATGTAAATGTATCGAACTTCAGAAAAGGTACTTATATTCTTAAAGTAAAAGCAAATGACGGAAACGTTTATGTTCAGAAAATTTTAAAAGATTAATTATCTAATCTAAATTATAAGAGCACCTTTTTTAGGTGCTTTTTTATTTTAGTTAAAGAATTATTTTGCAAGTTCAAGTTTTTTTTGAAATTACTTCCTTTTCAGCCAATAAATAAAAAGGATTGGAGTCGGGGTAAGAGTAACGTTGGTGGTGTGGTGTTTGTTTTTAACTAGGTGTTTTAATTTTTTAATTTTTATTAAAACGCTATAATTGTTTAATTATAGTGCTTAAATTTAGATTTTTGTTGCTTGTTATAAGTTAAAAGAATATTAATCTTTAAATTATATGTATTTTAATATTTTTTTTCCTTAGCTTTGAGTAAATATAAAATTATTCAATATGAAAAAACTTTTACTTTTTGTTTCCTTTTTAGGATTAACATTTTCAAATGCACAAACTAATGTGTATAATTATGGATTTGACGTAGCTTTCAATGTGGACTGGACAATGACAAACCAAAGTTCGCCGGCAACAGCTACATTGTGGTCAAAAGCTGCTTATACTACAGCTTCTACTGCAATTTTCGGAAGTACTCCACCTGCTCTTCCAAAGGGGCAAGACGGGACGTCTAATACATTTGCAATAGTTAATTATACAAGTACATCTGGGGCAGGAACAATCAGTAACTGGTTAATTACGCCTGCGGTAAATGTACAAGATGGTGATATCGTTAGTTTTTACACTAGAAAAGGAACAGACGGCGCGACAGATTATGCTGACCGTTTGGAAATGCGTTACAGTACTGCTGCAACAACTGTGGTTCCTTCAGGCGGTTCGAGTGGTTTAGGAAGTTTTACAAATCTTGGCGTTACAGTTAATCCCGATCTACTTGGTGGATTTGTATATCCAAAAACTTGGACCAAATATTCATTTACTGTTACCGGTGTTGGTACTACTGCAATTCCTGTGAAGTTTGCGTTTAGATATTTTGTAACAAGTGGAGGGCCATCAGGGAATAACTCCGATATCATTGGAGTAGACACATTCTCAGTTGATAGACCAGCCATGGCTGTAAGTGAATCGTCGAATGTAAAGCTATCAGTTTATCCAAACCCTACAAAGGATTTCTTGAACTTCAGTGAAAAAGTAAAATCAGTACAGATTTTCGATGCATCTGGAAGAAAAGCTAATTCTTTACAAGTGGTTGATAATAAGGTTGATGTTAGAAATCTTGCAAAAGGTATTTACATCATTAAATTTGAAACTGAAAAAGGAGCTCAGTCTCAGAAATTTATCAAAGAATAATTTCTTTTTTTAAGAAAATTAGAAGAGCGTCCCATAATTGGGACGTTTTTTTTATCTTTATACAAATAAAAAGTAATGAAAAATAAAGTAGCTTATATTACTGGTGGAACGAAAGGTATCGGCTTAGGAATCGCACAAGTACTCCATAATCATGGAATCACTGTTGTTATTTCTGGACGTAATAAAGAAGATGCAGTTGAAGTTGCGAACCAATTATCTACGATGGAAGCACCCGTTTTTGGGATCGGCTCTGATGTGAAAAACTTTGAAGACGAGAAAAATGCAGTTGCCGAAATTACCAAGAAATTTGGAAAAATCGATTATGTTATCGCCAATGCGGGACTCGGTGTTTTCAAACCTGTTGATGAACTTTCATTAGAAGATTGGTCTTCAATGATTGATACTAATCTCACCGGAATTTTCCATACTTTGAAAGCATCGGTTGAACAATTGAAAAAAACAGAAGGATATTTTATCACTATTTCCAGTTTAGCAGGAACTAATTTTTTTGAAAATGGTTCTGGTTATAATGCTTCAAAATTTGGCGCAGTTGGCTTTACGCAAGCAGCGATGCTGGATTTAAGAAAATATAATATTAAAGTTTCAACGATAATGCCTGGCTCCGTTTCTACTCATTTTAATGGAAACGAACCGTCAGAAAAAGATGCCTGGAAAATACAACCAGAAGATATTGGTCAGTTGGTACTGGATATTTTAAAAATGAATCCACGGACTTTACCTAGTAAAATTGAAATTAGACCTTTAAAAGTAAAGGGTTAATTATGTATGTAATATAATTTTTTTAGATTACTATGCATGCATAGTAAATAATTTTTTATCTTAGCAAAAAGTAAAACAATAAATATTAGCACATGAAAATATTAGTTTGTATCAGTAGTGTTCCAGATACTACGTCCAAAATTAATTTTACAGCAGACAAATCTGCTTTTGACAAAAATGGGATTCAGTGGGTGATTAATCCATTAGATGAATTCGGATTAACCAAAGCAATCAAATTGCAAGAATCAGCTGGCGCTACGGTGACAGTAATCAACGTTGGTGATGCTTCGACAGAGCCAGTGATTAGAAAATCATTAGCAATCGGTGCCAATGATGCAATTAGAATTAATGTTGAGCCAAAAGACAGTTATGCTGTTGCAAAAGAAATTGCCAATATCGCTCAAAGTGGTGGTTATGACTTAATCCTTTGTGGTAAAGAATCAATCGATTATAATGGTGGCGCTGTTCCCGGAATGGTTGCCCAATTATTGAACCAACCTTTTGTAAATGCTTGTGTAGGTTTAGAAGTAAATGGTTCTGAAGCTACTGCGGTTAGAGAAATAGAAGGTGGTAAAGAAACTATTTCTGTAAAACTTCCAGCGGTTATCGCAGGTCAAAAAGGATTGGTTGATGAAAAAGATTTAATAATCCCAAACATGCGTGGAATTATGTCTGCAAGATCAAAACCTTTAACTGTTAATGAACCAATTAGTAACGAAGTAAAAGTAGATGCGATTTCTTTCGATGCTGTTCCGGCAAGGGCGGCAGTGAAAATGGTATCTCCAGACAATCTTGATGAATTGGTAAGATTACTTCACGAAGAAGCGAAAGTAATTTAATTCTTAACCTTAAACAAAATCAATCATGGCAGTATATGTATACGCAGAAAATATAAACGGAATCTATAAAAAAGCGGCGTTCGAGGCAATTTCTTATGCCAAATCAATCGCAGATAAAACTGGAGACACCGTAACCGCAATTTCCGTAAACCCAACAGATTCTTCAGACTTATTATATAAATATGGTGCAAATCAAGTTTTAAATATTAAAGACGAAGGTTTAAAAAGTTTCAGTGCAAAAGCTTATGCACAAGCAGTAAGCGAAGTTGCAGACGGAAATATTATTGTATTCCCTCACACAACTGATGCTTCGTCGGTAGCGCCAATGTTGGCAATTATGAAGAACTATTCTTTGATTACCAACGCTTTGGAAACTCCAGAAAGTATCACTCCGTTCCAGGTGAAAAGAAGAGCTTTTTCCGGAAAAGGAATGATGCATGCAAAAGCTGATGCTTCAGGAGTTATTGTAACTGTTTCTCAAAATGCTTTTGGTGTAAAAGAGAATGCGGTTTCAGGTTCTGAAGAAGTGAAGAATTTATCGGTAGCAAATGAAGATACCAAAGTTATTTCGCACGAACAAAGTTCAGGAAAACTCGATTTAAAAGAAGCTGAAATAGTAGTTTCTGCAGGTCGTGGAATGAAAGGTCCTGAAAATTGGGGAATGATCGAAGATTTGGCAAACCTTTTAGGTGCAGCAACAGCTTGTTCAAAACCGGTTTCTGACATCGGCTGGAGACCTCACTCCGAGCACGTTGGACAAACAGGGAAAGCAATTTCACCAAACTTGTACATCGCAGTTGGTATTTCTGGTGCAATTCAACATTTGGCGGGAGTGAATTCTTCTAAAACAATTGTTGTAATTAACAACGATCCAGAAGCTCCTTTCTTCAAATCTGCGGATTATGGAGTAGTAGGTGATGCTTTCCAAATCATCCCAGCATTAACTCAGAAAATTAAAGCATTAAAAGGATAAACTCTTTTTTTGATTATAAACTTAAAGTCCGGATTTTATTTCGGACTTTTTTTTCATGATTTTTTCACAAAAACGGGTCTTCAAAACCTGTGATGTTAAAAATTGATTTATATTTGTGTTATGGATTATAAAAAATTAACCATTCGAGGGATTTCCTATAGCCAAACGCAATCTGGCGCTTATGCGTTGCTTTTGGAACATGAAGAGACCAACATTAAACTGCCGGTAGTGATCGGTAATTTCGAAGCGCAATCAATTTCTTTAGGTTTAGAAAAAGATATTCATCCGCCACGACCTTTGACTCATGATTTGTTTTCAAAATTTGTTTCTGCAACTCATTTTGAGATTACTTCTGTTATTATTTATCAAATCATCGATGGTGTGTTTTTCTCCAATATCAATTTTAAAAATAAAACCACGGAAGAAGAACTTATTTTAGATGCAAGAACTTCTGATGCGGTTGCAATGGCAGTTCGTTTTGATGCGCCTATTTATACCACTCAACAAGTTTTAAATGAAGCAGGTATTTTATTGGAACTCGATGTTCCTTCAAAAGAAGCTCATGTAGAGGAAGCAGTTCAGGTAGAAGGAAATTTATCGTCACTATCTTCTGAAGAATTAAATAAACTGCTGGAAGATGCAGTTAAAGATGAAGATTTCGATGCCGCTTTAGAAATTCAGGAAGAAATCAAACGTAGAAAAAAGAAAATCGACTAAAAATTTTAATAATATTATGAATTTAAAATTAAGACTTACCATTCTGTCTTTCCTTCAGTTTTTTGTGTGGGGGGCCTGGTTAATTACCATAGGAGTTTATTGGTTCGGAACAAAACATTGGGGAGGTCAGGAATTCGGAAAAGTTTTTGCGACTTTAGGAATTGCTTCTCTTATAATGCCTGCTCTTGTTGGAATTATCGCTGATAGATGGATAAATGCAGAGAAATTGTACGGTATTTTGCATATTCTGTACGGGATTATCCTGGTATTCTTGCCTTCAATTTCGACTCCGGAAAATTTCTTTTGGATCATGCTCATCGCGATGATGTTTTATATGCCAACGATTTCTTTGTCGAATTCTATCGCTTATTATATTCTGAAAAATAATAATTACGATGTTGTCAAGGTTTTCCCACCAATTCGTGTGTGGGGAACGGTCGGATTTATTGTAGCCATGTGGATTACCAATCTTACAGGAAATAAAGATTCCGGAAATCAGTTTTATATTGCTGCGGTTATCGCTTTCGTTTTGGGGATCTATGCATTTACATTACCAAAATGTCCGCCACAGAATTTAATACCTGCGAACGCTACTTTATCAGAGAAATTAGGATTAAATGCATTTTCTTTATTTAAAGATTATAAAATGGCGTTGTTCTTTTTATTCTCCATGTTCTTAGGTGCAGCATTGCAGTTGACGAATATGTATGGTGATACTTATTTATCAGATTTTGGAAAAATTCCAGAATACGCTGAAAGTTTCGTGGTAAAACGTTCTACTTTGATTATGTCGATTTCGCAGATTTCAGAAACATTATTTATTTTGGCGATTCCTTTCTTTTTAAAGAGATATGGAATTAAAAATGTGATGTTATTATCAATGTTTGCATGGGTTTTACGTTTTGGATTTTTCGCTTATGGTGGGCCTGAAGGTTTTGGTTTAGGATTAATTATTCTTTCCTGTATCGTTTACGGGATGGCGTTTGACTTCTTCAATATTTCGGGTTCTCTTTTTGTGGAAACAACTACTGATTATAAAATTCGTTCTTCAGCTCAAGGTTTATTCATGATGATGACTAATGGTTTTGGTGCTATTGGTGGAAGTTTACTAAGTGGTTGGATGATTCAACAATATTTTACCCTTGAAAACGGTGATAAAATGTGGCAGGAAATCTGGCTTGTATTTGCAGGTTATGCTTTAGTGATTACGATATTATTTGCCATAATGTTTAAGCACAAGCACGATCCAGAAGTGGTCGCTGATTTAACGCATTAATTTTTAAGATATCAAAACACACTTTTTTTAAAGTGTGTTTTTTTTTGTAATTTGGCGTACTTAAAAAAATATAAAATCTACATAATGAAAGAAGTATTCATCGTATCAGCAGTAAGAACTCCAATGGGAAGTTTCTTAGGAAGTTTAGCCACAGTTCCGGCTACAAAATTAGGTTCAACTGCAATCAAAGGTGCTTTAGATAAAATTAATCTTGACCCGAAACACGTTCAGGAAGTGTATATGGGAAATGTATTGCAAGCAGGTGAAGGTCAAGCGCCGGCACGTCAGGCTGCAATTGGAGCAGGCTTGTCAAATCATACACCAGCAACTACTATTAATAAAGTATGTGCTTCAGGAATGAAAGCAGTGATGATGGCAGCGCAATCCATCAAAGCAGGTGACCAGGATGTTATCGTTGCAGGTGGAATGGAAAATATGTCTTCAGTTCCTCATTACTATAACGCCAGAACAGCAACAAAATTAGGCGATGTTAAAATGTCAGACGGAATGGTTCTGGACGGTTTAACAGATGTTTACAATAAAGTTCACATGGGAGTTTGTGCTGAAAAATGTGCAGCTGAATATGGCTTTACAAGAGAAGATCAGGATAACTTCGCCATCGAATCTTACAAACGTTCTGCGAAAGCTTGGAGCGAAGGTAAATTTAAGGACGAAGTTGTTTCCGTTGAGATTCCACAAAGAAAAGGTGATCCAATTATTTTTTCTGAAGATGAAGAATACAAATCAGTAAACTTCGACAGAATCGGAACTTTACCAACAGTTTTCCAAAGAGAAAATGGAACGGTAACGGCAGCAAATGCTTCTACTTTAAACGATGGAGCTTCTGCTTTGGTACTTATGTCTAAAGAAAAAATGGAAGAATTAGGCTTAAAACCTTTAGCAAAAATCGTTGGTTATGCAGATGCAGCACACGAGCCAGAATGGTTTACAACTGCACCTTCAAAAGCTTTACCTATCGCTTTGAAAAAAGCAAACTTAGAAATTTCAGATATTGACTTCTTTGAATTTAATGAAGCATTTTCTGTTGTAGGTTTGGCGAATAATAAAATTTTAGGTCTTGATAGTTCTAAAGTAAATGTGAATGGTGGAGCAGTTTCCTTGGGTCACCCACTTGGAAGTTCAGGTTCTCGAATCATTGTTTCTTTAATTAATATCTTAAAGCAAAATAACGGTAAGTACGGTGCAGCTGCAATTTGCAACGGCGGTGGCGGTGCTTCGGCAATTGTTATTGAAAACTTATAAAATATTTAATAGCCTTTAAATCAAACCATTAAGAATAACTAGTGATTTTTTCAGTAGATTCTTAATGGTTTTGTTATTTTTGTTCAATCAATTACTTAAAACATGTCGGAAAACGAATCTCTACAAACTCCAAATATCAAGAATAATCCAAAGATCATGAATGCGTGGGCTTTGTATGACTGGGCGAATTCAGTTTATTCATTGGTCATCACATCAACTATTTTTCCGATTTATTATTCGATCATTACAACGGCTTACAAAAAAAAGGTTTTTATAGAAAGTTCTGGAGAGTGGAAAGAAGTTCCTGTTCCTCACATGATCAACATAATGGGAAACGCTTATGAACCGACTGCAATTTTCAGTTTTTCATTAACCTTGTCTTTTTTAATCGTTGTTATTATTTCACCAATATTATCTTCTCTGGCAGATACGATCGGAAATAAGAAATCTTTTCTGCAGTTTTTTTGTTATTTGGGAGCGACTTCTTGTATGGGGTTAGCAATGTTTACAGGAATGCAAAACGTATTTCTAGGTTTGCTGTTTAGTATTACCGCAAGTGTAGGTTTTTGGGGAAGTTTGGTGTTTTATAATTCCTTCCTTCCTGATATTGCAACACCCGATAAGCAGGATGCGCTTTCTGCAAAAGGCTATGTATACGGATATATTGGTTCTGTGATCTTGTTAATTTTCTGCTTACTGTTAATTCAGGTAGTAGCGAAAACGCCGGAAGACACTAAGATTTATACGAGAATTACCTTCCTAGTTACGGGAGCTTGGTGGTTTGGTTTCTCACAATATACTTTCCGATATTTACCACAATTCGGTATGGTCAAAGATAAATTACCGAAAGATCTAGTGCTTTTAAATTACAAGAATATCTTCGAAAAACACGAAGAGCATGGTGGTGTTTTTGAAGTAATTAAGGATAATTTAGCATTTTATGTTGATATAGCGAAAGAAAGTTTCCGAGAGTTATTTAAAGTAGGAAGAGAATTATTTAAAGACCGGAATCTGAAATTTTTTCTATCGTCTTTTTTCTTTTACAGTATTGGGATGCAAACTATTTTTTTAATGGCAACCTTATTTGGGACCTCAGAAATTTTTACAAGAGAAGAAGATCAATACAAACTGATTATCACTATTTTGGTTATTCAGATTGTCGCAATTTTCGGAGCTTTGGCTTTTTCCAGATTATCAAAATCAATAGGGAATAAGAATGTAATTAGTATCGCGGTCGCAATTTGGATTGTTTGCTGTCTTTCTGCATTTTTTCTTAAAAAAGAAAATCCTAACGTTGAGATACAATTTTACGTTTTAGCAGGTTTTATTGGTTTGGTAATGGGTGGATTACAAGCGATGTCACGTTCTACTTATTCTAAATTATTGCCGGAAAACAGTATGGATAATACAACCTACTTTAGTTTTTATGATGTTTTAGAAAAGTTGGCAATTATTTTAGGATCACTAATTTTTGGTATTGTAATTCAGAAATTTCACAATATGCATTATGCGTTCATAGGAATGTCTGTCTTTTTTGCAATTGGCTTGATATTGATCAGATTCCTCAAGTTAAAATCCTATAAATCATAATTAATACGAAATTCCTATTTTAATAAGTAATTTATTGATATTCAGAAATTTCGTATATTTGCAAAGGAAAACAGATTATAAACTATGACCAACCCTTTATTTTACGCAAAGATTCTTTTGTTCGGCGAATACGGTATTATCGAAGATTCGCAAGGGCTTACTTTACCGTATAGTTTTTATAAAGGAACTTTGAAATTCTCTGATTTGGAGAGCGATTTTGAGAAGAAATCAAATGATTCGCTTTTAAAGTATTCAGAATATTTAAAAGATTTACAACTTCCAGAAATATTTCAACTTAATATTTCTAAGTTCATAAAAGACATTAAAAAAGGATTATTTTTCGATTCTAATATTCCGCAAGGATATGGAGTTGGAAGTTCCGGTGCTTTGGTTGCTGCTATTTTTGAAAAATATTCGATCAAAAGTTATCAGCCAGAACAAGTTTCTAAAGATGAGCTTAAAAATCTTCGAACAATTTTCGGTCAAATGGAAAGTTATTTTCACGGAAAAAGTTCAGGAATTGATCCACTGATCTGTTATATGAATCTTCCGATTCTTATTGAAAGCAGAGACAGTGTAGATAAGGTTTCTGTGCCGGCAAGTCATGAAGGTAAAGGAGCGATTTTCTTAATTGATTCTGGAATGACTGGAGAAACTGGACCGATGGTTCAAATCTTCTTCGAGAAAATGAAGACTGAGGGTTTCCGTAAAACGATGAAAGAAGAGTTTATCCGTTACAATAATGCTTGTATTGATGCTTTCCTGAAAAAAGAAATGACGCCACTTTTTAGGAATTTAAAGAGTCTTTCAGTTTGGGCATACGAACATTTCAAACCGATGATTCCCGAAAGTATTTATAATGCCTGGAAAAAAGGTTTAGATACCAATGCGTATTACCTAAAACTCTGCGGAAGTGGCGGTGGCGGTTATATTTTGGGCTTTACCAAAGATTACAAAAAAGCAGAAAAAATGCTTGAAGGTTTTCACAAAGAAGTTATTTACAGGTTTTAGATCATTTTTAAAGTCCAAAGCCACCAATCAAAATTCAATTTTAATTAAGCAGTTTGTGACTTTACGGTCTATGAAAAATCCCTTATTTTATCGGTTTTCACAGTTCATTGCCTTTCTCATGGGCGCACGGGTTTTCGTGGCTTTACTACTTACTTTCGCTTTATATGTTTCTACTTTTTTCCTTTTTAATCAAGAAGAAAGTTTACGAAATTTCGTCTTCGATTTCAAGGTTCACGGTATTATTCTGTGTTGTATTTTAAGTATTCTTGCCGGCGGAATCATCAATCAATTCTACGATCGCGAAAAAGATCGCGTTACAAAACCGTTCCGGACAAGAGTTCAAAATTTCCTTAAACAAAAATATTTCCTGTACGCTTATATTGTACTGAATACATTCTCATTAGGAATTGCCGGAATAATTTCGATGCGGGTTTTTTTCTTCTTTTTAATCTATCAGTTTCTGATGTGGTTTTATAGTCATAAATTAAGTAAACTGTTGATTATTAACAATCTAACTTTTGTTAGTTTATCGCTCTATCCATTTTTTGGAATGTTATTTTACTACAAAACTTTCTCACTTCAAATCTTTTTAATGTCCATTTTTATTTTTGTAATGCTTTTAATTATTGATGTTTTAAAAGATACTTTAACAAAAAATGCTGATAAAATTTTTGGCTATTACACCATTCCGAATTATTTCAGTTCTGCAATTTCACGCACTGTTATTGTTATACTTCTGATTTTTGCACAAGTTTCTTCTGGATTAATAATTTTAAAAATGGGCTTGCACAGCATAATGAGTTATTATTTTGCAGCCAGTATTTTTATTCAAATTATAGCGGTGTTTTTAGTTTTAAACCAAACCAAATATTCGAAGTTCGCCAATTTGAATATGTTAAGAATCTGGATTTTCGTTGGTATTATTTCGATGCTGGCCAATGGAATTAATCAGTATTATTTTTTCTGAAATAGAACCTCCTTTTTAGAACTTTTCTAACGAACACTATTTTCTTCAGTATTAAATTTTAGAAAATTATAAAATTTAGTTCCTATCTTATTGCATTGTCGCATTTAAACAAATAAAAAATAGCTTATCTTTGCAGATAAATTTTTCAGAACATGAGCAGAGATAGTTATGGTAATAAGAAGCCACGCATAAGCAAAATTTCTAATTCAGGAAGTTCCGTGAAGCCACGCGCAACAAAATCTGCTCGTCCCCGTGATGAAAAACCAGATGAGAAAAAGGCTCCAAAAGAACCGAAAGCGCCAAGAGAACCGAGACTAATGTCCCAATCGGAAGCAAAATCTTACGAAAAAACTTTTGATAAAGCACCTTCTAGAAAGATGGGAAAAAGAATTGGAAAATCTTTTGACAAAAGCCCTACAAAATCTGGAGTAAAAAAACCGTACAAGAAACCTTTCGTTCCAGTTGATGAAGCTGAGAAAACCCGTTCTTTTGTTCAAAAAAGAAGGTTTGATAAATTGGCGAAAGAAACTCCAAAAGAATCAATCCGTTTAAATAAATACATCGCTAATTCAGGAATTTGTTCTCGTAGAGAAGCAGATGATTTGATTACGCAAGGGTTGGTAGAAGTAAACGGAAAGCCAGTAACTGAAATGGGTTACCAAGTTCAGAAAACCGATAGAGTTGTTTTCGACGGACAGGGAATTACGCCAGAGAAACCAGTTTACGTTTTATTGAATAAACCAAAAGGATATATTTCTACTACGAAAGACGATAAAGCAAGAAAAACTGTTTTGGATTTAGTTGCGAATGCATCACCTTACCGATTGTTCCCAGTGGGAAGATTAGACCGTTCTACAACCGGAGTGATCTTGTTGACCAACGATGGTCACATGACTAAGAAATTGACGCATCCATCTTTTGCAATGAAGAAAATCTATCATGTTACTTTGGATCGTAAATTAGACAGAGCTGACTTAAATATGATTCAGGAAGGAATTCGTTTGGAAGAAGGAATTGCCGAAGTTGACAGTATTTCTTACATCGAAGGAAAACCGAAAAATGAAATCGGAATCGAATTGAGTATTGGTTGGAATAGAGTAGTGCGTCGTATCTTCACAAAATTAGGTTATGAAGTTGAATTGCTTGATCGAGTTTTGTTTGCAGGATTAACCAAGAAAAATATCAAACGTGGACACTGGAGAATCTTAACTGATTTAGAAGTGAATACTTTGAAAATGATATAAATTTTTCTTTAAATAAAATTAAAGGAATTTAGAAATATAAAACCCTTTTTGCTTTGTTGCAGAAAGGGTTTTTAGTTTTTGGATCTTGTGCGTAATTAACAATAACTGGTTTTAGCTAGAACTTATTTAAGTGAAATTAAAAATTTAAGTCATAAAAGGCAAGTTATAATGTCTTAAGTAAATTCGATATATTGAAAAGAAAACAAAAGCTCTGAAAATCTTTAGATTTTCAACTTTGTGAGCATCTTTAGAAGAAGATGATTATCTTAAGCATGCGTAGCGTTTTTGTGACTTTGTGGTTAAATTAATTGTTTCATCTAATGTTCATTATATTTAAAGTTTAAAGTTTTCTGTAACAAATATTTCCAATCGATACTAACTTGTTAGATTACCCAAATATGTCTTCATTAGAAAAAGAATTTTTAGAAAAAATAGAAAAGCACCGGGGTGTTATTTTTAAGATTTCTAAAATGTACATGGATAATTTCGACGACCAAAAAGATTTATTCCAGGAGATTACTTTTCAGGTTTGGAAAGCCTATCCAACTTTTGAAGCGAAAAGTCAGTTTTCAACTTGGCTATATCGAGTTGCTTTAAATACGGCGATTATATTTTTGAAATCAGAAAAGAAGCGAAGTTTTATTAAAAATGATGAAGTCGAAAATTTTAAGATTGTTGCTGATGATTACGATGATGATCAGGAAAAGAAACTCGCAGTAATGTACAAAGCAATTCAACAATTAAATGAAATTGATAAAGCATTGATATTTTATTATCTACAGGATTATTCAGGTAAAGAGATTGCAGAAAATATGGGAATCACAGAAGTGAATGCAAGAGTAAAACTGAATCGTGCAAAGGAAAAACTAAAACAACTTATTTAAATTCAACATCATGGAATTAGATCAACTTAAAAATATTTGGGGTAAAGAAGAGGTAACTGAAACTCCAGAAATCTCTACAGAAAAACAAAAAGAAATTCATCTTCCGCTGGGAAAAATTCGTAAAAATATGCGAACGGAGTTTTGGTCAACTGCGGTGATGTTTCTTTTAATCATTGTTTTCTTTGCATTAAAAGACATGTACATTTTCAAGTTTAAAGTCTATGTAATTACTCTGGTTTCCGCTCAGATGTTGGTGACGAGTTTCTACTTTTTTAAATTTTTTAATTTGTACAAAAACTTAACTGCAGTTGACTTTAATACCGCAGATAGTTTAAGAGAACTCGGATATCAATTCAAATTAAATAAGCAGTATTATCTATCATTTTACATTTCATTCGTACCATTTGTTGTTTGCGAAATGTTGTTAATTTTTGAGTTTACTCCCAGCCTAAAAAGTATTCAGGGATTAGAATTTATATTAACCTTTTTAGGGTTATGTTTATTCACTTTATTATTGCTTTACTTTGTTGGAACCTGGTGGTTTAAAAGATATTACGGAAAATATATTTCTCAAATTACACAGATAACGAAGAATTTGAAATAGTTTTAAAAATTAATTATAATTAAAACTTTGAAGGTTTAAACAAACAAAACTTCCCGAGCAATTCAGGAAGTTTTTATTTTATAATCGAAATGAAATTTATTTTAAAGCAGAAGTATTAAGTTCTCCCAACACTTTTTGTAATTCATCATAAGAAAAACCATCTGCACTTACGGTTAATAAATAGCGGTTTTTTAAGACGGTCTCAATTTTAGAAGTGATTCTATCCCCACTTTTATTTTCAGAAATAATGGATTTTGCTCCATTGATTTCAGTGCTTTTTTCAAAACCAGTTTCGGTAGTTTTCTCTTTATTCACATTCAGTCCCATTATCATGATAGAAACCATGGCGCTTCCAGTCTCACCGGCACCGTCGATAATTTCTACTTTAATTCGCTTATTAGCTTCATCTGAATATTTAGCTTCTGCTGTTGATAAATTCATCATAGCGTTGTCACCAACTGAAAGTTCCTTTCTTTTTAAGCCCAACAATTGTTCGGGTAAAACGGCTTTCAATTCATCATTAGTAAGCGGCGGAATATTCTTTAAATTTTCAATGTTTTTGGTCACGTCCTGCATAGAACTGCTCACCTTGCTATAGTCTTTTGCACTTGAAACAAGATCCGACAAACTGCCAGTTTTCTCGTTCTTGACTTTTTCTTCTTTGGAACAGGCGACAAGCATTAGAATGGCCGTCGTCATCATTAGTTTTTTCATGGTATGAATTTTTAGTTTAAACAAAAGTAATGAAATTTAATCTCATTGTAAAATGCTGATTGATAATACAAAAACACTCCCCAAAACTGGAGAGTGTTTTCAATTTATATAAAATGTATCTTGTTAAAAATACTAATTAAATTCCGTCAATAATTGCGTTCAAAGTTGAAGAAGGTCTCATTGCTGCACCCGTTTTCCCAAAATTAGGTTGGTAGTATCCACCAATATCCTGAGGTTTTCCTTGAGCACCAATTAACTCTTCATTAATTTTAGATTCCTGATCCTCCATTGCTTTAGTCACAGGAGCGAAAATAGCCGCCATTTCAGCGTTCTTGGTTTGGTTTGCTAATGCTTCTGCCCAATACATCGCCAAGTAGAAATGAGAACCTCTATTATCGATTGATCCTAATTTTCGTGATGGTGATTTATCATTAGCCAAGAACTTCTCGTTTGCTACATCTAAAGCATCTGCTAGAATCTGCGCTTTTTCGTTATTTTGGGTTTGAGCCAAATGTTCTAAACTCGCCTGTAACGCCATAAATTCTCCTAAAGAATCCCAACGTAAATATCCTTCCTGGATAAACTGTTGGATGTGTTTCGGCGCAGAACCTCCCGCTCCGGTTTCGAATAAACCACCACCATTCATCAATGGAACTATAGAAAGCATTTTCGCCGAAGTTCCTAATTCTAAAATAGGGAAAAGGTCCGTTAAATAATCTCTCAATACATTTCCAGAAACTGAAATCGTATCTAAACCTTTTCTAATTCTTTCTAAAGTAAAAGTCATCGCATCTTCGATGTTCATGATGCGAATATCAAGACCGGTAGTATCATAATCTTTCAGGTATTTCTCAACTTTCTTGATCATTTCACGGTCATGCGCTCTTTTATCATCTAACCAGAAAACTGCGGGAGTATCAGATAATCTCGCTCTGTTAACAGCCAGTTTTACCCAATCCTGAATCGGTGCATCTTTCGCCTGACACATTCTGAAAACATCGCCAGTTTGTACTGGTTGTTCCATATATACATTACCATTCGCGTCAGAAACTTTTACCGTTCCGTCTGCAGTCAGTTGGAAAGTTTTATCGTGAGATCCGTATTCTTCCGCTTTCTGAGCCATTAATCCAACGTTGGGAACCGAACCCATTGTTCTTGGATCAAGTGCACCATTTTTCTTCATATCGTCAATCGCCGCTTGGTAAAAACCTGCATAACATCTGTCCGGAATCATGGCAACCGTATCTTCTTCATTTCCTTCTGCATTCCACATTTTACCACCGCCTCTAATTAAAGCAGCCATAGAAGCATCAACAATAATATCAGAAGAAACATGGAAATTGGTAATTCCTTTGTCAGAATTGACCATCGCGATTCTTGGTCCGTTTTCAATCGTTTTAGCAATATCCGCTTTAATTTCTGCTTCTTTTGGATGACCGGAAATTTTTTCGAAAAGTGTTGCTAATCCGAAGTTTGGATTAATATCTAATTCTTTGAAAGTGTCTTTGTACTTTTCAAAAACATCTTTGAAATAAGTTTCTACAATTGCTCCAAAAATAATTGGATCAGAAACTTTCATCATCGTTGCTTTTAAATGTCCGGAAAGAAGAACATTCGCTGCTTTTGCTTCTGCCATTGCATGAGCAACAAAATCTTTTAAAGAAGAAAGATGCATTACCGAAGAGTCGATAATTTCGCCGGCTTTTAAAGGAGAAAGTCCTTTCAATTCTTTTACAGAACCGTCATTTCCAAAGAATTCAATTTTATATTGAGAATCATTTTCTAAAGTCACTGATTTTTCAGTACCATAAAAATCTCCGCTGGTCATATTCGCTACTGTCGTTTTAGAATCCGCTGACCAATCGCCCATTCTGTGAGGATTTGTTTTTGCGTAATTCTTAACAGCTTTTGGTGCTCTTCGGTCTGAGTTTCCTTCTCTAAGAACAGGATTCACAGCACTACCAAGAACTTTAGCATATTTATTTTTAATTTTTTCCTCCTCTGCATTTTTTGGTTCAGCAGGATAATTTGGTAAAGCAAAACCGTGCTTTTGTAATTCGGCAATTGCTTCATCTAATTGAGGAACTGACGCTGAAATATTTGGAAGTTTGATAATATTCGCTTCCGGAGTAGTTGCCAATTGACCTAGTTCAGCCAGGGCATCTTCTACTTTTTGATCGTCTTTCAGATATTCCGGGAAATTAGCCAAGATCCTTCCAGCAAGTGAAATGTCTTTTGGTACAATTTCGATATCTGCAGTTTTGGTAAACGCTTGTACAACAGGTAAAAAAGAATGAGTTGCCAACATCGGCGCCTCGTCTGTCCAAGTGTAGACGATTTTTGATTTTTCTGCCATTATATTTGATTTTTAATTATAAAATTAAGCAAGCACAAAAGTAGTGAATTTTAGGCGAATTTGGAATGGTTTCGCACGATTTGTTACCGCTATGAAATCCAAATAGATGTGTAATGTCAAGCTATTTCTTTTATCTATGATACCTATTTATTTTAAAAGAATTCCACGGTTAGACTTTATTGTATTTTTGCTTCTTTAAATAGATTTTAATTGTAAGAATCTAATAAAAATATCGAATTATGAATATCAAAAAAAATATTTTCAGTCTATTGTTATTAATGTTGAGTTTTATGTTATCAGCTCAATATATTGAAAAATCAAATTCACTCAATCAAGAAGGAGCTATGCGATTAGCAAAAGAAGCCAATGCCGAAGCTCAGAAATTAGACAAGAAAGTTTCAATAGCAGTTTTGAATAATTCCGGAGTTGTTTTATTGTTATTAAAAGGAGACAATGTTGGACCTCATAATACAGAAGCATCTCGTAGAAAGGCATACACTTCATTTTCTACTAAAACGGCGTCTTGGGACTTAATGAATAACGCTGCAAAAAGTAAAGATGCCCGCAACCTTAATACTTTACCGGAACTTTTATTGTTGGGTGGAGGAATGCCTATTTTTAAAGATGGCGACTTGATTGGAAGTGTTGGAGTTTCCGGTGGTGGAAGTGGTGAGAACGACCACAATATCGCCAAAAAATCAGTTGAAAATTTAGGATTTAAAGTATCAAAATAATGATTTAAATTTGTTCTTCACTTTAAAATGAAAATCAACTTTTTATCTTTTTTAAAGGGAAATTTTCAAACAGGAAAGAAATTGAATTTCAATAATACACAAATGAATTTAGACAGAAAAAAACATTGGGAAACCGTTTACGAAACCAAAAATCCTGATGAAGTAAGTTGGACGCAAGAAATCCCAAAAACTTCTTTAGCTTTTATAGGATCTTTTGGATTAGATAAATCAGCTAAGATTATTGATATCGGTGGCGGAGATAGTAAACTCGTTGATTATTTAATTGATCAAGGTTTTAAAAATATTACCGTTCTCGATATTTCTGAAAAATCCTTTGAGAAAGCAAAAGTACGTTTAGGTGAAAAAGCAAAAAAAGTAACTTGGATTGTCAGCGATATTCTGGATTTTGAACCGACAGAAATTTATGATATCTGGCACGATCGCGCCGCTTTTCATTTTTTAACTACTGAAGCAGAAATCGAGAAATACAAATCAATTGTAGAAAAAGCAGTTAATGGTTATTTGGTCATTGGAACATTTTCAGAAAATGGACCATTAAAATGCAGTGGTTTAGAAATCAGTCAATATAGTAAAGAAAAATTGACGTCAACGTTCAAAAATAATTTTGAAAAGATAGATTCTATTCTTGAAGATCACGAAACACCTTTTGGAACAACGCAAAACTTTCTCTTCTGTAGTTTTAAGAATAAATAAAAGTATTTTTAAAAATCACATCAATAATAACTATCTAAAAGCATAAAGATATTAACCGTAAAAGTGACAAAAGTTAAACGTTAAAACTAGTTATTCAAAAGTTTGCAAAAAGTAAAATCCAGATTGTATTCATCTTTTGTAACCTTTTGAATTTGCCTTTTAGAATAAAGCTTTTGTAACTTTTGTGGTTTTAAATAAAAAAGAGATTCCTTTCGAAATCCCTTTTTTTATTTTTAGTCAAACAAGTCCCTAACCTTGTCGAAAAAAGTTTTTTCCTTTCCCGATGGTTCAGCTTGCATTTCACCATTTGCCATCTGCTTTTCGAAAAAATCTTTTTGTTCTTTGGACAGATTTTGTGGCGTCCACACATTGATGTGAACAAACATATCACCAGTTCCGTAACTATCGATGCTTGGTAAACCTTTTTTAGAAAGTCTTAAAATCTTTCCAGATTGTGTTCCTGCATCTACTTTTATTTTAACTTTTCCGCCAACGGTCGGGATTTCTTTATGAGTTCCTAAAGCCGCTTCAGCAAAAGAAACATACAATTCCTGATGAAGATTATCACCTTCTCTTTTAATTGTAGCGTCAACTTCTTCCTCTACAACTACGAGTAAATCTCCCGGAGTTCCACCGAATGGCGCGTCATTTCCTTTACCACGAACATTCAGCTGAATTCCTTCTCTTGCTCCTGCCGGAATATTGATGGTTACTTCTTCGTCCTCTTTAATCAAACCTTGCGAGTTTGCACCAGCTGGAATTTTATCGGCAACTTTACCAATTCCCTGACAAGTTCCACAATGCGTTTGCGTTTGCATTTGGCCGAACATGGTGTTCATCACTTTCACTTGAACACCAGAACCGTGACAAGTAGGACAAGTCTTAGAAGTCGCTCCTGGAGCCAGCTTCATCTTTTTAACTTTAATGGTTTTTTGGGTACCATTAACCATTTCCTCCAGATTCAGTTTTATACGAACGCGAAGATTACTTCCGCGCAACTGTTGTCTTTGTTGACCACCGCCACCGCCGCCGAAATGTCCACCGAAAATATCACCGAACTGAGAGAAAATATCGTCCATATTCATTCCACCACCGAATCCACCGCCTCCGCCGCCAAATCCGCCACCACCGTTCATGCCGGCGTGACCATATTGATCGTAACGTGCTTTCTTATTGCCGTCGCTCAAAATTTCGTAAGCTTCTGCAGCTTCCTTAAATTTCTCTTCTGCGGCTTTATCACCAGGATTTTTATCCGGGTGAAATTTGATTGCCATTTTTCGGTAGGCTTTTTTTATTTCCTCTGGAGAAGCACTTTTAGATACTTCCAGAATTTCGTAGTAATCTCTTTTAGACATAATATTGATAGTGAATTTCTTCAGATAAGAACTGAGAAATGTTTTTAGTATATGTTATTTGGGCAGCTTAATCCATCTTCCGTTCCCGCTTCCGCAGTGGCGGAGAGCTCCACTCAAGCCGGGCTGCACAATTCGACTGTTTAAATTTTAGTTCCCAGTAACCACTTTAGCGAATCTGATCACTTTGTCAGAAAGTTGGTAACCAGTTTCAATAACGTCTACAATTTTACCTTTTAACTCAGGAGTAGGTGCAGGAATTTGTGTAATCGCTTCGTGGAAATCAACATTGAAATCATCACCAGCATTTACAGTCATTGCTTTTAATCCTTTATCAGTCAATTTGTTTTTTAATTTTTGATAGATCAATTCAACACCTTTTAAATCAGCTTCATTACCATTTTTGGCAATTTCCTTCAAGGCACGTTCGAAATCATCCAGAACATCCAACATAGAAATCATCATATCCTGATTCGCGTATTGAAAGAATTCCATCTTCTCTTTGGTAGTTCTTTTCTTATAATTTTCGAATTCAGCAAAAAGTCTGATATAACGGTCTTTTTCTTCTGCCAAAAGGTCTTCTGAAGATGGTGCTGCTGTCATGTTTTCAGCAGTTTCTTCTGAGGTGTTTTGGGTAAGATCGTCTTGTGGATTTAAGTTTTCTTCGTGAATATCTTTGTTGTCTGACATAATATTAAATTTTATATCGTACGTTTCACAAAGATTTTGCCAAAAAGACGTTTAAGACATTTCGGCAGATTTTACGTATAAAGAATAATATTACATTTCAGCAAATGTCTGATAGAGCAATACAAGATTAAGAACGAGAATAATTCCTGAGATCATCCAAACTAAAATTTTCAGCCAAGGTTTATTGACGAATTTCCCCATCTTTAGTTTAGAATTGGTAAACATCACCAACGGAATAACCGCGAAACTTAATTGCATTGATAAGATAACCTGACTCAAAACCAATAAATCGGTTGTTCCTTTTTCACCATACATTATGGTTACAATCAAAGCGGGAATTACGGCAATTGATCGGGTAATTAATCTTCGCAACCAAGGTTTCAAACGAATATTAAGAAAACCTTCCATCACAATTTGTCCAGCCAATGTTCCTGTTAAAGTCGAATTTTGACCAGAAGCTAATAAAGCAATCGCGAAGAAAATACTGGCAAAAGTAGTTCCCAAAATTGGGGTTAACATTTCGTGAGCATCGTGAATATCAGCAATGTCATTATTTCCGGTCGTATGAAAAGTTGCGGCGGCAACGATAAGAATCGCTGCATTAATAAAAAAGGCTATAAATAAAGAAATGGTGCTGTCAATCGTGGCAAATTTAATCGCTTCTTTTTTTCCTTCATCATTTCTTTCGTAGTTTCTTGTTTGTACAATGCTGCTGTGTAAATATAAGTTGTGTGGCATTACCGTCGCACCTAAAATCCCAATTGCGATATACAACATCGAAGGATTGGTAAGCACTTCTTTCTGCGGAACTAATCCACTGAGAAGTGGGAAAATATCGGGTTTACTTAAAATGATTTCGTAAGCAAAACTTCCTAAAATAACAAAAGTTAAGCCCGCAACAATGCTTTCAATTACACGGAAACCTTTTGCCTGAAGGAAAAGAATAATGAATACATCAACGATCGTGATGGCAACTCCCCAAGTTAATGGAATTCCGAAAAGTAAATTTAAGGCAATTGCTGATCCGATTACTTCTGCTAAATCACAGGCGGCAATCGCAATCTCACAGAGAATCCAAAGAATAAAATTGGTTGTCGGATTAAAATGGTCCCGACAGGCTTGTGCTAAATCCCGCTCTGCAACAACTCCTAATTTTACTGATAAATGCTGTAGAACCATTGCAAAAAGATTCGAAATTAAAACCACAGAAAGTAGAGTGTAACCAAATTTTGCACCTCCGGCGATATCGGTTGCCCAATTTCCGGGATCCATGTAGCCAACCGCAATCATTAAACCAGGACCGGCGAATGCAAAAAGTTTCCTCCAAAAGCCAGCGTCTTTTGGAATATTAATAGAAGAAAAAACTTCTGGTAAAGAATTGGAATGTTTTTCTCTCCTCCAGGGATTTTTTGACTCGCTCACAAATGTTAGATTATCCTAACAAAAATAATTAAATAAATCTTACCATTAATTATAAAACAAAAAAAATCCCGAAAAAATTTCGGGATTCAAATGATATAATTTTAATAAAATTACTTTGTAAATCGTACGGCCATTTTTCTGTCAACCGCTCTTTCGTCGTTTGAAGCTGTAGCAGGAACTTTAGCGAATTCGCTTCCGTAACCTTCTGCGCCAGCAACCTGTGCTCCGACACCTAATTTGCCAAGTTCAGCTTTGATAAAGTCAGCTCTTTTTTGAGAAAGCTCTTTATTTTGTGCAGCGTCACCAGTCATATCAGTATATCCACCAATTTTTATTTTTGCATCGGGATAAGCTTTCATAATTGCGGCTAAGTTTTGAATTTGTCCTTCAGAACCTGGCTCTAATTCTGTAGCAGAACCCATTTTAAAGTTAACATTGTCAAAGTCGTACCAAGTATCTTTTAATGCTGCATCATCTTTTGCATTCTTGTAACCATCAGATTTCAGGAAATTAATCATTGATGCTTCCATTCCGTTCGCATAACCTTTAATCATTTTTCCATTTAAATCAATGTCTGTAACTTCTTTTGTAGGCATTATAGCAGTTGCGCTGTCGT
This sequence comes from Kaistella flava (ex Peng et al. 2021), assembly GCF_015191005.1. Lineage (NCBI taxonomy): Bacteria > Pseudomonadati > Bacteroidota > Flavobacteriia > Flavobacteriales > Weeksellaceae > Kaistella > Kaistella flava (ex Peng et al. 2021). The sequence continues at coordinate 988,276 of NZ_CP040442.1, read as the reverse complement.
TAGCAGTTGTGTTCATAGTAGTAGAATCAGCAGCAACTTCAGTAGTTTCAGTTACTGGTGCAGTTTTTTTACCATATTGAGTCCAAAGGAACCACGCAGCTAAAGCTACTAATATAAGTGGTAATAACCATTTCCAAATAGATCCGCCACCGTCATTGTTGTTATCACTTGGCGAAGGATGTGAGTTAGTATTTCCACCTCTGTTAACTTCTACTTTCGGTTGATCATAAGAAGTAACTTTTACATTTTCCGCTTGATGTCCACCGAAAAGATTTCCAACTCCTAATGAAGCAAGAGAAAGACCAGCAGGAAGCAATGATGACACAATTCCTTTTTGATCATTCAGTAAACTGGTAATTCCAGATGCACCAATGTTATTATCTGCAGCATATTTTCCAACAGAACCTAAAGTTGCTCCGGTAACCATATTCAATAATGAACTGGAAGATTCATTACTCACTCCAGAGTAAGTAGAAATTGAATTGACGATACTTCCAATTTTATCTCCAAAAATTGCTGTTAATACCGTTGTAATTAAAGAATTGTTTGAAGTTCCTCCTAATAAATTACCAAGAACTCCACTTGAAGCTGCTCCAGTAATTGCATTAATGACTCCTGGTTTATCAGCATTATTAGCCATTCCGCCAACTACTGCCGGAAGTAATCCACTAATCGCTTTCGAAACTCCTGATTCGCTTTCTCCTAATTGAGAGGCTGCCTGTGAAATCAACGCTGGACCTAATTGTCCTTTGATAAGATCAATAATGTTTAATGCCATAATAGTTTAATTTTTAAGGTTAATTCTTCGAATATAAGCAAAGTTTAGTCCAAAAACTTGCAGATTAATTAATTTATAAAAACATTAACATTTTAAAAAACACAAATTACTTATGGTTAAATTAGTAGGATTTAGCGAAAATTACTCTTTGTTTCGATGGTTTTCCGGTAATTAAAGAGATTCCATCTTCTAATTCATTATTTAAAGGAATGCAACGAATCGTGGCTTTTGTTTCATTTTTAATTTGTTCCTCTACTTCGGCAGTTCCGTCCCAGTGTGCAGAAATAAATCCACCTTTTTCTTCCAATACTTTTTTAAATTCGTCGTAAGAATTAACAGGAGTAATGTGTGAATCTCTGTAATTCAACGCTTTTGCATAAATGTCTTTTTGAATCGTTTTTAATAATTCTTCGATGTAAACCTCGATATTTTCAAGAGGCTGTACTTCTTTAGTTAAATTATCTCTACGCGCTATTTCTACCGTTTGATTCTCTAAATCTCTGGCACCCATTGCTATTCTAATTGGGACTCCTTTCAATTCATATTCTGCAAATTTCCAGCCCGGTTTATTTTCAGTTCTGTTATCGTACTTAACTGCTATACCTTTCGCCTTTAATTTATCTTGAATTTCAAAAGCAACTTCATTAATTTGATTTAATTGCTCTTCACCTTTAAAGATAGGAACAATAACCACTTGAATCGGAGCTAAACTTGGAGGAAGAACCAAACCTAAATCGTCAGAGTGCGTCATGATCAAACCACCAATTAATCGGGTCGAAGTTCCCCAAGAAGTTCCCCAGGCATGTTCTATTTTTCCTTCTTTATTCGTAAATTTTACATCAAATGCTTTACCGAAATTTTGTCCTAAAAAGTGAGAAGTTCCTGCTTGTAAAGCTTTTCCATCTTGCATTAAAGCTTCTATACAATAGGTTTCATCAGCTCCAGCAAATCTTTCTGAAGCGGTTTTGATTCCTCTAATTACAGGAATGCCCATGAAGTTTTCTACGAAGTCTGAGTAAACATGAATCATTTTTTCAGTTTCTTCGATTGCTTCCTCTTTAGTAGCGTGTGCGGTATGACCTTCTTGCCATAAAAATTCTGCAGTTCTTAAAAAGAAACGTGTTCTCATTTCCCAACGAACAACATTGGCCCACTGATTAATTAAAATTGGTAAATCACGGTAAGACTGAATCCATTTTTTATAAGTATTCCAGATTATAGCTTCAGAAGTTGGACGAACAATAAGTTCTTCTTCTAATTTTGCCTCTGGATCCACGATTAATTTCTTAGGATTATTAGGATCTGTTTTTAGACGATAATGGGTTACAACTGCGCATTCTTTAGCGAATCCTTCTGCGTTTTGTTCTTCGGCTTCGAAATAACTTTTTGGAATAAAAAGAGGGAAGTAGGCATTTTGGTGACCTGTTTCTTTGAATTTTTTATCTAATTCATCTCGCATTTTTTCCCAGATTGCGTAACCATAAGGTTTAATAACCATACAACCACGAACCCCTGAATTTTCTGCCAAATCAGCTTGTACTACTAATTCATTATACCATTTGCTATAATCTTCAGCTCTCGAAGTAATTTTTGCCATTATATTTTATCTTTTAATTTAACTAATACTCGCTTTTAATATCTAATCTAAAAAGCCTATTTTTACTCAAAATTTGTACTTAATAATTGGTACAATTTTGGTGCAATTTGCAAATATAAATCAAATTAAAACTTTTTCACCTTATCATGAAAAAAATTACTTATAAAAATTCAATAGGATTACTGAAATCTAAAGCGGTTTTAGCAATTTTGGGCGGTTTTATTTTAGCCTCTTGTGGTGCGACAATGGGTGGTTATAGTGAGACCGACGGCGTATATTATGACCCTAATAAAGATACCATTCCGCAGGGAGTTGTAATGAACAATGGAAATCAAGTAGGAGAGTATTATGACTATCAGCAAACTGACAATCAAAATAAATATTTGAATTCCGAAAATAGAAATCAAAGTTGGGCAGATCCCCAGAATTCTGATTGGGGGAATTTTACGGGTACAGAAACTTATTATAATGATTCTTGGGGATATCCTTACGGAATGTATTCAGGATTTAGTTTTGGGATGAGTTTCGGATTTGGTTCACCTTGGGGTTATGGTGGCTATTATAGTCCTTGGGGATTTGGCTACAGCCCTTTCTCTGGATATTACAGTCCTTATTACAACTACTATAATCCTTATTACGGTTACAATCCTTACGGATATGGATACGGTGGTTACGGACATGGAGGATATAATGGTTACAACAGTTATAACGCACCTCGATTTAATTATAAAAGAAGTGGCTCTGATGGATCTGGATTTAGACCTACTCAAAATCAATCTGGAATGAGACCAAGTATTAATCAGAATTCTGGTTTTAGAAATGACAATCCTCGATATAATGCGCAGCCGAATAACACAAGATATAACACGCCGCAGCAAAATAACAATCAACCGAGATATAGAACTTCGCCTCAACCGAATTCAACGCCGAGACAAAATAATACTCCTCGTCAGGAAACTCCTAATTACAACAACCAACCAACTAGAAATAATTCTAATGATGGTGGTTTCAGATCTGGGAATTCAGGAGGTGGTTTCAATAGTGGATCATCAAACTCAAGTTCTGGTTCTACTAGATCTTCAGGAGGTTTTAGACGTTAATATTTAATTCAAGCATATTTTAAAAATGATTAAAAAGTCTTTTATAATTTTGGGTATTTCTGCAGCATACTTTGTGAATGCCCAAGATATTTCTACCCTTAGAAATACAGCAGATGTTTATTCTAATTCTTCTTTATATGGAACATCAAAATATAATGCGATGGCCGGATCTATGGGAGCGTTAGGTGGTGATTTTTCTGTATTAAATTCGAATCCAGCTGGGATTGGAGTAAGTATTACAAGTGAAATATCAGGAACTTTAGCTATTCAAAATAGTAAGAATGCAACTTCATTAGCAGGGAAATCCTTTGATTATAAAGTTAATCGAACTGACCTTGGGAATGTTGGTGGTGTTATGGCATTGAAAATTGATGGTGCTTCACCCTGGAAATTTGTAAATATTGGAGTTAATTATTCTAGTCAGTCTATTGAAGATTATTCAGAAACACCTGGAAATAGTAATGTTAATTTTAATATCAATGATGGGACAGGTGCCTTAATTGAGAATGTAGCATTTTCTGGTCATGCGTACAACCGTTATGGTGATGTCTCAAAAATGAGCATTGCTGTTGGTGGTAATTATGATAACAGAATTTATGTTGGTGCTGGTTTGAATTTTCATAACGCAAATATCGACCAGTATGATTCTGCCGCATTTGATTCCAGCGCAAACGGCTCTACAAGCGTTTACAACAAACAATACACTCCATTTTCTGAAGCATCGAATGGCTTTTCTGCTACAATAGGAATTATAGGAAAAATAAATCCACAATTCAGAGTAGGTGCAGCCTTAGAAACACCAACTTGGTGGAGTATTGCCAGAGTTTACAACGAGTATGAAAACCCAACTGACGGAACTTATACCGAAGATAGAAATCTTTCTACTCCAATGAAAGCGACATTAAGTGCAGCTTTTGTTCCGAATAAAAACTTTGCAATTAACGTGGATTATAGTTTAGGTTTAACAAAACCAAAATACAAAGTGTACGGAAATGCAGAAACTGAACTAAACAATTTCTTCAGCGATAATTCTAAAAATTTATCAGAAGTAAAAGTAGGAGCGGAGTACAGAATTCAAGCCTTCCGTTTAAGAGGTGGATACGGTTTCGCCTCAAGTCCTTTTGATTCAATGAGTATTTCATCTTTTTCAGATAATGGAACTGCCGGAAATAATTCTTACGATAATTTAATTGTAGGAAAACGTTCGACAATTGGAGCCGGGATCGGTTATGATTTCAAATCTTTCTATATTGATGCAGCTTATCAAAATTCAAGTTCAGAATATAAAAGTCCGTTATTGCGAGGTTCTGCAAGTAATAATACAGGATATTTCTCCGATAATTATATTGTAGAATCCGATGCATCTGTAGTTTCAAATGTAAAAAATACAAGAGACAATTTCTTTATTACACTCGGTTGGAAATTCTAACTGAATAAAATTTAGCGATAATAAAAAAGAAGCCGTCTCAAAATACAATTTGAGACGGTTTTTTTATTTTCATTTGTAAGGTGTTAAATTTTGATTATTTGTGATTTTTGCACATTAGGGCAAAAAGATGCTTTTGTTAAGCACTTTTCTTTCTTAGATTGTGTGCTAAAGCGTGTAATCCGAACTCTAATTCCACTTTTTCTATTCCGGTGTGCGTAAAACGCTTGAAGTTCCGGTTGGATTTGATATGTGCAAAGACAGGTTCGACATCGGCAGTCCGTTGTCTACGTTTTATTTCACCTACTTCACTTAAGAGATTTTCCCGAACTCTGTCCTTATGCCGTTCTAAATTTTGGTTCCGTTCTATTATTCTGTTTCCCTGCGCTTTGTGGCAAGTCCCTCGCAGCGGACAACCATTGCAGTTTTGAGCCTGGTACAGTGAACTTGTCTGAGCATAACCGCTTTTGGTTTTTCGGTTTTTAGAATATATTTTGTTCATCGGTTGCCCCATCGGACAGATATACTGATCTTTCTCTTCGTTGTAATAAAGTTTATCGCGGTGAAAGTCTTCGTTGATTTTTTTCTTTTCGATTTTAAAATACCCTGTTCCTTATCGAAGGTGTTGTATTTTACGAAGGTTTCTATATTTTTCTCTTCCAGAAAATCATAATTCTCTTCACTGCCATAGCCTGCGTCAGCAGTAAGTTCTTTCGGCAAAACTGATAAAGTTCTTCAAAAGTATTGAGGTGTGGTTTAAGCGTATTTAAATCATTGGTGTTTTGGTGTAAAGTATAATGAATGACGAACTGCGATTCGGAACTTATCTGAACATTGTAAGCGGGTTTAAGTTGCCCATTCTGCATATGATCATCTTTCATGCGCATAAATGTGGCATCGGGATCGGTCTTACTGTAACTGCCACGTCCTGCCAAAACTTTTTCCTGCTGCTCGTACTTATCCAGGTTCTGAGAAAAATTCTTTTGAATGTATCTTAATTTTGCCTTTGCTTTAGTAGAAGCATTCGGATTTTTGCTGATGATCTCTTCTATTTTCTTGGTGGTCTTCTCTATTTTATCTTTATCGATTGTTTTAAACTCCGGTGGTGTAGGATCGCTGTCTTCTTCATCAGCAATGCTTTGGGCATAGTTCCACATTTGTTCAAGTTGTTCTGCCATCTTTTCTTTTCTGGTTTTAATGGCATTGCCCCAAACGAAAGTATATCTCCCGGCAATAGACTCTATCTTGGTTCCATCGGTAAAAACTTCTTTCAAGCTAACGAGTCCTTCCTCTGATAATAACAGGACGACCTGTTTAAAAATATCTTTGAAAATAGTCTTGAGTTTCTTACTCCGAAAACGTGCAATGGTGTTATGGTCTGCGACCTGTTGAGCGGACAACCACATAAAATTAATATTCTCCCGCATCGCTTTTTCGATCTTCCTGCTAGAATAAATATTATCCATATAAGCGTAAACCATTACCTTGAGCATCATCTTGGGATGAAAGCTGGGTTTGCCATCTTTACTATACTCTTCAATGAGCAATCTCAGATCAAGTTGCTCAATAATCCCATTAACGATCCGAACTGGATGACTTTCTGGAATCAATTCCTCGATTGATGGTGGAAATAACCAGTTTTGCTGTTGGTTATAATTTTTAAACTTAATACTCATATCATTGATTATCAATACTTAAAGATACAAAAAAACCATAAAATAAACAATAATTTTCAAAACAAATCACAAAAAAACCGCCTCAGTTTTGAGACGGCTTCTTTTATTTTTATTAAATTTTTAATGATTGTGAAAAAGATGAGTAGTCATCGCCAGTAAAACACCAAGCGTCACGTAACCGATTTTCTTCCAGTCTACATTATGATTCTTATTACTTTCGAAAATAATAACGGAAGAAATATGAAGGAAGATTCCACCTACTAAAGCCAGGAAATAAACTTCAAGATTTGGATCAAAGTATTTCCCAAGAACTAAACCTAAAGGCGAAGCCAAGGCAAAAATTGAAATAATTAATAAAGCTGACGGTGAGAATTTTTTGTTCTTCACCAGGAAAGCTCCAAGAATAAATGAAATGGGAATATTATGAACCAATATCCCCGTTAAATACGGAGTTATTGCTTCATGCTCATTTGCTAATGGAATTCCTTCTAAAAAAGCATGAATAAAAAGTCCAACCATTAAAGCTAAAGGAAGAATATTCTTTCCTTCAGAATGATGATGAAAATGTCCGTGTTCAAAACCTTTGGTTAAATTTTCTAATAACATTTGAAGTAAAACTCCGCCAATGACCCAAAGGCCGATATTATGATGTTCACCAGAATATATTTCAGGAAAAACCTCATTCAAACAAATCGTAATTAAAAACCCGGCACTTACAATCAAAAGATTCTTCGCGAACTTTTCTCGGTCTCCGAAAAATCTCCCGAGAAAAACGCCAATTAAGACACTAAGAATTAATAGAATAATAATCATAACTCAATCGGTTTAGTTGTCGCTTTTCTTTTTAAAAACATTAATACAACGTGGTGACGTTTCTAAATCGAATTCATTTAAATGATAATCACCGAAAATTTGAACTCTTTCAAAACCAAATTCTTCAGCGTAACTGTTGATTTCGTCTAAGGTGTGTAATTTCACTTTTTCAAAAAAATGATAATCCTTTCCGTCATCATTAAATGTAATATCTTTAATAACGTGCTGATCTTCAATTTTCTTTTTAATTGTAAAATCAATTCCTTCTTTCGAAGTTTTATCTTCTTCAATTAAAGTATTTTCCACCCATTTTGCATTCAGGAAATCCAAAACAAAATAACCGTTGTCTTTCATAACATTTGAAATCGACTGAAAAACTTTTCGATCATCATTTTCATCTTCAAAATAGCCGAAACTGGTAAAAAGATTTAAAACTGCATCTACTTTTTCAGCTGATATTTCTGGAAAAATTTCATTCCGCATATCGTGAACTTCAAATTTTAAATCCGAATTTTCGAACTGTTTATTATGATCAATGCTCTGATGAGATAAATCCAAACCCAAAACTTGGTAACCTAATTTGTTCAAAAAAACAGAATGTCTGCCTTTTCCACAAGCCAAGTCGATTATTTTCGAATCTTTCTGAATATTTAAGTAGTTGATTAATAGAGTAATAAAATTTTCTGCTTCTGCAAAATCTCTGTCTTTATAAAGAATATGATAATAAGGAGTATCAAACCAAGTTTCAAACCATGCCATTCTGCAAAAATAACTAAATTTGCATTTCTAAAACGATAAGTTTTGAAAAGATTTCTTTTGAAGATCATATTCTAAAAAGTAAAATTTCAACTTTGTCATTTTTGATACTTTAAAAATAAACGCAATTCGCAATTAATAAATATCAACAAATTGTTGGTCACCAATATATGGATACAGAAAATTTAAAAATACAGATTAAAACGTTTTTCGGACTCGAAGAAATTTTAGCAGAAGAAATCAGAAAACTCGGCGGAACCAATGTCGAAGTAAAAAACCGTGCGGTTAACTGCGAGGGAGATTTGGGGTTTCTTTACAAAATTAATTACTCAGCCAGAACGGCGTTGAAAATTTTAGTTCCAGTTTTGACTTTCAAAGCTTGGGATGAAAACCGTTTCTACGATAAACTTTTCGATTTTCCATGGGAAGAATATATGACGGTTGATCAAAGTTTTGCAATCGATACCACGATTTATTCTGAGCGTTTTTCGCATTCTCAATTCATGGCTCAAAAAATGAAGGACGCCATCGTTGATTATTTTAAATTCAAATTTAATAAAAGACCGAGCGTTGATACGCAGGATCCAGATATCAAAATTCATCTTCACATCGACCGGGAATTGGTAACTGTTTCTTTGGATTCTTCTGGAGATCCTTTATTTAAAAGAGGGTACAGAAAAGAACAGGGTGAAGCGCCATTGAATGAAGTGCTTGCTTCCGGAATGTTACAATTAGCAGGTTGGGATGGAAAAGGAAATTTCCTGGATCCAATGTGCGGTTCGGGAACCTTATTAATCGAAGCAGCTATGATTGCGATGGATTTACCAGCCCAAACTTTCCGTAGAAGATTCGGATTCCAAAACTGGTTAAATTACGACGAAGAATTGTTCAAAACAATTAAAGAAGTTCGTCTTAATCGGGTAAAAGAATTCACCGGAAAAATTGTTGGTTACGATATCGATTCGGATATGCTTCACGCTGCAAGAATCAATATCGAATCTGCCGAAATGGAAGATGTAATCGAAGTAAAACACCAGGATTTCTTTGAGTCTAAAAAAGAATTGTTCCCATTAATGATGGTTTTCAATCCTCCATATGATGAAAGAATTGTAATTAACGATGACGAGTTTTACGCTAAAATAGGAGATACCTTTAAGAAAAACTATCCAAATACTTTGGCTTGGTTAATTTCTTCAGATTTAGATTCATTGAAAAGAGTAGGATTAAGACCTTCACGTAAAATCAAACTATTCAACGGAAAATTAGAATGCCGTTTTATGCAATACGAAATGTATGAAGGAACGAAAAAGATTCACAAATTAGAAGGGAGAGAAGGAGATAGTTAAACAATTCCATTTTCTTTTTTGAACTTTTGGGAAATTTTTAGAAATAAAACTTTTGTGCCTTTTGTGGTTAAATAAACTATGCAGTCAATTTCAATAATCATCGCCATCTACAACCGAAAAGACGAACTTTTTGAGTTGCTCAATTCTTTATCACATCAAACAGATAAAGACTTTGAGGTGATTATTGTTGACGATGGTTCGATTCTTAATTTGCGTCCAACTGCCGAATTATTCAACGAAAGTTTAACTATAGAATTTTTTCGAAAAGACAATTCCGGTCCGGGCTTATCACGAAATTACGGAGCCAGAAGAGCCAAAAATGACTGGCTAGTTTTCGTCGATTCCGATGTGATTGTCGAGACTGATTTTATTCAAAATATAAAGAAGAACATTTCCGAAATTCCATGTGATGCTTTTGGTGGTGCGGATAAGGCTCACAAAGGCTTTAATCTCATGCAAAAAGCGATTTCCTATTCCATGACTTCCGTTTTTACAACGGGCGGAATTCGTGGTAATAAGAAGGCGGTGACTAAATTTCAACCCAGAAGTTTTAATATGGGCGTTCGAAAATCGGCTTTTGAAAAAGTCGGTGGTTTTTCAGAAATGCGCATTGGCGAAGATCCGGATCTTTCAATGCGACTTTGGGAAAATGGCTTTACGACGGCGTTTTTCGACGATATCGGCGTTTATCATAAACGTCGCGTTGACTTCGGAAAATTCTCCAAACAAGTCTATCAATTCGGTTGTGCGCGCCCGATTCTTAATCAGCGCCACCCGAAATATGTGAAGATCTCTTTCGCGTTTCCATCGCTCTTTTTGTTGGGCTATTTCCTCGGATTTATCGAATATTTTTTCTTCCAAAAAGGCCTCATTTTAGGTTTTTACGGACTTTACACCTTCATCGTTTTCTTCCACGCTTTGTACAAAACCAGAAACGTCAGCATCGCTGCAATGGCGATTATGGCGACCTATATCCAAATGTTTTCCTACGGTTACGGCTTCCTGAAATCATGGATTTTGCTCAATGTTTTCCGCCAAAAACCTGAAGATGCATTTCCTTCCCATTTTCATAAACAGTAATTTCAAGCTGAGCTTGTCGAAGTTCAGGGCGCACAATTGACTTCGTCGAAAGGCTTTATTTAATAATTGTTTTTTGGACGCCTTTTCCGGCTTTCACTACTCGCTTTTTTTTTGCAGCCGCTTGTTGCCTTTGCTTAAAAAAAGAGCTCAAACATGCCGTTCAATCCGGGGCGCAACCTTCTTTAAAAACAAAATTATTTATTTTGTTCTAAATTTTAAAACAACAGATTGAAAAAGCAATTCACCTTCTTGTTACTTATTCTGAGTTCTTTAAATTTATTTTCTCAAAACACTTACCTGTTTATGGGTTAATTTAATAGAGACAAAAACACAGAAGGAATTTACGTCTATCAGTTAGATACCGTGAGCGGAAAACTGTCTAAGATCACCACTGTAAAAAATATTCTTAATCCTTCATTTCTAACTTTGTCCACTGACGGAAAATATCTCTTTGCCTGTACAGAAAGTAAAACTCCAAACGCGGGAAGTGTAAGCAGTTTTGAATTTAGTCCTAAAAATAAAACGTTGACTTTTATAAACAGTCAGAAAAGTGGTGGAGAAAACCCAATGTATTTGACGGTTCACAAAAATGGAAAATGGCTCATAAATGGAAACTACACCGAAGGAAGTATTTCGGTTTATCCTATTACCGAAAACGGAGTTATAGCACCAATGGCTCAAAATTTTCACTTTGATGAAGGAAGTGTAAACAAGGAAAGGCAAAGTCGCTCGCATATTCATTCAGCCGTTTTTTCGCCGAACTTTGATTATATATTTTTTCCGGATTTGGGTGCAGATAAAATTAGAACATATAAGTTTGAAAACGAAAAAACCAAACCCTTGGAAATTGCCAAAGTACCTTTTATTCAATCAACTTTAGGAAGCGGACCGAGACATTTTACCTTTCATCCAACCTTACAATTTGCTTACTGCATTGAAGAATTAACGGGAACTGTAAATGCTTATCAATACGAAAACGGAAAATTAGAAAGCATTCAGCGAATAAATTCCCATTCCGAGAAATACAAAGATAATTTCGAAAGTTCTGATATTCACATTTCACCTGATGGGAAATTTTTGTACGCTTCAAATAGAGGGAATGAAAATAACATCGCAATTTTTAAAATTCAGGAAAATGGAACTTTGAAAAGTGCTGGCTATCAATCTACTTTAGGTAAACATCCACGGGTATTTGCAATTGACGAATCCGGGAAATTTCTTATTGCCACTAATTCTGTAAGTGGAGATGTGGTAGTTTTTAAGAGAAATGCTGACACTGGCTTACTGAAAAAAGTCGGTAGAAAACTAAAAATTAAAAGTGTTTCCTGTGTACAGATCAGGAAGTATTAATTTTCGTTCTAAAATAACAGGTATTAGAGTACCTATTTCTCAGGTCAATTTTATCGAGATAGATTCGGCTTAAAAACCTTATTTTTGCAAAAAAATAAGCATGCAAAATTACCTGGAATTTAATTTCAAAATACAGCCACTACAACCCTGGAACGAAATCTTAATGGCAGAACTCATCGAAATCGGTTTCGATAGTTTTACTGAAGAGCACGACGGGATTTTAGGCTACATTCAAACAGAATTATTCAAAGAAGAAGACCTGAAAGAAGTGCAATTACTTCAGAATCCTGAAATCAACATTTCTTATACTTTCAAAGAAATGCCGAATATCAACTGGAATGAAGAGTGGGAAAAAAACTTTTCACCCATTAATATTGAAGATCAAGTTTCCATTCGTGCCGAATTTCATCCGAATCAAAACTTACCTCACGAAATTATCATTCAGCCAAAAATGTCTTTCGGAACTGGTCATCATGCCACAACTTATTTGATGATTCAGCAAATGCTCGACATGAATTTCGAAAATAAAACCGTTTTGGATATGGGTTGCGGAACTTCTGTTTTAGCCATTTTTGCCAAACAACAAGGTGCAGGAAAAACCGTAGCCATTGATATTGATGAATGGTCCGTAGAAAACTCGATTGAAAACGCAGCAAGAAATAATGTACAATTAGAAATCTCTCAAGGAACTGCCGATAATTTAGGAAAAGAAAAGTTCGATATTATTTTAGCAAACATCAACAGAAATATTCTAATTTCAGATATTCCAACTTATGTTTCAGTTTTAAATAATGGCGGACAATTATTGCTTTCTGGCTTATGTTTCTTCGATGTAGATGATATTCTGGAAGTTTGTACGGAACAAAAATTAATTTTGAAAAAGAAATTACAGAGAGAAGAGTGGGTTTCTTTACTATTAGAGAAATAAAAAAAACCTAGCAAATGCTAGGTTTTTAGTGACCTCGACTGGATTCAAACCAGTAACCTCCTGAGCCGTAATCAGGTGCGCTATTCAGTTGCGCCACGAGGCCTGTTTTTCGGTGTGCAAATATAACAATTTTTTATTCCTCTCCAATAATGAAATCAACTTTTTTTACTTTATTATCATTTTTTCTTCTTTTTTCATGTAAAAAAGAAATTAAAACAAGTTCCGAAGATTGGCAAATCGTCTCAGAAAATGTCCAGTTTAAAAGGGATGCAAATGTTTTCCATTTAAAATCTGGGAAGTTTAATTATGATATTCCGACTTCTAAACTTCCTTTTAAGAAAGTGATTTTGCTCAATGCGAGTTTGGTTGGATATTTCACCGAGCTTGGTTTAGAAGAAAACATCATTGGAATTTCCAGTCCGGAATATGTTTATTCAGAAAGGGTTCATCAATTAATCAATGAAGGAAAAATTCAAAATGTGGGAAATGAACAGAAATATAATTTGGAGAAAATTATCGCTTTAAAACCTGATGCGATTTTCACCAACTATATTGCGAGTTTTGAGAATACATACGATTTAATAAAGAAAAACGGAATCGAAATTATTTTCCTGGATGAATATTTAGAACAAAATCCTTTAGAAAAATCAAAATATTTATTGGTATTTGGGGAACTCTTTAATAATGAAAAGAATGCAATGACTAAAGTAGAAGAGATTCAGAAAAGTTATGATTCTTTGAAAACTTTAGCGAATACTGCAGCAACAAAACCGATTGTTCTTGCCAATGAAATGTATGGAAATCAATGGTTTCTTCCTGGTGGCCAATCGAATTTAGCCCAGTTTATTTCTGATGCCAACGCCACTTATATTAATGCTGATAATCAAGAAACGAAAGCAATTCCAATGAGTTTTGAAGAAGTTTTTGCAAAAGGCCAGAAAGCCGAATATTGGGTGAATATTGGGAATCATGAATACAAAAAAGAGTTGTTGCAGATCAATCCGAATTACACCAAACTTCCGGTTTTTAATAATGGTAAACTGTACACGATTACCGGAAGAACTAATGGCAAATCAAACGATTACTTCGAAAGTGGAGTAGTTAGAGCAGATTTGGTTATCAAAGATTACATCAAAATTTTTCATCCGGAATTGTTACCAAATTACCAATTAACGTATTTAAGGGAGTTGAAGTAAATATTATTTCTATTTTTGCACCTTTGAAACTGTTTACTCATTGACCGATTATTTTATGTGGAAGAAAATTAAAAGACTCATCTATATCCTGATCCTGGCAAATATTCTTTTTATTGTCTGGGGTAAATTCTTTAATCCGCCCATCACCTTTACTCAAATCGGTGGTTTGCTGGAATATGGAAAACTGAAAAGAGATTATATTTCTTATGATGAAATGGGTAATAATGTAAAAAAGGCGGTGATTGCGGCCGAAGATCAAAGTTTTTTCGATCATAATGGTTTCGATTATAAAGCGATTGAAAAAGCCATGCAACATAATCAGCAAGGCAAAAAGATTCGTGGCGGAAGTACGATTTCTCAACAAACTGCAAAAAATGTTTTCCTTTGGCAGGGCAGAAGTTGGATCAGAAAAGGTTTTGAAGCCGTTTACACCTTCATTATCGAATTGGTTTGGGGGAAAGATGTTATTCTGGAAAGATACCTGAATTCAATCGAAATGGGCCGTGGCGTTTTCGGTGTTGAAGCTGCTTCACAATATTACTTTAATAAAAGTGCAAAGGATTTAACCAAAAGTGAAGCCGCCTGGATTGCTACGATTTTACCAAATCCTCAGAAATACGATCCCAAAAATCCGTCTCCTTATCTTAATAAAAAGCACAATTGGATTATGCGTCAAATGAATAATATCACGCTTAAATAATTTATCTTTACCGATATTATGGGATTTATTTTTCGACATAGAGAAGGTTTCAGTACCATTTTGATCAAATATTTTAGTTTTAAAAATGAGACTAAATCTTTGGATCCACTTATTGAATTGCTTACAAGTATTCGTTCAGAGGATTTTCATGAAGTGTTGGATTTTCTAAAAGAACATCACGAAGTCACCGAGAATCTTGGATATTATATTCGCAATTTATTTGAAGGAAAACCATTCAATCTTTCGTTGACCGAAGCCAATATCTTATCAGAAAACGCTTTCTATCCAGAATTAAAGAAAAGATTACTCGATAAAATTTTACCGAGTGTTGAAAATGAAGAAACCATTTGGTATTTGGTTGACACTGTTTCTGTGCGTCCAAAACTTGATTTAGAATATTTTAGAAATCTTCCGAAAGAGAGTTTGGATGAGATTTTTAGATTACTAAATATTGATCGGTATATTTTAAAACCAGGTGTTAAGAACGAATTGTTATTTTCATTAAATATTCTGTCCTGGCGTATCATTGGAAATGCGATGGACGTACAAGTGGTGAATATGGCGCCCGAATATCGGAATTTTGACAATCCGTTTTTGGCGATGCAAAATGAGCTCGATCTATTAAATCAAAGTTATAAAGACAATCCTGATTTTAATTTGACGTCAAAAGATGTCAATTATAAGCAGATTAAAGTTTTAATGCAGCAATGTTTGGATTTTGTTGCCTTGGCTTTCAAAAACTCTTCTAAGTACGGGATTTCGGGGAAAATCAATCAGTCTTTAATGAAAATCAGACAGCAGTTAGAACGAATGTCAGACATTCTTTCGGTCATGATTTTTGATAAAGAAGAAGATATTCTTAGAAATTCTAAAAGATTGTTTTTCAAGATATTAGAGTATAAATCTCACAAAAATAATTTGCGTGAATTGATTTCGGACAGTACCAGGCTGAAATCTCACCTGATTACCAATCACACTGCAGAAACCGGTTCTCACTACATTACTTCTACGTCCAAAGATTACATGAGTATGTTTTGGCGAGCGAGTGGTGGTGGAGTTATTGTAGGCGCACTTTGTGTTCTAAAATTATTATACGGTTATATTCCCGGCAGTGATTTCTCGCATGCATTTTACTATGCTTTTAATTATGCAATGGGATTCATTATGATTTATTTAATGAATTATACTTTGGCGACAAAGCAACCGGCAATGACGGCGGCAACGATGGCGAAAGTACTTTCGGAAGGAGAGAATACCCGTAAAAATTATGTTGATTTTGCGCATTTGGTTTCCAAATTGTTCCGATCTCAATTCATTGCTTTTATGGGAAATGTTTTATTGGCTTTCCCGATTGCACTCGCCATTATTTACGGAATGGATGTTATATTTAAACAGAATTTTGCCATAGAAAAATCTGCCGCATTGTTGAGAGATTTGGACCCCGTTCAGTCTAAAGCTATTTTCCATGCTTGTATTGCCGGATTTTTCTTATTTATTTCTGGGATTATTTCTGGTAATGTTGGGAATAGTTCTGTGTTTTACCATATTCCAAAACGAATTGAAAAAAATCCTTTCCTTAATTATTTCTTTGGAAAAAATATCGCAAAAGGACTTTCTGAATATTATGCAAAAAACTGGGCAGGAATAATTTCGAATTTCTGGTTTGGTATTTTCCTTGGAGTTACCGGTCCAATCGGACTTTTCCTCGGTTTAGATTTAGATATTCGTCACATTACTTTTGCTTCTGGGAATTTTGCTTTGGGACTTTACGGAGCTGATTTTTCTGTGAGCAGTGCTACTTTCTGGATCGCTTTCGGAACAGTATTCCTAATCGGATTCTTCAATTTTGCAGTGAGTTTCGGCTTGTCGATGATTTTGGCCTTCCGATCCAGAAAGGTGAATTTCGGAGAAGTGAAGGAAATTTATAGAGAAATTTTCAGATACTTTATGAAAAATCCGCTGCGGTTTTTCTTGCCGATTCGCTCTAAATTAGATGATAGTACCAAAGAAATGGTTGATAATACGGTGGCTATAAAACCAGAAGATCAATAAAATGTTCTTCGCCGAATTTCTCCTGAAACTTCTTTAGGTAAAATGTTTTTCGCATTCTAAAGTCGTTTTTCAGCAAAGGAGATTTTATTCTGATTTCTAAAATTTTCTTGTTGATATTCACCGATTCTATTTCGCTGAAAAGAGCATCGTTTAAATATTCGTGTAAGAAATCTTTAACCTCAAAAGCAAGTAATTTATTTTCAAAGCCATAGATTCTCGCAAATGATTTCACGAGTTCTGATGATTGATATTCTCTTTTCTTCTTTTTCATGGTCGTGTTACGAGTTTCGGGTTTGTAGTTTCGAGTTTAAAAAATGTGGTTTCAGTTATGGTTTAGTATTTCCATCGTTCCAATTTATTCTCACCCATTTTAGGTAATTATTAATCTTTCCTCCTAATAAATCGTAGTCATTACGCAGTGGTTCAAAATCATCTTTTAAATCAGGATATAAATGCAAAAGTTTTTCTAAATGTCCAATAGTTTCATCGCAACTTGAATGGCTGAAAACTAAAAACCTTTCGTATTCTTTTTTATAATAACTTCTTCCGTAGCCTTCAATTATATTTGATAAAACCGAATCAGATGAACGTCGTAATTGACTTCCCAATTCATAAAGTTCATACTTTGGAAGTTTTAATGAAGTAGGATGCGTTTTTAAAAATAGATCAAAACTCATTTTATAAATGTCAAGTGTTCTGTAACTCATTATTTCTGTTTTTTAAAAATTAAAGTACTATTCAAATATATAAAGTTTAAATATCAAAACTTAAATCGTGCGACACGTAACCCGAAACCCGAAGCCCGGAACTTTTTTTACAATTCAAAAATTTTTGATTCCTCATTAATTCTCTTCACCACATTCTCCGTTCTTTCTCGGCTTGTATCCGTAATGAAAATTTGCCCAAAATGTTCTTGATTGACGAGTTCAATTAATTGTGAAACTCTGGAATCATCAAGTTTATCGAAAATATCATCCAGCAAAAGAATCGGAGTTTTTCCGGTTAATTCTTTAATGCGATTCATCTGAGAAAGTTTTAACGCAATTAAAAAAGATTTTTGCTGTCCCTGACTTGCCGTTTTCTTCATTGAGATTCCGTTCATCTCAAAAAGCAAATCATCTTTATGAATTCCTTTCGACGTGTAAGTTAAGATTCTGTCTTTTTCTAAATTTTGTTGAAGTAAATCTCCGAAAGAATTTTCACTCAAATCAGATTCATAAATCACCGAGATTTTCTCTTTTCCTTTAGAAATAATTTCGTAGTAATTTTGAATTAGTGGTACAATCGAATCGGTGAATTCTCTTCTTTTCTCAAAGATTCTCGTTCCAAATTTACTTAAAGGTTCATTGTAAATTTCCAAACTGTCGGCATCAAAATATCTGTTTTTAGCGAAATCTTTTAATAAAGCATTTCTTTGCTGAACCGTTTTTTGATATTGAATTAAATTGAAAAGATATTCAGAATCCGTTTGCGAAATCATGGCATCAAGAAATTTCCGTCGGCTTTCACCAGAGTCAGAAATCAAATTAGAATCGTACGGCGATATAATTACACTTGGTAAAAATCCGATATGATCTGCCATTCTATCATAAGATTTATCATTTTTCTTAATGATTTTCTTGGCATCTTTCGGTTGCTGAATTTTGATAATATTTTCTTTTTCGCCATCGTCAATTGTTCCTTCAATGGTGAAAAAATCTTCATCAGTTTTAATATTGTTAAGATCTTTATTTCCCAGGAAACTTTTTGCCATCGACAAATAATGAAGAGCATCAAGAATATTGGTTTTTCCTACACCATTATTTCCTACAAAACAATTGATTTGTTTAGAGAAATCGAAGTCTCGTTCTTGATGATTTTTGAAATTCTGAATTTTTAAATTATTGACAATCATTTTCTATTTTTTCAAAATTTCCAGTATTTTTTTTGGATTCTGCTTACTATCCCAAAAAGAAAGAATGTAGATATTATGTTTTTCAATTTTATAGACCAAACCGTAATTTTCAAAATGGATAATTCGTGCATTATAATCTTCAATTTCTTCACCGATTAAAGGATTTGACTCCAGTAAATCTATTTTCTCGTAGATGATTAAATTAATCCTTTTAGAATAGGAATTACTTCTATTTCTTTTATTCCAATATTCAAAAATCTTATTTCTTTGGGTAATGGCTAGATTGGTCCAAATTACAATTATTGCATCCATTCCTCATCCAGTTTTCTAAGTTCTGCATCGGTTAATGTTCTGCCATACTTAATATCCTCTTCAGCCAATAGAAGTATTTCTTTCTGTGTTGCGGAAAGTTGAAATTTCTGTTCAGTATCATTTTCTGTAGATGAAAAAATTTTGTCTAGCGCATCTAGTAAATCTATATTTTTTGTTAAAAATATTTTTTGAACCAATCTGCTTCTTAATACATCTAAATTTTCCATCACACTAAATTTCTGTAAAGATAAAAATTTCATTTCAGAACACTCTCAAAAAAAGACTTCTAAAGTTTAGTTTTCAAAATTGACAAAATGAGGAATATCCGTTCCAAAAGAATTGATAGGAAGCATTGTATTGCGGTAATTATTGAATTCATAAACCGCTTTGTTGTCAAAAGGAACATTTGGATAATAGACAAAAGATACCTGAATTTTGTTAAAAACCAAATAAGGATTATCTATCAGAATACCAATTCCAAATTTCGAATTGGTTTTGGCTTTGAATAAGATTTCGTTATTTTTCGCAAGCCAACCAAATTCTACGATACTGTACGGACTAAAGTGAAAATTCTTCCAGGTTTTATCGACGAAAAATTGCATTTGATGTCGCAGAATTAGTTTTTTTGTCCCAATAAAATCTTCACTGTACGCCGGAAATTCTTCCTCACCAGAAATCGTCATTCGGTCTTTGTAAGTGGAATTATATGCCGGACTTCCCCAAGCAAAAGTCGGCGAAAAGAAATGTCTTACTTTACCAAATTTATAATCGTGCAACTTTGTAAAATAAGTTCCCTCTAATCGGAAAGAATCACTGTTTTCTTTTTCTTCATTAAAGAATCTTCCATATTCAGCTTTCACGGTAAAATATCCCCAGTTGATAAAACTGCCAACAGATCCGGAAATTCCGGCATAAGGAACAATCTTACTGCTTCTTTTTAGTAACCCTCCAGTCATTCCAAGCGATTTTCCGTAGGGAATATCTTCGGGAAGGTTATATTCAAATATATTTCTTTTTACAGAGAATTTCCTTTCTACATAAGTTGCTGAAGCCAGAAAACTATTGTAAGAAGAGAAGAAATTTTGATCATCAATCGCTGGATTGTCTTTATATTGATAATTTTGAAAACGTCCCAATACCGCAATATTTCTGGAAATTTCCGTTTTGTCTCCGAAGAAAACTGGGAATTGATAACCGCCCCATAAATCCTGATTATAAACTTTGATTTGAACTTCAGGAAAGACTTCGGTATTTTCAACAGGCATCAAAACTTTTTTCATAAAATATTCAAAAGTAAATCCTCCCGCCCATCTTGTAAGTGGCGAAAAGAAATCCCGTCGCGCACTGAAAGTGATTCTTTCATTATTTAAAAAATCTTTTTCTCCAGAAATTCCTGCATTGATAAAAGAGCCGAAAAGATTGTACGCCATATAACTTCCCGAGATGTGATTCTCTTTTTCTTTAAAATCATTGGTGTAAAGAAAATTGAATTCATGGCCCAAACCGAGTAGATTTTCTTCTGTAATCCCCGCACCAATTTTGCTTCCGGAAAGACGTAATCTGGGTTTTAAACTCCAGGAATCCAAAACTTTTACCAAAATATCAATTGAATCTTTGGTGCTTATACTGTCAATAATACTGATGTTCACGCGGTTGATAAACGGCATGTCACGCAAGATTCGTTCGGATTCGTACAGTTTCTGAGCATTATATTTTTCTCCTTTTTTGAAAAGTAAATAATTGCTGATCGTCGATCTTTTAGAATCGATGTGAATGTGTTCTGCAGTGCGATCAAACCATTTAGGTTCCGTATTTTTTTTTGAAATTTCGTGACCAAAAGGATCAATAGTTTCAATTTTAATATTTCGAATGATTTTTCCATTATAAGAAATTCGAGAATATTCTTGAGTTCTCGATGCGACCGAAACAGAATCAGCTTCACGTCGAAAAATAAAACGGTGAATAAATTTGGTAGATTTTCTTTTGTCAGAAAACTCTTCAATTTTATAATACAAGGAATCCTTTTTTTCTAATGAATCGTTTGTCTCTTGCGCTGAAACAAAAGAAATACAAGATAAAAATAAAATTAAAGGGAAGATATATTTGGACTGCAATATGATTTTTTAAGGAAAAGGGAGTATCAATTAATGAGCCGATTTAAGATTACAAATAAAAACGGCAAAGCCGAACAGCTCTCAACCCAAAATGAAAAGTAAGAACCTTTATTGGAATTCTCTGAAAAATAGATCAATACAAAGGTGAAAATCAATGTTAGGAAAAATGCGAAAGAAAATTCAATCTTTAAATAAAATATCGAAATAATTAAACTGAGAAAAATTAATAGGTACGCCAAGTATTTTGTATTCTGAACACCGATCAATTGAGGAAAAGTAATAACGGTATCTGATTTCATATCCCGAATGTCGAAAGGTAAAACCAAAGCCGTGATAAAGAATAAACTGATCCAGAAAATCTCGGCATTAAACTCCGGTAAAATCAGCCAGGAATTAATTAATGCCCAAGTTAAACCAACATAAAATATTTTGAATAATGGGATTTTTCTTACGAAAAATTTAAGAAAATTACTGTCGTATAAAAGTCCTAAAACCACAATAATCAGCCATTTTACTAAGCGGATTTCATTGTGATTAAAGATAATTAAAGCTGCAGAAGCCAGTCCGGAAATAACATTGAATATCAGTACTTTGTAAAATAATTTACCGGTATTTTGGTATTTGGTATAGAGATATCCGCTAAAATAAGTAATGAAAATAAGTGCAATGGTCGGCGTTTTGATAATGCTTTGCTCCCACATAAAAAAGACAGCAAACAAAGTTCCCATAAGGGAAACATAAATTTGACTGTCGATAATGTATTTTTTTAGTAAATTTAAACAGTGCTTAACCATAAACCTTAGTGGTTATAAAAAAACCTACAAGGTTTTACATATTATAAAACAAATCTATGAAAAATAAATTTTTTACTCTCGTTCTTTTTCTTTTTACTTTAAATTCTTTTTTTGCCCAAAAACAGTACGATTTGCAATGGAAAAAAGTTGCAGAAAATTATCATTCAGGTCAATATAAATCGAATCTTCCATTAATTTTAGACATTCAAAACCAAGCCATGAAAGAAGACAATCCGGTGCAACTTATTCGTTCTTTGAAAGCAGAATTCAGTATTATTAATCAAACTTATGATGATACTAAAAATGATACTTCGACTCAATTTTTCACAAAATTAAATGGTTTAGATGCAAAATTAAAAGGTGATGAAAAGTTATTGTATCAAGTTTTATTAGGTGAGTTTTTTACTGAGTATTACAATGAAAATCAATGGCAAATTAATCAAAGAACAAATTTAAATAATCAGGATTTTACGCAAATTGAAACTTGGTCGAAATTGGATTTTAAAAATTATTTAACGAGAAATTTTACGAATTTGGAAACAAAGAAAGTAGAATTGCAAAAGATTTCAATGTCGAAGTATAAATCGATTTTTGAAGGAACCGAAGACTTGGATTACTTCCCGACTTTGTTTGATTGGAATGCGATGAATGAAATTAAATTCTACAATAATTCGCAACTTTTTACTCCGAATGAAAAGAAAGGCAATCAATCGAAGATTTCAAATTTGTATTCAGAATTAATTCAGAAAAATACAGGAAATTCAAAACTCTATTTTCAACATCAAAAATTGAATGACGATTGCTCTTTTTCAAATTGTAAAGACAAATCTCAGCAACTCCAAAATTTAGTAAAATCTCCAACTGAAGGTGATTATAAAGTAATGATTATTGCAGAAATCATCGATCAATTAATTGCTGACCAAAAATATAACGAAGCGCTTTTATTGATTAAAAATACGAAAGAACAATACGCAAAATCTAAATTTATAAACAATATTCTCAATCGGGAAAATAGTATTCTTCAACCATCTTTAACGATTTATTACGAAACGCATACGGAAGCAAATTTGCCGATTCAACTGGTTGCCGAAGCCAAAAATATTTCAAAATTTTCTTTGAATATTTATGAAGTTAAAGATGATCAGCAGAATTTTTTGAAATATGTGGCAAACTCGTATGATAAAACTCGTTTTCCGGCGGTCAAGAAAACTTTAGTTAGAAAAGAAAGTTTCGATTTGCAGGATTTAAAAGATTATAAAAATCACAAAACTTCTTTAGAAATAAAAGCACTTCCGTCTGGAATTTATCTGGCGGAATATGTGGTTGAAAATGCGATTCAGGAAAATTTCTATTTCATCGCCACGAATTCCAGAATCATCTATAATAAAAAAGATGAACGTAAAACGATTGCTGACCAATTACAGTTGGTGAACCGTGAAAATGGAAAATCTGTTTCTAATGAAAATCTGAAAATTTTTGAATTTACAAACGATAACAAGGCCAATTCTTTTGCGGTAAAAACTGATCAATCTGCGGTTTTCAAATTTCCTGTTTCTAAAGATAATCAGTATTACAGATATTATTTGGTTCAACAACCTTCGACCAATGATTATAATTTAATGCAGGTTTATGGCAATCAATATTATAATGAACCGAAGAAATTAGGAGAAGAAAATCTGGCGCAAATTTTTATCGATCGCGGAATTTATCGTCCCGGACAAATCGTTTATTTTAAAGTGATTAATACCAAATTATTTTTAGATAAAGAATCTGTAGCATCTGGAGTTTCCCAAGAAATAACTTTAAATGATGCCAACGGTGAAAAAATATCTTCTCAAAAATTCACCACCAATGAGTTCGGTTCTTACCACGGAAGTTTCACTTTACCTAATGGAAAACTGAATGGTCAATTCTCTCTAGAAGTTGATTCTGATGATTTAGATGATTCTGCGACCAAATATTTCCAGGTTGAAGAATACAAACGTCCAAAATTTGAAGTGACTTTTGATCCGATTGTAGAAGAATACAAATACGGACAAACCATCGAACTGAAAGGTAAGGCAATGATGTTTTCCGGCGTTGTGTTGAGCAATGCAACTGTGAATTATGAAATCAAAAAACAAAATATTCGGTGGAGATATTTCTGGTGGTTTCCACGTGGAAATGATAATGAAAACTCTATTTTAGGTGAAGTTAAAACCAATGATAAAGGAGAATTTGTCATAAAAATCGATCTCAAGAAAGATGAAACTTTAGACGGAATTCAAATTGATAATTATCAGATTAATGCTTCTGTGACAGACATTAACGGAGAAACCCAATCTTCCACAGAAAATGTAAAAGTCGCTTCCGTTTCACATTACATTAAAACCGATGATATCAAAGATACTTTTACCGATGAACCTTTAAAAATTAAAGTTGAAACAAAAAATTACAACGATCAAAATTTAAAGAAATCGTATCAGGTTAAACTATCGAAACTTCAACCGAAAGAGAGAGTTTACCGGTCTAATTTCGAAACTCAAATTCAGGACTTACCGAAATTTTCGAAAGCAGAATTCATTCAAAAATTCCCACATGATTATTTCTCTAAAGAAGAGCAAGAATGGAAAACGGAAAAAATCTTGATTGAAAAGACAGAGCAACCGTCAACTGTCAACGCTCAACTGTCAACTAATTTAGATCTCGGAAAACTTGCTGCTGGAAATTACAAACTTGAACTCTTTAATATTGAAGGAAAAGATACCATTAAAACTGAAAAAACTTTTGAAGTTTTCGATAAACGATTTTTAACAGATTCACAGAAACCTTATTTAAAAGTCATCCAACCAAAAGCCGAATTCAAGCGAACTGAAAAAGCGAAAATATTTGTTTATTCCGCAATTCCTGATGCTTTGGTGAATGTTTATATTCAAAATGGAAATGGCGAAACTTTGACCGAACAGAAGAAATTTAAAAATGGACTTTTAGAATATGAAGTTTCATTTCCAAAAGACGAAAGTATCGATCAAATCAATGTTCAGTTTCAGTTGGTCGCTTTTAATGATGTGCAAACGCAATCCGTTAATTTGAACATTGCTTCCGACAAAAAACCGTTGCGAATTGAAACCGTAACCTTCCGCGATAAATTGCAACCCGGACAAAAGGAAAAGTGGACGGTTAAAGTTATAGGCGACACTTCGACGGGGCTTAGTGCAGGCTCAGAGAAAATCAACGCTGAAGTTTTGGCGAATATGTATGATAAATCTTTGGATCAGTTTGCAAGTAACTCTTATTCTTTCCAACAAATTTATCAAAGATCTTTCATTATGAATTCTTATGGAATTAATGAAAATCTGGCTCAGGAAAACTTCAGTAAAAAATTGCATTACTTAGATCAGAAAATTATTAATGTCCCACAATTTAATTGGTTTGGTAGTAAAATTTACGGAGATATAGTAATGAACAGAATGTATTCTGCTTCTGTAAAAATGGAAGTTCAAGCAGAGACAGAAGGTGCCGGAATGGAAGATGCTCTGTACTCCCCACCGCCACCACCACCTGGAAATGGAAAATATACGAATAAACAAGCAGCCAATTCACAAGAAAACCTCGATAAAATCCCCGTTCGTCAAAATCTCAACGAAACCGCTTTTTTTTATCCAAACTTAATGACCGACAAAGACGGAAATGTAACTTTTGAATTTACGTCTCCGGAAGCATTGACGCAATGGAAACTGATGTTTTTGGCGCACACGAAAGATGCGCGTTCAGCAACTTTAGAAAAATCAGTAATTACGCAGAAAGAGTTTTCTGTGACGCCTAATTATCCAAGGTTCTTACGAGAAGGTGACGAACTGAATTTGCAATCAAAACTCTCTAGTTTAGTCGCTAAAAAATTGAGTGGAACTGCGCAACTGCAAATTTTAGACGCATTTACGAATGAAGATATTTCCAGTAAATTCAATTTAAATGAAACTCAAAAATCATTTGAACTTAAAGAAAATGGAAATGAAGTCGTGACTTGGAAATTGAAAGTTCCAAATGATATTTCTTCGATGATTATTAAAGTCGTGGCAAAAGCGGGGAATTTTTTAGATGGTGAACAAAAAGCAATTGCCGTTTTACCAAATCGAATGTTGGTTACAGATGCCGTTCCAATTTTTGTGAAAGAAGGTCAAACCAAAACTTTTACTTTAGAAAATTTAGTAAAAAATACTTCGACAACGGCAACCAATTTTTCCAATACTTTGGAATTGACAACGAATCCGATTTGGGAAATTATGTTCGCTTTGCCAAGTCTGAAAAATGATCCGAACAATTCTGCAGATGTCGTCTTCAATAAATGGTTTGCCGATGTTTTGGCTTCCGAAATCTTTAAAGCGAATCCAAAATTAAAAACTGTTTTTGAGGAATATCAAAGTAAAGGTTTACTGATTTCTAATCTGGAGAAAAATCAGGAACTGAAACAAATGTTATTGGAAGAAACGCCGTGGGTTTTAGAAAGTAAAAATGAAACTGAACAAATGGAAAAACTCGCCAGATTATTTGATGCGAATAATATGCGAAATTCCATTCAAACCGATTGGAGCGAATTGCAGAAATTGCAAAATCCAGATGGTGGTTTTTCCTGGTATCAAGGTTATCCGAGTTCGTACTATAACTCACTTTACATCTTGAATAATTTAGGAAAAATCAATGAATGGCTGAAAGAAGATACAGCAGATTATCAATCTTCGGAACAGAAGGAAATGGTTGCAAAACTAATTAATTATGTTGATTCTGAAGTTCATAAATATTGGGACGTGAAGAAAGAATACGTTTGGAATAATTATGTTTTAGACTATCTCGACACCCGAAATTATTGGGAAAAAGATTATCCATTAACAGGAAAAGGAGCGCAATTGAAATCATTGGTCATTAAAAAAGCGCCGACCGCGAAAATCACCGATTTCACGTTCTTCGGTTTGCACAGAGCTGCTCTGCTTTTCAATGATTATAAACTTCCTGTTTTATCTAAAAAATTATTGACTTATTTAAAAGAAACTTCCACCGAATCAGAGACACAAGGAATTTACTGGAAACAAAACCTGAATGATTGGGGATGGTATTCTTCCAAAACGGTGAATCACGCCGGAGCGTTGGAAGCGTTTAATAAGTTAAATCCAAATGACACCAATTTTATTGAAGAAATGAAAATTTGGCTGATTACTCAGAAAGAAGTCAATTCTTGGGGAAGTTCGCGCGGAACGGCGGAAGTAATTTTCACCATTTTAAATTCAGGTAAATCCTGGACTTCTGCAGATAGCGATAAAGCCACGATTATTTGGGGCGGAAAAGAACTCACCAATCCAGATGCGAAAGCGACAGGTTATGTGAAATCAACTTTAAAAGGAGAAAATATCGATAAGCAATTAGGGACAGTTACGGTTACAAAACCAGGTCCTGGAATTGTTCAGGGTGGATTATTCTGGCAATATTATGAGGATCTGGATAAAATAAAATCTTCCGAATCTTATCTTTCAATCGTTAAAGAATTGTACAAAAAAGTGAAAACCGTAAACGGTGAAGAATTGCAAAAAATCGCAAATGAAACCCCGCTGAAAGTTGGTGATAAAGTAACGGTAAGAATGATTTTAAACACCGACCGAAATATGGAATTCATTCACCTGAAAGATATGCGTGCTGCAGGATTTGAACCTTTAAATGTCATTTCCGGTTATGAATGGAAAAACGGTTTAGGATATTATCAAAGTACAAAAGATGCGTCCACGAATTTCTACATCGAGAATATGCCTAAAGGAAAATACGTTTTTGAGTACGATTATATTTGCAACGCATCAGGAACATTCAGCAACGGAATCACGACTTTGCAAAACTATTACGCGCCGCAAATGAATGCGCATACAAAAGGAACGAAAGTTACGATTACCGAATAATCTACTTTGACAAATCTTAGATTCCACGAAGTGAAACTTTAAAATCTTGGCAAAGTTTTAAAGAGATCCGTTTCAATTTTGAAACGGATTTTTTTTGGTTTATCCGAAAAATCCGACCGCATATTTTTTCGTAAATTTATTTATGGATAAGTTGGTGAAGACAAGTCGAAATTTATTACCAAGAATTCATAAGGGAAATGCGCTTTTTGACAAATGTCAAAGGATTCGGTTTCCATTCTCCGCAACTTTGTACCATCAAACAAACAAATAGAGAAAATGAAAACCTTTAAAAATAATTTGGGCAAACTGCTGCTATTTTTTCCAGCATTAATTTTTGCGCAACAGGCACCGACTTTACAGGAATTAATTGACAACGCTTTGGTGAACGATGGAACATTAACCCAACAAACCCTTGAAAATAAATATACCAAACTCGATGATCAAAAACTGAAAGATGTTTTTCTTCCCAAAGTTGATGTCTCTGGGAAAGCTGGTTATCTGTATGCGAGTGCTCATCTAAAATCGCCGGAATTCGGTATTCCCGCAATTCCAGGAATTTTTCCCGGCGCTGTAATTCGGGAAGGTCAACTCGATAATAATCTCAATATTTCGGGCCTTTCTACTTTAGCCAAGGCTGAAGCCAGTATGCTTTTATACTCGGGCGGAAAAGTGAAATACCTGAAAGAAGCGAATAAAGAAAAAAATATTTCAGAAAACCTGTTGATGCAAAAAAGCCGCGACGAGATCATTACCGAAGTTTCAAAAGCGTATGACCAAATCGCATTGGTTCAGGAATCAAAAAAAGTTTTGGACGAAGCGAAAAAGCGTTTGGACATCAATAGAAAAACGGCTGATAAAGCTTTAGGTTATGGACTGATTACGCCATATGACCGGAAAAAAATCGAATTGGCGCAGGCAACTTTAGATTCTAAATTAGTAGAATACGAAGGAAAAAAAGAATTGCTGATTACCCAGATCGAAATATTAACCGGAATCGAAAGAGAAAGAATTGCCTTAATTCAACCACAATTGCAAACCATTTCCTACGAAGTTCTTGATCAAAATATTGAAAATAGAGTAGAAATACAGGCATTGGATCATGGTATTAAAGCGACCGATTTTAAAATTAAAGCCGAGCAAAGATGGTGGGTTCCGAAAGTTCAGGCGCAGACTTCACTGAGTTATTTCGGTCTGTTCAACAGTAATATCGGAACTTCTAAAGAACTCTTGCCAAACACAGGAAAAAAACTGGATCTGAATCCTGCGAATACAAGTGTATTCCCTTTATTTCAGGCCGGAGTTGGTTTTAAATGGGATGTTTTTGATGGTAATGAAGGAAAGCATTTGGTTGAAAAAGCAAAAATTGAAAAAGAGATTTTAGAAAATAAAAAGCGCGACGCTTCTAAAAAACTGAATTTGAATTTAGCCAACAATCAAACCAATTACACGATTGCCAACGCGCAAATTAAGTTGAAAGAAAAATCCCGTGAGATTGCGAAAGAAGGTTTAGAGCAAGTTGAAAAAGAATTTCGATATGGAACAAAAACTTCATCAGCTTTGATCGATGCTGAAAATGATTTAGAAAATGCCGAGCTGGAATTGCAAACTGCTATTTTTAATCAAAGAAGAAGCGCCATCGAACTTATGAAATCGACTCAGAACTTGCAGATTGAAAAACTTTAAATTTTAACCGCAAAAGAGACAAAAGAAAAATGGATAAATAAAGATTTCCAAAAGTCTGAAAAAATTAAAATATTGACTGTATTCACTTTTTGCAAACTATTGATTCACTTATTTAAATAAAACTTTTGCATCTTTTGCGGTTGAAAAAAAACTAAAAACCAATCTTAACCATAACAAACAAACAATCAAAATGAAAAATACTGTATTAACATCTTTGGCTTTGGTAAGTGTCATCACACTTTCAGGCTGTAAAGAGTCAAAACCTGAAAGAGAAATTGTCGGCAAAACGAAAAAGGAAGTTATTTCTTTTGCACCAAAACTCACCGGAAGAATTTTAGCCATTAAAGTAGAAGAAGGGCAAACCGTAAAAGTTGGCGATACGCTCGCAATTTTAGATGTTCCCGAAGTTTCCGCGAAAATTGCGCAGGCAAAAGGCGCAACTTCTGCCGCAAAAGCCCAGGTTCAGATGGCACAAAATGGTGCCACCGCTGATCAGCTTCGTCAATTGAAAGCAAAACAAAAAGGATTACAAGAGCAGTTTCAATATGCTCAAAAATCTTTCAACAGAGCGAAAAACATGTATCATGACAGCTTACTTTCTCCCCAAAATTACGATGAATATTTTGCAAAATATCAAGGAGCAAAAGCACAATTAGACGCGGTGAATGCTGAACTTCATGATGTGCAAGCTGGGACGCGATACGAAAAAATTGAAATGGCTCAAGGTCAGGCGAATCAGGCGATGGGCGCTTTGCAGGAAGCAAATATTGCGAATTCTGAAAAATACATCATTGCCACAAATGACATGGAAATCGAAACTATTGCATTAAACAAAGGAGAATTGGCAACAGCAGGTTATCCATTGTTTACCGGTTATATTCCAGAAACTTCTTATTTCAGATTTACCATTCCTGAAAGCAAAATTGCAAAATATCAAAAAGGAATGACCGTAAAAATGTTGGTTAATTACAACAATAAAGAATTTACCGGAAAAATTGTCGCCATCAAACAATTGGCGAAATACGCAGATATTACGACGGCTTTCCCTGATTACGAACCGGAAGAAGCAATTTATGAAATTAAAGTTGTTCCAGAAAATCAGAAGGCCGCGAGAGATATTTTGGTGAATTCAAATGTGACTTTAAAGTAATTGGAAAATTAAATTAAATCTCACAAAATGAAACAAATAAGATATTTATTAAAAAGAGAATTCCGCCTGTTCTTAACGAACAAAACCTTGATTTCGGTTTTCTTTTTAGCGCCGGTTTTCTATGCGTTGCTCATCGGATTTACCTATCAATCAGGGAAAGTAGAAAACATTCCCGTGATCGTGGTGAATCACGACAATACGCCTTTATCCGACCAACTTTTGGAAATGCTGCAGGACAGTAAATCTTTGAAAATATTAAGTTATATCAACGAACCTGCAAATCTGAAAGATGAAACTATAAAAACGGAAGCAGCTGCTGTGATCATCATTCCCGAACGTTTTGAAGCCATGATGCTTCAGAAAAAATATCCGGAAGTGAATGTTTATGTGAATACTTCAAACGTTTTGACCGCGAATTTTGCCACGAAAGCCATTCAGTTAACGCTCGGAACTTTTTCTGCCGGCGCGGAAATAAAAGCACTGCAAAAAAAAGGAATGACTGCAGATTTGGCGAAAACCCAATTTGAACCTTTCAAATCGAATTATATAACGCTCTTCAACACGACCAGTAATTACCTGATTTTCATGTGGCCTGCGATGATGGCGGTCGTTTTACAGCAGGTAATTCTATTGGCAATGGCAGTCTCGTTTTCCGAAGAATTTAAAAGAGAATCGTTTATCAAAGATTTTGCGGGAAAAGAAAAATATGCGGTTGCCGTTATGGCGATAAAATGTCTGCCGATCTGGGTTTTTGCGAATTTCAACATTCTTTTCTTCTATCTGTGCAGCCTCTATTTCAAAATTCCCGTCCCGGATAATGTGTGGAATTTCTTCCTAATCACCGCAGTTTTTGTTGTGGCAGCAACCAATCTCGGCGTTTTGGTAAGTATCGTAATTCCGGATGCGCTGAAAGCGACTCAGTATTTAATGGTGATCGCGTCACCTGCATTTATCATAAGTGGATTTACGTGGCCGACTTACGCAATGCCGGAATTTATCAAAAATTTTACGGCGATTATTCCTTTAACGCGTTATTTAGAAGCGCTGAAGATTATGGTTGTTCAAAACGGATCTGCAATTTTGACTAAAAAATATCTGGTTCACCTTTTTATATTAGGTTGGGTGTATTTTATTTTAGGCTGGATTGCTTTAAAAATTAAAATCCATTTCCTTTTCAAAAAATATAAAATATCTCAGAATCAGGAAGTTGAAAGTATAACCAAATAATTTCTTCTGAAGAATAAATTGTAAGTCATAACAGTTTTCATACTGTTTGTTTGTTGGGAGCGTCTGGACTTATTGTTCGGACGTTCTTTTTTTAAGTGTTTAATTTTGGGCAGACATTTCCGCCTGAGTTTATCGTGAGCTTGTCGAAGGGTTCCCGCTTTTTTTATTGGTGGCTTAGTTTCGACAGGCTCAACTGCCACGACAAGCTCAGCCACCAATAAAAAAGAGCTCCACTCAAGTCGGGCTGCATATTTTGCTTCTTTAAACAGATAATTATTAATTCAAAGTCTCTGCTTTTTTACCAGATTCTTTCATTATTTTTGTGAAAACTCCATTACGTGAAACTTCTTGACCAAATTTCAAAATACATAAAAGTAGACGCTGTTACCGAGGATTTTTTCCGAAACGAAACGCAGACAAAAACTTTTCCGAAAGGCGAATTATTAAGCCATCAAAATACCCACAACCGAAATGTTTATTACATGGAAGAAGGTTTGGCGAGAACCTATTATTTTGAAAAAGGAAAAGATATCACCACCAATTTTTATTCAGAAGGAAAATCATTTGGCAGCATCGACACGATTTTTGCAAATGTTCCTTCCATCTATAATATCGAAACTTTAGAAGAAAGTACCATCACTTTTTGCGATTATAAAAAGTTAGAAGAATTGTGTTCAGTTTCTTTGACTTCCGCTAATTTCAGTCGGTTTCTTTTGGGGAATTTAATGACACAAATGTCCAAACGAGTGAGTTCATTGCAACACATGACTGCGAAAGAAAAATACTCCCAACTTTTGGAGGAAAATCCAAATATTATTCTGCGAGCACCTTTGGGAATGATTGCTTCTTATCTTGGGATTTCACAGGAAACATTAAGTAGAATCAGAAGTGAAATTTAAATTTGAAAATAGTACCGTAATAATTTCTATTTTTGTTAAGTAAAACCAAACTATGCAAGATATCTTCAACGCCAAAGAAGCGCAGAACTACATCGACAGAATCAATAAACTTTCTCCCGAAACAAAAGGGAAGTGGGGAACAATGACGGTTGACCAAATGTTGACACATTGTAACGTGACTTACGAAATGGTTTATGAGCCTCAAAAACATAAAGCACCAAGTGGAATCGCGAAATTCATTTTAAAGAATTTTGTAAAATCAAAAGTGGTCGGAGAAAAATCTTATTCACAAAATTCTCCCACTGCGCCACAATTTAAAATTAAAGGCGATCAGGATTTCGATTTAGAAAAAAAACGATTAATCGGCTTTATTCAGAAGACACAACAGTTAGGACGCGAAGCCTTTGACGGAAAAGAATCGTTCTCCTTCGGAAAACTAAAAGCTCAGGAATGGAATAATATGTTTGCGAAACATTTGAATCATCATCTAGAACAATTTGGAGTTTAATATGAAATATCTTTTAATTCTATTTTTAGGAATTTCAACAGGCTTGTTTGGTCAAGTTCAGAATTCATTTCCTTACAAAAATGCTGACCTTTCAAAAATTATACATAATCAGGATACTTTTTATATCGGCCAGATTGATGGAGACAAAGCGTATAAAATCAAATTTGAATCTGTTGTTAAGAATCCACTAGCACCAGAAAAATACATTATAATTGGAGTGACAGATGTTGAAGGTATAATTACGAATTTTAAAGGTGAAATTATTTTTAAAGAAAAATTTGCAGTGAAAAATAATCCCGATACGGTTTTGCTTTTTGGAGATTTTAATTTTTCGGAAGTATCCTCTCGGCATAATACAGATTTCTTTAAGGGTAAAATAAGAGTGCAAACTGGCAGTGATATTAGTAAATCAGATGGATTAAGTAATGTTACTTTTAAAGGAGAATTAAAAAGAGCAGAGGATAAAACTCACCAGATTTGGTTTGGGAATTTTTACCATAACGATATCGATAAAGTAATTTTTAGATAAAAACACATCATGATGAAAAACTTAACTCTTTTATTGCTGTTGATCAGCGCCTCTGCCTTCTCGCAAATGCCTAATATTTCAAATGTTTGGATGAATAATTCTCAACCTTATATTGGAACCATCAGCGCTGAGAAAATGCCGATAAAGTTGAGAATTTTAACTTCTGAACAAGACAAAAAGAATGATCAGGAATATTTTGTTTCCGGATTTACGTTGGTTGATAAAACGCATACCAATTTTGAAGGCAAACTGAAAATCACAAAATACAAACCTGGCAAAAAAAGAAATACTGTTTTCGGTGAATATGAATTGGCTGAAGAAGACAAGGGAAAACATTCTGGAATCTTAAAAGGAAAATTTATTTACACCTTTATCTGGAATAAAACGACCGAAAAAATTGACCAGCAATTTATCGAATTCATCGGTGATTGGAAGAGTTACGATGGAATTTTGAATTACCCAACCAACTGGAAAAAGCAATAATCATGATCAGAAAAATATTGGCGCTTTTAGTAGGAATTATTGCAACCAGTGTTGTGGTCGGACTGGTTCAGCAACTGGGACATTACCTGTTTCCGCTTCCTGTAGGAACCGATCCTAACGATCCGGAAGCCATCAAAAAATATGTAGAAACGGCACCTTTCATGGCAATATTCTTTGTCATTATTTCTTATTCGGTCGGTGCTTTTACAGGTGGGTTTGTTTCCACAAAAATCGCAAATAACGGAAAGAAAATCTACGCCATCATCATCGGAATTCTTTTTTTAATGACGTCAATTTACATGATGATCATTATTCCTTCGCCAATTTGGTTTTGGATTTTGGGAATTGCAGTTTGGACTTTGGTTTTAGTTGGATACAAATTAGCTTTGAATAAAAATGAATATACAAATCATTGATTTTGAATCAAAATACAGAGATGATTTTAAAAATATGAACGTGGAATGGCTACAGAAATATTTTGTGGTAGAGGCGTTTGACGAACAGCAACTCTCTAATCCCTAATCTGAAATTTTAGATAAAGGTGGGAAAATTTACCTCGCGAAAGTCGGCAATAAAATTGTGGGAACGTCGTCGCTGCTGAAAGAACACTATATTTACGAACTCGTTAAAAATGGCAGTAACAGAAGATTTCAAAGGCCATGGAATCGGAAATCCTTTGATGGAATATTCAATTGAAGAAGCATAGAAATTAGGCTCCCAAAGACTGATTTTACTTTTGAATCTGAGTTTGAAACCAACTTTAACAATGTATGAAAAATTCGGTTTTGTAGAAAATCCTTTAGATGAAAAAACGTCTTACGAAAGAGGAAATATCAAAATGGAACTAAAATTAAAATAATTTTAAACTTAAATTAAAAATCTAATAATCATGGCAACAATTAATCCTTATTTAACCTTCGACGGCAATTGCGAAGAAGCATTCAATTTTTACAAATCAGTTTTCGGTGGTGATTTTCCAATGGTCGGAAAATTTGGAGATATGCCAGCACAAGAAGGGATGCCGCCACTTCCCGAGGATGCCAAAAACAGAATCATGCACATCACGCTCCCGATTTCGACCGAAACAATTTTGATGGGCAGCGACACGATGCCGGGAATGCACAATCATAAAATTGGCAACAATATTTCACTTTCCATCAATACCAATTCTAAAGAAGAAGCCGACAAAATTTTTGAAGGACTATCTGAAGGTGGAGTAGTAACAATGCCACTCAACGATACTTTTTGGGGCGCTTATTTCGGAATGTGGACCGACAAATTTGGCATCAATTGGATGGTGAATTATGATGATCCGGCCAAAGTTCAGGCACATTAATTTCTGATAATAAAAAACCCTTTCAGCCTTTTAAAGGCTGAAAGGGTTCTTAAATAAATTGGATAAAGTTTAGATATTTACATTTTCCAGAATCACGGCGTAACCTTGTCCAACGCCTATACACATTGTTGCCAACGCATATTTCTTACCCGTTTTCTGAAGTTCAAGAGCAGCAGAATAAGTAATTCTGGTTCCGCTCATACCAAGTGGATGGCCGAGTGCGATTGCACCGCCATTGACGTTAACTCGAGCATCATCATTTGCGATTCCCAATTCTTTTAGACACGCGATACTTTGTGCTGCGAAAGCTTCATTCAATTCGATAATATCAATTTGATCTAAAGTTAAGTTGGCTCTCTTTAAGGCTAATTTTGTGGCTTCAACAGGACCGATTCCCATAATGCTCGGTTCAACGCCAACTACGGCGGAACTTACGATTTTAGCTAAAGGTTTTAAATTATAATTTTTAACTGCCTCATCTGAAGCGATAATTACGGCAGCAGCACCGTCATTTAATCCCGAAGCATTTCCTGCGGTAACCGTTCCGTTTTCCTTCATGAACGCTGGTCGCAATTTTCCTAAAATCTCTAAAGTAGAAGTTGGCTTGATGAATTCATCTGTATTAATAACAATCGCATCACCTTTTCTTTGTGGAATTCTAATCTCAGAAATTTCTTCTGCAAATCTCCCACTTTCTTGAGCTTTGGTCGCTTTCATTTGAGAATTTAAAGCAAATTCATCTTGTTCTTCGCGCGAAATATTATATTTAGCAGCTAAATTTTCAGCAGTTTTTCCCATCGCATCAATGCCGTACATTTTCTCCATCGCAGGATTTACGAAACGCCATCCAAAACTGGAATCAAACATTTTAGAATCTGTTCCGAAAGCCGATTCGGATTTAGAAAGAACGTAAGGCGCTCTGGACATTCCTTCAACGCCACCAGAAATAAACAAATCACCTTCACCAGATCTGATCGCTCTCATCGCTTGAACAATCGAGCTCATTCCAGAAGCACACAATCTGTTAACTGTTTCTCCCGGAACATTAATTGGAATTCCAGCCAGAAGCAAAGCCATTCTCGCAACATTACGGTTGTCTTCACCCGCCTGGTTCGCGCAACCAATAATCACATCATCAATTTTATCTAAAGGTAAATCTGGATTTTTTTCAATTAAACTTTTTAAAACAGAAGCCATTAAATCATCAGTTCTAACTGGTGCCAAACTTCCTTTAAAATTTCCAATCGCAGAACGGGTTCCATCGATGATATATGCGTTATTCATTTTTTATTTTTTAGTGAGCGTAAATTTAAGAAAATTAAAAAGACTCTTCTAACGTCAATTTTCACTTTTAAAACTTTACAAAATTTTATCTTTTTTCCATTTACTGATTTTGTAAAAGATAGTTTCTGTCGAAAAATCGACTTCTTTTAGGTAAAATTAAATTTTAATTGAAATTATATATCTCTTCGGCAGATTCTTTGCTTTGATCATGGTTTTTGGCACCGTTTAAAGAAAAATAAAAAGCAGAACGTATTCTTCTTTTCAATTAATTAAATGATTTATAAAACTAAATACAGACAACTTATTCATTATTCGCTCATTGCGTGTGCGTTGTGTATTCAAGTCATCATTTGCATCTTTATTTACAATGAATATTTTAATGGAAAGAAATTAGAAGTTATTCAGAGTCAAATTCAGGAAACTCATGTGCTGAAAAATTTAATGGAAGATTCCCGAAAAGATTTATTGAGCGCGCAGGATAATTTGCAGAAGTATGTTTTTGATAATGACAAAAAATATTTAGAAGCGTATTTTCAGTCTTTACGAAATTTGAATAAAAATCTGGACCGCATCAGTGCTTATAAAAATATCAATCCTACTTTAAAAAATTTCATCGATTCCAGGAAATCTGAACTTTCAAAACTTCCTGATTTAGAAAAATCGATTAATTCTGTTTATCGAGAGTTTCAAAAACCTTCACCAGAGAAAGTAGCTTTTAAAATTAAAGATTTTGAGATCAAAAGTATTCCTAGAAAGTCTGATACCAAAATAGAATATCGCCTGGACAGCGTGGAGAAAAAGAATTTTCTTGGGCGGCTGAAATCTGCCGTCAAAAACGATGTAGATGTTCAACGAGAATTGACGATTATTTCAACCCAATACGGAGATTCTGTAAATACAGACCAGATTAAAACGTCTCTCGACAGCACAATAAATGCGGTTAACAGACATTATGGTAAGGAAATAAAGAAGTATGAATCTGGCATTATGGCTTCTCAAACGAAGAATAATAATCTGTATCAGATTTACGACCAGTTGATTGTTTACAGCAATAACTGGATGGGAATTTATAATATTGCCGTAAGTGATTTCAGTAAAAATCTGGAAAAAGATCTCTATGAACAAAATTCGATTAATAATAAAATTAGAAGATATTCGGTTTTAGGATTAATGATTTTGATGTTCTTTGTAATGATTGTCGTGGTTTATTATAACAGACAATCTTATTTGTACGAGAAAAAACTGAAATTGGCTTATGAAGAAATTAATAAAAACCTGAACTTTAAAAATAAAATTTTGGGAATGTTGAGTCACGAAATTCGTTCACCTTTGAAAATCATCAATATTTTTATTGACCGAATAAGCAGAAAGACAAAAGATGAAAATATTGCAGATTATCTGAAAACGATAAAATTCACCAATAATTCCTTATTAATTCAGGCCAATCAAATTTTGGAATACACCAAAAATCAAGAAAAAAAAGTTGAATTAAGACCAATCGAATTTAATCTTAGAAATGAAATAGAATCGATATTAAGAGCATTTGAACCTTACATCGAATCGAAGAATAATGTCTTTGAAGTACGAAATGACATCGATATGGAAACAGTTGTTCTAGCTGATAATATTAAAATTCATCAGGTTTTCACGAACATTTTGGGGAATGCAAATAAGTTTACGGAAGATGGTAAAATTGAAGTAAATATAGATACGACTTACGTTACCGACAAAATTTTAAAACTAAACGTTACGGTTTCGGACACAGGAGCGGGAATTTCGAAATCGGATATTAAGAAGATTTTTGAACCTTATTTTCAAGGAGTTCTTTCCACAGAAATTGATAATCTTGGCGCAGGTTTAGGTTTAAATTTATGCAAGGAAATTATCGATCTTTTTCATGGAACTATTTCTGCGCAAAGTACTTTAGGACAAGGAACAACCGTAACTTTCGCCATTAATCTGAATATTGTAAAATGAGTAAATCGATAACATTTCTGTTGGGTGATGATCACAATATTGTCCGTCAAGGTCTTCAGTTTGTAATTGAAGATGTGGTTGAAAATACAGAAATTAATCATGCTTCGAGTTTGGATCAAATTTTAAGTCAATTAAAATCGAATTCTTTTGACATTGCCATCCTAGATGCACAGTTCCCTGATGGAAATTCACTTTCAATTATTGCTGAAATTAAGCGACTTCAACCCGAAATTAAAATTCTGATTTTCACCAGTTTTGAAGAGGATAACTATTCCTTAAAATTCATTAATGAAGGTGCAGATGGTTTTCTCAACAAGTTAAGTGAAGAAGCTGAAATTCAAAATGCCATTCAGGAAATGATTGAAAAAGGAAGTTCGTTTCCGCCGTTTACCACAAAAATGTTACAATTGTCTGATGAACATATTGCGCTTTTAAATCCTTTAAACCAACTCACCGAAAGAGAATTAGAGATTGCTGTTTTGTATGCAAAAGGATTTGGAAACCTTGAAATTGCAAACAGTTTGTCACTTCGACAAAATACCATAAGCACCTTTAAGAAAAGGATATTTGATAAACTTAAAGTCGAAACCTTGGTTGATTTAATTGACCTGGTAAGAACGCATCACGATCTCTAAATATCTTTCTTGTAGATAAATATCTACAAACCGCTCGACAAACATCGACTCGAATTTCCCCGAAAAAAAATCCGTTTCCCTTTACTTTGTAAGTGAATTTAGTTAGTAACTATAAAGTTTAGGAAAATGAAAAAAGCTCGTATACAGAAGAAAGAATTTTTACGTGAGAAAGTAGATCGTGCAGTCTCAAAAATAAAAGCATTAAGCAAAAAAGAATTCGGTGTTTTAATTGCGGTTCAAATTGTAATGTTTAGCGCTATTTATGCCGTTAATAATTTTAGTCCTTATTTTGAGGAACTTCATTTTGTAAGAATGCAGACGATTTCTGGGAGAATTTTAGTTTTCTCTTTGTTGACGATTTTGATATTTCAGGTTTCATTTCTAATTTATATCGCCTATTTATTTTTTAAATATAAATCGATACCGTCCGTTACCGATGCTGAACTGCCAAGTTGTACCGTAATTGTTCCAGCGTATAACGAAGGAAAGTTGGTTTATGAAACTTTGCTAAGCATTGCTGCAAGTGATTTCCCAATACATAAAATGGAAGTTATCGCCGTAGATGACGGAAGTAGTGATGATACCTGGTATTGGATTAACAAAGCAAATGCAGATTTAGGAAATACGATTACGGTTTATAAACAACCAGAAAACAGAGGAAAAAGACACGCCTTGCATCTTGGATTTACGACTGGAAAAGGAGATGTTTTCATTTCTATCGACAGCGATTCGGTTGTGGAAAAAAATACGATCAGAAATTTGATAAGTCCTTTCGCAGTCAATAAAAATTGTGGCGCCGTTGCAGGAAATGTTAAAGTTTTGAACAAAAATCAAGGCATGATTCCGAGAATGTTAAATGTGAGTTTTGTATTTAGTTTTGAATTTATGCGGGCTGCACAAAGTTCTTTAGGATTTGTATTATGCACGCCGGGTGCTTTGTCTGCTTACCGAAGAGAAGCAGTTTTACATTGCCTGACAGACTGGATTGACCAAAAGTTTTTCGGACGCGCTGCAACAATCGGAGAAGATCGTGCGATGACGAATTTAATTTTAAAACAAGGTTACGATGTTCAGTTTCAAAGAAATGCAAACGTTTTAACCAATACGCCGACTTCATTTAAAACCTTGCACAAAATGTTTACGAGATGGGGCAGAAGTAATGTTCGCGAAACATTGATGATGAACAAATTTATTTTTGATGATTTTAGAACGAAAAAT
Organism: Kaistella flava (ex Peng et al. 2021); assembly: GCF_015191005.1. Lineage (NCBI taxonomy): Bacteria > Pseudomonadati > Bacteroidota > Flavobacteriia > Flavobacteriales > Weeksellaceae > Kaistella > Kaistella flava (ex Peng et al. 2021). Next base: position 947,517 of record NZ_CP040442.1, on the reverse strand, counting down.
AAAACAGGAGCACGATTTATTTTCATTAACCAATGGGTGAACTTACTTGCTGCTTTCCCTCTAATGATTTTGATGTTCTATTTTTTAATGACGCATCCGCTTTTATATCTGAGTTCAGCATTGACAGGAACATTTATTTTCGCAAGTATTCAGATGTTGTTTTTCAGTAAAAAATATAATTTTATCGATGCGCTTTGGGCGTATCCGTACAGTGTATTTTATTTATTTGGTCTTTTCTGGATTTTCCCTTTTTCGATTGCTACGGTTAAAAACGGAGGTTGGTTAACGAGATAAAATTCAATTTAAATAATAGAAAACTCCCTTTGATATTCAATTATTAAAGGGAATTTTTTTTGAAAATTTTGAGACCACTGCTGATAAAGATAATTCCAGCGGCAACCAAAGCAACTAAATAAACCTGCTGACTTACTTCTTTGTTCGCCATTGCAATAGCAACCAAAGCCCAAACTGCAACGAAAGCAAATACAGGTGCATTCTTTTTCCAAGTCATGAAGATATGAATGAGAGAAGCGATTATGATTAAAATAATCGTCCAGTTAATTTCTGAAATTCCCAATCCGCTCCATTCAATTTTTGTTAGCCAAGCTGCCATCGCTGCGATTAAAGCAACACTTACCCAACCAGCGTAAATCTGGAAAGGAAAATTGATGAACCATTTTTGTGCGTTACCTGAATTGTATTTTAAAGCTTCCATTAATATCATTAAAAGAGATATAAAAGCGATTAATAAAACAATTACAGATAAGCCAGTAAAACCATAAAGCCACGTCAAAATCCAGGCACAGTTTGCGAGACAGGAAACTACAAACCACCAGCCGATTTTTTCAACAAATGCGTCAGCTTCATTTTTAGAAGGATTAAATAAACTTCTACCCGTATAAAAAACAAAACCAATTAATAATAAATAAATAAAACCCCAAATCGAAAAGGCATAACCTGCAGGCGTAAATAAATTATGATATTGATCAGAAACATTCGCGATCGTTTTCCCATTAAAAATCCCGGTATTGCTTAAATAATTAAAGATGATGGTGAACACCAAAAAGAAACCATTTGCGATTTGTAGTATTTTTTTCATTTTAAAAGTATTTAGGAATGATTGAATTTAATTAAAATCTAAATTAAGAATTTTTACACAACGTCAGCAATTTCATCGCTCATCAAATTTGACAAAAATGGTTTTTTAAAATAGATTTAAAAAACCAAAATTTTATTAGGATTTAATTACTGATAAGCTTCCCACCATTTTTCGTAAACTTTCTGATCATCTTCCCAGTTTACTTTTTCTCCAATTTTCGGTGTGATCAAGCGGAGATTTTCTTTTTCATTTAATTCTGAGATTTTCTCTAAAGGTTCTTTCCAATCATGCAGTGAAAGGGCAAATTTTGAATTATGAACGGGGATAATTCTTTTCGCTTTTAAATTTTTTGCAGCAACTAAAAATTCTTCCGGCAGCATGTGAATGTATCGCCAATCTTTATTGTATTGGCCGTTTTCTAGAATAGCCAAATCGAAACCTCCATATTGAGTTCCGATCTTTTCAAAATGATCATCAAAGCCAGAATCACCGCCGATATAAATTTTATGCTTGAGAGTTTCAAAAACAAAACTCGCCCAAATTGCCTCATTTCGTTTAAAACCTCGTCCGGAAAAATGTCGCGCAGTTTCCGCATAGACCTTAAACCCATTTCCTAAATCAAAATTTTCGCCCCAATCTAATTCAATAATTTTTTTCGGATCGTAATTCCAGTATTCTAAATGTTCACCAGTTCCTAAACCTGTAATCACTTGATTCACTTTTGGATCAAGTTTTTTCACCGTTTCAAAATCCAGATGATCCCAATGATCGTGCGTGATGATTAAATAATCCAAATCTGGAATGTCATCTGTAGTATATAAATCAGTTCCTTTAAATGCTTTGGTGGTGAAAGTTACCGGTGAGGCATTTCCGCTGAAAACGGGATCAACAAGAATTTTTTTTCCATCAACCTGCAGAAAATAGGAAGAATGTCCCATCCAAACATAGATGTTTTCGGTTGGATCTAAATTCAGTAAATCGGTTTTTGTGAAATTGAATTTCTGCTTTGGTATTAAATTTTTGCTTTTAGAAAAAAGGAAATTGTACAGCACTTTCGGCATTGAAGTATCTTCTGCAAGCTGCGGCGTGAAATTAATATTATCGAATTTATCTTTCTTATAATACGGAGATTTCAAAATTCTTTCGAGACGTTTTCCAGACGGAGCTTTTCCAAATTTAGGATGTTTTAGGAATAGCGATATTGATACTATAATTAATAAAATGAGGATTAAAAAAACGATCATGAAATATATTTTAAGGTCGTAAAAATTTGAAAAAATAAAGAGCGAAATTAAACCAAATATTTATCATGTTGCTTGTAATGATGTTTAAATTTTGCCTAATTTTAAGTAATCAATTTGTTGAACCCATTAATACTTAAAGTTATGCACGAGAATGTAATCGTTAAACAACGAGTTAACGCACCAGTAGAAAAGGTTTGGAGCGCAATTACCAATAAAGCGCAAATGAAAGAATGGTATTTTGATATTCCGGATTTTGAGCTCGGTTTGCACAACGAGTTCAATTTTTATGAACCCGGAGGAGCAAATAAATACCACCATCAAGGTGAAATTCTGGAAGTAATCCCGAATGAAAAATTCAAATACAGTTGGTCTTATCCTGAAATTTCTAAAGAAAGAACCATCGTTAAATGGGAGCTTGAAAAACGTGGAGACGGAACCGAAGTTACCCTAACTCATAAAGGTTTAGAAAATCTGGATCACTTGGGAAAAGATTTCCAAATGGAAAGTTTTGAAAAAGGGTGGTTAGGAATCGTAGGGCATAATTTAAAAGCATATGTAGAAAAATAAACAGTTTATCTGAAAACAAAAAACACGCTCGAAAGCGTGTTTTTTTTGTGAAATATTTTAGATTAAGCTCTTTCTTTTTCTTCTTCTAATTTTCTTTTCTGTACTTTTTTAAAGGTATAAGCACTCATTATAATACTGAATTCATACAATAATAAAAGTGGAAATGCTGCCATCATCATACTCAGAACGTCTGCAGGGGTAATAATCGCGGCAACTACCAGAATTAAAACAATGGCGTGACGGCGGTAAGTTCGCATGAATTTCGGCGTAAGAATTCCAATTGCCGTCATGAAATAAACAATTACTGGAAATAAGAAAATAACGCCCATTCCTAAAACGATCTGAAGGAAAAGGGTAGTGTAATCACTTAAATCAAAAAGTTGCGTAATCGAATCTGAAACTTTGAAAAGCAAACCAAAATTGATTGCAAATGGAAGGATTAAAAAATAACCACATAAGATTCCACAAGCAAAAAGGATCCAAACAAAATTAATTAACCAAACAGAATTCTTTCTTTCTTTTGGATGAAGTGCCGGAGAAATAAATCTCCAAAGTTCCCAAACCAAATAAGGAAATGCGGCGACCATTCCACCAAAGATAGATACCGCCATCATCACATTAAACTGTTGAAATAATTTCTTTTGTTGTACCGCAAAATGCGCTGGAAGTGTAATACTGTCGTGACCAAGTAATTCACGCGAATAATGATTCACTACTCGAAAAGTAAAAAAATCATTTCGTGTTGGTCCGAAGAAAATATGATCCATGATCCAGTTGACATTAAAGCCAACCACAATCGCACAAACGACAATTGCAATCATTGCGCGAATCAAGTGTGCTCTCAATTCTCCGATGTGTCCCCAAAAAGACATTTCTTTTTTTTCGCTCACGAAAATTTTTGTTTTAAGATTTTATAATGGTTGTATTTTATAACAACTAATTCTTTTCAAGTTGCGAAATTAATTAATTATTAGCGAATATCGTTTAAATCAATTGATTTATAATTAATCAAACAGGTTCAACAAACTTTAGGATTCGTAATGATATATAATGAAATTTGTAAAAGCCTTTAGTTAATTCCTTCGTCCAATAATTTGTGAATGTCGATGATTCCGAAATATTTTCCGTTTTCGGTAACGATTAACTGACCGATATTTTTATCTTTTAAGATCTGCATAGCTTCTTTTGCCAACGCATTTTTATCAATGCTCTTCGGATTTTTACTCATAATTTCTTTAGCGACGAACTTCGATAAATCCTGTTCGCTCATCAACATTCTACGCAAATCACCATCAGTAATAACTCCGATGATTTCTTCGCCGTGAGTGACAACTGTAATCCCGTGTTTTGAACTGCTCACCGAAATAATGATGTCCCGTAAATTGGCTTCTTCAGAAACTTGTGGTTTTTGTGCAGATAAAAACTGTTCTACTTTGGCTGTAAGATTTTTTCCTAAACTTCCACCTGGATGAAATTTCGCAAAATCTGATTCTTTAAAACCATTAAGTTCCATTAAACAAACAGCTAAAGCATCACCCAGAGCCATTTGAACGGTAGTAGAACTTGTTGGTGCCAATTTAATTGGACAAGCTTCTTTTTCAACAAAAGTATTGAGAACGACATCAGAAAATTCTGCGAGTTTGCTGTTTAAATTCCCAGTCATTCCAATGAGGCTTGAAGAATATTCTTTTAGAAAAGGAGCTAATGTTACAATTTCCGGAGAATTTCCAGAATTCGAAATACACAATACGACATCCGTTTTTTGAATAACTCCTAAATCACCGTGAATCGCTTCCGAGGCATGAAGGAATTGCGACGGAGTTCCTGTTGAATTTAAAGTGGCAACCATCTTATTTCCGACATGTGCCGATTTTCCTATTCCGACAATAATAAGTTTTCCTTTTGAAGATTTAATAATGTCTACCGCTTTTAAAAATTGTTCGTCTAAACGGTTTTTAAGAAGTTCGAGCTCAGCAATTTCAATCGAGATAGCATCTTTTGCAAGCTGAAGGATTTCTTGGTTATTCATAAAATTAATGGTTCATTTTATTTATAGGATAATCGGCACTATTTTCTACATTATTCAACAGAATTCAGTGTAAAAATGGGATATTCCCTATAATATACAAAAATATTAAATGTAATGTTCTTCAAAATTAAATATCATTTTTTTTTAATGTGATAATAATTAATTAACTTTGATTATTATGCAAATTTAGGAAAGAAATTTTAGAACTTAAACCTAAAATCTAAATTTTCAGGCAGAGTGAAAATGAAGATATTCTACCCATAAACGCTGCTCAAAAAAATGTCAATTTAAAGATGAACATAAAAAATACCGATTTATCAAAAGAATTAAAGAAATATTTCGGTTTCTCAAAATTTAAAGGTCAACAAGAAGAAATTATAAAAACCCTGATGAAGGGTGAAGATGTTTTTGTTTTAATGCCTACCGGAGGAGGGAAATCCCTTTGTTACCAGCTACCAGCATTGATTTCTGAAGGAACTGCAATTGTAGTTTCCCCATTAATTGCTTTAATGAAAAATCAAGTTGATGCGATCAACGGACTTTCTTCTGTTGAAGGGATCGCCCATGTACTTAATTCTTCGCTCAATAAAACCCAGACTAAACAAGTATTCGATGATATTAAATCGGGTGTCACCAAATTATTATATGTTGCCCCCGAATCTTTAATTAAAGAGGAATATCAGGAATTTTTGCGAGATGTTAAAATCTCATTCGTAGCGATTGATGAGGCACACTGTATCTCAGAATGGGGCCACGATTTCCGTCCGGAATACAGAAACCTGAAAAGTATTATCGATAAAATTGCGGATGTTCCAGTTATTGCTTTAACGGCGACGGCAACTCCGAAAGTGCAGGACGATATTCAGAAAACTTTGGGCATGAGCAATGCGCTGGTTTTCAAGGAAAGTTTTAACCGTCCGAACCTTTATTATGAAGTAAGACCAAAAGTTAATATCGACCGTGAAATTGTAAAATTCATCAATGCCCGTAAAGGAAAAACGGGAATCGTTTACTGTCTAAGTCGTAGAAAAGTAGAAGAGTTTGCTCAAGTTCTTCAGGTTAATGGAATTAATGCATTGCCTTATCACGCTGGGTTAGACCAGAAGACAAGAGTGATGAATCAGGATAAATTCTTGATGGAAGATGCAGATGTCATTGTAGCTACAATTGCGTTCGGAATGGGAATCGATAAGCCTGATGTTCGTTACGTGATTCATTATGATATTCCGAAATCTTTAGAAAGTTATTATCAGGAAACTGGTCGTGCCGGAAGAGATGGAGGTGAAGGATATTGCTTGGCTTTTTACGATCCAAAAGATATTGAAAAACTAGAAAAATTCTTGGCTCAGAAACCTGTTTCAGAAAGAGAAATTGGGTTGCAACTTTTAAATGAAGTGGTTGGTTATGCCGAAACTTCGATGAGCAGAAGACAATATATTCTTTATTATTTTGGAGAACAGTTTGACCCTGTAACTGGCGATGGTGCGTTGATGTGTGATAATGCTACAAATCCACCAAAACTAAAAGATGCTTCTAAAGAATTGAGATTGGTTCTTAATTTAGTGAAGGAACTCGAAGAGAAATTCAAAACAAAAGATTTGATTTCTGTGATTGTAGGTAAAGAAAATCCAGTGACGAAATCTTATAAATTAGAAGCTACTAAACATTTCGGTATTGGTAAAAATGAAACAGAAAATTTCTGGAAATCGATTATCAGACAAGCTTCTGTGCAGAATTTCTTGCAGAAAGATATTGAAACTTATGGTGTTCTGAAGTTAACTGAAAAAGGAAACAAAGCGCTTTCTTCCAAAAAAGAGACTGAGTTCTTTATTGCTGAAGATCGAGAATATAATTTGGAGCAAACCAAAGCGGATTCTGATAAAGTTCAGACCGAATCCGGTGGTGGTTTAGATGAAGTTCTGTTTGGTCAGTTAAAAGAATTGCGTAAAAAAGTAGCGAAAAAGTACGGAATTCCGCCTTACACTGTTTTCATGGATCCGAGTATGGAAGACATGACGGTGCAATATCCTATTAACATTGAGGAAATTGGAAAAATATATGGTGTTGGTGAAGGAAAAGCCAAAAAGTATGGAAAAGAATTCGCTGATTTTATCAAAAATTATGTTGAAGAAAACGGCATAGAACGAACGCAGGATATGGTGATGAAAACGGTCGCCAATAAATCCAGTCACAAAGTTTTTATTATTCAGAGTACCGATAAAAAAATAGATTTAGAAGATATCGCCAAAGCCAAAAATATTTCAATGGATGATCTTTTGAAAGAAATGGAAAGGATTGTTTATCAGGGAACTAAATTGAATATCAATTATTACGTTGATGAAAATTTCGATGAAGATATTGTGGAAGAGTTTATGACTTTTATGGGAGAATCTGAAAGTGACAGTATGAAAGTTCTTTTGGCAGAATTTGGTGATGATTTAAGTGATGAAGAAGTAAGAATGTTGCGAATTAAATTTATTTCAGACGTAGCAAATTAAATGAGGTGTCATGGAAAATCCAACATTAGAAAAGAAAAAAACGCTGATTGAATGGATCGAAAATCTTGATGATTTAGAAATCATTCAACAGCTATTGAATTTAAAAAATGTTCATGAATCATCTACATTGATTTCAGATATCAATTCTGAAACTATTGTAAAAGAAGATTTTGATGAACAGTTTGCTGCGGGAATGACTTCTGACGAACTTCTGGAAAATATTGCGGCGCATATTGAATCTATAGATTCGGAAGAAAAATAGATCATTTCAAATGAGATTATTATAAAATAATTGAAAAAATTGATTCAATGGAAAATCCAATTTTAGACTTAAAAAAGGAAATTATCATTTGGGTGAATAATCTTGATGATTTAGATATTCTATCAGAACTGATTGAGTTAAAAAGTAAGGATAAATCTATTCCATTAATTTCAGAAGCCCGATCTGAATATGCCGTAAAAGATGATTTTGATGAAAGATTTGCGAAAGGAATGAGTTCTACGGAATCTCGAAAAAGAACAAAGGCGTTTATAGAAAGTTTACCTTGGAAGAAGTAATTATTTTTTCTGAGGAATTTCACTAGGTTTTAGAAGAGTTAGTTGAAATTTTATTTGTTAAAGAATATTTTGGTTTTAAAATCGATTGCGATCTTTATGTAGATGAAATTTATGGCTATATAGAAAGTTATATAAGTTTTCCAATCTCCATAAATTCTCCTGAACCTTTTCAAAAATTCGGTAAGAAATATCTCCGATACAAAGCGAACAGTCAAACTTTCTGGTATATATTTTTTGATTAAAAAGATAATCAATTTATCATCAATCATATTTTAAATAACCATTCTCAAGACTTTCCGGAATTGTTGTAAATTTGATAAGAGATAAAATTCATATGATGGAAAATCCAATTTTTGAAATTAAGAAAGAATTGATCAAATGGATCAAAAATCTTGATGATTTGGAAACAATTCAAAAGGTGTTGGATTTGAAAAATTTTGATGAACCTGCTTCATTAGTTTCCGATGCTCAATCCGAATACTCCAGGACAGATGATTTTGATGAAAGGTTTGCTAAAGGCTTAAATCCAGAAAATGCTCGAAAGGAATCAAAAAAAATAATCAGAGAATGGTGGGACAAATAATTTATTCAGCTTACTTTATTTCTCAATTAGATCATCTTGCAAAAATACTTTACATAAAGCAATATTTTAGTTATTTAGAAGATGTTGACAATTATATTGACGAAATTTACGATGTTATAGAGAATAACATTGAAAATTCAATTTCTCAAAACGCTCCCGAACCTTTTCGAAAATTTGGTAAGTACTTCCTTAGCTACAAAGTGAATAAGCATGCATATTGGTATGTTTTCTTTGACCAAAAAGACAATCACTTTATCATCAATCATATTTTAAATAACCATTCTCAAGACTTTCCCGAATTGTCGTAAATTTGTTTTTCGATTGAAAAAATTTAACCCATGAAAAATCCAATTCTAGACCTTAAAAGAGAAATTATTAGTTGGGTTCATCATCTTGATGATTTAGATATTCTAACACAATTGATTGAGTTAAAAAGTAAGGATAAATCTATTCCATTAATTTCAGAACCTCAATCTAAATATGCGGTAAAAGATGATTTTGACGAAAGGTTTGCGAAGGGAATGAGTTCTGCGGAATTCCGAAAAAGAATTATTCAACACATCGATTCTTTACCTTGGGAGAAATAACAATATATTCTGACTCTGCACTAGAAATATTAAGTGAGTTAGTAGATATCCTTTATACTAATAGTTATTTTGGTTTTAGAGATTCAGCGGTCGAATATACAATGAAGATTGTTGATTTTATTGATCAGAATATTGATAAATCGATTTCAAAAAATTCCCCAGTAAAATTTCAAAAACATGGTAATAAATACCTAAAATATACCGCGAACAAAAGGACCGTTTGGTATATTTTCTTTGACCAAAAAGACAATCAATTTATCATCAATCATATTTTAAATAACCATTCTCAAGACTTTCCCGAATTGTTGTAAATTTGAGATTCACTTTGTCAAAGTTGAAATCTTTGATAAAGTTTTATAAAAATACATGAAAAAAATCTCTATCCTCTTTATACTTCCCGATTTAGAAACTGGCGGAGCAGAGCGAATCGTAACAACGATTGCGAATCATTTGCCACGCGAAAAGTTTGAACCAAAAATTCTACTCTTAAGAAAAGAAGGAGGTTATCTGGAATTTTTAAAAGATGATGTTGAGATTATCGATATTAAAACGCCCCGAATTCGTCATTCTTTAAAACCAATTTTAAAGGAAATTCGCAAGAGAAAACCTGATGTCGTTTTCAGTGGTTTCGGTGAAGTGAACGCTTATCTTGCTTTATTTATTAAACTTTTTCCGAAGACAAAATTCATCGCCAGAGAAACTAACGTTGTTTCGCAACACGTTACCCGAAAGGAAATCCGATTTTTTTATAAGTTCTACAATAACTATGATAAGATTATTTGTCAGAGCGACGATATGCAAAATGACCTGATTGAGAATTTTAAAATTAAAAAAGAGAAATTGATTAAGATTAATAATCCGGTTGATTTTGATTTTATTGATGAAAAGTTAGCAACTTCAGAAAAGCCAGGATCTTTTAAAGATGATTTTAAAAATATTGTGGCTATTGGAAATCTATCTTCCAGAAAAGGTTTTGATAATTTATTAAAAGTTTTCAGTCATTTAAAAAATGAAAAGATTCTGCTACATATTTTAGGAAATGGACGAGATAAGGAACTGCTTCATCAAATGAAAAAAGATTTGGGATTAAAAAACGTCATCTTTCACGGACAGCAAAAAAATCCTTATCAGTTTTTGAAGTTCGCAGATTTATTTATTCTCTCTTCCCGTTACGAAGGTTTTCCAAATGTTTTGTTGGAAGCAGGAGCGTGCGGAACTTATTCTTTGGTGAATAATTGTCTTGGTGGAATTACTGAAATTATTCAGCCAGGAATAAATGGTGAGATTTCTAATATTGAAAATCATCTGGAATTTGGAAATAAAATATTGACTGTGCTTAAAGAAGCTCATGATTCTGAAGCCATCAAAAATTCTATTTCCTCTCGGTTTTCAAAAGATTTTATTTTAAAGAAGTACGAAAATGTTTTAGAAAACATCATTACATAAATAGTATGAAGAAATTTCTAATTTTAATTTTGCTAATAATTCTTTCTTGTAATGAGAATAAAAAAATTGTCGAAAGTAGTATTGAAACTGATAAAGTAAAAAATCTTGAATTATTAACTTTTATGTTTCAACCATCATTAAAAGAGAATACTGAAGTAGTTCTAAATTTTGATAAAAAATATTTAACATTTAAAAACATTTATCCAAACATTCAAGAACCGCCGGCACCGCCAAGTGCAAATGGTCAAAGTAGTAAAAGAGAATATGTTTTGAGAAAGCCAATTCATCCTTTCGTCACGAATTTAACGAATGAAGAATTGCTTCCCATAAAATTAGCATTGAACGATCTGTCAACTGTTGATTACCAAATAACAGAAGGAACCGAAATTGATGGAACAAGTTATGGTTTTAGTATTCTATTCTCAGATAGAAATTTTAAAGTAGGATTTATTGCTAATGAAAAAACTGAGAAACAAAGAAAATTAGTAGATGTGATTTTAAATTTATTGAAGAAAAAAAATATCTTTCCAGAAAATGAAATCATTTTAGAATATTATTCTAGGTATTAAAATAAATATTTTCAACTTAATAGACGTTTTATTATTTATAACAACTCGGCAAAAAAAATCTTTATTGGAAATATATAATTCTTTCTTAAGTTTATGATTTTAATCATATTGTAAATTTTATTTTTTGTGAACTTTTATAATTTTTAAAATATTTATTTTGTTGATTTACAAATGGTTGAATTAAATTATTTGCAAACAATTTTTTATTAAAAGATACTTCTGTATATTTATTTCGTCAAAAAAATTAATTATGGAATCAACTCTCTTAGCAAAAAAAATAAAAACTTATACGTACGATGAAGCAATTCAATCTTCCTTACAATATTTCGAAGGTGATGATTTAGCCGCTAAAGTTTGGGTGAGCAAATACGCCTTAAAAGATTCAGAGGGAAACATTTACGAACAAAATCCCGATGATATGCATCACCGAATTGCGTCCGAAATTGCCAGAGTTGAAGCGAAATATCCAAATGCTCTTTCGGAAGAAAAGGTCTTTGATCTCATTAAAAAATTCAAATATATTATTCCGCAAGGAAGTCCGATGACGGGAATTGGGAATAATTTCCAGATTGCTTCGCTTTCAAATTGTTTTGTAATTGGCAGCGGAACGCAAAGTGATTCCTACGGAAGCATTATGAAAATTGATGAAGAGCAGGTTCAGTTGATGAAGCGACGCGGTGGAGTTGGTCACGACTTGTCACACATTCGTCCGAAAGGTTCTGCAGTAAAGAATTCTGCGTTGACGTCAACGGGTTTGGTTCCTTTTATGGAAAGATATTCTAACTCGACGCGGGAAGTTGCACAAGATGGTAGGAGAGGCGCGTTGATGCTTTCTGTGTCCGTAAATCATCCGGATTCTGAAGATTTTGTAGATGCGAAATTGGAGCAGGGAAAAATAACGGGTGCGAATATTTCCGTGCGAATCGATGACGAATTTATGAAAGCCGTTGTCAATAAAGAAAATTATATTCAGAAATATCCTATTCATAGTGCAAATCCGAAATTTCAAAAGGAAATAAAAGCGACTGATCTTTGGGATAAAATTATTCATAACGCCTGGAAATCTGCAGAACCTGGAATTCTTTTCTGGGATACCATTATTAATGAATCTTTGCCGGATTGTTATGCAGAAATCGGCTACGAAACAGTTTCCACGAATCCGTGTGGAGAGATTCCTTTGTGTCCGTATGATTCTTGCCGATTGTTGGCGGTGAATCTTTTCTCTTACGTGGAAAATCCGTTTACGAAAAAAGCGAAATTTAATTTTGAATTATTCAAAGAGCATGTTGGTTATGCCCAAAGAATGATGGACGATATTATCGATTTGGAAATTGAAAAGATCGATGCGATTCTGGCGAAGATTGAATCCGATCCGGAAGGTGATGAAATCAAAGCAACAGAGAAAAATCTTTGGACAAAAATCCGTCACAAAACAATTGAAGGCAGAAGAACCGGCGTTGGAATTACAGCGGAAGGCGATATGTTAGCTGCTTTAAATATTCAATATGGAAGCAAAGAAGGCAATGAATTTTCCACTTTAGTTCATAAAACTTTGGCTTTGGCGGCTTATCGTTCATCGGTAGAAATGGCGAAAGAAAGAGGTGCTTTTGCAATTTATGATGCGAAAAGAGAAGCGAAGAATCCGTTCATTTTAAGAATGAAAGATGCCGATCCGGAATTGTACGAAAATCTAAAAAAATACGGTAGACGTAATATCGCTTTATTGACAATCGCACCAACTGGAAGTACATCTTTAATGTCGCAAACTTCGTCTGGAATTGAACCTGTGTTTATGCCGGTTTATAAAAGACGCAGAAAAGTAAATCCAAATGATCAGGATATTCGCGTGGATTTTGTAGATGAAGTTGGCGATTCCTGGGAAGAATATTTGGTTTTTCACCACCGTTTTAAAGAATGGATGGAAGTCAATGGAATCGACACGGACAAAAATTATTCTCAAGAGGAATTAAATAAAATTATTGAGCAATCGCCCTATTACAAAGCGACTTCCAATGATGTGGATTGGTTGAGCAAAGTAGAAATGCAGGGTTCGATTCAGAAATGGGTGGATCATTCGATTTCGGTAACGATCAATGTCCCGAATGATGCGACGGAAGAATTGGTGAATCAACTCTACATCAAAGCGTGGGAAGTGGGTTGCAAAGGCGTGACGGTTTATCGCGACGGTTCACGTTCCGGAGTTTTGATTTCGGCAGACGAGAAAAAAGACGAAAAACCAGAAATGATTACGTCTGTTTTCCCTACGAAAAGACCGCATGTTTTAAATGCAGATGTGGTTCGTTTTCAAAATAATAAAGAAAAATGGATTGCTTTTGTTGGTTTAATTGAAGGTAAACCTTACGAGATTTTCACTGGTTTGGCCGACGATGAAGAAGGGATTTCCGTTCCACGTTGGGTGAATGATGGGGTGATTATTAAAAACCAGGATGAAAATGGAAAATCGCGTTATGATTTCCAGTTTAAGAATCAGCGTGGTTATAAAACAACGATTGAAGGACTTTCGCACAAGTTTAAACCAGAATTCTGGAATTATGCAAAACTGATTTCCGGTACTTTACGACACGGAATGCCGATTGAAAATGCGGTTGAATTAATCAACCGTTTAGAACTCGATTCTGAATCCATCAACAACTGGAAAGCCGGAGTTGCACGTGCATTAAAGCGCTACATCGCTGATGGAACCGAAGCCGGCGGAAAATGTTCAAGTTGTGGTTCTGATCAAGTGGTTTATCAGGAAGGTTGCTTGACTTGTAAGAATTGCGGGAATAGTAAGTGTGGGTAAAACTATATTTTGATATAAATAATAATGGCTGCTTCAATTTTGAGGCAGCCTTTTATAATTCTATAGAATTGTGGAGCAACCATATCATCAAACAAAAAATAGATGAAGTTCACCAAATTCTGTGGAAACGACTTTAGTTTCTAAATCAGAAGATTACTTTTACTGCAGTGCTAAAGACTATGCAGACGAGACAGGATTTTTAAGTGATGTTGTTGTTGTTTTCGGGTCTGATGATTAAAATAATATTGGCTTATTGACCGATGCCACACGAAAGGATTCTTTTGGCAGCAGGAGTCTTAGCATTTTTTATTATTTATTAACAACTACTTGTGATTTATTAAAATTTACACCGGTTTTGAAAGTTTTGGATCTCATTTGTATCTTCGGAAATATTTTTTAGTAATTTTGATATACACAAATGAGCATAGTGCTTAATTTCCCTTATTTAAGCTAAATTAAATAGTAGCTCACCTTATTAACTATTTAAATTTATAGACAAAATGAGTTCAAATAAAGTAAATTCAGTATCAGCAAAAAATACGGATAATGCTCCAAAAAGTATCGGTCCTTATTCACAATCGGTAGCTTTCTCTCATTATAATAATCTTTCAGCGCAATTACCTATCGATCCAAAATCGGGCACATTGGTAGCTGGTGGTATAAAAGAGCAGGCTGAGCAATGCTTTAAAAATATTAGGGCAATTGCAGACAGCATCGGCCATGTGATGAGCGACGTTGTCAGAATCACAGTATTCGTTAAGAATGTTAAAGATGTTGACGCTGTAGACGAAGTTTATAAAACATTCTTCCCAACCTATGTTCCTACAAGAACTACAGTTGCAGTTGCAGCTTTACCTATGGATGCAATGGTGCAGGTAGAAGCACTTCTTTCGCACGGTGAAGGTACAATTCCGAACGCGCCACAATCTGGCGATCTTATAAAGCTTACAAATAATACGGAAAATGCGCCAATAAGTACTTTATCGACACAAACTGTATCTTTCTCTCATTACAATAATCTTTCAGCTCAATTACCGATTTGTCCAAAATCTGGTAGATTGGTAGTGGGTGGTGTAAAAGAGCAGACTGCACAATGCTTAAAAAACATCAAGGCAATTTTGGAAAGTATCGACGTTCCTTTTGATGATATTGTTAAAGTTAATATCTTCCTTAATAACCTAGCTGATATTGAAGCTATAGACGAAGTTTATTCAACATTCTTTCCAGATTCGGCTATTGCCAGATCTGTAGCTTATGTTCCTGCACGTACAACAGTTGGAGTTTCAGCTTTACCGATGGATGCTTTGGTGCAAATCGAAGTGGTGGTTTCACACGGCGATGGAACACCTCCACAAGCTATTGAACACCGACATGGAATCGTTATTTGGGCAAATAATACTGAAAATGCACCAAAATGTTCTCTGTCTAACCAAACGGTAGCTTTTTCTCATTACAACCATCTTTCAGCTCAGTTACCTGTGGACTCAAAAACAGGGGAATTGGTTTCTGGCGGTATAAAAGAGCAGGCTGAACAGTGTTTAAAAAATATCAAGGCAATTGTAGAAAGTATCGATCACGTTATGGATGATGTGGTTAAAGTAAATATCTTCCTTAAAAATATCGCGGATATTGCTGTTGTAGATGAAGTTTATACAACATTCTTCCCGGGCGGAATTCCTGCAAGAAGAACAGTTGGAGTATCAGCTTTGGCTAAAGATGCTTTAATCCAAATTGATGTAGTTGTAGCAAACGCTGAGGGAACACCTCCACAAGCATAATAGGCATTTGTCTGTAAATACAGGAACTATAACGTTACTTGTAAAGGCAGAGAGCAAATGCGAAACTGCATATTCTAATCATAAGAAGTCTGTCTGAAATGAAAATTGAGACAGGCTTCTTTTTTTAGTTTCGGGATGTTTATGAATAATAAAGGCTGTTTCATTTTTGAGATAGCCTCTTTTTTATTTTCTTTTCCGATGAACTACATGTGAAGGTTGCTCCGCAGGAGCAATATCTCTGTAGAAAATATTAATTAGTAAGAGAGGTGCGCTCCATAGGAGCGCTATCTTTTTCCATCATTTTTAATTGAGATAAAAAATAAGAAAGTTAAGTTTCTAAATTTTGCAAAGTTTATCTAAATCCAGTAATAGTTTTCTATAAAAACTTGGATAAAGTTATCTTTTGAGTTAACTTTATCCAATGAGTAGGCGAATTGATTTTACCAAAATCACTTTTTGGACTTTTATAAAGTTCAGGGTGAGAAGGTAAAATCTAAAATAAAAAATGTCCTCGAACTTATCAAACAAGTTGACAGAGTTCCTGAAAATTTTTGAAACATTTGTCTGGAACTGATGGGATTTATGAAATTAGAATTGAATACCAATCGAATCTCTACCGAATACCTGTCCGCCGACAGGCAGGTTCTGTTGTTTTGGCAAAGGGAATTTAGTAATTCTGTTCAATGCGTTTCAGAAGAAATCACAGAAAACGCCGCAGAATGAATTGGACAAAGCAATAAGATTGAAAAATGAAAATTTTAAGAATAAAAAAGATTAAAAATGGATAATTACACAGATATTAAAACCTTTGACCAACTGATTGAATTAGAGCATGGTAAAATTGGGACTGAAAGTAGAGTGGAATATGAAGAAAATGCTCAAATGTTTATTATCAGTGAGATGTTAAAGCAAGCCCGCAAAGAAGCAAACATGACACAAGAACAACTTGCAGAAAAAACAGGTACCAAAAAAAGTTACATTTCAAAAATTGAAAAAGGCAAAGGAAATATACAACTCTCTACCTTATTTCGACTTTTTGAAGTGGGTCTAAACAGACGGATAGGATTGACCTTTTTGTAGAGTAGTTGTGGATCTTACCAATTGCTTTATAAGGGAATAAGTATGTGTTAGTGAAATGTACAATTTTGTACTTTTTTTACTAGATAATAGTAATTATGTTTGTAAAAATATAATTTTAACAATATGAAAACAAAATCTATTATTACAGGACTTTTAATTTCTGGTTCATTAGCGCTAACAAGTTGTGCTTCTAGTCATTATGGAACTTTACAAAGTTCGGCTAATCTAAGTTCTAATAATTTCAACTATTCGGCGAATAGTATCACAGGAACTTCCACAGCGACATATATATTTGGAATTGGTGGTATGAAAAGACAATCTCTTGTTGATGAAGCAAAACAAGATATGCTTGCAAAAAATCCATTACAAAAAGGTCAAGCACTTGCAAACACAACAGTAAATATAAAAAATTCTATGATGTTTGGAATTGTTCAAGAAGTTATGTGTACTATTACCGCAGATGTTGTAACTTTCAATTAATAAGGTCTTTTCATTTAAGATTTTTTGAAAATTCCGCTTAACAATGTTGCGCGGAATTTTCTTTTAGATTAAAACATATTGGCCATAAATATTTTACGTGTGCTTACTTTTCCTGCTCGCTTTTCCACTCATGCTCAATATTCGTCATCAACAAAGCATTGTCAAAATTCACTGAACCTTTTGGAAAGATTTCTTCATTTTCAAAAAAACTTGTTTTCACATTTGAAACTTCAAGCGGTTTAACTTCCCATTTGTAGGCTTTCAATCTTAATCCATCAAACTTATCTTTGTTGGGTGAATATCCAAGGTCTCCATTTTCAAAAAAGTCAGAAGCATTTTCTAATGTTTTGAAGATTGAGTTCTCATAAAATACTTTGGTTTCAGTTGCATCAATTGATGTTTCGGTTTCATCGGAACTTTTAAAGTCGATGTGATAATTTCCATTTGCTTCTTGTACGTTGAATTTTGCCAGATAATGTTTACCCGGAAATAGTCGACCGCCAATAAATGCGTTTAATTTTAGAGAAGTGTCTCTTCGTGGAATGTAAACACCAGATTTTGTTTCACCATTCTCGTCCCATTCGACGGCAATTCTGTGTGCGCCATTTTCTGAATTGACGCCGATGAAGTCAGGAAATCCTTTTGGTTTAATGTCTTTTAGTCTGATCAAGCAAATTCCTACAATGGCTTTGTCTTTATAGATTTTTGGTCGAAAAGGAAAAGGAATAATTTTCTCTACAGATTTTGGATCAGCGGTAAAGTTGATTAAAATTCTTCTGTCGATATAGCCGTGGATTGTAGGGATTTTCATTTAGATCAAATGTTTTTTATTACTTACCGTACGAAAGGATTCGTGCGGCAACGCGGGAGATTTATTTCCAATCATATTTTATTGGAAAATCCATTCCATCTTTTAAGAAGTCTATTCGATCTTTCAGGTTTTCTTTTATCATATCATATTTAAATTTATATGGAATTTTCTGGCTGATAGATTCAAAATCTTGTAATGTTTTTTCTTTTCCCTCAAAATAATAACTTATACCCATTCTTTTATATATCTCAGGCTGATCCTTATATGGATCGGGATTTTTTAACAAGATATTTATTTTTGGTTGATTTCTTTGTAGTTCATTATAATATTGTAACATTTGTTTTTTATACAAAATTGATTCTGTTAATGCCATGCAGTAAAATTGACCGAACTTTAAATCTTGCTTTTGTGCTGAATTTAATGAGTCATTTTTAATCAATAAGTTATAGGTACCAATCATTTCTTTTAAATCATTATTCAGAATTAATAATCCTAACTTCTTACTCAATAGATTCACACTATTTGGTTGTTTTGTTAGCAAAGTATCTAAATATATTTTTGTAGAATCATAATATCTATGAAAATTGGTAGAATCTTTTTTTTCAATTGCAAATTGCGTTTTATCATAAAACAAGTTGTACTTTTTATGATAATCAGATTGTTTTTTATTTTCATCTTGCCCCTTACAAGAGAGAAATAACAGCAGTAATATTAAGGGTAGTTTTTCCACTATTATTGTCGTCATTGATTTTGGATCAGCGGTAAAGTTGATTAAAATTCTTCTGTCGATGTAGCCGTGTATTGTTGGGATTTTCATCATTTGTGCTTTTCATTTTTCTAATATAAAAAAAATCTATTTACAGAACGAAAATAAATTTTTTAGAATAATGCTTATTGCAATGAATGATTTATACTGATACAAAAAGATTAATAAGAAATAAAAGCTTCACTTAAATAACATTGTATATTGTTTAAGTTTTACCTATATTTGTGTAATATTTAAATCATATGAAAAGTTTTTTAACAGCATGGGAACTGCAAAATGCAATTGATACGATTTCTGAATCAATATCAGTGGCGGAAAAACGTAAAAATGAATTGGAGAGATTCTCAAGTTTTTACTTTATCGATCAAGAAGTTGATCATGATTACTTGGAAAGATTAAATCTTATTCGAGGATATTTTAGAAAAGAAAATGCCGTATCTATTAGCGAGATTGAACAGCTAAATTTATTAGAGTACAATCTTTCTACACAATTATATGATGAGCTTAAAATCTTAAGAGAAGTAGAAATACTAACCTCAGAAATTGAAAGTTTAAAACTACGAAAAAAACAACTTAAGCGTAGTTTAGCATTGTGTAGAGGTATTTTTGACGATCGAAAAATCATTAGGAACCAAAAAAATAACATTAGGACATTCGACGATGAAGAAAATACAGATTTTGACTTAGTTAAAGAAAGTTTATTAACAGCTCAAAATCTAAATTTCAATGTCTACAAAATATATAAAAAATGCGCTTAGTGATATCATAGAAAATTATGAATTAACTGAGGAAGTCAAAATCGCTTTAAATGATTTAAGAGAAAAAATCAGTGATGATTTAACTCAAAAAGAAAAATTTGAAATTTTAATCAAGTGGATTTCCATCTTTAAGGATGTTGGTAATCTAGCAGTAACAATCCAAAAATTATTTGAATGACCTTAGGAGAAGTAATAAAAATCTTATTAAAGAGAAAAGGACTTTCTCAAGTACAACTTGCAGCACAAATTGGGAAAAGTAAAACGAGTGTATCACAAATTATTAATGGCGTTTATAGTCCCAGTCCAGAAACTCTTGAAAGTATTTCAAAAGTTTTAGAAGTTCCAGTGCCAGTGATTCATTTCATGTCATTGTCTGAAAATGACATTCCGGAAGATAAAAAACAACTTTATAAGATGATATCACCGATGATGGACAAGTATTTATCTGAGCTCTTTAGTATTGAAATTTAATCTACATATTTTTTTTAGAATGGAATGAAAATATTATATTACTTTCTTACTTATTACTACAAAACCGACAATCTTTTTGTCGGTTTTGTAGTAATATACATGTATATCACAACTGTTTAAATCAATAGCCCTGATTGCAGCGGCATCCTTTTTTGCTTTCTCAAATTTTCTTTTTATAAATGAAATTTCTAGCAAAAAAGATATAGCGAAAAGCAGGTTCCCGGCTCCTAAAAAAGTCTCGAAAATCTCTGCAAATCCACACCATCCAAAGCGAAAATATTTTGTAAATTTGCCCTACTTTTAATTAAATCATAAAAAGATAAATATGAGTCAATTCGATGTTACCGTAATCGGTTCCGGTCCTGGTGGTTATGTTGCTGCAATTAGATGTGCGCAATTGGGTTTCAAAACAGCAATTATTGAGAAATATCCAACGATGGGCGGTACTTGCCTGAACGTGGGTTGTATTCCGAGTAAAGCGCTTTTGGACAGTTCTGAACATTTCGAAAATGCAAAACACAATTTCGCGAATCACGGAATTATCATCAACGATCCTGTGGCAGACATCAATAGAATGGTGGCTCGTAAGAATGAAGTGGTGGACCAAACGACCAAAGGAATCCAGTTCTTGATGGATAAAAACAAGATCACGGTGTTCGAAGGGGTTGGAAGTTTTGAATCTGCAACTCAGATCAAAGTGACTAAAAACGATGGTTCTACGGAAACGATCGATTCTAAATATACGATTATCGCGACGGGTTCTAAACCGAGTACGCTTCCTTTTATTACTTTGGATAAGGAAAGAATCATCACTTCTACGGAAGCATTAAATCTGAAAGAAATTCCGAAACACCTGATCGTTATTGGTGGTGGAGTTATCGGTTTGGAATTGGGTTCTGTTTACAAAAGATTAGGTTCTGAAGTAACGGTGGTAGAATTTATGGATAAAATTATTCCTACCATGGACGGTGCTTTGTCGAAAGAATTAAACAAAGTTTTGCGCAAACAAGGAATGAAATTCAACCTTTCTACGGGAGTTCAGTCTGTTGAAAGAAATGGCGATACCGTAAAAGTTACAGCGAAAGATAAAAAAGGCGAAGAAGTAGTTTTCGAAGGTGATTACGTTTTGGTTGCTGTTGGTAGAAAACCTTACACTGACGGACTTGCTGTTGAAAAAGCAGGTGTTGATTTGGATGAAAGAGGAAGAGTGAAAACAAACGAGCATTTACAAACCAATGTTTCGAATATCTACGCCATCGGTGATGTTGTAGCAGGAGCAATGTTGGCACACAAAGCGTCTGAAGAAGGAACTTTGGTGGCTGAATTAATCGCTGGACAAAAACCTCATATCAATTATAATTTGATTCCAGGTGTTGTTTATACTTGGCCAGAAGTTGCTGCTGTTGGTAAAACAGAAGAGCAATTGAAAGCGGAAGGTGTTGCCATTAAAGTGGGTAATTTCCCGATGCGTGCTTTAGGAAGAAGCCGTGCTTCCGGTGATGTTGATGGTTTCATCAAAGTAATCGCTGACGAAAAAACGGATGAGATTCTTGGAGTTCACATGATCGGAGCGAGAGCGGCAGATTTAATCGCAGAAGCGGTTGTTGCAATGGAATATAGAGCAAGTGCTGAAGATATTTCAAGAATGTCTCACGCGCACCCGACGTACGCTGAAGCTATGAAAGAAGCGGCTTTGGATGCGACTGGGAAGAGAGCGATTCATTTTTAATTGTACAAAGTAGAATGTATAAAGTATGATGTATTAATTGCATTGTAATATAAATTTAAAGAGAAGTTTCGGCTTCTCTTTTTTTTTGTTTGGTACTTTTTAAAGCCATCCCGAAACTTCGGGACACGAATTTTTTTCCTTTAATATCTTGTGTTTATTCTTTGGAGGATTAATTTGAAGTATAAAAGCAGCATAAAAAGAGATTCGTGCATTCGTGGCAGAAATAATTTAAAGAGAAGTTTCGGCTTCTCTTTTTTTGTTTGGTTTTTTAAAGCCACGAATGCACGAATTTTTTCTTTTTATAACTCTTTGTTCACTGAGTTCATTAATAATAAAAGGGTAAAAATCTGTTTAAGAGTTGTGTAAATATTTGAAGTCAGAAGTATACATAAAAGAAATCCGTGTCCCGAAGTTTCGGGATGGCAAAAATATTTTATGCGTGTGATTCGCTTTGATAATGATTTTTAGGGAAGGTTAAAGCGGTTTTGAGGCAATTAATGTATTAATTAATAATTTGCATATATTCATTGAAATAAGGTGATAGTAGCAGTTTTTGGCATCATTATAGAGTAGTGTTCTGTAACAACCTTTAAAATTTAATATTATGAAAAATATTTTTACTTCTTGTTTATTATTAATGAGCCTTGGTGTTTTTGCCCAAGAAGCTGGACGAGCTGGTGAACTTCTGAAAAATGAAGCGAGAACCAATGAAATGCAAAATCCACGAAATGACAATTCTGGAAGAACGAATGACAAAGTTCTGGATAATTCAAATTACAGAACTCCGCCAACGTACAATAATCCAAAAGGAAATACGAATACTACAAATTACCGCTGGAATTATAATTCCGGAAATTCTGAAGTATTTGTAAGGATTCCACAAAACGGAAATTACACCGTAGAAGTTGGTGATCAAATGATGAGTAACTCTTCTGGGAAATTTAGATTTTTTGATTTGCAATTTGGAACACTTCCTATTTCAATTTATCAAAATAATTATCTGATTTACAGAACGAATTTGAAACTGAAAACGTACACAAGACTGGTCCTGGATTTCTTTCCAAATAAAGGATTATATCTTTTAGGAACTTATCCGGTTCAAAACCAATCTTACGGAATTAATGAGTGGGACGATGTTTGGAATAATCCTTACGGAAATCAAAATGGGAACTGGAACGGGAATAACGGAAATGGAAATTATTATGGAAATGCGATGAATAATCAGGATTTTAATAATTTTATGTCGTCCGTAAAAAGAAATGGTAGTTTTGACAAGGATAAAATGTCGATGATTACGATGACTGCTAAAAATATAAATTTCACTTCGCAACAAATTTACAGCCTATTAAAAACGATGGATTTCGACAATAATAAACTGGAAATTGCAAAGCTTCTTTATGTAAAATGTGTAGATCGCCAAAACTATCATTTGGTTTTTGATGCTTTTGATTTTAGTACTTCGAAAAATAAACTGACTGATTTTATTTCAAAATATAGATAAAATAATTTACGACTTGTTCGTTTGATCATATTAATAGAGAAGTTTCGGCTTCTCTTTTTTTTGCATTAATTTGATTTATTGACATTCAATTTATTTCGTGTCGCAATTGATGCTTCATATATTTGCTTTCTGATTTGTTGAATTTTCCCAACGGGCTGTAGGTTTTCAGCGTTTTCAAATGGATTGAAATTTAGATTTTCAATTTCGGGATCATTAGAATCAAGAAGGGAATCCTGGGGAATTACAATTTTTCCTAAACAATATTCCGGTGCATTTTTCCAGGTCTTCATTAAATCATTGACAGGTTGATTTTCTAAATTTTCACACAATTGAATGGTTAAGAGAAAATTTGAGTCTTGTAGGGAAATAAATTCTGTAATCGATTCCTGCTGAGATTCGTTCTCGCCAATACCAGAAAGGTTTCTGACGGGTTTTAAACCAATTTTCATGATGTAATTCCCAAGACGATAACAGCCAATTCCATCATAATTAAAGGAAAAGAAAAAGTCTTTTCGTTTCGGTATAAATTTGATTATTTTCTTTAAAACATCTACCGAAAACATAGAAATGAAAAGAGATAAACTGTTTTTGATCAGCGAAGGTAGATCTAAAACTGAAACTAGAAAATTATCCTGTTTCGTTACTAAAAAAGTATTCACTGATCTGAAAAAATTTAAAAATATTGAAGGTGAATTCGTTGGAAATAAAGGGAAATTAACCAAAGGAAAATTCGCATCCTGACCTTTTACCTTTTTAATTTTTAATGAAAATCCGTATAGTGGAGTATCTCTTCCTTTTTTATTAATAACCAAATTTCCATTTGAGAAACGTGCTAAAAGTTCGTATTCCTTTTGGTCGAAAATATCGGTTATAAATTCAGGTAAATCTTCGGATATTGTTAAACGCGCTTTTACGGTGGCATATGTTTTTGAATGAGCATCGCGGGTGGCATGATTAACCTTGCTTATTTTTGAAGAACTTTTTATAAACTGTTCTACGGACTTTACCGCTTTTGCTAAATCACTATTTTCTGCGGCTGAAAGTTGGTCGAGGTCAGAACTATATTGAAGGAGTGATTTCATATAATTTTTCTTTAGCAATAGCAACAACCATTCCCGAAAATTTCTGAGAAAATACCTTATCTTTGCACCTTACAAATATTTACTTTTAGTCACCTTCATTATGAACATCGGAAAAACTCAATTATTAAAAATCGCAGAAAAAAATTATTCAGGATTATTTCTGGAAGATGAAGAAGGTATAAGATGTTTTCTGCCTAAAATTTTCGCTTCTGAAGATGCTGAAATTGGTGATGAAATGGAAGTATTCGTTTATCAGGATGATGATAAATTAAAAGCAACGACCGAAAAAGCAAACGCTGAAGTAGGAGAGTTTGCGGTAATGACTTGTGTACAAAGTTTGCCAGCTGGTGCTTTTATGGACTGGGGAATTATCAAAGATTTATTCGTTCCATACAAACAGCAGCGCGCAAAAATCCTGGAAGGGAAAAGATATTTGGTTCAAGTTTATATTGATGACGTTTTAGGCTTAGTTACGGGAACGACGAGATATAAGAAAAATCCACATTACGAAAATCTGCCTTTTCAAAGAGGGGAGAAAGTGAACTTAATTATCGCTGGCGAAAGTGAATTAGGCTGGAATGTGATTGTGAACAAAGAATATGTCGGTTTGATTTATACTTCTGATGTTTACAAAAGATTATTCCCATTGTCAGAAGAAATCGGTTACATCAAATCTATTCGAGAAGACGGTAAAATCGATGTTTCTCTTCAGCCAGAAGGTTATGAAAATATTGATGAATTTCAGAAAATGATTATCGATAAATTAGAATTAAATTACGGTTTAATCTATCTTTCTGATAAATCTACGCCAGACGAAATTAAAGACGAATTGCAAATGAGCAAGAAGAATTTCAAGAAAGCCATTGGTGGTTTGTACCGTGATAAGAAGATTGAAATTTTGGAAGATAAAATTCGATTAATTGCGGAGGACGAAAAAGTTTAGAATTAGGTAATCTATTAAAATATAAAAGAGCAGAAATTTCTGCTCTTTTTTTTATGGAATCTTCGAAAGAATCTTTTGTTTAATTTCTATTTTTAATTAAAACCCAACCGTTTAATAATCTTCCGTCAGATACTTTTATGACGTACCAATAATTTCCTGTTGGTAGAACTCGTGAGTTGGAGAATCCGTCCCATTCGAAAGTTCCGTTGGTGATTTTCTGGAAGACCAGAGTTCCGAAACGGTCGAAAACCTGAATTTCAGAGTTTGGATAATTTTCGATGCCATCGATTTTCCAGGTATCGTTTATTCCATCTGCATCCGGACTGAAAGCATTTGGAATACTGAAGATGCTAAAGTTCATTGAGCCAATAATACAACCTGATTTAGTTTTAACAAAAACGGTAAAATTTCCATTGGAAAGGTTTTTAAATATATTTAAATTCTGCCAGGTTATATTATCCAAAGAGTATTCAAAATCACCAGCAGCAGACATTTGAACCGCTGCGGTATTATTAATAATTTGAATTCCCACGATGTTCGCAATCACAGATTGGGTCACATTTACCGACGCCGTATTTTCACAAAAACTATTTTTGACTTTAATTGAATATTTCCCTGCTTCTGAAACGACCAAAATTTGCTTTTTTGAAATGACCGTTGGAGAATCATCTTTGGTCCATTCATAGGAATCAAAACCACTTCCTGCATCTAATGTTACCGTTTGACCATTACAAAATTCTTTGTTTAACGGAAGATTTAAAATCGGTTTTGGATTCAGCGTTAAATTCAATTTCACAAAGTTGAAACACCCCAATGAATTAGAGATTTTTACGTTAAATAAATTAGAACCAATATTTAAATTGACGTTTGCAGGATTTGGAATAACTTGATTGTTCGCATCGAAAAATTCAAAAATATAATTCGTTGAATTTGTAATTAAATTTCCTTTGTAATTGTTAAGATTATCAGTTTTAGTATTTCCTATGGTATCATTACAAAATGACCAAGGAAAATCTATTGCCGGAATTCCGCCATTGGTAATTGAAACGGTTACAGCAGTTTTCTGAGTACTTTCACAACCATTTACCGTCTGAGTTGAATAATACGTTTCACCATCAACAAGTGGTGTAGTTCGTGGTAAAAGAGTTCCAATTCCGTTGTACCATTTTACATTTTGTTCAATAAGGATAATATTTGAAATTGTAGGATTTTGCGCCGAGCAGAAATCCTGAGTTGCATTTCCTGTTGGAGCATTTGGATCATTGACGTTAACTAAAATTTCTTTTTGAGCACTTTCACAACCATTTAAAGTTTGGGTGGCAAAATATTTTGTTCCATTGACTAACGGCGTATTTCTATTTAAAAGAGTTCCGGCTGCATCGTACCATTTTACGGAAGTTCCTGTAATTTGAATAGTTGAAATTTTAGGATTATCAATTAAACAGAAATCCTGAACTGAATTAGCAGTTGGCAAAGGTTCACTTGTAATGATAACATTTTGGTCTTGGGTAGAACTATTTCCATTTCCATCTTTATAAATCCAGTGAATAACATAATTTCCCGGTAACGAATATTGCATTGGATCTGCAGTTGTTCCCACAATATTTCCAGTACAATTATCAAACGCGGTAGGAAAAGTAGTTATAACTGTTTTACAATTTCCGGTGATTGTTGGCAGATTAGTAACATTCGGAATTGGTGCAGTAATATCTTCAACTTTTACGGTTACAGAATAAGATCCATCACAATCGCCAGTTCCTGAAATAGCGCAGATATATATTCCGTCATGTATAGAACTTGCATTCGTAATTATAGGATTAGGTAACGAAGATGTAAATCCATTTGGTCCGGTCCAGGAATAAGAAGTTCCGCCGGTCGCCAACAATTTGATTTCAGACCCTGGACAAATATTTGAATTGGCAGAAGCAGAAACATTATTTTGGCAATAATTGAATTTGACAACATAACCATCTTCCCAAGTGTTGTATTTGTTTTTTTGATAAGCGTTTGGTGATGCGATGTTTATAGAACTATAGGTTCTTCCCCCTAAATAAATATTTTTTAAAATTTTATCAACATGTAAAGCTGTTTCAACTTCAAAACTGTCGCCTCCGAAATAGGTTCCCCAAATTTTACTGTAATTATTCACGTCATATTTAATGGCAAAAGCATCTTCTGAATAATTGTATCGAAGAGGTTGAAAAGAATTTGGCGTTGCCAATCCATCTGTTGTTGTTGAACCTGCGATCAAAATATTTCCATCAAAGTCAAATCCGCAATCAGTAATTTTATTGTAAAAATAGCTGCCCATCAAAAGCTGTCCGTTTTTGTCAAATAAGGAAAATATAGATCCCAGGGAATTCGAACCGACAACTGGAGTTGGGTAAGGAGCATTTGGAGTCGATAATTTTGTGGTACTGTTTGAGTTTCCAGAAATAATTACTTTTTGATCAGCATAATCAATTTTAGTAAAATATTCGTTATTTTCTCCTCCATAATATGTTCCGAAAATGATGTCGCCAGATTGGCTGAAAAGGGCTAAAACCGCATCAATTGGTCCATCTTTCAGCGCTTTATACGGGATGCCAAAAATCATATTATCATTGCTTGAAGTTTCTCCAATGATATAAATATTACCTGCTTCATCTAGAGCACAGTCCTTTAGTATATCTTCTCCACTACCTCCATAATAGGTTCCCCAAACTCTTTGTCCGAAAGTATTAATCTTTGCAATGAAACCATCTTTTGAGTAGCCACTTCTGTTTTGTTGATGCGCAGAAGCACTTGCTATTTCCGTAGAACTTTCTGTATAACCAACAATAATGACGTTATCATTTATATCTATTGAAGATCCATAAATATATTCTTCACCGGGACCACCATAAAAAGTTCCCCATTCTCTAATTCCATTTGGGTTTAATTTTAAAATGTAAGCATCATGATTATAATTATTGTGATTGGGTTTGTGAGTTCCAGGAGTACCAATATGACTAAGAAAATAGACGTTTCCTGTCGATATAACATTATTGTAACTGTCAATATTAATATCAGCAACTGATCCATTTGTATAAGTTCCCCAAAGTTTAAAACCATTGGAGTCCATCTTCATAACGTAAGAATCTAGGTTACTTGGCATATAAACTGAGGTAATAAATCCACCCGCTGTAGCAATGTTAGTAGTACTAAATGTATTGCCGGTAATACACACATTCCCAAGCTTATCAGTAACAATTTCGCTAACGTAATCGGTAGAATCACCACCGTAGTAACTTGACCACATTCTATTCGGAACCGGATCAATTACGACCACTTTGTCAGATATATCTTTGGCTGATGTAAAACCGAATGTTTCATTTCCGAGATTTCTAAATCCAATCTCAATTGGATTTTTGTTTAATCCTTCCTCTTCCCAAGAATGTGGAATATTTTCCTGCATTTCCCCAAAACGTAAATTCATCGATATTTTACCGTTTTTCAATTGGGTTTTTGCTCCCTTGAATTTTAATTGTATATCAGAAATTCTTCCACCAGGATTAACGATGAAATTATATTCAATCGGTTTTAAACTGTCATTTGGTTTAAAGAAAACAAGATCAATATTGGGGTAAAGATTCTTATAAGTTAACTTTTTGTAACGACGAACGTTCGTAACACCATTTGGCTTTCCTGGAATATTATAATAATTCTCGTAATCCTTGGATTCCCCTTCTGCAATGATTTCTGGATTTTTATTTCCATTTATAAAATCAATATCAACTCGGTGAAATTGATAATTTAAATCATAATCAGGAGCGTTTTTTCTCGGTTTGAAATTGAATTCTTATGGTGCTTATTTTTCTTTATTAAAGTTTTCTTGACTTCATAAACATCATAGGAAAATCCCCCATTTTTAAGTTGAACATTAAGACCGTTTGAATGAAAAAGATATTGGACAGCAGAATTTTCTTTGCCTTTTTGATCAACAATTTGTCCTTTGTTTTCGTAGAAAAAATAGTCAGAACCTGATTTTTGATTTTGGGAAAATAGAGTAGTACTCAAAGTAAAAAGGAAAGAAAATATAAAGAGTTTTTTCATTAAAATAAATATGCTCAAATATAAATTATTCTAGATTGATGACCAAAATGAAAAACTTGATAAATACTATTAACCATCAATTATAATCAAAGCTTTCAGATATAGAAATGGTTTTAAGTCAAAATAAAAAAGAGCAGAAATTTCTGCTCTTTTTGGTCATTTATTAAGAAGGTTCTTCAGAAGAATCATCTTTTTTAATTTCAGGTTCTTCTTTCGGTTTCTGTGGATAAACCACTTTAGTTTTTTCTTTAATGATCGTTGCCTCCTTTGGTTCTTCCCCTTTAAGATAAGTCGGTAAATTCAAACCAGCCATATTAAATAAATCATTCAAAGGCGGAACAGATTTCATCATTCCAGAAACAAAATTCGCAGTAGAAGTATTTCCTTCTGTATTATTTCCACCATCCCAAACGGTGATTTTATCGATCTTAATATTCTTCACCGCTTCAACCTGTGTTTTTACCAATTCTGGTAATTTCTCAATCAATAGCAATTGGAACGCACTATTCGTGTCGCCACCTGCAGCTTTAATAATACGGTCGTAACCTTCGGCTTGCTTGGTTAAGATTTCAAATAAACCTTTTGCTTCAGCTTCCATTTTTGCGAAGATCGCATCAGCTTCACCTTTTGCATTTAAACGGATTTTTTCGGCGTCGGCTTCAGCTTCGATGATTTGCTTTTGTTTTGCAATTTCGGCGTGAATAACAATATTTGCATTTTGGGTAGCGCGCTCTCTTTCTGCTCTGGCTTTTTCAGCTTTCTGTTCAGCAACATAAGATTCTTCCAAAGCTTTTGCAGCCTGTACTTTTTCGGCAGTCGTTGCAATTTTCATTGCTTCTGCTTCTTTTTCACGACGCAATGCATCTGACTGTGCGATGGTAATTTTTGCTTCGTTTTCTCCTTTTACAGCTAATGAATTCGCTTCGGAAGTTGCAATTCTGGCTTCTTTTTCCGCCACTGCTTTTCCAATACTTTCGTCTTTTCCGGCAGAAGCAATACTTACTTCCCGGTCTTTTTGAGTAATGGCAATTTTCACATCACGATCTCTATGCGTTTCGGCAATCTGAGTATCGCGTTCTCTATCGGCCATTGCTTTTCCGGTTTCCCCGATTTTTTCCTGTTCAGCAACAGAAATTTTCGCTTCGTTAATTGCTTTCGCCGCAGCTTCTTTTCCTAAAGCTTCAATATATCCAGATTCATCTTTAATATCGGTAACGTTGACGTTGATCAATTTTAAACCGATTTTCTTTAATTCATTATCAACGTTTTTAGAAATATTTTCAAGAAATTTATCTCTGTCAGAATTAATTTCTTCAATCGTCATCATCGCAACTACCAAACGCAATTGTCCGAAAAGGATATCTTTAGAAAGTTCCTGAATTTGTTCTGTACTTAAGCCCAAAAGTCTTTCCGCAGCATTTCCCATAGAATCCGGTTCTGTAGAAATCGCAATCGTAAATCGACATGGAACGTCAACTCTAATATTTTGTTTCGAAAGGGCGTTGGTTAAATTGGCTTCAATAGAAATTGGCTTAAGATCAAGATAAGCATAATCCTGAATGACCGGCCAAATAAAAGCACCACCACCGTGAATACATTTTGCAGACTGTCCGCCGGTTTTACCATAAACCACTAAAATTTTATCTGAGGGACACCTTTTGTACCTCGAAACTAGAGCAAGAATGGTAACAAACACGACGAATGAACCAATGCCAATAAGAATAAATCCTTCCATTAAATACTATTTTTTTAAATTTTTTCTACAAATAAAACTTGATTTTCAATTCTCACAACTCGCACCGTTTCTCCTGAACTGATTTTTTCATCCTCTTCCGTAAATGCTTCTAATTCATGGAAACTTCCATTAACGCTCAATTGTACTTTTCCGGAACCTGATTTATTAGCAGGGATATTAATATAAACCTGAGCCGTTTTTCCTAAAGTATTATTCAGATTAAAGGTATTGTCTTCCTGTAATTTTAGAATTTGTTTAATAATGAAAAAGAAGATGCCGACGAAAATAATTCCGACTATAAAAGCGATTATTACTAAAAATGCCTCGTTCATTTTGCCATAAAAAGCAACGCCTGTCCAACCAAATCCTAATAAGAAATTGATTAAGTTTCGAAAAGAAAACAGTTCAAAAGGAGCTTCTACATTATGAAAATCACCATTGAAGTCTGCATCTAAATCAGCAGAAGCATCGGTGCCTAAAAAAGTCAAAATGGTTTGAAAAATAAAGATTAAACTGGCGAAAAAAGCGAGATACCAGAACGCTTGTTGCAAAGCCGGCATCTCAGAAAAGAATTCTGGAATCATATGTTAAATATCAAATGCTAATATAAAGAAAAGAAACAGATTTTTCATAAAATATAAGGTCAAAAATTAACAGAATGAATTCACTGAATAGTTGTTACTGATCAGATTGATGATGGACTTATTTCTAATTAATTTCTATTTTTAATTAAAACCCAGCCGTTTAATAATCGTCCATCAGATACTTTTATGACATACCAATAATTTCCTGTTGGGAGAACGCGTGAGTTAGAAAATCCATCCCATTCGAACGTTCCGTTGGTTATTTTCTGTAAAACTAAAGTTCCGAAACGGTCGAAAACCTGAATTTCAGAGTTTGGATAATTTTCGATGCCATCGATTTTCCAGGTATCGTTTATTCCATCTGCATCCGGGCTGAAAGCATTAGGAATACTAAAAATAGTAAGGTTCATTGAGCCGATAATACAACCCAATTTAGTTTTAACAAAAACGGTAAAATTCCCATTCGATAAGTTTTTGAATACATTAGAATCCTGCCATTTAAGATTGTCCAGCGAATATTCGAAATCACCAGAATTCGACATTTGAACGGTTGCGGTATTGTTCACAATCTGAATTCCAACAATCGTTGCAATGATTGATTGGGTGACGGTTACCGATGCCGTATTTTCACAAAAACTATTTTTGACTTTAATTGAATATTTCCCTGCTTCTGAAACGATCAAAATTTGCTTTTTTGAAATGACTGTTGGAGAATTATCTTTCGTCCATTCATAGGAATCAAAACCACTTCCTGCATCTAATTTTGCTGTTTGACCATTGCAGAATTCTTCGTTTAGCCGAAGATTTAAAATCGGTTTTGGATTCAGCGTTAAATTCAATTTCACAAAGTTGAAACAACCTAATGAATTAGAGATTTTTACATTAAATAAATTAGAACCAT
This sequence comes from Kaistella flava (ex Peng et al. 2021), assembly GCF_015191005.1. Lineage (NCBI taxonomy): Bacteria > Pseudomonadati > Bacteroidota > Flavobacteriia > Flavobacteriales > Weeksellaceae > Kaistella > Kaistella flava (ex Peng et al. 2021). Next base: position 914,841 of record NZ_CP040442.1, on the reverse strand, counting down.
AATTCAAATCAACGTTTGCCGGATTTGGAATAACTTGATTATTAGCATCGAAAAATTCAAAAATATAATTCGTTGGATTTGTAATTAAATTTCCTTTGTAATTGTTAAGATTATCAGTTTTAGTATTTCCTATGGTATCATTACAAAATGACCAAGGGAAATCTTTTGCCGGAATTCCGCCATTGGTAACGATAACTTTTACAGCAATTTTTTGAGTGCTTTCACAACCATTTACCGTTTGTGTGGCATAATAAGTTTTGCCATCAACGAGTGGAGTAGTTAGTGGTAAAAGAGTTCCAATTCCGTCGTACCATTTTACATTTTGTTCAATAAGGATAATATTTGAAATTGTAGGATTTTGAGCGGAACAGAAATCCTGAGTTGCATTTCCAGTTGGCGGATTTGGATTGTTAACGTTAACTAAAACTTTCTGTTTTGCACTTTCACATGCACTCAAAGTTTGAGTTGCAAAATATTCTTTTCCATTGACTAAAATGGTATTTGGATTTAGTAAATTATTATTTACATCATACCATTGTATATCTGTTCCGTAAATTATAATGTCTGAAATTTTCGGAGCATCAATTAAACAGAAATTTTGAGTAGCATTGGCAGTTGGCAGTGCAACTCCCTGAACAATTACATTTTGGTTTTGATTCAGCGTATGTCCATTTCCATCATCATAATTCCAGTGAATAATGTAATTTCCAGGAGTATTATACGAAAGCGGATCTGTAGTAGTCGCATTAATTTTTGTTCCACAACCAGTTGTTGCGGTCGGAATTGCAGTTACTGTTATCTTACAGAAAGCAGTGATATTGGGTAAATTCGGAATATCTAAATTCGGTAAAGTCGGACTTCCTATGTTGACAATTACTGAAAATATTCCACCGCAAGATTGCCCGCCTGTAATCCGAACAAAGTACTCACCCGAATCACTCGCCTGTGCATTCACTCTGATAGGATTTTGTAAAGTCGAAGTAAAACCGTTGGGGCCAAACCATTCGTAGCTCGTTCCTCCCGAAGCATTCAGTTGAAGGTTTTGATTAATACAAGTCGGAACAAAAGATACTGTAACATTGGAAGCACAGTCTGCAAACTTTGCGATGAAGATATCATTCGAAGGATGACCGCCAACTTGTTGAAAAGTGCCCGGAGTTGCGATACCTGTTTTATTGTTAGATGACATTCCCGAAAAATAAAGATTGTCGGCATAATCTTTTATGATCATTCCTATTTGGGTTCCACCATCACCCTGGTAAAATGTCGACCAAATTTTTTGAAAATTAGAATCGTACTTCGTGAAAAAAGCAGAAATGTATTGTCCGATTTTGGGCATGTAAGCACCAGATGTAGTGACTTGGTTTACCCATGAATCGTTTGGACTTGCTCGACCTGAAGTGAAAATATTTCGCTGACGGTCAATATAAATATCTCCATCATTATTAAAAACAGTTACTTCCTTGTAATCTTTAATGATCTTTAATGAGGTGTCAACAAGATAGTAGCAAAATTTATTTTTCGTTTGCATTCGAGCTCCAAACATTACTTCATCACCAAATCTTTGAGCACTTAAAAAATAGTAGTATTCATTTGCACCGATATAGCTCGACTTTACTAAATTTCCCGCTTCTGAAAACTTTACGTACAGACCATTACTGCCGTTACTTCCTTGATTGTTTAAAACTTGAAAAGCATCAACCATAGGAAAATTGAGTGTGCTGGTTGTTCCTAAAATTTCAATACCTGTAGAGTCTGCATTGAAAATAGTATAAAAAGAAGTCGAACCGATTCCGCCGATATAGGTGAAGTAATCTAAATCTCCTGTCACTGCATCGAATTTTGATAGAAAACCAGATTGTCCTGAATTTAAATTCGCCTGAAAAGTTCCTGGTGTTCCAAATCCATCAATCCTGGTGTAACCGGTAAAATAAACTTTATTGTTAAATACTTTAACGTCATTAATTTCTGTTTCATCTCCATATGCGTTATAAGATGGATTGCCTGTTTCACTACCAATTTCTTTATTAAATATTAAAATACCATTCGGATTTAGTTTTAGTAAAACGAGTTTTTGGTGCCAATAATAATAATTTCCTGGATATCGGGGATTTGGTTTTTGAGATACAATAGCGGTGTAAACATTAAACTGGTCATCAAAATCAACAGATCCTGTGATATCAAAATAAGGTTTTCCATAGTAAGTTCCCCAAAATCGCTGGCCATCTTTACTTATTTTTGAAATGAATGCATCTCTACCTCCTGCCAAATTACTTTGATAGCTTCCAGTTGTAGCGATATTGTTAACACTTCCAGTAGTTCCAAAAACATAAATATTATTATTTTTATCAGCTTTTATGAAGCCATAATCCTCGCCATTTCCACCAAAATAACTTCCCCAAATTCTGGTCGGAACGGGATCAATAACGACCACTTTATCAGAAATGTTTTTCTCTGAAGCAAAACCAAATGTTTGATTTCCTAAATCTTTAAACTGAACAGAAATTGTGTTTTTAGCAATTCCTTCTTCTTCCCACGAATGCGGAATATTTTCCTGCATTTCTCCAAAACGAAGGTTCATGGAAAGTTTTCCGTCTTTCAGTTTAGTTTTGGCGCCACTGAATTTTAATTGGATATCAGATATTTTTCCGCCAGGATTTACAATGAAATTATATTCCACCGGTTTCAAAGTATCTTTAGGTTTAAAGAAAACCAAATCGATATTAGAATAGAGATTTTTGTAAGTAACCTTTTCAAAACGGTGAACATTTTCGACCCCTTCTGGCTTATTAGGAAGATTGTAATAATTATCATAATCTTCTGATTTGCCTTCTGCAATGATCTGTGAATTTCTATTCGCACCAACAAAATTAATATCAACACGATGAAACTGAAATTTTAAATCATATTCTGGTCGCTGTTTATCTTTTACTGAAAGATTATCTTCCTTCCTTTTTTTTCTTTTAATTAAAGTTTTTCTAACGTCATAAACGTCATAAGAAAAACCCTCGTTTTTAAGTTGAACATTTAAGCCCCCAATATTCAAAAGGTATTTCACTTTAGAATTTTCTTTGCCATCCTGATCAACAATCTGACCTTTATTTTCATAAAAAAAGGCATTAGAATTGTTTTTGGATTTTTGACTAAATAGAGTAGTTGAAAAAGAAAATAGAAATAAGAAAAGTAGAGTTTGTTTCATTAAATAAAATATGCTCAAAGATAAATTATTCCTTCCTTACGAGCAATATCCAATCATCCTCTAATAATTTATATCCAATATCATAAAGAAAACGATATTCTGCCCCATTTTTATAAACAATTAAACTGGTGAAATATTCGAAATCGAAACCTTCAGAAATTAACTTATTTCGAGTGGTTTTGGCTTTTCCTTCAATGAATTTCTGTTCAGAAAGAATACGATGATTTTTGCGCAATCTATTATTAATGTTGCGCATCAGATTCGATGAATCTTTGTTGTGCTTATTATTGTAGGCATTTCTGCAGCCGTCATTGCAGAATTTTTTATCGCTTCTTCCGATAATTTTTTCACCACATTCCAGACAGTTTTGCATAGTAATCATTTGTTTATCAAATATATAAAAAATATCCGTTTGTAAACGGATATAATTTTGGAATAGGTCGTGGATCAACTTTTTGAAGGTTCATGATAAAATGTTATTGATCTTTAAAAGAACATTATAATCAGTCTCTCTATATTTAATGTTTTACTAAAAGTGAATTTGTCAGTGAGTTTTAGTATTCTCCATTTCATCCATTGCAATAGTAGCATGCGCATAAGCCGCTCCGGCACGCATTTCTGCCGCGACCCAAATCGCTTCCATAATTTCTTCTTTAGAAGCACCTTTTCGCATCGCCTGTTTAGAATGGGATCTTATACAATATGGACATTGGGTGACGTGTGCAACCGCAACGGCAATGAGTTGTTTTGTTTTTTCATCCAAAGCGCCTGCTTCAAATACTGTTTTGCTGAAGTTGCGCCAGGCTTCAACATTTTTTGGGGCTAATGCCGCTTTTTTATCTAACAACTCGTTGGTGGTTACTGGATATAAATCTTGATTTTCCATGATATACTATTTTGGTTAATGATATAAATTGTCTAATTTTTTGAAAACCACAAAAGGCACAAAAGTTTTATAGAATCTAAGTTTTACTTTTTGCATCCTTTTGAATAACTGCTTTTATGCATTTTTCTTTTGCCTCTTTTGCGGTTGAAAATTTTTATTTTTCTAAAAACTGGCGTAATACATATTGTAAGATTCCGCCATTTCTGTAATATTCAATTTCAATTAGAGAATCTAAACGGGCGATAACCATAAATTTAATTTCGCTACCATTTTCATTTTTGGCTGTAATCTCAATTTCTTTTAAAGGTTTGATATCGGTTTCAATTCCTGTAATAGAAAAGATTTCTTTCCCGGTAAGTCCTAGTTTTTCTGCCGTGTCACCTTCTTTATATTGCAGAGGTAATACACCTAATCCGACTAAATTGCTTCGGTGGATACGCTCGTAACTTTCTGCCAACACTGCTTTTATTCCTAATAGGAAAGTGCCTTTTGCTGCCCAGTCTCGGGAAGATCCGCTGCCATATTCTTTTCCGGCCAAAACTAATAAAGGCGTTTGCGTTTCTTTGTATTTTACCGAAGCATCATAAACGGTCATTTCTTCCCCAGTCGGTAAATAAGAAGTGAAGCCACCTTCTTTTTTGGCTAATTTATTTTTGATCCTCACGTTGGCAAAAGTTCCACGAACCATCACCTCATCATTTCCACGTCGGGATCCGTAGGAATTAAAGTTTTCTTTTTTTACACCTTTGCTTAAAAGGTATTTACCCGCTGCAGAAGTTTCGCTGAACGCACCTGCCGGAGAAATATGATCGGTTGTTACGCTATCTCCCAAAACCAATAAAGCTCTGGCATTTTCAATATCCTGTAAAGGTTCAGTCTCTATTGGAAGATTGTGAAAGAAAGGGATTTCTTTAATATAAGTGGAGTCTTTGTCCCATTCATACAATTTGCCTGTCGGAACTTCGAGGTTTCTCCAGATTTCATTGCCATCAAAAATTTCATCATAGTTTTTTGCAAAATCGGTTGGAGATAAAACTCGGTTTAATATTTCATTTATTTCATCATCAGTTGGCCAGATATCTTTCAGATAAACCGGTTCCTGATTAGAATCATAACTGATAGGTTCTGTAGTTAAATCGATATCAACGCGACCAGCAATTGCATAAGCAACGACCAACATTGGCGACATTAGAAAATTCATTTTTACCTGTGGATGAATTCTGGCTTCAAAATTTCGGTTTCCTGATAATACCGAGGAAACAATCAAATTATAATCGTCTACGGCTTGTGAGATTTTTGGAGAAAGAGGTCCTGAATTTCCGATACACGACGTACAGCCATAGCCAACCAAATGGAAATCAAGAGCTTCCAGATCTTTCATCAAATCTGCTTTTTCGAGATAATCGGTCACCACTTTTGATCCCGGTGCGAGCGAAGTTTTCACCCAGGGTTTTACATCAATGCCATGTTCTCTGGCTTTTCTGGCGACTAATCCTGCACCAATCATCACAAATGGATTGGAAGTATTGGTACAGGAAGTGATGGCGGCTATAGCTACAGCACCGTCTGAAAGCATGAACTTTTCATCACCTCGGGTAATCCAGACGGTTTTCATTCCATCTTTATCCTTGGCTTCTATTTCTGCATTCATCGGTTTTTGTCCGGCTTTTGGAACCGGTAAATCACCACCTTCATTATCAAAACGGGTAATTGAGGATTCACTTTCCCGATCTTCAGGATGAATATATTTTCGGTTAAAAGAAGTATGAAGTAAATCGATAAATGTATTTTTAAAATCCTTTAAAAGTATTTTATCCTGCGGACGTTTTGGGCCTGCCACAGTCGGTTCAATGGTTGAAAGGTCCAGTTCTAGTACAGAAGTATAAGTTATTTTATCTTCATTCTCCCGCCAAAGCATATTGGTTTTACAATACGTTTCTACCAAATTAATCTGGGTTTCGGAGCGGTTGCTTTTTCGCATATACTCCAACGTTTTATCATCAATAGGGAAATAGGTAATGGTGCAGCCAAATTCCGGTGACATATTTCCAATCGTCGCCCGATCTGGAACAGAAAGGTTGGATAAACCGGGACCAAATACTTCTACAAACTTTCCGACGACGCCAAATTTCCTTAGCAGATTGGCAATTGTTAATACCAAATCGGTGGCGGTAGAACCTAAAGGAAGTTTTCCAGTCAGTTTTAAACCAATGACTTCTGGCATAATAAAATAGAGTGGTTGTCCAAGGATCGCGGCTTCGGCTTCGATACCTCCAACTCCCCAGGCAACGACGCCAATACCATTAACCATCGGCGTGTGACTGTCTGTTCCCACCAAACTGTCCGGAAAGACTTCGCCATTTCTTTCGATGACGCCTTTGGAAAGATATTCCAGATTGATTTGATGGCAAATACCCATTCCCGGTGGAACGACACTAAAATTATCAAAAGAATTCTGTGCCCATTTTAGAAACTGGTAGCGCTCTTTATTTCGTTTGTATTCTTCATCCATATTGCGGGAATAGGATTCTTCAGTGCCGAAATAATCGACTTGAACCGAGTGATCAATAATCAAATCAACAGGAACCAGCGGATTGATGGTATCTGGATCTTTTCCTTTTCTCGCCACCTCAGCACGAAGTGCCGCAATATCTACAACCGCCGGAACTCCGGTGAAATCCTGCATTAAAACCCGGGCTGGTTTAAACGGAATATCTTTGTCTGAACCTTTAGGTGTCCAATTTAATAGTGTTTCAATATTTTCTTTGGTGATCGAAAAACCATCGTAATTACGCAATGTATTTTCTAAAAGAATCCGAATCGAAAAAGGCAATTGATCAATTTTGTATCCTTGACTTTGTAATTCAGGAAGGCTGTAATAATTAAAATTCCCCTCTTTGGTTTGCAGATTTCTTTTAACTTGAAAAATATCTTTTTCCATAATATTGATGTTTTATTGGTGAACTATTTAAAATTTAGAAGACAACGAATTAATAACATTGCTTAAATGAAAACATGAAAATTATTTTTCTGAATAACTGGAAAGGTTTTATTTAAAGTAGTAGCGTTATAAAAACGAGTGATCATTTCCTTTATTAATGATTTTTATAAGAAGATAAAAACCTTAATATCTTACCCTATAAAATTTCTAATGAAAATCCACGGGTTATTTTGTTCCTTTCAAAGTTAAGAAATAAAGGAAAGCAAAAGGGAGAATTTGCATATTATCTGATTCTGAATGTGTTGTATTTCTTTTAACCACAAAAGGCACAAAAGTTTTATTTTTACAAACTACCTAAAAAAGATTGCAAAAGGTTTATGGAATAATTGTTTTTTTTTGCATTCTTTTGAAAGCCTTTTTTCGAGTTTATCTTTTGTCACTTTTACTTCCATTGTTTATTGATTTTTTTTTAAGGAGTCAGTGAATCTTCGATTTGCGATTAAAAACTTCAATTTTAAATATTTACTAAAGGTCATAAATGCTCTATCTTTTCTGCATTTTGAATTGAGATGGTTTTGAATGAATTAACTTTGTAATGGAATTATTTTAAAAGAATAAAATCATGGAAAACAAATCATTATTAGTAATCGTAGGAGCCGGGCTAGGAGTAAGTGCAGGTGTCGCAAGAAAATTTGGAACCAACGGATTTAAGGTCATTCTTATTTCAAGAAAACAGGAATCTTTGGACTTGCAGATTGCTGAACTTCAGAAGAAAAATATTGAAGCCCACGGAATTATCGCTGATGCTTCAGTCCCGGAATCTATCATTTCGGCTTTCAATCAAATTAATTCAACCTACGGAAATCCGGATGTTTTAATATATAATGCAGGCGCTAATTCAATCAATAATCCTTCTGTTTTAACTCAGAATGAATTACTGAACGATTTCAAAGCCAATGTTGCAGGTGCTTTGATAAGTGCTCAGCAAGTCATCCCTCAAATGATGGAACGTAAGAAAGGAACCATTTTATTTACAGGTGGTATGTTGGCTTTAAATCCAGTTCCATCCAGAGCTTCTGCTTCAATAAGTAAAGCGGGGTTGCGAAATCTTACCTTCACTTTAGCAGATGAATTGTCGCCGTTTGGTATTCATGTCGCAACCGTTACGATCGGAGGTGTTGTAAAAGCAGGAACCTTTTTCGATCCCGATTTAATCGCTGAAGCTTATTGGAACCTTTACATTAAAAAAGATCAAAAGGAAATTTTATATAAACCAGCATAGGAATTTTTGGTTTCGGCAAAATCTATCTTCCACCGAAATGAAATATAAAACGATTTAATTCAAAAAAAGCTACCGGGAAATCGATAGCTTTTTGATTTTTATAAGTCCAATGCCTTTATGATGGTTTGATAAATGTATCTTAAATCAGCTGTTGAAATACAGTAGGGAGGGACCAAATAGAGAATATTCCCCAATGGCCGTAATATAATCCCCTGACTTAAAAAATACGGATAGAGTCGTTCATGCTGTTTGTTGAAATAAGAAGTTTCTTGGATAATCTGTAGCTCCAGGGCCAGAATAGTGCCACGTTGTCGGACATTTTTTATGTTGGGATGTGCAGATATTTCTTTTGCAAATAGTTCATGCTCATTGCAAATTCGCTGGATGTCTTCCTGGGTTTCTTTTCTTAAAAGCAATTCCATACTGGCTAATGCAGCGGTGCAGGCTAAAGGATTTGCGGTAAAAGAATGTCCGTGAAATAAGGTTTTGTACGCATCATCGGAATAAAAAGAATCAAAAATAGCATTTGAACAAGTTGTAATTCCCAACGGAAAAGTGCCACCAGTTAATCCTTTTGAGAAGCACATGATATCTGGTTTTTCCGTTAAATAATCTGTTGCAAACAATTTTCCAGTTCGGCCGAAGCCTACAAAAATTTCATCCTGAATCATTAGAAGATTCTTTGAACGGCAGTAAGTCATTAAGGCACTCAAATCTTCAGGTTCGTGCATTAACATTCCAGCCGCTCCTTGTACAAGAGGTTCATAAACAAAACAAGCCAACTGATCCAGGTGTTCGTCAATGATTTTCTTTATTTCCGGAAGATTGTCTTGTGTAGGGACATCGATAAAAATAACTTCAAAAAGCATTTCGCCAAAAGGCTGCGTCCAAACACTACGACTGCTGACTGACATTGCACCAAAGGTATCGCCATGATAAGAATTGTTAAACGCTAAAATCTTGTTCTTTTTTAAACCTTGATTATGGGCGTATTGAATACACATTTTTAAGGCGACTTCAATTGCGGTAGAGCCATTGTCAGTATAGAAAACTTTATTTTGGTTTTCGGGCAATAACTTTAATAGATTTTCAGAAAGTTGTACGGCAGGTCCATGCGTAAAACCTGCAAAAATTACCTGCTCCAGAACATGCAACTGTTCAGAAACTCTTTGTGCAATATAAGGATGAGCGTGTCCGTGAAGCGTAACCCACCAGGAAGAAACTGCATCGATGTATCGATTTCCCTTGTCGTCAAAAAGATAAGCGCCTTGACCTCTAACGATCGGAATGATGTCAGTGGCAGTTTTCATTTGGGTATAAGGATGCCAGTTTACTGCTTTGTCTCTTTCTTTTAAATTGTTGTGCATGCAGATTCTTTTTCTTTAATCATCGGTTTTAATCCCAAATTGTTAAACATTGCCATATCTTCTGAAAGACCAGGATTTGGAGTAACCAGTAAGGTTTCGCGTTCTCCCGTAAAAATAGAATTGGCTCCAGCCATAAAACACCAAGCTTGTTCTTCTTCTGACATTTCAATTCTTCCGGCACTTAAACGGACTACTGAAGCCGGCATAATAATTCGTGCAGTAGCAATCATTCTTACCATATCCCAAATAGCCACTTTTGGAAGATCTTCAAGAGGTGTTCCTTTTACTCTTGCCAGTGCATTTACAGGAACGGATTCCGGATGTTTGGGCATTGTAGCCAAAGTCAACAACATTGAAATTCGGTCAATATGTGTTTCACCTAAACCGATAATTCCACCAGAACAAACAGTGATTCCTGCTTTTCTTACGTTGTTGATGGTATTGATGCGATTGTCAAATTTTCGGGTAGAAATAATTTCATCGTAATATTCTTCCGAAGTATCTAAATTGTGATTATAGGCATAAAGTCCAGCTTCCTGTAATCTCAAAGCTTGCTCTTCAGTAAGCATTCCCAGAGTACAACATACTTCAAGACCTAAATCATTTACGCCTTTTACCATGTCAATGATGCGGTCAAAATCTCTGTTGTTACGTACTTCACGCCAAGCTGCCGCCATACAGAAACGGGAAGATCCTCCGTCTTTTGCTTTTTGCGCATGTGCAATCACGGTTTCTGTTGGTAAAAGTGCCTGTACTTTAATGTCGGTGTGATATCGCGCTGCCTGGCCGCAGTAGGAACAATCTTCGGGACATCCACCTGTTTTTACAGAAAGTAAGGTGCAGACTTGGATTTCCGAAGGTTTATGCCATTCCCGATGGATCGTTGCAGCTTGGTAAACCAGTTCTAATAAGGGTTGATGGTAAATGCTAATAATTTCTTCTTTGGTCCAGTCGTGTCTCAATTGTTTTGTTGTTTGCATGTCGTTAGATGTTTTTTAATTTGTTAGCGATTTCTCGAATGGTGTTGGGTTCGATTGTTTTTAAATTTGGAATATGTAAAATTTGTGTGTCTTCATCAAGATATTTTTTAATGACGCGAAAAGTGTCTTCATCAAAAGTTCCATTAAAAATGAAATAAGCGATTGGTATAGAATTTTTTCGTAAGCTTTCGATCGATAATAAAGTATGATTGATGCATCCCAAATAATCTTTAGCGACCAGAACTACCGGTAACTTTAATTTTTTGATAAGATCCAGCATGAAAACCTCATCGGAAAGCGGAACCCACAATCCACCGGCTCCTTCTACAATCAGATGATTTTCAGTTTCTGGTAATTCAAAGTCTTCCAGATGTATGGAGATGTTTTCTTGGGCAGCTGATTTATGCGGTGAAGCTGCCAGTTTAAAACGGTGTCTTTCGGGATGGATTGTAATTTTATTATTGACAAGACTTTGAACAAGCATACTGTCTGTTTGGTCTAAATCTCCAGATTGAATGGGTTTCCAGTAATCTGCTTTTAAATATTCAACGAGTATAGCGGAACAAATCGTTTTGCCGATTCCAGTACCGATTCCGGTTACAAATAATTTTTTTGGAGTGTTCATGTTTTAAGTAATTGTCTGATTTCTTTTTAAACCACAAAAGACACAAAAGTTTTTATTCTATTATCTGTGTTAAATAAATTCCTTGATAATAGTGGTTAACTGATTAATTTCTTCTTTTGAATTAAAAGAATGCAGGCAAATCCGCAATCGTTCTTCACCTTCCTTTACGGTTGGAGCTACAGCCGCAAAAGTTAAAAATCCTTTATTTTCTAAATGTTGTTGTAATTTTTTTGCTGATGAAATATTTCGCATTGGTAAAATCTGAATAGGACTTTGAACATCCGATAGTGTAGGCAGATTGATCTTTCTAAATTCACTGATGTTTTCCTGTAGCTTTTGGCTCAAATTTGAATTGTTTTCCAGAAATTGATATCCCTTTTTGATACTCATCGCATGAAAATCATTGCTACCTGTCGTATAAATAACCGGAGAAGAAAAATTAACGAGATATGAGATCATTGTTTGATTTCCCAATATCGCTGCTCCGTGCATTCCCATACCTTTTCCGTAGGTTACAACGGTGGCAAATACTTTTTTATGTAAGTTTTTTTGAGCAACTAATCCATATCCGAAAACTCCGAATGCGTGTGCTTCATCAACAATTAAAAACGCATTGTATCGTTCAGCAAGTTCTGTCAGTTTTTCTAAAGGAGCGAAATCACCTTCCATGGAATACAAACTTTCAACCGCTATAAAACAGTTTCCTTTTGCCTCTTTTAATAATTTTTCTAAATGGTCTAAATCATTATGTGCAAATTTTGATCTTTTTGCATTGGACAATCTTAGGCCGTCACGCACTGATCTGTGAATGAATTCATCCATCAAAACGATATCTCCACGTTGAGGTATGGCCGAAAATAAAGCGACATTTGCGACAAAGCCCGAAGGTAAAAGTAAGGCACTTTCTACTTTGTGCTTATTTGCTATATAAGCTTCAACTTCCATCGTGAAATTCGAATTACCACTGATTAATCTTGATCCTGTCGCACCTTTTAAAAGATGAGGTTGTTGATTGATTTCTTTTAAAAGGATTTCCTGAAATGTTGCATTTTGTGCCAATCCCAAATAATCATTTGAATAAAAATCAATCCCTTGTTTTTCTGGATTTAACGATCTTAATACATTTTCCTTATTTCGCTTTTCTAAACTGTCTTTAAGTTTTGATAAGGTGTTAAGCATTGCTAATCTCTTTTTCAATACAAATAATCCAGTTATCAAAAAGTTTGTGTTCTAAAGTCAGAATAGCAACAGCATACTTTTCCCAATCCGTATGAAAGTTTTTCAGTTGCTGAATCATTTCTTCAAGATGTCCTTCTTCTTCCAGTATGATTGATTTCACCATTACTTTATGTCCTTTTTCAGTAAGCACTTGCTGGTATTGAGGATACAGTTCATCGGCACGTACTTCAATCGCATAGGTCACAAACAGATAGGCCGCATATTTCAATTCCTCTCCTGATAATTGAAAATTTTCTTTCAGATAGCGACAGGTTTGAATATCTAATTGATGTAAATAGTAACGGGTTGCTTTAGCAGCGAGGAGTTCACGATTATCATAGCTCGAACAAATTTGAAAATTGATTTTGCCAATTTGCTTTTTTAAATAATACGCGTGTCGGTGTTCTTCTGCTGCATGTTTAAGTTGGATGATATTAACTTTTGTTGGATGCTCACATAAAGAGATTTTCCTCGCACCAGCATTTTCCATAAAGGATAAGGTATTTAACCATTTTGCATGCAATTCATTATTATTTACAAGTTGTTGAAGTAAATTGTACATCTTATTTTTTTATTTTGCCAAAAGTAGTATCTTTCCGGTCAATCAAATGGTGCCACTTTTCGTATTATGGGTAGTCCGGTTTTAATTCCTTATCAAAGTTTTGTACATATCGATCGTGAATCGGCTACTGCCGTTTACATGCAAATTGCCAATCAACTCATCAATGCTATTCAACGAGGATATCTTATAGAAGGAACAAAATTACCTGGAACACGGGTGTTAAGTGAAATTGTGGAAGTACACCGCAAAACTATCGTAGCAGTTTATGATGAACTGGATGCTCAAGGTTGGGTAGAAACCCGACCTAATAAGGGAACATTTGTTTTGAGTAGAAAAGACAGTAAACCCAATCGTTTTCAACCTTTTTTACAAAATAAGCTAGCCACTTATCCAGGAAATACCGGTTATTCTTTTAAAAAGTCAAGTTTGCTGGATAATCCTTTTGAACACTCAAAATGTGAATATGTTTTTAATGATGGAACGCCAGATATAAGACTGACACAAGTTGATCATTTATCCCGCTTGTACAGTTCGAGTATGAAACGCAAAAGCAATCGGCGTAAACTGGGTTATTACAATCAGGACGGAAGCGAATACTTTAAAGAAAACCTTTCTAATTTTCTCAACTTATCCCGAGGACTGCATATTTCTAAAAACAATGTGCTTATTACCAGAAGTACGGAAATGAGTGTTTATATTATTTCTGAAATTTTACTGGCTGTTGATGACATTGTGGTTGTGGCTTCATTGAGTTATTTTTCTGTGAATATGATTTTTCAGAAATCAGGTGCTCGAATTCTTCAGGTTCCTATTGATAACGAAGGGATTCAAGTTGATGCCGTTCGGGATTTGTGCAGAAAACATAGTGTGAGAATGCTATATCTTACACCACATCATCATTATCCTACAACAGTTACATTGAGCGCACAACGCAGAATTGAACTTTTGGATTTGGCGAATGAATTCGGATTTGTGATTTTGGAAGATGATTACGATTATGATTTTCATTATGATAAAAGCGCGGTACTACCTTTGGCAAGTGCAGATACCAACGGAATGGTTATTTATGTTGGTTCGTTTGGTAAATCTCTTGCACCCGGCTTCAGAACGGGTTTTATCGTGGCTCCGGAAAATTTGATGGATGAAATGCGAAAGTATTTAGGAATTATTGACCGACAGGGAGATGTCTTGATGGAGCAGGTTTTGGGAGAAATGATTGAGGAAGGTGAAATCCATCGGCATCTAAAAAAATCAATAAAAGTTTACCATCAGCGCAGAGATACTTTTACAGCACTTTTAGAGAACAACTTTGAAGGCTATTTGCAGTTTAAAAAACCATCAGGAGGTTTGGCAGTTTGGGGAGAATGGCAGTTGCCCATCAATCTTCTGCAATTAAGTAATGGTTGTGCCAAAGATAATCTGTTTATTCCTAAAACCTTGTTGTATCAAAATCGGCAGTTAAGCGCAATGCGCCTTGGTTTCGGACATTTAGACGAATCTGAAATGCAACATAGCGTTGCTATTTTACTGCATCATGTAAAGAAATTTTCCTGATTATTTTTTTAGGAAAAAGATCAAAAGGAAATTTTGTAAAAGTAAGTTTAGAAAATTTGGTTTGGGATATTATGATGAGGTTACATCAGAAACTTTCACCATTTGTTTGCCGATATTTTCACCCTTAAATAAACCGATAAATGCAGCAGGAATATTTTCAAATCCTTCGATGAGGTTTTCTCTGTATTTTAATTCGCCACTTTTGAGCCATTGCGAAATTTCCTTTTTGGCACTTTCAAATTCATCCATAAAATCGAAGACAACATAACCTTCCATTCTGGCGCTTTTTTGAATCAGAATATGATGAGGTCGCGGTCCTTGTGGCGGATGATTTTCATTGTAATCGGAAATCTCACCGCAAATAACCAAACGCGCATGTTTGTTAATCGAACCCAAAACCGCATCGAATGTTTTCCCACCAACATTGTCGAAAAATATATCGACACCATTTGGACAAGCCTCGGAGATCGCTTTCGCTAAATCATCGGTTTTTTTATAATTGATGCCGACATCAATACCAATTTCTTTTTCCAGATATTCGATTTTCTTTTCAGATCCTGCGATTCCGATTACTCGGCAACCTTTTATTTTGGCGATTTGTACTGCGATACTTCCAACGCCACCTGCTGCACCAGAAACTACAACGGTTTGTCCTTTTTTTATTTCTCCGATTTTTTCAAGACCAAAATAAGCAGCAAGTCCGGGAACTCCTAAAACACCGACTGCCGTAGAAATTGAACCTAAAGTAGGATCTACTTTCTCTACTTTTTTAGCATCGATGGTTTGGTAGATTTGCCATGGTAAACGACTACTAACGATATCGCCTTTCGCAAATTCACCGCTTTTACTTTCTACAACTTGTGCAACCGATCTGCTCGTGATTGGAAAGCCTATTTCAAATTTTAATCCGATGGCATCGTCGGTTCCTTTATTCATAAATCCACGCATTCCCGGATCTACCGAAACGTAAAGAAGTTTGACAAATACTTCACCCTTTTTTAATTCGGGCATTCCGATTTCTTTTAATTCGAAGGTGCTTTCTGTAGGGATTCCGGCTGGTCTTTCGGCTAAAAGAATGACTTGGTTTTTATCTTGATGTTCCATGTTTTTAGAATTTAAATAATGGAGAGAAAGGGTTTCTAATGTGATTCCTAAAGTGAAATTACATCTTACAAATTTAGCAGAAAAAAATAGAGTAGGTGATCATCAGTTGAAATGATGACTATCGATTATAGCAATGTTTTCAATTACCGATGCTCAATTGTTTTCCAGCTGGTAGAAGAATTTAGTTGTGCAATGCTGCACATTCCTTTTCCAATATTCCTTTTATTAAAATCGGAGGAGTGGACCATTTTTTAATGGTGGTGTCTAAAAGCAAAGGCAGTTTAGAACTAAATCCACCAATTTCTCCAGTTGCTATTCCTGTTACGATGATCGGGATTTTGGTATGTCGAATTACATATGAACACATAATGCACGGTTCGTGCGTGGTGTACATGATGCAGTCTGATAAATCCTGCTTTTCTATCTTTTTTGTTGCATTCCGTATCGCTTCGATTTCCGCATGAAAAGTAATGTCTTTATGCGTTTTTCCACCTTCAATTCCTTCCCCGATAATGACTCCATTTTGTACGATGATTGAACCAACAGGACTGTCGCCTCGCTGCTTTGCAATTTTGGCAAGGTCTAAACAAATTCTCATATAGGATTCGTGCTGTTGTAAATCGGTATTGTTCATTTTTTGTTTTTAATATTCCTTTGCGGCTCCACAAATCCTGCTTTGCCAAATGATTGTGGGGAATCTTATTCTCTTTTATTTTGTTATTTCGTCAATAAAACCGTGAAGTTTTTTAAGTTCTATTCTCCCTCTATTTTTCTCTCCAAGAAAGCAAGTTGCGGTAATTACCATTTTTAAATCGGGAATAATACAAATAATTTGTCCGCCGTAACCAACTGCTACAAAAGCTTGATGTCCGTTTGTTTTTCTACGCCACCAATAATAACCGTAACCATTTGCATTGGGTAAGACATCCCAAGAATCTAATTTAACTTGTTCAGCCGTTGCTTCTTCAATCCATTTTTGAGATACAATTTGGTTGTTTCCAATTTTCCCTTTATTGAGGATTAATGTTCCAAACTTTAGCATATCATTTGGTTTCATGAAAAGTTCAGAACCAGCAAGATTTCGATCTAATACGTTCGTATCCCATTTTTCAATTTTTAAAGATAAAGGATTGAATAAATTTTTGTCAGCAAATTCTTTCAAATTAGATTTCACCAATCGGGAAAGAGCAGCACCAAAAACATAAGTTTCACCAGTGCTGTAATTGAATTTATCGCCAGGATATTCTTCAAAAGGTAAGTCTAAAACAAATTTCACAGGATCTGAAGATAAGCCCATCGCTCTTGAAAGTTGACTGTTTTCTGTGAAGTCGAAACCACCTTGCATGGTCATTAAATGTCTTAAGGTTACTGTTTTCCTTATAGAATCGTGAAGCATCTTTCCTTCAATATCTGAAATGTTTTTAAATTGACTTCGGGAAATATCATATTCGGGAAGGATTTTTAGAACAGGTGTATTTAAATCTGCAAGCATTCCTTGATCTCTTGCGATTCCAGCTAAAATGGATGTTACACTTTTGGTAACAGATTTTACGTTAAAAACTGTTTCTTTATTTGCACCGTGAAAATAGTGTTCATAAATAATACGGTCATTTTGAGAAACAATAAATGACCCAATAGAAGGAATAGAGTCGTTTAACTTTTTTGTAAATTCTTCGTAAAATGGTTTGGGTAATTCTTTGGTTTTATAGGTCTGTGATTTTAGAGTAAAAGAAAAAAAAATTAAAAATGATAGGATTGAAATATACGATATTGATTTATAATTCATTGGTCTTACTTGTAAGTTTAATAGTGGTAGTCTTTGAAAAGATCGGTATTTATTTCTTTCAAAAATAGTTGAATTATTTTAACAAAAATAAAAAAACGGTGAGTGTTTTATAACGTTTGCGTATTCAATATGGCTGTATATTCAAAGAATTTTTAAGCGCAACAAAAGTACAGTAATCAAACAGTTGAGATGATGATTCATTGCTCAATTAAGAATTTTAAGCTCCATTAAGAACAAAAATTGATGGTTTGATATGGAAAATGCTTGCAGTTTTTTGTCTATGCTCCGAATTGTCTCAAATGATGGTCAATATGTTTATACGCCATATAACCAATTTGTTCTTTTGTCATTTTTCCGAAAAAAGAATGAATGAATTCTGGATTTGAAAAATAGTCATACTCTTCAATCAGGCTAATCCATTTACTTTTTTCCGCTTCCAGGTCATCTGTTGTTTTTATAACTTTCAGAAAAGAAAGAGTAGGTACATTTCGCTTTAGTGGGCTTTCATCTTTTAAGATATCTTTCAAAGCCATTTTTCCAAATAAGCGTCCAATCAATGCTTGTTGATATTGAGGCTTGTTTTTTCCTAATATCCATTCGTCATATAGCGTACAATGCTTTATCATTTGGTAAATATTCATTTTGCCGAATTGAGCTAAACTGTTTTTATCAAGTTTGCTTATTCTTGCAATTAATTTTTCTCTTGTTTCTTTGTCAAAAATCGTTTTCATTGCCAATGAGTTTTGAATAAATATTTTTTCTTATTTGCTTGACAAAAATAAAGTTTAGGGTTTACAATTAGAGCAATTCGATTCTCCAATTAATTTCCCATTTTTATCAAACTCATATTTACAGCATTCGTTGAAGTTTTTCTTTAAAATATCTTTTGCCCGTTTAATCCTGGCCTTCACATTTTCAAGACTGATATCTAATTCTGTTGCAATGTCATTTTGCTTCTTTCCTTGTATATAAACCAATTCAATGACTTGTTTGTAAATTTCTGGTAAATCGTTAATGAACTTATCAAAGCAGCAAATATTTTGATATTCCTCTACCTCGTTTTCTTTGTTATCTTCGAGATTCTCAACATAAACAGATTCTTTATTAAAGTAATTGGCTATTTCGTTTCGGGCAATTTGAAAAACCCAGGCTCTTGCTTTTTCATCGTTTTTGAGCTGAGATAAATTTTCGTGAATTTTCAGAAAGGTATTTTGGAAAATATCATTAGAAACTTCCTTATTTTTAACTTTCTTAAGAATAAAAAAGTAAAGTTCATTATTGAAATTATTCCAGATTTTTTGAGTTTCCATATTCGTAAAAATAAAAAAAGATTAGTTGAATAACTAATCTTTTTTCAATTTAGCAACAAGTGCATTTAGTACATTCGCATTTTACACAAGGACAATTGTTTTCGGCACAATTTCCACATTTACATTTGGTGCACTCACAATTAGTGCATTTACATTTGCTCATTTTATTAAAATTTTAAGTTCATTAAGTAGACTGATAAAATGTATAAAGGATACATTTTATTTTTATTATAGAACTTTAAGAGGTTGAAAAATACCGTTTATTACTTTCAAAAAAAGTATCTTTTTCTGCAATGCTTACCATAATCCATTTATTGATGAGTTGTCACTCCTACGATGACTCCGAAATTACCGTCGGTCTGTATCCAGTTTTTTTCAGGTTGATAGGTTCTGCTAACAAAACCGTCAAAAGAAAGGGCATTTTTACAACCTAATTCTTTTAAGCGCTTTGCAAAATCAAAAAGGCTGACTTCTCTTTTGGACATGATAAAAACTAAATCATTATTTGGTAAGACACCAACTCCATTTCGGATATTCAAATTCGTAGATCCTTGTTTAAAGTCCGGGTGAATTTTTCCATTAATAACAAGCATGGGACCGGATTGAGTGGCGTATTTTATCTTTCCATTATTTTTAAAATTCTCAGTGGTACAAATAACAGCATTGTTTCCAGTATCGATATACAAAACGCCATTCGGTTTCCAATAAAAATTACCCGCAGCTTTCCTGGTATTCAATGGAGTAATCATTTTTTGATCCTGGATAAAGAGACCCAGTGGGGAGTTGTCCGCCTTATACATTCCCGCATTTGTTGCGAATATAAGCCTCTCTTTTTTTGCGCCAAGCCAGTTTTTTAGATTTTGAATGCTTTTGAATTCTTGATTCTTATCATCCTTCCAGTATAGTTTTAAATCTTGTTTTTTTAAATTGACCTGATAGATTAGAAAAATTTCATCATCAGATTTTGAAACAGTGAATGCAGAAATTCCCAGGATAAGCAGTGCAAAGGGAATAAAAAGATGTATTATTTTCATGGTATAAATATAACCTGTTAAATGCTAAATTCGATCATTCGTTACCTGAAAAAAGTTGGAGAAAAGTTTCCAAAATGAATTTGATCTGGCGCAAAGCCGAAGATTCAGCGTGCTTGTATTTCTTGTCTTGCAGACAAAACGAAAGCTTAGTTTTATCGCTAAAATTTTCTCAAAGCTTATATAAGTGTCTCCAATTCTATATGTCATTTTTAAACGTTTTTTGGTTAAAATATCCGTAAACGTCAGTCTTTGAAAAAAAACGTTTTATTACTTTCGAAAATAGCTAAATCATTTTAATAAAAGGAAGGAAATTAGTATAATGCCTCACCGAAATGACCGCAGTCAAATGTTTTTCTTCCGAGTTTAGAAAATTCCATTTCTGAAGAATGTTTAATTCTTTTTACCGCTGCTTTTCTTAAAACAAACCACTTAATTTTGCGATCCTAATTGAAAGTTGAGGATCATCGTGCCCACCAAAGCATTATTAAATTGACCACCCGGATTAATGATGTACTGTACATCTGCTTTTACATTGAACCAATTCGTAATGACTAATTTATAAAAAGCTTCCACGTTGGCTTCGTTCTGTTTTGACAAATTTAATTGGGGACTTAAATTCACATAGTTTGCCGAAAAACCTAGGGCGTCATTACTTCGCTTGGCAGACAAGCCTGTCCAAATAATACCACCGCCATATTGTGCGTAAATTGCTGTGAGATTGGGGTCAGTTAAACCTAAATCAAGAAACATTCGTATTCCTCTGTCATTTGTTTGGTCAGAAAAAGGTTGCCATAATGTTTGGTTAAATATGGCGTACATCCCATTTGCACCTTGCTTGCTTTTATCATTAAAGTTCGAGAAAGTTCCCGTATGTTGCCATAAGCCAAGTTTAAAATTTCCATCTTTTTTAAATCTGGATAAATGACTCCATGTTAAACCCGCTTCACTTAAAAGCAATACTCCGTTTTTCGTTGGTTGGTCAGACATTGGATTTCCATAAAAATTGAGAAATCCTGCCTTTTGATTAGCATAATCTATTCCCAGACTGAAGTAAAATAATTTTCCCGGTGTAAAAAAAACATTAATTCCCGGCGCTGGATCAGGAAAGGTTGGAAAAACGAAAAGTGTCGGCGAAACCTGTGTTGAACTGTTCATAAATTCAAGTCCGTTTTCAATTACGCTAAATTCTGTATTGGCATCGATCTTACCTATTTTTATTCTTAACTTCGAATTAAACAGTTTCTGCTGATACCAAAATTCAAATATTTGTGCAAAGGGAAATGAATTATTTCTATCAAAAAGTTGAAAATCGCCAATTAATTTTTTAGAAGGATTATCTCCGGCGTGATACTGAAGGTCGGCATAAAAAGTAGCATTTTTCAGTCCTATTAATTTTTGCAAATCCAAATTGATGTTCGCATCGAAAGTGGAAGCATAAGCAGTTCCTGTTTTAATCCCACCTTTCAAATTTTGGTAACCTTCCAATGATTCGCTAACGGCAAAGGTGATTCCTTTTTCATTGAGGTTAGTGAAAATATTCTTTTGTTGAATGGAATCCTGAGCACTGCTGTATAACCCCATTGAAATGAACAATACATAAAAACATTTGAAAATAACCCTCGGAAATAGAATGGTAATTTCTAATTGGTTAGTTCTTGTAGTTTTTTGAAACATAACTATTCTTCCATTTTAAATTTCTAAAAACATCATATCTGCCACACGAATTTGAGTTAATTCCTGTTTTGTTTCTCGTTGACAATGAATGCTGTTATGGTACCGTTGCATAAAATCTAATAGAATTCGCTTTGTTGAAGTTAATATTTTTTGGTGAATAAATGAATTGCAAATATTAAAAGGAAGGAGTTTGAGAACCGTGATCTCTATTGATTTTGTATTTTTAAACTAATAAAAAGCAAAAAGCAGTCCTACTAAAAAACTGCTTTGTAATGCTAAATTGTTAATTCATTTCTTTCAGATAGAAGAAAGATTAGTTATTTTGAGTTGGTGTTTCAGGTTGAATGTAATATTCCTGGTCTAAACCCTTTTTTTCTAAGTTGATGATTTCCAGTAATTCCAAAATTTTCACTTCCTGAATACTATCTGTTTTAAAATTTAGTTTTTGCTTATTAAATCTTTCTCTATTTCCATTTTCCCTTAAATCACTTTTAATATTTTCAGGGACGAAAAATGTAGCCTTTTGCCCCAAATGCTTTTTGTATTCATTTAAATAAATTCCAATTCCTGCTAGGTCAAAGTCTCCAAAATGTAGATAATTGTTAGGAATAGATTTCAACCATTTTATCAAATCTTTGTTTTGATTTTGTGGATAACGTGAAACAAATAATGGATTTAAACCTTCAAATAAGTATTTCTGTTCTTGAATTTGACTAAAGTTTTTGGCGTTTTCCACTCCTATAATCGTTATATTTTCGGGTATTTTAAAAGTTTCATAGTCATAAATAAAAATAAAACTACCTAATGCCGGATTGATTGTTACCATCCGATTGTTTAGTTCAGCTATAATTGGAGAATAACAATTTACCAAAAAGCCTTTAAAAGCTCTTTCTTTAGATTTTTTAGAATCGCTGGTGATTTTTACAGATTCTGAACGACTTGAATTTTTGTTTTCTAGAAGTAAAATATAACTTTCTAAATCATTAATTTGCAGTTGGTTTTCTAAGTAAATTTGCAGTTGGTTTTCATCTAACAACTGTAAAGTTTTTTGATGTTTTCCCTTTCTGAAAATGATATTTTCTGCTACTAAATCGTCAATGAACTTGCATCTAGCAGAACTGCCTGGAATAGTTTCACCTTTGATGAGTTGAACTAATACTTTTGCGATTTTTAAAGTTAAATTCATTAATTAAGAACTTTTGAGTTAACTTTTACCAATCGATTTATTTTAGTGATATATTTTTTAGCATCCGTTTTAGATTGCTCTTTGGCGAGTTTATAGGTGTATTTATAGTCAGTCGCATTTTGGCTTGTTGGCGAACCATTGATTAATAAAATGTTTCTTTCATTGGCAAATCGTAAAATTCCTTTTACATTATTTGGGTGAAGTCGTCCAATTTCATCCATCATACAATGCAATTTAAAGTCTTTAAATTGTTTGGAAGCACTTTCTTTAAATACATTCAGCAGCAAAATATTAATCATTGCCTTTACTAAAACATCTGTTCCTTCACTTCCCACATTCGAAAGTTTTTCCACCCAACCAGAATCATTGTCGTTTTCTACAATTCTAAACTGTAAATCAAAAGATTCTGATAATGTAACTGAAGTATTTTTAGATTTTTCGAGCTCTTTTACCAGTTGTTTTAATAATTCTACTGCTTTTTGATTTTTTGAATTGGTATCTGAACCCGTAAATAGATTTGATTCGCCTAAAAGCAAACTATTCTCGTCGTTAAATTCTTTAATCTGAATGAGTAATTTCACTATCGGATTGGAACTTTTTTGCGTTCTCATTTCCATTTCTTTAATAGCTTGCACAAAATTTTTGTTTACAAAATCGTCATTTATTTTTCTGATAATTTTTTCAATTTCTGCTTCCTTTGAGTTTAACTCGGTAGTTTCTCTTCCAATTAATCGAATAATATTGGCAAAGCGTTCGTTAACTCTTTTTTCAAATTCATTTATTTTATCGGCTTCAATAAACTCTTTTAAGTCTGAGGCGAAATTTAGAAAATCTATATCTTCATTTAATTTTACTTTAAAACTGAAAATATTATGCTCATTAAAGTTTCCATTAAAATTATTGATGGCTTGCTGCAATTCTTTGAAGGTTTCAATTCCTTTATAATGCTTGTCATTTATTTCCGAAATAATTGCAACAGCAGTTTTTGTATCTTCAACTTTGTTTGTTGCATCAGAAAAATAAGCTTGAATACTTGCATATGTTTCAGATTTCTTAAACTCTAGAAACTTACTTTCGTCACTCTCAAATTCAGTAATCTTTAATTGAATTTTATCAACAATCTCTTTTTGATTTCTATATTTTTCTTCTAATTTATTAAGTTCAATTTTATGTTCCGTTTCGAAAGCATGTTGCTTTTTTTCTAAACTTATTTTATTTGCTTTCAGTTCCGGCATTTTATCAAAAAGTTCTCTTTTGTCTTTTTCAAATTCAATAACGATACGTTCATTAAAAGCTATGAAATCTATTGATTTTACCAATTCTGTTAATCTAACATCAATTAAATGAAGTCTTTTTGTATCTGCACCTTTATCGTCGAGCTCTGAAGTTTGTTGTTTTTTAAGTTCAAGAATACGATTGTCACACGCTATTTTATTTGCAGAAATTGCGGTTGAAATTTCTTCAATTCTAGTATTCTTTATGGTGTTTAGATTTGAAATTTCGGTGGCTCGTTCTTTTTCTTTTAAAGTAATTTTGCGCTCAATTCCTTTTTTAATGAGCTCTATTTGCTCTTGTGCCTTAATCTTTTGAGAAGTTATTTTATCCAATTCACTATCCAAACTTAATAGAATTTTTCCTTTTTCAGATTGAGCTTTTTGAAGCCATTCATTAAATTCAATGTTATTTTTCTTTAATTTTTCATTAGTTTGTGTACTAACATATTCGTTCTCTGCACTTTTATCTTTAAACTCTTTTAGAATTTTCTGGAATTTAGTTTTAAGTTTTAGCAAACTAGAACTTTTATCTAAATTTAATTTATCACTTGCTTTTTGAACTTCTTTAATCTTATTTTTAAGTTCTTCAATATCAAAATTATATTCTTTTACCGTTTTTATTCTGCTATTCAAAGCATTTAAATTTAGCTCTATACCGTAAAAAGTTGCGACTTCATTATCAATTAATTTAGGATTTAAGTCCGAATTAAAAAGCACAGTATCTTCATCAATTACTTTCCCAATCGTATTTTCCCAATTTGGTATTGTATCATTTAACCAACCGTAAAATGAAGATTTACTTTGTTTGATTTTGTTTTGAATGACCTCAATTTCGGCTTCCAATTTTTTACTATTGTCTATTGCTTTTTCAATGGAAACGGTAAAATTTCTTTCTATTTCTTTTGTTTCTAATTCCCATTCTTTTCGAATGTTTTCTGATTTGTTTTTTGAATCTGAAATTATTGAAGTAGATGTATTTAACTGATTGTTTAGCGTTTCTTTTTCTGCTTTGCATTTTTCAATTTCTGCAATAAAAAAGGTTTGATGTTTTAGTTCAGATTTTTTATTTTTAATACGATTTTCTTCACTTTCAATATTTTTTAATTCGTTAAAAGCCTTTTCTTGTTCCGCTTTATGATCTTGTTTAATTTGTGAAATCAACGCTTGATACCGATCGATTAATGCAGCTTTTTCATCACTAAATTCACTTTGGATTTTATTTGTTTCGGCGTTTTGAGTATTTGTATATTCCTGATGTTGGTTTTGAACCTGAGCTAATAAAGCTTCATATTTTTGACTAATTAAACCAAAAGAAGAAGTGAGAAGATTTTTTTCTTCACCCAAGGTTTTTTGCTCATTACTCAATGTGTTTTTTTGCGCTACTTTTTGAATTAAATAGGTAATATTTTGATTTTTGTATTCTGTTTGTTTTTCGCCAGCCTTTGCTAATTCTTTTGTTATATATTTAATATCCGAAACAATATTTTGTTCTCTTTTTAAATGAAGTTCTTGTAGGTTTTCTTTCTTTTTAAAAATGGAATTAAAAGTATTGTTTTCAGTCGAAAAATTGGATAATAAAATGGGTTTTTCGCCTTCAATATAAGACATTCGAGAATTTAAACTTAAAGCTAATTCTCTTTTTTCTCTATTCAAATAATTAAAAACTCTGTATTTATCAATCACTCTATCTGCTTGATTTCGAACAATAATTTGACCTTTTTTGTTTTTGTTAAACCATATTTTAATATCATTAATTTGAGTTTCAAAATCCCGCAAATGACTTTTTGCATAGTTTTCAATATCGATTATAAATTCATCTTCATTTAAAGAATTGATAATGGTGTCTTTGATGAATTTGGCCTCTAAATTGGAGTTCAACAATACATTTTGGATGGTTCTAGGAATGTTTTGATATTGCTTACTTTCAATTAAAGCATATTTTCTAAAATCAGCATTTAGTCCTTTGTTATCGCCATAAATTATCCTGCGAAAATCTTCATAACTTGAAACCAAAGGCGTGTAATGAATTTCTTTTCCAAACGCATTTCTAATTTTATCCCAGCTTTCAAAGGCTCGATTATTTGCATCAACAAAATTTTCTCGTTTGTATTCTGAATTAAAAAATCGAAAAGCAACCTTGCCATTTACTTTGTAGGCTAAAACACAAAAGGGGACATTATCTTTAACAACTTCATAAATAATATAGGAGTTTTGATACTCAAAATAATAATCGTCAAAGCTTTTCTTCTCTCTTGGGATGCCCAATTTCGTTTTATTCGCATTATAAAAAAATAAAATAGCTCGAAGCAAAGTACTTTTTCCAACACCTTGTGTACCAATTAAGTGGGTGTTTCCGTCTAACTCAATTTCGGCATATTTTATAGATGCACTGTTGATAAAAACTATTTTATTCAGGTATCTCATTTTCTATTTCTTCAGGAATATTAATAGTTGTAATGATGTCTTTTAAGTAATTGAAAGAAGTTAAAACTTTGTAGGTTTCAGAAATTTCATTTTCTAAAGTAATGAAATTATCTTTTTCTAGTTTTTCAATTATTTTTTTAATTCGGTCGGTATAATTTTTTTGTTCACCGCTTATTTTTTTAAGACTATCTAATTTTGTTTTTAAATCAGCATTATTTTTTAACTGATTGACAATATCTGCGGGCGAAAACCGAAAGCCAACATCAAAAGAAGAATCAAAAGTTTTAAAGAAATCTAAAATATCAATCCAATTAAATGCTTTTTCTAATTTTCTGTCTAAATCAACATTGTTTTCAACACGACTAAAATAAAAATATTCGTTGCCTTGCTCTAAAATGTAATTGATTTGGTAGAAATACTCATATAAATCGGCAAAAGTATCTTGTTCTTCCAGTACTTTATAGAGGGTTTGAATATGTTCATTTGGACTGTTTGAACAGATAAATTGTCCTCTGCGAAGCACGTCAAATATCTCTGAAGTATATTTTGTAATCATAAGCTTTATCTTGAATATACGATGGCGTATTCTATATCATTTGTTTTTTGAAAATCATCTTCTATGACTAATTCTTGCTCATACTGAGAAATAATTTGACAAAAAACCGTCACTCGTTCATCAAAATCAACTTCTTTCTGAAAATCATAATGAAGAATAAAATTGAAGAGATTATCGCTCGTTGCCACAAACTTATTTCTAATTTCTTCCAAATTTATCATCACTTCACTTTCAATATTGCTTTCGAGGTATTCATCAGAAATTCTATCAGCTAATATCGGTTTGGAATGGTTTCTGTTTTTATGATTTTTTGCAATTCTTTTAATCGCTTCAAAAGCTTTTTCGCTTTCTCGAAGAAAATCTAATGATAAATTTAAGCGTTCAATTGATCTTGTTTCAAAAACAACTTGGTTTTTAGTGGCTATTATTTGCTTAATATCCGTTTCAGCTTCAATTGTAAAATGGTCTTTTAAGTATTTTAATTTTCGAAGTTTTTCTAAAAATTTCCCTTGATGCTTTATTTGATTCAGATAATCTATGATTTGTTTTTCTATTTCAATCAAGTTATGCGAACATTCTCCCAATTGGTATTTTAGCTCAATAATAATTCTGTTGAGTTCTTCATCTAATGCTCTGTTGAAAAATGTAATTTCATCTTCGTTAATCAATTTTAAAGTATGATTAATGAGGTTTTCAATAACTTTTCTCTTCGTATCGAAATTTTCTAACTTTAGTTGTTTGTTTTTATAATTAGCTTCATTTTTAAAAGTATTCTCGATATTTCGTCTCAAATCTACGACACTTCGACGAGTAACAGTTCCCATTTTCCGAAAGGTCTTTTTTATAAATCGTAGATAACTGTATTTTTTGTTCTCATTATTTTCATTTAAAAAGTAATCAATATTTTCTCTAATATTTTTGATGTTTTCATCAATATAAGACAAGTTAATTTCCTCATTAACATCTAAAATCTGTTCAAAAAATTCTAAAAATTGGTCGTCAAGCTCTAATAATCCTCCATTTTCTCTTACAACTGATCTTTGTATTAAATAATCAATCCGATTTTCGTCATAATCAACCAAGGCTATCGCATCGCTGTACTTGTAATCAATAGATTTTCTTTTGCTAAACATTTCAGAAATCAATTTTTCCTCTCTTTTCAAAGCAGAAATTAATTCCTTTATGTCATTGAATGTATTCATCTATATGTTTTATTTAACTAGCATTGGCACAAAACAATTCTTTTGGTTTTCTCCGCGTTGGAAAAATCGTAGGTAAAACCAAATGTACATTTATGTAAACTGATTGTTTAGCTTTTACAGAATGGTAACCTGTGAAAAAATCTCCGTTTATTACTTTCAAAAATAACTAAATTATTTCAATAAAAGGGAAAGCCGATTAGTGCTTCAAAAACCGTAGGAATTAGCAAAAAAAAGCAGTCCTACTAATAAAACTGCTTTATAATGCTAAATTCTTACTTCATTTCTTTCACATAAAACGAAAGATTAATTATTTTGAGTGGTTTAATCTTGCTTCTACTATTTTCTCCATTTCTAATTTCTTAAAATCAAACCATTCTTGTCTAAAATCCGAATTATCGATTGAATTCTTAAAATTCTGAAATGGTTTTCTCTCCTGTAAAATATGTTCCAGTTTCGCTTTATATTGCACATCAGCAATTTGGTCAACAAATAGTTCCATGATTTTAAAGGATTCAGAACTTTCTAAAGGATCTATTTCTATTAAATCTGCTCTGTTTTTCTCGATTGCTTCTAAATCCTCGTGAAACAACTCTTGAAATTCTTCTTCATCCTGAATGATTGAATAATTCGGAATTGCGATAATTTCATCCGTTTTAGGATTGTAATAACATTCATTTCCGCAATCTAATTCTTGCGCGATTTCATTAATTATTTTCGACTTGGTATTTTCCATTTTTTTATAATTCTATAATTTATATTCGCTTTTTAATCACACTCCTCGGCTACCTCACGAATCCTTCGTGTGGTCTTTCTTAAATCATACATTCTAAATACAATTTAGAAATTTTTATGCTATAGACCACACGATATAATCGTGCTGCAGCAGTTATTCTTTTGACCACTATTTACTGTTTTCAAATTCATCTTCTACATTTTCACGTAAATCATAGAGGAGCCATTGTTTATTCATAACGGCTGATTTTTCCTTTTGCAAAAGATTGCTGAACTCTTTTATTCCCAATGGTTCATTTCCATTGCCATGTATCAATACAATGTTTCCGTTATGTGCAACTTGTCCTTTTGCCAGCCAGGCATCGCTGCCAATTGGAATCAATCCGTAATTGGTAACATCTTCAACCAACTGATGGTCAGAAACCAATCCTGGAAATCTAAAGAATGCAGACAGTTTCAAATCCTTTTCAAGCAATGCCATTTCAGTGCCCAGTATTTCAAAGTTTAGATCAGTTCCGGGTTCTAACAGAAAATTATTTTTTAAGGGCACTTTCGGATTAAAATGATGATTGTAAGTATGATTAACCCAGGTAATATTGATATAGCCAGTTTTTTCTAAATTTTTCAACCATTCTATATCTTCGGAATGGGTAATCATGAATCTTCCGGTAATCGACAATGCGATCGGTACTGGTTTCTCGTATTTGTTAAATTCATTGATGAGCGAGGTGAATACAATACGGTCTAATGGTTTATGAGAAGGGCAAAGGTCAATCGTTAATACAATGCCTTTATCGGCCGGATATCCATTAATTATTCCGGCATTTTGAAGGTCGAATGATTGTTGTTTCGCAGCTAATATCGCTTTTATATACGGTGTGTTTTTGTAGCCAATCAAAATCTGCTGCCAATTGGAAGGACTCACTTTTATTTGATCCGAAGATAGGATAGAAGTACTAATATCATTAGGATTAATTCCTACATAAAACTGCTTTCCAGCTCGTGAAAATTGTCTGATGACGATGATTTTTTTATTGTTGTAATCTCCAACTCCTAAATAAACTTTATAATTACTAACACCAATACCTTGCGCGTAAACATTGAAATTCAATGATAATAAAAGGATGAAAAATGCAACAACTATTTTCTGTGTAAAAGTAAAATTGATGGTATTCATTGGTTATTATTTTTTGCATCGTTACTAATGGAGGTAAACTTCAATAAAATTACAAATAATGAATTTACTAAAAAAATTGCTAAAGAAAATGCAATCGACGATATTACGGAATCGAATTAGTAGGCAACAAAAAGCAGTGCAGTCAGAACACTGCTTTTAATTTAATAACGGTCTGATTTAAAAATGGTATTAATCAAAAAAAATACTGTTTTATGAACTTAATAGACCTAATATATTCCATCTTTTAAGATTCTTTTGTGACTTTTGTGGTTTAAAAGATCTTTGTGGTTTAAGAAATAATGGTACCAATCAAATAAACGTGCAATTTTGTGAACTTGATAAACGTAATATATTCCATCTTTAAAGATTCTTTTGTGACTTTTGTGGTTTAAAAGATCTTTGTGGTTTAAGAAATAATAGTACCAATCAAATAAACGTCCAATTTTGTGAACTTGATAAACGTAAAATATTCCATCTTTAAAGATTCTTTTGTGACTTTTGTGGTTTAAAAGATCTTTGTGGTTTAAGAAATAATAGTACCAATCAAATAAACGTCCAATTTTGTGAACTTGATAAACGTAAAATATTCCATCTTTAAAGATTCTTTTGTGACTTTTGTGGTTTAAAAGATCTTTGTAGTTTAAGAAATCTTACTTCCCAACCTCTAAAATATGAAAAGTCCCATCAATCATTCTTAATCTTTTTTCGTTCTCTCTTATTTGTTTTTCATATTGCGCAGTCGGCAAATAAACTTTGTGCGAA
This sequence comes from Kaistella flava (ex Peng et al. 2021), assembly GCF_015191005.1. Classification (NCBI taxonomy): domain Bacteria; kingdom Pseudomonadati; phylum Bacteroidota; class Flavobacteriia; order Flavobacteriales; family Weeksellaceae; genus Kaistella; species Kaistella flava (ex Peng et al. 2021). The sequence continues at coordinate 884,006 of NZ_CP040442.1, read as the reverse complement.
ACAGGATCTAAAGTCAGTGTTCGTGCTCCAACCTCTGTAATGATATTGTCCAATTTTATATATTGACCTGTCGCATTTTGGGTATAAACACTCAGCGTTCCATCATAGTTAGAAGCGAAAATATGATTGGTTTCAGGGTCGAAAGCTACGCCGTCACAACCTTTACCAATCGGTAAATTAGTTACCAGTTTTCCGTTCGTGGCATCTACGATAAATAAGCCATTTTCACACGCTGCAAATAAATGGTGGTTTTTAAGATTTAAAGCTAAACCACTAGGACTTTCACCAGATGCTAAAGAAAAGTATTGAAGCACCTTTTGTTGTTTTAAATTCACCTCCGCAATTTTACTTTTGTCTTCGATGTTTACATAGATTTTTCCCTTTCCGTCACTTGCCATATATTCGGGATTGCCGATTAAGGTTATCGTTGATTCTACTTTTAAAGAACTTGGATCGATAATACTTAATGAATTACTTCCGGCATTCGCCACGATAACTTTTCCTGAAAATGCATCGTAAATCACAGCATCCGGTTTCGTACCAACCTCGATACTGCTTACTTTTTCATTCGTAGCAACATCAAAAACATAAACAGAATTAGATTTCCCGTTCGTAACATAACCTCTGTTTTTTTGGTCAAAACCGATTCCGTGAACGCCTTGCTGATTCTTAATAATTCCTTTGGATGCCAACGTTTCTGGATCGATAATATTCACCTGTGTCGAATGACTGGCATACAGGTAATGATTCAAAGGATTTATCTGAATATAATCCCAGCCGCCGTTTCCTTCAGCAGGTATTGATTTCAGCACTTTCAGTCCACTGTTTTGGGCATTAAAGATACCAAGACCCAAAGTAAGGACCATCACGGTGTGTAGCAGTTTATTTTTCATTGTTAATGAGGATTAATGATTTAAAATTAAAGTTTGTAATCTGATTTAAAATGAAGTTTTTATTCTTCTTTATATTTATTAAAGTCGATTTTATTAAGCAATGTCGGCAACACAATCAACAGAAGCGGAAGTGCTACTATAAATCCACCGATAACGGCAATGGCCAAAGGTTGGTGCATTTGTGCGCCGGTTCCAATTCCCAAAGCAAGTGGCATTAAGGCGATAATAGCACCGATTGCGGTCATTAATTTCGGACGTAATCTTGTGCTGATGGCATAAATCAGCGATTGCTCTTTGGTCTGGGTTTCCAGATTTTCGTGAAACTGAAGATAAGTGAAAATAGCATTTTCACCGATGATTCCTACCATCATAATCAGTCCGGTGTAACTTCCTACATTCAGCGGTGTTCCGGTAATAAAAAGTAAAAGATAGCTTCCTGAAATTCCCAAAATCGCAATCAGTAAAATAATCAAAGCCACTTTTACATTTCTGAACAAAAACAGAATTGTGGTGAAAACCAACAAGCAGGAAATAAATAAAATCAAAAGCAACTCACCGAAAGATTTTTGCTGTTCTGCATAAGCGCCGCCGTAAACAATATTGTAACCGCTCGGAAGTTTGACTTTCTGATCAATCTGTTGTTGAATGTTTTTAATCGTTCCGCCCAAATCGCTGTTGTTCAAACGTGCTGTTACGATTCCTAAATTCTGCAAATCTTCCCGCTCAACCTCCGCAGAACCTTTCTTGATATTCACAGACGCAAATTCTTTCAGAGGTTTCAACTGCCCGTTTGGAAGCGAAATCATGCTGTTTTCAATCTGGTTTAAAGACGCATTTCCCGAATTGTTATATAGCGTTCTGATCGGCGTATATTGTTGTTTGTCGAATAATTCGCCCACCACATTTCCTTCTAAAATTGTCTGCGTCTGAAACTGAAAGTCCTGCGCCGTAATATTATATTGTCCCAAAACAGAAAGATTCGGTTGAATCTCAATCGACGGACCAGCGATTATAATTCCATCAAAAACATCGGCCGTGCCAGGAACTTTTTCAACAATTGCTGCAATTTTTTTTGAATATTCGTGAATAACTTGCGAGTCGTTTCCGAAGATTTTAATTTCAATCGGCTGAACACTACTCATTAAATCGCCCAGCATATCACCGATCACCTGACCGAAATCGACAGTTAAGGGCAAACCGGTTGCTTCTATTTTCGTGCGGATATCGTCAGTAACTTCGTCGGTAGTTTTACTTCTGCTCTTTTTTAATTGAATTAAATAATCTCCTCTGTTCGGCTCGGTGATGAAAAATCCCATCTGAGTTCCTGTTCGTCGGCTGTACGCTTCAACATTAGGATCTGCTTTGATGATTTTTTCAACTTCGCGCAGTTCGCGATCTGTTTCTTCCAAAGAGGTTCCCGGCGGAGAATTATAATCCAGAACAATGCTTCCTTCATCCATTTCAGGTAAAAATCCGGTGGAAATATTCGGGATAATCAAAGCGGAAATGATGACTAATAAACCCATGAAAATATAAGAGAAAATAGGTCTTCTGATAAAGAAACCGACCCATTTCTGTTCTTTTACTTCGTGATGAACTTCTTTTTTCGTTTTCTTTTTTGTTAAAAATAAATAGACAACCGGAAGTAAAATCCACGTAGCAAAAAACGAACAGACCAAAGTGATGATAATCGTATTCGTCATTACTTTAAAATAAGCACCTGCAACGCCACTCATTAAAATAAAAGGAAGGAAAATAACAATCGTGCTCAGGGAAGAACCAATCATGGCTTTCAGCAGATAATTCACAGCTTTCTGCACCAGCGTTTTGCTCGTTTCTTCGGGATGTTCTTCGTGGGTTCGGTGAATTTGTTCTACGACGACAATTGCATCATCGATGATTAAACCAATTGCGGCAGCAATCGCGCCCAAAGTCATAATATTAAAAGTCTGTCCCGTTGCCGACAAAACCAAAACCGTTAAACTTAAAGTAATCGGAATCGTGATGAGAATCGCCGCACTCGCTTTCCAGGATTTTAAAAAGATAATGGCCACGACAATCGCAAGTAGCAAACCAATCCAAAGTGCATCGGTAACACTTTTGATGGAGTCATTTACAAAATCTGCCTGAACGTAATACGGTTTTAAAACAACATCTTTCGGCAGAGTTTTCTGCAGATTGACAATTTTAATTTCCATCTCTTTTGCCAGATCTACTACATTGGCATTCGGTTGCTGAACGATGGCGATCAGGATGCTTTCCTGGCCGTTGGCATTGACTTTAATATATTGTTTTGCACTGTGAATATTAATCTGGGCGATATCTTTAAAATAAACAATGCGGTTACCGTCGTTTTTAATGACGATATTTTTTAACTGATCGATATTTCTAATCTGAGAATCGGTTAAGGTTAAATAAAGATAATTGTAATCGGACGAATAACCGTCTGATTTAATGAAATTGGTATTGTTCAACGCTGTAGAAATAGTGGCCGGATTTAACCCAAGTCTTGCCACCATATCCTGATTAAGGACTGCCCAGTATTCTTTGTCCTGACCACCGATTACGCGGATGTCACTCACGCCATTAACTTGCGACAGAAAAGGTTTAATCGTATAAAGCGCCAGCTGTTTCAAATCAATTGGCGACATCGACGTAGAATTCAGCGAATAACCCATCACCGGAAGAATCGATGGATTCATTTTTTCCACGGTGATGTTGATGTCAGGAGGCAAAGTATTTTTGATTTGATTGATTTTTCCTTCAATCTGTTGTTGACTCAAATCGATATTGGCATTCCAACTCATGAAAGCAGATATTTCGCAACTTCCTCTGCTCGTGGTGCTTTTAATGATTTCTAAATCGGGAACCTGCTTGATGGCATTCTCCAAAGGTTTGGTAATCGCCACCGTCATTTGATCGACTGGCTGTTGCCCAGCTTCTGCAATTACTTTTATTTTCGGAAAGGTAATCTGCGGAAACAGCGACGATTTCATTTTGGTATAAGAAAATACGCCACCGAAAATAATCAGCAGAATAAGAATGAGCAAAGGGTTTTTATACTTTACAAAAAAGGACTCCTTCATTTAGAATGTTTTTAAAGCTGTTGAGCTGTTTTATTTAAATAATAGTAATTAACGGTCTGAATTTGAGATTGAAACAGGAACATAGAATCTATCTTTTACCTTTTGTTTCCTTTTAAAAGCATTTTTTTACTTTTATCTTTGTGACTTTTGTGGTTTAAAAAATTAAATAAACTCTTTCAACATCCCATTTTGTGAACTTAATAAACCCAATATGTTCCATCTTTTAAAGTGCTTTTGTGACTTTTGTGGTTTAATAAATTACATAAACTATATCAATATCCTATTTTGTGAAATGAATAAACCCAATATATTCCATCTTTAAAAGTCCTTTTGTGATTTTTGTGGTTTAAAAAACTAATGTGCGCTCATAAAAAGCTCATTTGTTAAAACTGAAAAAACTAATGTGCCTAATGTGTTATAAAATTATTTATTTCTTCAAGACTAACAAAATAATCTGATAAACCGCAGCGTATCCCTTGATGCTCTTTTTTATTAACTTTCAGCTGCATCATCTTTGTGCCTTTGTGGTTTAAAAACTCAAACAAACTCCTTCAGCATCCTATTTTGTGAACTTAATAAACCCAATATATTCCATCTTTAAAAGTCCTTTTGTGACTTTTGTGGTTTAAAAAACTAATGTTCGCTGATAAAAAGTTCATTTGTTAAAACTGAAAAAAGCTAATGTGTCTAATGTGTTAAAAAATTATTTATTTCTTTAAGACAAACAAAAAGATCTGATAAATCGCAGCATACACCTTGATGCTCTTTTTTATTAACTTTCAGCTGCATCATCTTTGTGCCTTTGTGGTTTAAAAACTCAAACAAACTCCTTCAGCATCCTCTATTTTGTGACCTAAATAGCCCCAATATATTCCATCTTTAAAAGTCCTTTTGTGACTTTTGTGGTTTAAAAAGTATCCAGTTTAAAAAAAACTAATGTGCCTAATGTCTTAAAAAATTATTTATTTCTTCAAGACAAACAAAATAATCTGATAAACCGCAGCATATCCCTTGATGTTCTTTTTTAATAATTTTCGACTGCATCATCTTTGTGCCTTTGTGGTTTAAAAAATCAAACAAACTCCTTCAGCATTCTATTTTGTGAACTTAATAACCCCAATATATTCCATCTTTAAAAGTCCTTTTGTGACTTTTGTGGTTTAAAAAAGTTTCATGGTATTAACCCTGTAAAAGTTATTTTGTAACAATTACAAAAGCCGTATCCTCTAAACCATAATTCCCAGATGTAACAATTCGATCCGTTTTCGAGATATTCCCAGAAATAACCTGAACCCACTGATTAGTTTCTATCCCTTTTACAATATCAACTTTCACTGCCGTTGTATCATTTTTCATTTTCATCACCCAAAATTGGGACTGGGTTTCATCACTAAGAACTGCCGTTTTCGGAACGTAAATTCCACCCGTATTTTCAGTCTTTCTTAAACTAACCGTTCCTATCAAGTTCTCCGGAATCACACCACCGTATCTCACTTTCACCAAAACCTTTTCTGTTTGCGAAACGGGATCGACAGCAGGCATAATTTTCGCCACATAACCATCCAAAGAACTTCCGTCTGGCAGATTAATTTTAAGGGAATTATTGCTTCTCACAAGCTGGTTATATTCGTAAGGTACATTCATTACAAAACCAAAACTGCTGGAATCTGCAATAGTCGCCAAAACTTCACCGTCCTGCACATAATCGCCCACTTGATGATTCATCATTTCCACATAACCAGCGGTCGGACTTGTGACCGAAGTCGTTCCTGAAAATCGAAAAGACGGATCCAGTTTATTAATCGTATTTCCGAGTGCGCGTGCCTCTTTGGTTTGCAAAGCGAAAAGAACCTGTCCACGCGCAACTCTATCTGCAAGTCGAATCGTCACTCTGGTGATATAGCCGTTGGTGTTTGCTTTGACATCAGATTTCAAAAGGTAAGAAGATGTGGCATTTAAAGTTACATTGTCGCTCACGTTCACCGTGTCTGAAGGATAAGCGATGGTAACTGGTGTTTTCGGTTTCGCTGTATTTTCAGTTTCAGTGATGGTTTCTTCAGCCTTTTTTTTGCAGCTAAAAACCACAAACACTAAAACCGGAAATAATATGGATTTGAAGATTTTCATTACTGAACAATTAGGTTGGATAAATTATTTTGAAGTCGCAAAAGATTATTTTCATACTGAAGAATTCCCGTTTTCAGCGTCGTGTAATTGGTGATGGAAAGGATGAAATCCACCATTCTCACATCGCCCGTTGGCAACTGTTTTAAATTAGCCTCAATCAAAGTTTGCGAATATTTCATCTGCGTTCTCGCAATTTTCAACAGTTCCTGATATTGCTGCATTTGATTACGGATCAAATTAATCTGTTGTAAATATTGATTTTCAGTATATTTTAAATATTTCGTTTTAGTATCGGTTTCTATCACTTTTTGCTCGATAAGCATTTTACGTTGATGACCATCATAAATCGGAACGGTGAGCGACAAACCTACACTAACGCCAAAATTCTTGTAAGGCGTATGAATGAGTGCCGACGAATACCCACCATCTGCAAAGGCTGAAACTTTTGGTTTGTAATCGTAATTAATGATTTTAATATCGTTGGCTAACTTTAAACTGTCGGTTTTGAAGGAGTCCGCATAAACGGTTTTGGTAAAATCCAGATCACCAGTATTTTCAATATTCGGAGCGGATAATTTTTTGAAATCAGTACTTACCAAACCTGAAAGGTATTGCAACGCTGCATAATTATTTTGCCAGTCTGCTTCATGCTGTTTTTGATTCAGCAAACTTTGCTGATGCATGACTTTAAAAGTAAGATAATCGGTCTGTTTAAAAACCGAAGCCTGCGTAAGTTTTTTTAAAATTATATCTTCCTGGTCCAGAATATGGATGATTTCTTTGTCGATGGCAAACTGTTCCTGTGCCGAATAAGCCAAAATATACTGTTCGGTAATGGCTCTCTTTAAATTTAAAACAGAGAGTTTTTTCTGGTTGAGAATCTGCTGAATGATTAAAGAAAAATTTTGAAGACGCGTATTTAAATTGTCTTTTCCCAGAAAATCTCGGGAAACACGCCCCAAAAGCGCCAGATTATTACCGTTAATTGTAGAGTTACCGTCATAACCCCAACCGTTGAATTGTGGAGAATAAGAAGCATCAGCGATACCATTTACTTTAAAACCGAAATCAGCACGCTGTTTTAAACTGTCTATTTTTGAGGAGAAAATTCGATTGTTATAATCATTAAGTAACGGACTGTTTTTTTCGGCCGTCGTAAGATAAAACTCCAACGTATTTTTGTCCTGCCCAAAATATTTTCCCGAAAACATCAGAAAAAAAAGAGCAAGTAGGATTACTTGATGAAGTGACTTTCTTTGCAACATCTTTTGAATAAATAAGGAATGAATAGGTAAAGATAATTTCAAAATCTGAATAAAAACTGAATTTCAATAAAAAAGTCAATAAAAAAGCGGTGAACAATTATTGATTCACCGCATCATTAATTCTATTGAAAATGATTAATCTTTGACTATTTTAATAAATTGTCCGTTAGCCGTAAACATGGCGTCGCCACTTTTTACTTCGGCTTCATATTCAACTTTTCCATCTGCTTTGGTAATCATTGAAACTTCTTTTATTTTTCCTAAATTATTTTTCAAGATATAATCTGAAGCGGCTTTTGGAAGTTGAGAAACTGGGATTTCCATTTCGGTTTCTTCTAAAGTTCCGTCGGCATTATACAAAGCACTTGTTTCATGTTTTCCCTGGTCGAAATTGGCTTCGTATTTTCCATGTTCGTTTTCCCATTTAGCAGTTACGCCAGGAAATTTTTTTGCAAACGCCGCTTTTACAGCTGCCGGAACATCTTCTGTTTTTCCTTTTTTCTGTGCAGATAGAGTAGTCGTTCCAAATCCTAAAGCGATCATTCCAATTAATGCTAATTTTTTCATTATATAAATTTTAAATTTTTGTTGGTGTTGAAAAATGTCTTTCATTGTTTTAACACTACAAAGTAGCGATGCAAAACTGAACAGAATCTGAATTTTTACCGCTGAAATAAAATTTAACAACAATTAACGCCTATTGAAATATTTATAAAATTACATTATCAACTAAGATTTAGTTATTACTTTAAAATATGTAGAGTACAAAATTTGGAATCAAATATTTCGGAATTTATTTGAACTTTTTTAAGTCGTTTATAACTAAAACTTTTGTGACGTCTGTATCAATTATCCAGCATCAAAGCGAAGCAAAAAACTTCTGTGATCTTTACGAAGTACCATTTTAGCTTTAAGAATCATAAAAACTTTTGTGACTTTTGTGGTTAAAAAAAACACTCGTTCGATTATTCCACAGTATTAATCAGCAAATTCACAACAATCTGCGGGTGCCAGTTTTTCACGCTTTAATTTCCAAGGTAAATCACTTCATCAACTATCAACTATCAAAGCGAAGCAAAAAACTTATGTGATCTTTACGAAGTACCATTTTAGCTTTAAGAATCATAAAAATTTTTGTGCCTTTTGTGGTTAAAAAAACACTCCTCGCTTAATCCACACTTTCAATCAGCAAAATCTGCGGGTGCCAATTTCTAGCGTTCTAAAGTTCCAGAGGAAATCATTTCATAACTACTAAGAGCCTGTTTAAATTTTAATAAAACACATAAGTCACATTAGAATTAGTTCCCACTATAAAAATATTTAGAACACAAAGTTAAAAAATCGTTGATTTTCGAAACTTATATGCACTTTTTAAAGTCATTTTTTTTCTAAAAACTCATGTGACTTATGTGTTTAAAAAGAATATTTTGTTAAATTTAAACAGCCTCTAAAGCGAAGCAAAAAACTTATGTGATCTTTATTAAGTACCATTTTCACTGTAAGAATCATAAAAACTTTTGTGCCTTTTGTGGTTAAGAAAAACACTCGTTCGATTATTCCACAGTATTAATCAGCAAATTCACAACAATCTGCGGGTGCCAGTTTTTCACGCTTTAATTTCCAAGGTAAATCACTTCATCAACTATCAACCATCAACTATCAAAGCGAAGCAAAAAACTTATGTGATCTTTACGAAGTACCATTTTACTTTAAGAAGCATGTAAACTTTGTGCCTTTGTGGTTTAAAAAAACACTCCTTGCTCAATCCACAGTATTAATCAGCAAAATCTGCGGAAGCCAATTTCTCATTCTTTAATTTCCGAAGGAAATCACTTCATAACCATCAAAGCGAAGCAAAAAACTTCTGTGATCTTTATAAAGTACCATTTTCACTTTAAGAATCCTAAAAACTTTTGCGCCTTTTGTGGTTAAACTATTTTAGTAATTAAATTTCAACAGACTCTTAACTACAAAGAATTTTTATTGAGGATAGTAAAATGATGTTTTTGATCTTTAAAATGATAAGAAAGTTCCAAACCGAAATTCTCGCAAATCTTTTTGCTGATCTCCAAACCTAAACCAGTACTGTTTTCTTTACTACTTTGTTTCTGAAACCTCTGAAAAAGTTTGTCCATATTTAAACTTTCGTTTTCTGCATTATTAATGATTTCAAAAGAGTTTTCATGAGCATTAATGAAAATGTCGCCATTGTTTGGACAATATTTTATCGCATTGGATAATATATTATTGATCAGAATTTCCGCCAGATTTTGATCCATCTTCACTTTCATTTCTTGTGTGAAATCAGTTTTTATATTGATGTTTTTAAATTGAATCTGATCAGTATTCGATTTTAAAAACTTCTCTGAAAGTACATTAAAATTGACCACTTCAATATCATTAAATTGTTGATTGTCGATTTTTGAAAGCAGTAAAAGTGATTTGTTCAGTCTGCTCATTCTGGTATTGGCTTCAGAAATGTTTTCTAAAAACTCGGCTTGTTCTTCAGAAATCGGTTCGGTCTGCCAGACCAATTCTACATTATTCTGAATAATGGCGAGTGGCGTCTGCAACTCATGAGAAGCGTTTTCGGTAAACTCTTTCTGCGACTGATAGAGCTTTTTATTTTTTTCGGTAAGCGTGTTTAAGGCGGTATTTAAATCATTGAGTTCCCTGATTTTGGTTCCTTTTAAATTTAAACTGTTGGCTTCGTCAATTCTGAAATTCTTCAGTTCATCTAAGGTGTGATAAAAGGGTGACCAGATATTTCTTTTAACGATGATATTAATGATGAACAAAGAGATAATTAGAAGTCCCAATATTCCGAAAAGCAGATAAAGAATACTTTTCAACAAATCTTCACTTTCCACTAAAGATTGCTGAATTCGAACATTGTAGGTTTTCGTAGAAGTGGTAACGGGAAATTCAATCACTCTGAAACTTTCGGTTTCATCATCTTTTTTATTAAAGATATCTTCGGTAAAAACTTTGTTGTGATTGAGCTTTTCAGGATTTTCTTCGATTTTAATGCGTTCATCAAAAATGTGAAAACTCCCTAAATCAGCTGATTTTAATTGTTTGGTCGTCCACTTTTTTTGGTCCTTAAGATTTTCATCAATATTATTGGTTAGAACTTTTTGTATCACAACGTAAAAGACAGGAATAGAGATCAGTAAAACCAAACAGGAAATTCCAATATATCGGATTGATATGTAATGTGTTAATTTCATTTTGCTTCCAGTTTATAGCCCATTCCGTACACTGATTTAATCATATCGTCGGCACCTGCGGAAGCCAATTTTTTCTTAATGTTTTTAATGTGCGCATACAGAAAATCGAAGTTATCAAAGAAATCTGTATTCTCTTGCGAAAGGTGCTCTGCAATAGCGTTTTTTGAAATAACACGGTTTTTATTCACCGCGAAATAAAGCATCAAATCATATTCTTTTTTAGTAAAATCAATAATTGTATTTTGATGAGAAATGGTTTTTGCAGAAGTATCAATTACCAAATTATTAATGATTAAATGATCATTCCCATTGAATTTACGACGCCTAATAATCGCTGAAATTCTGGCACCAAGTTCGGACAAATGAAAAGGTTTCGGCAGGTAATCATCGGCACCGAGTTGAAGACCTTCGATTTTATCATCTAAAGAATTCTTCGCAGAAATAATAATAACGCCGTCCGTCTTATTTTCGTTTTTAAGTTCTTTCAAAAGATTCAATCCGCTTCCATCAGGAAGAGAAATGTCCAGCAGAATACAGTCGTAATCGTATAATTCCGTTTTTTCTCTCGCTGAAGAAAAATCTTCCGCCAGTTCGCAGGTGTAATTTTCGGATTTCAGATAAGCGAGAATACTTTTAGACAGTTCTTTCTCGTCTTCAACCAATAGAATTTTCATTTTATTTCTTTAGTCAAAAATAGAATTTAATTCTGAAGGAAATCTGAATCAACAACAGGAATTTTTTATTGAAATTAAAATAGCATACTTTGTTTCAGGTAATCACCCGGCTATATAATGATCCTCCAATGATAACCAATATAGTGGAAGCTACGAATAAAATTCCAAAATCAAAAGGTAAGTTAAATGTAGAAGGCGTTCCTGTCATCATGGTGCGGAGCGCATCAACCATGTAAGTAAGGGGATTCACATGCGCTAAGACTTTTAACCAACCCGGCATAATGTCGATAGGATAAATGGCGTTGCTTGCAAAAAATAAAGGCATGGTCATTAACTGCCCAATCCCCATAAACCGTTCACGTGTTTTTACCAGACATGCAATGATTAATGAAAAGGTAGAAAAGAAGATAGCACCCAACATGACCATTATTAATACGCCCAGTAAGTTTAATGGATTCCATACGATATGCACCCCAAGCAATACGCCGAGAATGAAAATAATAACGACAATGGGTAATGTTCTTATGCCTGCTGATAGTGCTTTGCCCAGTACAATTGCAGTACGCGGCGTGGGTGTTGCTAATAATTTATGAACGAGACCCAGATCCCGTTCCCAAATGATGGCAATGCCGGAAAAGATAGAAACAAATAAAACACTCTGTGCAAGTATTCCGGGCGTCATAAAATCAATGTAATTGGTTTGCCCTGGAATGGCGTGTAGTCGCGCAAATACCTGTCCGAAGATAAGCAGCCATAAGGCAGGTTGTACCGCTCGCGTTATAATTTCTGTAGGGTCGTGAAAGATCTTTCGTATTTCCAGTTCGGTAATCACGAATGATTTATTGATGAAGTTTAGTATTCCCATAATATCCTGTTGATTAACCTAAACGTCCTGTTGTTTTTCTTTCTATTGAAACATTGCGGAAGTTGCTGCCAGACTCGCCTAAATTATCTGCTGTGTAATGAATAAAAACATCTTCCAGTGTTGCGCCCTCTTTACCAATAGAAGCCTTTAATCCTTCCGGCGTACCGATCGCTGACAGTTTTCCTCTGGCCATTAAAGCTACTCTGTTGCAAATCCCATCGGCCTCTTCCATTAAATGGGTGGTCATCACAATCGTTGTCGAATATTGTTTTTGCAAAGCAGATATATGTTCCCAGACCGTATTTCTACCGATCGGATCAAGTCCTGTAGTCGGTTCATCAAGGAATAGAATAGGAGGGCGGTGCAATGTTGACTGTGCAATTTCAAGCCGTCTGATCATGCCTCCGGAATATTCTTTTACCAATTTGTAAGCAGAGTCTGCCAATCCCATAAAATTGATTGCCTCCTTAATTCGTTCTTTACGTTGATTTCTAGGAATATCATAAAGCTTGGCAAATAACGATAAATTCTCATACCCAGTTAAAGAACCATCAGCAGAAATCATCTGCGGAACATAGCCAATAATTTTCCGGATCTCATTCGTCTGAGTTTTAATGCTAAATCCATTGATAAATGCATCGCCGCTTGTTGGTGGAAGAAGGGTAGTAAGCATTTTAATCACGGTACTTTTACCGGCTCCATTAGGACCAAGCAGGGCAAAGATTTCACCTCTTTCTATGGTAATGTCTAAACCATCTACTGCTGTAAATGTTCCGAATAAACGAGTGAGGTTTTTAGTTTCCAGAATACTCATGACTATTTATTTGATTAGGTTATGAGGTTTTGAAAGGGCTTCTGACTGTTGTGTATTTCTGCAAGCAGAGGACTTTTTATAAGTCTTTGTAAATATAACAAATTGAACAATTAGCAAAAATCTTGATGATAGGAACTTCCGACCCGCTAATAGAAATACCATGTTACCAGCAGTACTTATTTTATTTATAATGGGTTACGTTAATAATTTTTGAATTTCTTGCATCAATAATAATTGAAAAAGCTCCACCAAAAGAAAATCTGTTTATAGTTCCATTAATTACCCAATAATTTTTTATTAAATATGCTTCGTATGGTTTTTCATCTTCAATTTTTTTTTTGCCATAAATTTCAAATAATATTGGTTCAGCTACTTTTATAGCTGTATTTTCATCTTTAATTAAAAGTTCATTTTTATCAAGAATAGCTATTTTAGTCGTGTCATTTAATGTACTTTCAAGTTCTTTTTTGGCATTTTCTATACCTAATTTATTATGTAAAACTTTGTTACAACTAATTTGCAAAATCATAAAAAGCATTAGGATAATTTTTTTCATTTAATTGTTCGATTTTTCGCTTTTTTACGTTTTTTCGTCGTATTGCTGGTAACGGTTGGGTATTTCTGTTGGCGGGGACTTTTTATAACAAGTCTTTGTAACTATAACAAATTGAACAATTAGCGAAAATCTTTATGATAGGAACTTCCGACCCGCTAATAGAAATACTTTGTTACCTGCAGTGCTTTCTTTATATTCGGTCAGTATTATCTCTGAAAGAATCAATAAATTTAGTTTGTTTTATGGCTTCCAAAAGTTTTATGTTATATTTTTTATTTAATGGAAGAATTTGAATTTCACCAGAATAATGAATATAAAAAATAATATTTTGATTTATATCGGTGAAATGATAATCAAAAAATCCACTATCACAACTCGTAATTTCATAGAAATTTGGTAGAAACTTATCTAACTCATCAATTTCTATTTGAATTCCGCCATTAAATTTACTGTCAATTTTTAAAGATTTAAAATATTGAAGAGTTTTTATTAATGGTTTATAATCTTTTCTGTTTTGAGTCTCCTTTGAAATCCATGATTTATTTTTACCATTAAGAAATATAAATTTTTTAAAATCTAGTAGTTTTAAAATTTTTATAGTTTCTGCGGTTATTGTTTTTGAGGAACTTTTTTCAAGTTTAATCCAATACTGAGATTTGTAATTTGGAAAATAATAAACTTCTGAATCTGTATCTTTTTCATATTCAATCAAAGGAAGTTTTCTATATTTTATTAGACAAATATCTCTTTTAATTTTCTTTATTCTTTTGGACATAATCTTGTGCATTGCAGGTAACGTTTTGCGTATTGGCGATGGGCGGGCTTTTTAGTGATAAACTTCAATCGAAGAAATAAACTTCCTTTAAGCGAAAAATTTATTTCGAAGACGAAACCCCGCCTATTGCCAATACGATGTTAGCGGTTCGGGCTTCTTTCTTTGTCGTTTTATTTAGTTTTAAAGATTTAATTGTCAATCTTTCAATATTACTCCAAGTCTGTCGGCAAGTCCTTTTACATATTCTTTATGTCCGTTCTTTATTTTAATTTTGTTGTAGTAGTCTTGAAATAGTTTTTCTGCTTTTGATTTGTCTCGGTGAAATTCAATTAAAGCAACGTTCAATTTTGCTCTCGGTGAATCACCTTCCAAATTTCCTAAGTTTCTGCAGATCTTATCTCGATTTTCAAAGTTGTCAAGCCAATCAAGTCCGTGTGAACTTAGTCCGTTAATAACTTCTTTCGCTGTTTTATTATTATCGTCTGAAATACTCCACCAATGGTCTTGTTTAATAGTCAAATGAGGCAGTCGTTCTCTAATTTGGCAATCGTAATCTTGGTAGATGTTTTTCGGTTTGTTATGGCTATCAAGTTCATAAATCTCTCTAACCATAACTCCTAAATTCACTGTAAAGTTGCCATATAAATTTTCCCTAAATCCTGGAATTACATACTTATCGTCAAATTCGTATCTGCCACTCTGAATATTAATTACTTGATAAATTCCGTCTTCCGTTTGTCTGTTAAATGCCCGTCCTTTTTTCTTAAATCCTAACGGCTTCAAAAACAGAAAAATTTCATTCTGTATGCTTTCCAAATGAGTTTTGAGTTCCAAATTATTTGTCAAATTTTGGTTATTTGATTTTTCGTCAGTCAATTCTGGTTTATTCTTTAAGAAGTCAAAAAATCCCATTTTCAGTTTCTGTTTTTTATTCGGTGTCGTCTTTTAGTCTGACCGCTAACGTTTTGCGGCTTTGCGATGGTGCGGATAAATATGCAAAATCTTTCAATTATAAACTAATCTTCGGAATATCTAAAATCTTTAAACCTAGCGAAAATCCCGCACTATTGCAAAACCGCTGTTAGTGGCTGGCTATTTTTTCATTTCGTAAACCATCATTTTTATGTTCCATTCCTTTTTCTCTTTCTTTTTTAATTTAAAATTTGGCTTGAAGAAAAAATTTCTAGAATTAATTAAGTCGAAGCAATATTTAGGAAGACTTGTTGTTGAAATTGCATCAGAGCAACTATTAGTCATAAGATAATATTTTTGTTTTAGTAAATAATTCATCTTTTGAAGAACTGAACTTTTATTATTATTTTTCTTAGCGAAAAGAATAAATCCTACACATTTTAAGGTTCCGTTTTCGGAATCTATAAGTTGTTCAATTTCACTTTCAGTAATCTGATTTTCCAATTTTAGAATTTCTAAATATTGATGTTCACATAATTTATAACCAACGTATTCTGTTGATTTCTTTATATTTCGAATTTTAATAGCTGAAATAGAATTTTTAGAAATTTGCTGAACTAGTTTTCCTTTTTCAGAAATAGAATCATTTAGTATATTATTCTGTCCAAATAAACTACTAGAATAAAATAAAAGTAAGAAAAATATAAGATAAGTTCTCTTCATTAATTATGGGTTTAGTCTCGGTTTTTTAGCTTGCCACTAACGTTTGGGTATTTCTGCAGGCGGGATAAAAATACGAAAACTTTCTATTAGCAAAAAACTTATTTAATCGCAAAAATCTTCGATTAAAAACTTCCTTCCCGCTTGCAGAAATACCGTGTGCTTGTTGCACAACCAAAAATACTAAAAATAAATTTTGCAAATATTCAGAAATAAAACATGATAACTATTTGACAGTTAGCATATTATTTGTAAATTAGTGCATGCAAGGAAAGAAAATAATTACGCCGCAACTCTTTTACCATCAAAGCCTGGATGAGATGGTTCCCAAAGATAATTTCTACCGAAAAGTAAATGAAAATCTGTCACTCGATTTTCTTTATAAAGCTACCGCAAACTATTACGGCAAATGTGGCCAAGAGAGCATCGATCCGGTCGTATTCTTCAAAATTCTGATGGTAGGTTATCTCAATAATATTAACAGTGATAGAGGCTTAATACGCTTTTGCAGCAATTGTCTGGATATCCGTCTTTTCTTAGGATATGACATTAATGAAAGTTTACCATTTCACTCCACTATTTCCCGAACAAGATCTCTTTTCGGGGAAGAACTTTTCTTAGAATTATTCCGTAAAGTTTTGAGTTTGTGTGTAGGGAAAGGAATGGTTCGTGGCAAAAGAATGGCGGTAGATTCAGCTTTCATTAAAGCCAATGCGAGTATGGATTCTTTAATCGAAAAAGAAGTTTTGGAAGATGCTTCAGCCTTTGTAAATGAACTGGAAGATAACAGTGAATTTAAAACAACTTCGACCAGAAAGAAAATGGTAGACCAGCACCATGACTGGAAAAAAAAAGAGTATGAAGGAATGCCGGGCACTAATAAAAGTGACAGAAAAGATGAAGATGGCAATGCAATTCGGCCAAAATACTTGAGCAATCACACCCATTACAGTCCCACCGATCCTGATGCAAAGATTTCTGTAAAACCAGGTAAAGCCCGACAGTTAAATTATTCTGGACAACTGGCTGTGGATGATGCTTTTCATGTTATAACCGGTGCTTGTGCCAGTACATCGGGAAGTAAAGATTCTGTTATTTTTCCCGAGATTATGAATCAGACTTTAGAAAACTGCAAACAAAATCACATTGCGCTTGATGAAGTTTTAGCCGATGCGGGTTATAGCAGTGGCGAGGCTTTAAAGTATTGCAAAGAGAAAGGTATTAATGCCTACATTCCGAACTTCGGTCAATACAAACCATTTCGGGAAGGCTTTGTCTTCAACAAAGAAGAGAATCGGTATGAATGTGTAAAAGAAGGTGGTTATAACGCTTTACTTCTCTTTAAAAAAATCAAGACAGATCCCAAAGGTTATTCTTCCAACCACTATCGCAGCAGCGAGAGCGATTGTAAAGATTGTCCGCTCCGAGCAGAATGCTGTGGCAAAACAACCAAGTTTAAAAAGATCGATACTACGATCCACAAACCGCTCTACGATGAAATGCACGAAAAACTCAACCGCGATCCAAATTACACTCGTTTTCTCACTAAACGCAGAAGTTCCCGCGTAGAGCCAGTTTTGGGTACGTTGATTAATTACCACAATATGAAACGGGTGAATACTAGAGGAATAAAAAACGCCAACAAACATGTTTTGATGGCTGCTCTCACTTACAATCTGAAGAAATACCTAAAATTCATTACCAAAAAAGTCCATCGAAATGTTGCAATAATGAACCTTCCTCAAGGAAAGTTCTGGCAATTTTTCAGAATTCAAAATACGAGTTATATCGCCAGGAATTAAACCACTCCAAAAATCAAAACATTCTCTTTGCCAAAAAAACCAACCTCTCTTAAATCGCTTTAAAAGAGGTTGGTTTTTATCTTGTTTTTGAAATAACTGAAAAATTGAAGGGTTGTGCAACGGCTACCCGTGTTACCTGATGTTTTTTTTATTGTTGTAAGTTTCTAATAATTTTCCGTCAAAGTCAATTTTATATTTTGTTTTTGCAAAGTCTGTTAGTAAAATTCCATCATTTTCAATTTTAAAATCTTCGTCATTGTCTATCGATACAAAAATGTCAGAACCACCAAATTCCCATTTTATATTTCCGTTTTTGTCAAGTTTTGTTACTTGAATTTCTCCATGTATTATGTAGTCTTCTTGATTTTTGAAAATTTGAAAACAAGTTGATTGGTCTGCTTGTATTTTCCAATTTAATTCAAGGTCTGGAAGTGTTAAACAAAATATGCTATCGCAACAACATAGTAGTAATTTGTCATTGTCAAGAAGCGAAGAGTTTTTAGAGATACCTGTTGCTCCTCCTGAACCAATTATAATACAACTATTAATAATTTGTTCGTCTTGATAGATTTTTATTCCATGTTTGGAAGTTGGATATTCGCTTGCGCCATCTCCAAAATAATGTTTTAAATAATTGTAATTATTGTCTGATGAACTGAACTTATATGTCGGTTCATTAAGCACCTCAATTGTCAAATCTTTATATTGATATCGGTTCATTTTATTTTGAGGCAAAGTTTTAAAAATAGCAGGTAACGGTTGGGTATTTATGCAGGCGGGATAAGAACACGTAAACTTTCTACTTGCTAAAATCTTAATTAATGGCTAAAATCTTCAACTGAAAACTTCCTACCCGCTTGTATAAATACCTTGTTAGCGATAGTGCCAATGTTAAGATATGTATGTTTTTGCAAGTTTTATAAAATCATTATTAGCATTCAGAAAGTTATCAAAATAAGGTTTTCGCTCTTTCCAATATTCCGTATAGAGTTCGTCATTTTTCATTCTAATCTTTTTTTCTTCTTCTGCTAATTCCTTTAAAAAGTCAGTGACATCAGAAGATTTTGTAAAATTTTCCACAAATGTATCTTTAAGTGATTTCCCCCACTTTAAATTAAATTCTAATTTTCCCAGTAATCTTTGTGTAAAATGAGAGTAATCTAATATAACCATCTGTAATTTATGTGATTCCATAACTAATTCATGATTATCAGACCAAAATTTCAAATTATTTTGAATTACATTTAATGCACTATATTTTCTATCAATTTCCTTTAATCTTGTTTTAATCTCTTCATAATTATTGTAACCATAATCGAGAATTTTAATATCTAATGCACCATAAACTAAGTCGCTGTATAATCCTAAAAATTCTATAATTGATTTTCTTTCTTCATTCTTTATTTCAATTTTTTGATTTTTTTCAAAATCTAAATCTGAAGATATTTTTGATAGTTCTTTATTTAAGTCCAGTTGATATAACGCTAATTTTTCACTATATAATGCTTGTTGCTCATTTGACTTTTCGTTTAATGTTTTTTGTATTTCTCCTTGAAGTTTGGTTAATTGAGCATCAAATTCATATTGCGCAGATTTTTCGATAGAACTTTTAAAATAGATCCAAAATCCTGTTAATATTATTGCTAATAGTAAAAAAAACACTAAACCAGCAATACCAGAGTATAGATAAACTTCATCAAGTTTTTTAATAATTTTGTCAAAATCGTCCATAGTAATTTTTTTAATGGGATTGTAGCTAACGTTTTGCGTATTGGCGATGGTGCGGCTAAAAATACCGCCTTTTTGTTTTATAAATTAATCGTCGGAACATCTAAAATCGTTAAACTTGCGATTCTTCCGCACTATTGCCAATACGATGTTAGCAGAAGTTTTTTATAATTCTTCTGTAAGTTCATTTAGAATTTTCAAGTTTGCATTATTATTAGTTTTACTTTTTGCAATATTCAAAATATTAGACAAATAATTTTTATTAAATTTACTAATTACCTGATCAAAATTTAAGTTTTTAAATTTACCATTTGAGTCAAATATTAGAACATTCGTGTGAAAGGCATTAAATTCTGATACTTCAGACTTTTGATTCATCATAACTTTTGACCTATTTTTAATGTCAGTGATTTCAATTTCTGTTAATTTTGCACTAAAAGGAGATATATAATTTTGATTATCGTATTCTGCACTTTCTTTTTTATAATTTTCAAATCCAAATTCGGAACTAAATGTTTCCATAGTTGGAGGAGGATATGGAGTAGGATCGTAATTTTTTGTATTATAAAAATAAATTCTTTTTTCATTCAAATCTGTAACGATTTCAATCTGATATTTGTTGTCGTAATAAGCAACCTTGACAAGTTTAATATCTTGTTTGTTATCAAAACAAGATATTAAAAATAGTATTAAAACAAATTTTAAATATTTCACGATTTTTTTAAATTTCTGCTAACGTCTCGCGGCTTGCAGAAGTGGCGAACTTCGTAACCGATTATTTTCGGCTAAGATAAAATTTCTTGCGAAAGATAAACGTGAATTTACCACATATTTCGCCATTTTTGCAAACCGCTGTTGTGCGTTCGCTTTTTTTATTTATTATTCTCCCCATAAATTATAAACACTCATTTCATTTTCATCATTATTTATTATTACAAAGCCATTCTCTTCAATTGAGTTGTCGGTTCCTGGTTCGATAGTTACAAAATTTGTTTTGAATTTATAAATTGTAATGTTTGAGTTTATCCATCTAGGAAAATCTTCGGATATATTGTCCTCCATTAATTTGGGGTTAAAACCTTGTGAAGTCAGAGGAAAAATAGATTTTCCATTTTCTACCCAATCTTTCATATTTTCTGTATTAAACTTTTCAGTTCCTGTTAAAGTCCATCCATTTTCTTTAGCAAATGCTATAATATTTTCAGATTTAAAAGTTTTTTTAGATTCTGCTTTCCAATACATTGCTCTATGTCCGCCATACGGACCTTGATTACTAATGTTTTTAACTATATAATTACTCTCGAAATTTTCCCAGAAAGCGGTTGGGATTAAATTTTTACAAGAATTTAATAAAAGTATAGAAATCAAACAAAGAAATATAATGCGAGTCAGTTTCATTTTTGTTTTTTATTTATTTACTTTCTGTTCGGTTTTCTGTCGCTCGAAAGTGACGCACAACGTTTTGCGTATTGGTGATGGTGCGGCTTTAACGCGAGAATTTTCTTATTATAAATTGAACTTCGGAACATCTAAAATGTTTAAACTTGCGATTCCTCCGCACTATTGCCAATACGCTGTTATAGGCAGTTGCAATCCACGATTATGGGCGATTCGTATTTTCCAGTAACAACTTCTGATTTTATATTTTTTTTAGAATCTATAATTATTTTATTTCCGTCGTATTTGATTTTGTCCACAATATGATAAACATCTTCATGATGAAATAATTCTATTATTTTAGTGCACATAATGTCGCCATTATTTGAACCGCGAATTATCATTACTGACTTTTTTCCATTAGGATTTATTTTGAAACTTAAATTTATTGAGATATTTTTAAAAACCTTTTCTTTTAAAAGTATCTCGGTATTTGTTTGATTAACTAATATTTCAGTTTGAACAAGATTTATAATATTTAATTCCGCAATATCATTTGCAACTAAATTACTTAAAATTTCAAAAGCAATTTCCTCAAGTTTTAAATTTCTCTGTGTTTCATTCAGGTTATTAAATTTTACTTTATCCAACCCATAAAAGATGTCTTTATTCCAACCTAAATCATAAATTTCGGTTTCAACTATTTTATTTTCTGAAATTTTGGGATTTAAGAAAACATATAAATGGTCAAAATCGTCAAACGTAAAATGATGTTCATTTAATTTTTTCGCAATTCTAATACCTATATTTTTTGAATCAATTGTATCATTATATACATTTCCTAAAATTCCATCGAAGTTTCCAATATAATTTTCAGGCTTTATTTCAAAAAAACGAATATCTTTAAAATTCAGTACTTTCATTCGATGCGATTTTTTTCTCTGCAATTGACTATAACGGTTGGGTATTTCTGTTGGCGGGGACTTTTTATAACAAGTCTTTGTAAATATAACAAATTGAACAATTAGCGAAAATCTCGATGATAGGAACTTCCGACCCGCTAATAGAAATACCGTGTTACCAGTAGTTTTTCTATCTATTGTCATTCTTGATTTTCCGTTTCATTTGTTTTCCGTATAAATATAATTGTGGAATGAATAATAAAACCAAAAATAAGTTTCGTGAATTAAAGCCTTTTATTATTATAAAAGTTGTCACAATAATTGTTGCTAACACAAGTATAACTGTGTTAATTCTATATGCTGTTTTTATGTAGCCCTTGTCTGACCATTCATCCCAACTGTCAATTTCTCGTACATCATTTCTTTTCGTCAAAATGCCAAGTTGATAAATGAATTTGTTTGCGTCTTTTACTTGAACTTTTGCATTATTAATTTTTATAGTTCGGTCAGCAGTTATTATTTTTCTCAATAATTGTCCGCTATCAATTACAATAGTTTTAATGTCAGCGATGTTTACAGGTTCTATGTCGTCATAATTAAATATTAGTTTTCTTGTCCATCTGAATTTTAGTTGTTCATTATTAATAGAAACCGTTAAGTGTCCAACAACAAAGTAATAAACCGTCAAAACATAAACAGGGAAAAGCACGAGACCTATAAATATGTTGTTTAATTCAGCACATAAAATAAGTATTCCAATTAATGAAATTGGTGTCAAAAAGAGTCCAACCAATACTCTTGATTGTCTGAAAATGGTCAACTCAAATTTCTGCATTGTCGGTTTTCTAAAATTACTGGTAACGTTTGGGTATTTCTGTTGGCGGGTACTTTTTATAACAAGTCTTTGTAAATATAACAAATTGAACAATTAGCAAAAATCTTGATGATAGGAACTTCCTACCCGCTAATAGAAATACCGTGTTGTGGGTTCGTTGTTTTTTGCTGTTATTCCGTTTTGAAATCTACAACTTCATAACCTTTTCCATTAAATTTAACATAAACCACAACTTTATTTCTAACTTTAGTTCCGAAAGCATTTTCACTTCTAATTTCTCTAACTACTTGGAAAGTACCTTTGTCGTAGTTTATGTTTTTTGAAGTGTCTTTCCGAATTAAGGTGTTTGTAGCATAATTTTTTGTAAACTCTCCATCAAAACCTTTCATTTCTAAAGTTTCTGGAAATTTTGAAGACGTTGCAATACTATTATTAATAAGTTCATTAAGGTGAAAATTAGGTGCTTCAAATTTGTTTTTTCCTTCAAAAAAAGAATCTAATAAAAAGGTTTTGTCGGTGATTGGAAGGTCTGAATATTTTTGAGACTGTAACTTTTCGATTCGCGGGTCAATTACATTAACGATTTCTTTTTTATCGTTAGATTCATTAGAAAATAAATTCACTAAAATACCTAATCCAACAAAGCATCCAAAAATTATCAGACCAATTTTTAAACAGCCATTTTTCTTTTTGATTGGTGGAGTAGTATTTATTTTTTGTTTCAAAGATTCAATTTCCTCATCATTCATTGAAGTTAATTGAGCAATGTATTTAAATAATTTGTCAATATGATTATTCGCATTTGTAATTTCCGCAGGTTGATTAAATGAACCTATTTTTCGCCTAATTTCAAGGTTAATTTCCGTTTTATTTTCGCTAATTGAATTTAGATGAAAATCTAAAAAAACACCAACACTTAAAAACTCAAATGACTCAAAAGTAAATTGATTAAAGATTTCATTGGAAGAAGAAAATCTATAATTCTTATTTAGTAAAGGAATATTTAAAATGCTTTTTTTAATTTTTTCAATTGGAAAATCTACTTGGATTGTTTTTTTTGGATTTGGAATTGCAAATACTGCCATAGTTATATTTTTTTAATTTCTTTTGAAACTGAAGTTTTTATACGGACATTTCCTGACAATGACCCACAACGTTTTGCGGCTTTGCGATGGTGCGGATAAATATATAAAATCTTTCTATTAAAAACTAAACTTCGAAATATCTAAAATCTTTAAACTTGCGAAAATCCCGCACTATTGCAAAACCGCTGTTATCTGCAGACGATTTATTTTTTTACTTGTTCAAATTCTTGTTGCGTTATAATTTTCTTTTTTAGCATAACATTTAACCAACTTAAAATTTTTTCTTTTTTTGATTTGTCGAGTTTAGAAATGTTTAATGTTGTGTAATCGCCAATTTCATTCTTTAGTTCGTATTTTTCAGTAATTGCATCTAAATAATCGATATATGCTTTTTCGTCATTATATTTCTCCGCCATGATTTTAGAATAAATCATTAGTGAATCAGTCCGTTCTCCAAAATTTGAATCTTTAAAACTGTAGAATAATTCTGAATATGCATCTTCATCCCCATATTTCATAACTCTATTTGTAATTGAGTCATAACTTCCAGAAAGTTGATTCATTGTAAAAATTTTTTCGTTTTCGTCTACACTATTAAATTTTTCTGACTTTTTACAAGAAGTTAGAAATACAAATAAAATCAAAATATATAAAATTTTCATCTTCGGTTTTAAACGTCGGTTTCGTTTGCAGATAACGTTTGGGTATATGAAAAGTAGCGGCTTAAATTGCCGAAACTTTCGGTTAAACACTAAACTTCGAAAATAGCGAAAATCTTCGATTAAGCACAGAATCCGCTATTTTTTATATACCGTGTTGTAGTGCGTTATTTATTCTACGCAATGTTATTGGTATATTTTCCAACAGCTTTTAATTCCGCAACTCCACTTTCGTTTTCAGCTAATAATTTCAGTTCTCTACAAAAAATATCTATCGAATTTGGCTCAACAATCAATTCCATCACAAGCTTGTCTTTCTCTTCTTTTCTATATTCTGTTGCAACATTTTCTTCCATTTTGATTTGTAATCCGCATTTTCCAGTCAAACCAATTTTATAAAATTCCATTTCAAAATATGCGTAACTGTCTTTTTCTCCGCAGGAGTGAGTCACTTTATCTTTTCCAAATGGAAATCCATTAAGTTCATTTACAAATTTCAGTAGGGAATCAGATACTTCGTATACTTCTGTAATTCCAGAATAGCGTCCGTTATTTGCCGAAACTTTTAATTCGAACATATCCTCATCTTTCCAGATAACTTCTAATTTTAAATATCTTTCGTTCATTTTTTTTTAATGCACTACAACGTTTTGCGTATTGGCGATGGTGCGGCTAAAAATACCGTCTTTTTCTTTTATAAACAAATCTTCGGAATATCTAAAATGGTTAAACTAACGATTCCTCCGCACTATTGCCAATACGATGTTATGCGGCGTTTTTTTAGTCTATTAACATCTGTTTAATTAATTCTTTTTTGCCCATTTTTTTTACTGAAATCATGGTTTCATAAGCGGGTTTATTATTCTCCCATTTATTTTCTAATTTTTCCATCTCTTTTTGGCTGTTTAAATCGCCTATTAATAGTAGTGAAAAATATATGTTTGAATCGTTTAATTGAGGATTAAATTCTTTATTTTGATTTCTTTCTTTAAATAATTCAATACTTTTTTGATAATCTTGGTTTGCGAGTTTTTGATTTCCGTTTAAATCGTTAATCAATCCTTTAAATGTCCAACCTTCTGCGAAATCTGGTTTTATTTCCAATTGTTTTTGAATTGTTTTTTCGGCTTCATTTAAATTGTTTTGCTTAATAAACATTTGTGCTTTTATCGTATAAGCGTTATAATTTTTTTCATCTGCTTTAATCGCTTGCTCGGAATATTTTAACGCTTCTGAATATTGTTCCACACTAATCGCATTTATCGCTTTATTATTTAGTTCAATCGATTTTTCAGAAATTTTATCAGATTTACAAGATGTTAATAGAATAAGAAAGATAAGTAAATAATGAGGGAATTTCATTTTGATAAAAGTGTTGGTTAAAATGTCGCATAACGTTTTGCGTATTGGCGATGGTGCGGCTTTAACGCCGAAACTTTCTTATTATAAATTAATTTTCTAAATATCTAAAATCTTTAAACTTGCGATTCCTCCGCACTATTGCCAATACGATGTTATAGGCAGATTTATTTCAAATTTCTTTGATTGATATCCTGTTCCAGTTGATCACTTGCATTATTCCAGTATTTATTGGATAGAATATTTATCTGCTTTACAGTCAATTCGTTTTTATCTTGGTCATATATTTTTATTGTTTCACAACTAATTGTCAAGGTACCACCACAATAGTTAAAGTCTATGTCATGTTGATTACAAGCAATTTCCACCTTTCCATCTTTGATTTCCGCGGACAGCAGTTCAAGTTCTGCTTTGAAAATATCATTTAGTTTAGTCAAAGTTTGCACCGGTAAATCAAATGGATTTGGCCATGTTTCTAAGAATAGTTTGTCAACTTTCAAAAGTTCAACATAAAATCTATCAAACGATTTGTCAATAAGTTCGGCTAAATATTGACAATCAACTGTCAAAGTCAAAAAACTCTTATCTCCTTTCCATGAGGAAATTGCTCCATCATGAAGTATTGAAAAAATGTCTCGTATATTATTGGTAGCGGTCATTTAATTTGCCTATAACGGTTGGGTATTTCTGTTGGCGGGACTTTTTATAACAAGTATTATTAAATATAACGAATTGAACAATTAGCGAAAATCTTGATGATAGGAACTTCCGACCCGCTAATAGAAATACCGTGTTGTATGCAGTTTTTTTTAGCGAATCCTTTTTACTTCCCAGGTTATTGAGTCACTCAAAGTGTCCTTTGGCTTTGCTTCGAAATATTTAATCTTAGTCATTTTTTTGTTTTTGTTGTCAATTCTTTCCACGTCTACAAGTACGGAAGTATCTCCGTCACTAAAATAATGTCCAATTGAATCGATTTCTCCTGTTTGTTTATTGTAAAACAACCAATAACTCACAGGACTTAAACTACTTTTTTTATAATTATATAGAAGAGAACCTTCACTTTCCTTTTTTCCATTTTCGGAATAATTTTTCACTCCAAAAAAATTAGGTTTTTTCAACAGTGTTGCAATTAATTTTTTCTTTAGATTTGGATAAAATTCCACAATTTTTGTAATTGTTTCTTTGTCAAATTCTGTGACGATTAAAAGTTTATTTGTGTTTTTATCATAAACCTCCATTTTACTTTTTGAATTATTTTTGAAATATTTCTTCACATAATTTTTACCATTATTTGCAGACATTTCCTCCACTCTGTCAGGATTTTCTTTGCAGGCATAAAAAGTGAAAAGAAAAATGATAATCAAATATTTCATTTAAGCGCGGTTTTTATAAAATTCTGACTAACGTTTTTCTTTTTTGCTCACAATCAATTAGTTGCGAAATTAATTTCTTCATTAGTCAAACCAAATTTAGTAATTTGTTTTTGAATCCTTTTTACTAAGCCTAGTTTTCTTTTTTCATCCAAAAATAAGTAGCCTTCCGGATTGACATAAGCTTGATTTTTAACGACCATATTCCAAATGATGATTGCTAATTTCCTTGCAGTTGCTGAGATTGCAGATACTCGACCTTTTCTAAAATTGATTCGCTTGAAAAAATCCGATAATGGTGTTGAGTCTTTTAGATTACCAATCGCATTTGCTGCATTTCTTAAAGCGATTTTTAAACGGTTACTTCCTTTTGGGATCCTATTAGAAAGTATTTTACCACCACTTATTTTATTGTTTGGGGTCAGTCTCAACCAGCTTGCAAAGTGTTTTGCAGTCGGGAACTTCTTGATACCCTCTAATCCAACTTCACTCATTATTGAAAGTACGGTTGAATAGGAAACTCCTTCTATTGCCAGTAAATCTACACCTTCAAAATATTGATAGGCCATTAAATTTAAGTCGATATTTTTAGGAGTGTTTTTATTAATTTTTTTGTGTTTTTTAGGTTCAATGTGATGCTGTCTTTTATTGTCGTCTTTTCCGATTGTTGAGTTTAAGATTTTCTCAATTTCTACATCGCATTGTACAATTTTACTTTGCAAGACTTCATACATCTCAAGCTCTTGATTGAGGGCAAATAAATAATCTTCTCTACCATTAGTATGAAGTGCTTTTGAAATTTCTTCTTCTGTTTTTCTGCAATTACCGTGTCTTAATTCGGCTAATTTTAAAGGATCTTTTCTCCGTTGCAAATCGCATGAATGATGAGTAATCCAGTTAAACCACAGATGTCATTAACAACAACATCTAATCGAAGGTTTAATAACCGTAAATATTTTGCATTTTTTTGAAGTGCTTGCTGCAGAATCTAATAAATTTGCACGATGACGACAGTAGGTTCTGAGCTTCTCTGTAATTTCATCTGGAAGGAAACTACCTGTTAAAAGGCCTATACTGTGTAGTTTTTGAATCCATTGACAATCTTGAACATCTGTTTTTCTGCCTTTAATATTCTTAGTGAATTTGCCATTACACAAAATCACTTGGAATCCATCAGCCAATAAAATAGCATAAAGTGCTTGCCAATAAGTTCCTGTACTTTCCATTGCAACGGTTTGAATGTCTTTTTCTTTGAGCCAATTTGAGAGATTTTTTAAGTCCTCATTAAAAACACCAAACTCTTTAATATCTTCCTCTTTTTGGCCAACCGCAACCCAGTGAGATCGGCTACCAATATCAATTCCTGCAGCATTTGAATTGATAATTTCCATTGAAATTTTGTTCTCATTCATATTTTCAAAAATTAATGATTAAAAATACTCTAAGGAGATGTTCTTTAGGCAAAAAAAATATTCTGAACGGGGTTCTAATCAATTAGACCGCCACTGAAGTCATCACATACATCTCAACCAGGATTGCACCCGTGCTATTACGCAACAATTTTAAAATCGGCCTTGCAAAGAGCTTAATAAAATTAGAAAATATTTTCTATACGCACCAAACGTTAGCTTGAGAAGTCAATTCGGGGGTATAGGGGGGATTGCCACTAACGTTTTGCGTATTGGCGATGGTGCGGCTTTAAAACGAAAACTTGCTTATTATAAATTAATCTTCGGTATATTTAAAATGGTTAAACTTACGATTCATCCGCACTATTGCCAATACGATGTTATCTGCAGTACCTTTTATTGTAGCAGGTTTACTTCGATTATATTATTGTCTTTTTTAAAACGTTCTAACCACTGATTATTTAATTCTCTTATTATTTGTGTAGAAGTTCTAAAATTACCATTTGCATCTCTCTGGTCTGGAATTTTATCAACTAAATCCGCCGTTGGATTTTTCCGATAATTCTTATATTTTTTTACATATTGATCATAACTCAATTTATACTCTTTATAATTATTCAAATTTGGATAGTCAAATTCGGTAGTTGCACTTTTTATTCCTTTTAATTCAAAAGTGTGATTTTTATTAGAATCCTCAATTTTCAGAATCAAACCTGGAAGGTTTTTAAATTTATATGGTCCATCTTGAATTGGGATTTCTTTAGTAAACCATGCAATCCATTTTCTTCCTCCAAATTCGATTGTTGCTTTTTGAACATCATAATTTAAAATTTTGGAGAAATCATTTTCCAACGTCCATTTTAAATCAATGTCTTGTTTAATAATATATTTATCCCAAGATAAGAAAGTTATGTAGATTATGAGATTTGAATTAGGGAACTTTATAACTCTATCACTAATCATTTCTTTACTAAATGGCATTGCCATAATTCCTTTCTTACTTTCTGCTAACTGTGTTGAATCAGAAGAATATCTTTCGGAACTATAAAATTCAGATCTATCTTTTTGAATATTCAAAATCATTAATTCATTTTTCGAATTATCTCTACTAATCGAATCTGGAATAAATTTATAATCGTATAAAAATAATTTGTTTTGGGCAAATGCCATATTGGCTAAAGTAAGAAAAAGTAAAAATTTGATTCTTTTCATTGTTTGAAAGATTTTTGTAAGATTGGAGATTTATTTTATTTCTGACACGGTTTCAGTGATTTCAATATTATCCATATTTTTAAACTTCAAAACCATGTTTTTATGATTGAGCAAATAAAAATTTATTTCTTGTCCGTCTAAAAATTCTGTAACTTTTTTATTATTTATTTCTGTCAAATAAAATCCCTCTCTAATTCCTAAATTATATAGTTCAGAATTTTCATTTATTACAGACACAATGTAACCAATATTGTTATTGAGAAACCAAATATCTTTTAACGTAGAGAAGAATTTATTTTCATTTAAATAAAATTCTTTATTTTCTATGTCAAAATATATAATGAAATTTTGTAATGTTAGATTTCCAATGACATTACGGGAATTTTTTATTTTAAATGACTGAAAATTAAAATTTACATTTTTTTCATCAGGTAAAATAATGTTGCATAAATCAATATGTTTATTAGTAATAGATAATGATGAAATTGTATATTTCGTACAGTTCGCATTATTAGCAAGAATTGATTCAGATATCTCCCCAAACAACGGATTTCCGGTGTCAATCAGAAATTTTTCATTTTTCATTAAAATTCTAGGATAACCCTTTTTGACCATTTTAAATTTATATTCTGGACTAACTGGAAGTTCCGTTCCTAAAATTATTTTTTTGCTTTTATAGTCAATCATAAACTTTTGATAGCCCAAGTCAGTAAAAAATTCCACACCTACAATGCCTGAAATATTTAATTGATTTAAAAACTCCCAATCTAGAACTATAAATGAAACATCATTTAAATCTTTATTTTGAATGGTTATCAGTTTGACGTCCGTTTTAAATGATTCTGTTTTACCTTTATAACCACCTATTTTTCTTCCATCTTTTAATTTAAAATGACTTTCATCAGCGAATTTTTTGGTTAAAACATTTCTTGCCCCAGTATCAAATATAAAATGTTCTTTCTTACCATTAACACCAATTTGAATATTAATTAAATTATTTTCATATGTAAAAGGTATCTCAATCTTTTCTTGAGAATAGATTAAACTGTATAAAATGAGACTTAGAATTATATATATGTTTTTCAATGTAGTTTCTTTTGGGATTCTGACTAACGTTTTTCTTTTTTGCTCACAATCAATTAGTTGCGAAATTAATTTCTTCATTAGTCAAACCAAATTTAGTAATTTGTTTTTGAATCCTTTTTACTAAGCCTAGTTTTCTTTTTTCATCCAAAAATAAGTAGCCTTCCGGATTGACATAAGCTTGATTTTTAACGACCATATTCCAAATGATGATTGCTAATTTCCTTGCAGTTGCTGAGATTGCAGATACTCGACCTTTTCTAAAATTGATTCGCTTGAAAAAATCCGATAATGGTGTTGAGTCTTTTAGATTACCAATCGCATTTGCTGCATTTCTTAAAGCGATTTTTAAACGGTTACTTCCTTTTGGGATCCTATTAGAAAGTATTTTACCACCACTTATTTTATTGTTTGGGGTCAGTCTCAACCAGCTTGCAAAGTGTTTTGCAGTCGGGAACTTCTTGATACCCTCTAATCCAACTTCACTCATTATTGAAAGTACGGTTGAATAGGAAACTCCTTCTATTGCCAGTAAATCTACACCTTCAAAATATTGATAGGCCATTAAATTTAAGTCGATATTTTTAGGAGTGTTTTATTAATTTTTGTGTGTTTTTTAGGTTCAATGTGATGCTGTCTTTTATTGTCGTCTTTTCCGATTGTTGAGTTTAAGATTTTCTCAATTTCTACATCGCATTGTACAATTTTACTTTGCAAGACTTCATACATCTCAAGCTCTTGATTGAGGGCAAATAAATAATCTTCTCTACCATTAGTATGAAGTGCTTTTGAAATTTCTTCTTCTGTTTTTCTGCAATTACCGTGTCTTAATTCGGCTAATTTTAAAGGATCTTTTTCTCCGTTGCAAATCGCATGAATGATGAGTAATCCAGTTAAACCACAGATGTCATTAACAACAACATCTAATCGAAGGTTTAATAACCGTAAATATTTTTGCATTTTTTTTGAAGTGCTTGCTGCAGAATCTAATAAATTTGCACGATGACGACAGTAGGTTCTGAGCTTCTCTGTAATTTCATCTGGAAGGAAACTACCTGTTAAAAGGCCTATACTGTGTAGTTTTTGAATCCATTGACAATCTTGAACATCTGTTTTTCTGCCTTTAATATTCTTAGTGAATTTGCCATTACACAAAATCACTTGGAATCCATCAGCCAATAAAATAGCATAAAGTGCTTGCCAATAAGTTCCTGTACTTTCCATTGCAACGGTTTGAATGTCTTTTTCTTTGAGCCAATTTGAGAGATTTTTTAAGTCCTCATTAAAAACACCAAACTCTTTAATATCTTCCTCTTTTTGGCCAACCGCAACCCAGTGAGATCGGCTACCAATATCAATTCCTGCAGCATTTGAATTGATAATTTCCATTGAAATTTTGTTCTCATTCATATTTTCAAAAATTAATGATTAAAAATACTCTAAGGAGATGTTCTTTAGGCAAAAAAAATATTCTGAACGGGGTTCTAATCAATTAGACCGCCACTGAAGTCATCACATACATCTCAACCAGGATTGCACCCGTGCTATTACGCAACAATTTTAAAATCGGCCTTGCAAAGAGCTTAATAAAATTAGAAAATATTTTCTATACGCACCAAACGTTAGCTTGAGAAGTCAATTCGGGGGTATAGGGGGGATTGCAGATAACGGTTGGGTATTTCTGTTGGCGGGGGTTTTTTATAACAAGTCTTGGTAAATATAACAAATTGAACAATTAGCGAAAATCTTGATGATATAAACTTCCGACCCGCTAATAGAAATACTTTGTTAGCAGAAGTGCCTATTTCCATTATTCTTTAATTCTAATCTACTTCTCTTTCAGATATAAATACACTATCAATAATTTTTTGCTTATTGAAATGAAGATTTAAATATTTGTAGTGTACAGGATCAATTCCGCGCCATTTTATTAAAACTGTATAAATTAAAGCATCTTGCGTTTTCTGATCGTCATGTCCTTTTTCATTAATCTTTCCAATAATTTTTTCAATTTCTTGAATATTTTTACCTTTTAAACTGTAATTCTCTAATAAGTCATCCAGCATTTCATATCTTAAATCATAACTTATTTTATCATCAGTATCATCGCTATTCCATAAATCTTTATCAAATTTTATTTGTTTCTGACAGGAGAATGAAAGTAGCAGAATTAAAAAAGGACAGGCAAATTTCATCGTTTATAAAATTAAATTTTTCAAGTTTTGAAAATGGGCGATTGTTTGTATGGCATTTCTGCTAACTCTCTTATAGGTATCACTGCGTGATACAAACACACCCGAGATACGGCGTATTGGTATCATCAACCTGATACTTATTTGTTTTTCAAATATATTAAAAAATAGATTAATTCCTCAATGATTTTTCAAAATCAATAGAAAATTCATAAATCATCAAAGGGACTTTTGATTTGTTGTAAACTCTTTGTGCTCACATGGGTGTAAATTTCCGTTGTTCTACTACTGTTATGTCCCAGTAATTCTTGAATATAACGCAAATCAGTGCCACTTTCTAACAAATGCGTGGCATAACTGTGACGCAACCAGTGTAAAGTAACGGGCTTTTGTATATTTGCTTTTACCACAGCTTGTTTTAAGACATGTTGTAAACTTTGCTCAGAATATTGTTCGCCAATATTTTTACCTTCGAACAGCCAGGTTTTTGGTCGGTATTGCTTATAATAATCCCGTAATAATTCTAAAATTTTACTGGATAGTGGGACCATTCGGTCTTTTTTTCCTTTACCTTGCTTGATCAGGACTATATTTCTTTTAGAATTAATATCTTGACTTTTTAAATGAAGCAATTCACTCCGCCGTAATCCACAACTGTACATCAAGCAAAGCATCGTTTTATGCTTAATGTTGAGATGTGCATTTAAAATCAATTTTACTTCCTCTTTACTCAAAACATTAGGCAAAACTTTAGGGGTTTTTGGCCGATTAATTTTTTCAATTTCAATTTTAGTTTCACGAACGGTTTTAAAATACAATTTTACGGCACTCGTTATTTGATTTTGATAGGAAGCGGAAAAATTATTTTTTAAAATATATTCCGTGTTAAAATAAAGGACATCATCGTTTGTAATTTCTGAAATATTCTTTTTTCTGAAAAAAATAAAAAAAGAACGGAGTGCGTCAGAATAAGTTTTGATTGTGTTTGGGCTATATCTTTGCACAGAAAGGCAGCGGATAAATTGATTAAGTTGCTCTTTGCCCTCCTCAGAAGGTTTGGTATCTTCCTTTTGTACTATTTTGAAGCGTTCTCTATTTTCAAAAGTATCTGGAATATGCCAATACTTTTTTTGAGGATTCCAGCGGGCATCACTAATCAGCTTTATTCTACGGATTAGTTCTTCATCCCTCTCGAATTCCACAGCAATCCTGCCTACATTATGGTGTTTAATTAATTTGGCTTTCCAGATCATAGCGCGCTGATTTTGAGAGATAAAGATAATCAAAATTGGAATACGGAAGTTTTTATAAATATTTTGGAAATTCAAACGCATTTAAAAGGTTTTAAACATAAACTTTACAGATTTACAGCAATTCTTTAAGGAATCGCCCGATTTTTTTTAATAAAATTATGTTTGAACAATGACAAAGAAAACAATGATAATCTATACGTAATCTTTACCCTAAACTTTAAACCACAAAGAGGCACAAAAGAGATATCTATATATTATTACAAAAATAACAAGCATGCACCTTGATGCTCTTTTGTACAACCTTTTTTTAAGCATCATCTTTGTGACTTTATGGTAAAAAAATAAAAACTTTTTAGCTGTTCTATTATTTTTGTTACCTTTAACAAACCAACCAATTCTTTAGTTCGGTCATCCTCTGAACTTCTCCATACCAAGTCCATAGTAGGTCCATAGTAAGTCCATATAAAGTATAAAGATGCTATGCTTTTGTAATAGATTTATTATGTACCTTTATACCATATAGGGAGTAGAAACCCTAAACAAACGTACACGCAAAAACACAGAACAATGGCAAGAATCTCCAAGAATACAAACCTCAGCGGTGCGGTTGCAAATTTGGTCTTTGTACAAAATGGTAAAGAACAATATGTAAGAAGCAAACCGGGAAAAGTGAAACAGTCTGCGCAAACTAAAGCAGCAGCTTCGGTATTTGGGTGGGCGAGTACCCGAGATAAAATCTATAGAAAGGTATTGGTTGAAAAATTGGCGATCGTCACCGACAACCGCTATGCAGCGAGACACCGCGCAAGAATGACCAAAACGCTTATTAAGGCAACTCCTGATCAATCTTCAACTGCCGATTTATCCTTTCAAAATCCAGAAGCCTTATTGGGATTTGATTTCAACAGCAACTTGCCTTGGGAAAAATCGACCCAGTTTTATCCGGAATTTAGCCATGATGAAGCACGTAATGTGCAATGCAAAATTCCGTCTTTACAATGGGGAAAGCAGATAAAACCTCCTAAAAAAATCACTAAAGCTCAACTCATATTCGAAGCCTTTACGATTAATCCCAATACTGAAAATATAGCAATCACAAATCTTGCTACATTGACGGTAGAGATTTCTGCGACTCGAAATCAGGAAGCAATCACCTGGGATTTCGCTTTTCCCACCAATAGTGAATGGGTGGTCGTGATTGGAATTTTATCTTTTGATCTCAGTCAATCTAATTTAAGTTCCACCGAAAGAAGTTCTGCAACTTATCTTTGGGCAAAAAACACCAGTAAAATAGAGTAGTGTCGCCAAAATAGAGTATTGGTCTAAAATTGTAAATCTCTTATCTTTTAACTATAAAAGAAAAAACATTGGCCACCGCACGAATTCTTTCGGGTGGTCATTATTAAAATAAATATACTTTAGAAACTTTGTCTGTCATAAGCCACAAGATAAACCGTTTGGCAATGCCCTTCAACAAAATTAATCTGCTCAATCTGCCAAATCAGCAAGAATCAATTTCCAATCAATTCAATTCCACAAGGCAATCTGAATGAACTTTAATTACTTCATCAAAATCTTAAAGTTGAAATTAAGATATTCTAAAATTCACCATTCACCATTCACCATTCACCATTCACCATTCACCATTCACCACTCACTATTCACCTTCCTTACCAGACGTAAAACGCACCACCGAATTTTTAATGGGTTTAACTGTTTTTAAATAAGCAAAAATTGCACTCAGGTCTTCATCATTCATCTTGCCATACATCGTCCATGGCATCATCGAATTAAAATCTCCGGGTTTAAGTTTGGTGTTAAGAATCGTAGAATCCGAACGGGTATGAAATAAATCAAGGAACATTTTTTCCGTCCAGTCTCCCAAACCGGTTTCTTTATCAGGCGAAATATTGCTGGAACGAACAATCGAACCATTGGGAAAAGGAAATTCTCTTCCTCCTCCGAATTCTGTTCCGGCAACCAAGCTGCCTTTCTCAAATTTGGTATGACATTCCACACAAGCTGCGGCATTCGTCAAATATTTCCCATAATTAATAATATCGGTTTTTGCGGGTATTATTGTAAAATTTGCCTGGTGTGGAATGGTGTTGATGATAAAATTCATCGGAAAATCAGACGTAGAATTAGGCACCCTATTTTCGATAGATTTCAAGGTGCGGATGTAGGCAATGATGGATTTAATATCTTCCTGATCCATTTGTCCGTAGTAATGATAAGGCATTACAGGAAATATAGCTTCACCTTCTTTCGTAACACCGGTTGTTATTACTCTGAAAAGTTCACCATCGGTGTAACGACTTAGTCCGTACGGTGTAATATTTTTTGCATAATATTTTCCTGGAAACCCGAAGTTTTTATCGAATAAATCTCCACCAATTCCCAAAGTTCCTTCAGTTGAAGCTCCCGCAAATCTTGTCCAGTCACGTTTGGAATGGCAATCCATACAATTGGTAACATGGTTGGCGAGATATTGTCCACGTGCAATTCTTTCGGGAGTTCTTTCTATGGTCATACTCGGAGCTTCTCCGACATTGGGTAAAAAAAACTTGACATAACTTAATATTGATATTCCTATGATCCCAATGATTATAAAAAACCAAAGTAGAATTTTAAATAGTCTTTCATTAGTTTTAGGTACTTTTATTATTTTTTTGGCGAATAGGGATAGTGGGAATCATGAAGGATGATCTTCAGTTGACCCGTATTATTTTTCGTGTAGGCAAAAGAATATTCTACTTTTCCTTCATTACCACCTGTTGCCGGTGTGAAATAATAATTGCCCATCGCTACAGCCATATTACCAATAATTTTAGTCCCAATATTTTCCCACCGCACAGCGCTCCATGGATTAATAGCAAAACCTGCATCTTCCGGATATTTGCTGTTCCCTGCTACAAAATAGGATAAGGCACCTTCAAAATCAGTACGGAACTGATTTTGAGAGGCTAAAGTTGGTTTAAACAAAACAGTACCTTCCTGATAATTATAAAAATTATTGAGGTGTGCAGTAGCAGCCGCTTTGTAGTCACCATGTTCTGAAAAAACTTTTCCAATGTTCACAATACCTTCGCCCCATGCTTTCTGCGCATCTGCTACTTCTTGTTTGGTAATAGTTTTAGTTCTAATATCAATTTGACTGTTTGTTTCACTTACTTTACAGGAAGTAATTCCTAGCAGTACCATTGCAGCAAAAAATACCGCAATTATATTCCAGTTCATTCTCATTTTAAAGTTTGTCGTTTTCATTTGGTTGGTTTTTAAATTATTTCTTACTCTTTTAAGAATTGTCGGATTCTCCTTTTGTCTTTACAGGAATGCTAACTTTTATGTAAATGAGCTGTGAAGTGTTTTGGCTCATGATTTTTGATAAGTAAAGGCGTGAATTATTCTTTTATCATTACCATACCAAAGGAGTAAGGAATCACATCTTTACTAGAAATAGGATATATTTATCGTACCATCAAAATTACAATTATTAGTTCAGTAGGAATATGTATAACAAACTGATATTGAGGTAATTGTTTTTAATTAGTGCCGATGGGAAAAGGAAAAGTTGACATGCCAGCTCTTTTACGATGAAAGTCTGTGTGAATGGATTGCGAAGATAATTTCGATTAAAAACTAATGGGGAATTTTGGGTTGACTTTCCCGTAAAAAGTCACCGCTTTTTATCAGAAAGTTTGATCTGTTACCAAAAAGATAAATGTTCTTGTGTTGCGCTAAGCAGAAGTTTTTTGATCTTTTATGGTGAAAATAACACCCAGTATTAGAAAAGTTAAGAAGATAGAATAGAGGGTAAAAAATGGAGTATGAACTGAAGTTATTGATAACACTAATGATAAAAACAGATGCAGGCCGGCAATCACAATAATTCCTACGGTTCCGATAGCGAAAAATGGATGAAACTTTTTCATGATGGTTTGGTTTTAAACTGAAAATAGAAAAGTAATTTGCTGTTTCTCAATCAAAATTACAATAAATATTTTAATTAAAAAACATTGAACTGGCTGGTATTTAGATGATTGTTTTAAATTAATAGATCTGATTAGAGGAAATATTTTGAACCTAAAAAAGCTTATATTCTTGATGTTTATTTATAATTGTTTAAAGTTCGTTGGTGATATTTGGAATGATAATGTGAGGATAGAATTTTCAAATTAATTTTAAAACGAAACTGATATTTATTATAAGTATAAAAATAGGCATAGCTATTTAGGAGTATATAATTTCTTACGCTTTTTCATCAAAAAAAACACGGCTTAAAAAAACCGTGCTTTCAAATTTATTTGTTTTTCGAATCCCGAATACTCAGAACCCGTACCTGAAATTTACTCCGTATGTCCGTACATTTCATTATACAGCTTGATGTACCTTTCTTTCACTGCTTTTCTCTTCAGTTTCAAAGTAGGAGTGAGGAGACCTAAATCAATCGACCAAACTTCTGGCGTGAGTTCGAATCTTTTAATCTGTTCCCAGTTTCCTAATTTGGTGTTGAGATAAGCGATTTCTTTTCCTATTCTTTCTTTG
Source organism: Kaistella flava (ex Peng et al. 2021) (assembly GCF_015191005.1). NCBI lineage: Bacteria > Pseudomonadati > Bacteroidota > Flavobacteriia > Flavobacteriales > Weeksellaceae > Kaistella > Kaistella flava (ex Peng et al. 2021). The sequence goes on along the minus strand of NZ_CP040442.1, from coordinate 845,272 downwards.
AGTTCCGGACTTTTAGCCATTTCGGCTGGCGTAGTTCCGATTTTTAACTGTTTTCTTTCTGCCCAGTTTTTGATGAAATTGAAATCCGGCTGTACAAAAGCACACGGCATTTTTTCACCATCACCAACCACCATAATTTGCTCAATGAATTTTGACGCTTTGGCTAGATTTTCAATCACCTGAGGCGCGATATATTTCCCACCAGAAGTTTTGAACATTTCTTTTTTACGATCGGTAATATGCAAATAACCTTCATCATCAAGATGTCCGATATCGCCTGTTTTAAAGAAACCATCAGCCGTAAATACTTCTTTGGTCATCTCTTCATTTTTAAAATAAGATTTAAATACAGAAGGACCTTTTACCGTAATCTCACCATCTTCCTGAATTTTAACTTCCAGATTATCTAAAACATGACCTACCGTTCCGATTTTAATTTTACCGAAACTGTTCACTGAAATTACTGGCGAAGTTTCCGTTAAACCATAACCTTCCAATATAGGAATTCCGGCATTTTGAAACATTTTATTTAATCGTGCAGACAACGCCGCAGAACCCGAAACTAACGTAATGATATTTCCTCCCAAACCTTCTCTCCATTTGGAGAAAACCAATTTATCAGCAATAATTTCTTTTAAACCAGATGGTTTTCCTAATTTCTCTTTGGCTTTATTCACGCCAAGTGCCCACAGGAATATTTTAGATTTTAACCCACCGGCACTTGTTCCTTTATCGTAAATCTTATCGTACACTTTCTCGATCAATCTCGGCACTACCGACATAATATGCGGCTGCACTTCCTTGATGTTATCGCCCATCTTTTCAATGCTCTCCGCAAAATAAATCGCATAGCCATTGTATTGATAAAGATAAAAAAGCATTCTTTCGAAAATGTGACAAATCGGTAGGAAACTTAAAATTTTGATATCCGAATATTCCAAACCTTTCACTCTCGGAATTCTTGGATTAGAACCCAATACATTTGATACAATATTCAAATGGGAGAGCATTACTCCTTTCGGTTTTCCTGTCGTTCCAGAGGTATAGATAATCGTTGCTAAATCTTCTGTATTAATGGAGTTAGAGATATCTTCAACTTCACCTTGTGTCGCTTCATCACTTCCTAAATCAATAATTTCCCGCCAGTTCGGTGCACCGTTAATTTCATCAAAACTAAAAACACCTTGTAACGTGGCTACTTGGTTTCTAATTTTCATCACTTTTTCATACAAGTCATTATCAGAAACAAAACAATATTTCACATCAGCATTATTAAAGATAAAATTATAATCGTCAGCCGAAATACTTGGATAAACAGGTACAGAAACTGCGCCGATTTGAGAGATTCCCAAATCCATTACCGCCCACTCAGTTCTTGTGGCAGTGGTGATTAGCGCGATTTTATCTCCTGGTTTTATGCCGAGTTTTAATAACCCTCGAGACACTTTATTTCCTAGAGCGATAAATTCGCTGGTCGATGTTTTTTCCCACTTACCATTATATTTGGTAACGAACATATCTTCTCTTGAATATTTTTCTAACGCATTATGCGCGAAATCAAAAGTTCTTTTTATTGACATATGATAGTTTTATTGATGAATACCTTTATTTAATTCAAATATTTTATTGAATTAATGTAAAAATATCATTTTTATTTAAACCCACAATAGCTATTTGAAAGTAAGTTTTATTTTAATTTTTTCCTTTTTAGAAAAATTGTATTTTTACAACCAAACAATTTTTAAACTTTATGAATTTTAATTTATCTGAAGAACAGTTAATGATTCAGCAAGCTGCAAGAGATTTTGCACAAACTGAACTTTTACCAGGAGTAATAGAAAGGGACAACGCTCAGAAGTTTCCTCACGAACAGGTAAAGAAAATGGGAGAACTGGGACTACTTGGTATGATGGTAGATCCTAAATATGGCGGTGCAGGAATGGATAGCGTTTCTTATGTACTTGCTATGGAAGAAATTGCAAAAGTAGATGCCTCTGCGGCGGTAGTAATGTCTGTAAACAATTCATTGGTTTGCGCTGGTCTTGAAAAATTTTGCAACGAAGAGCAAAAAATGAAATATCTAAAACCACTTGCAAGTGGGGAAGTAATCGGTGCATTTGCTTTATCAGAGCCGGAAGCGGGTTCAGATGCTACTTCGCAACAAACAACGGCAGTTGATAAAGGTGATCATTATATCTTAAACGGAACTAAAAACTGGATTACCAACGGTGGTACTGCAACTTACTATATTGTTATTGCACAAACCGATCCTGAAAAGAAACATAAAGGAATCAATGCTTTCATCGTTGAAAAAGGATGGAAAGGTTTCGAAATCGGTCCAAAAGAAGACAAGTTGGGAATTCGCGGAAGTGATACGCATTCTTTGCTTTTCACAGATGTAGTTGTTCCGAAAGAAAACAGAATTGGTGAGGACGGTTTTGGATTTAACTTCGCAATGGCAGTTTTAAACGGTGGTAGAATCGGTATTGCTTCTCAAGCTTTAGGAATCGCTTCTGGTGCTTACGAATTGGCTTTAAAATATGCTAAAACACGTAAAGCCTTCAAAACAGAAATTATCAATCACCAGGCAATTGCATTTAAATTAGCAGATATGGCAACGTCGATTATGGCAGCCAGAATGTTATGTTTCAAAGCAGCTGTAGAAAAAGACGAAGGAAAAGATATTTCTGAAATCGGAGCAATGGCAAAATTGTATTCTTCGCAAGTTGCTATGGATACTACAATTGAAGCAGTTCAAATCCATGGAGGTTACGGTTATGTAAAAGAATATCACGTTGAAAGAATGATGCGTGATGCGAAAATCACTCAAATTTATGAGGGAACTTCTGAGATTCAAAAAATCGTAATTTCAAGAAGTATCGCCAAGAACAGTAATTAGTAAAAAGTAAACGCTATGAAAAAAATCTGGATCGTTGTTGTGGCCGTTCTTCTCGTTTTGGGAGGTTTTATGTGGTATAAATATTTTTTCGTTTTTGCGGAAGGCGTCAAATCAGGCTATCTTAATTACGCTACGAAAAAAGGATACCTATTTAAAACTTACGAAGGGAAACTTATTCAGGAAGGTTTTGGTCGCGGAAAAACTGGCGGTCTTACCAGTTATGAATTTGAGTTCTCTGTAGAAAACGAAGCTGTCTTTAAACAGTTAGAAGAAAACAGCGGAAAGCAATTCGATTTGCATTACAAAGAGTACAACGGTGCAATTCCATGGCGTGGAAATACCAAATATGTGGTTGATAAAGTAGTCAACATGAAATAAAGAGAAAATCCTTTCAGCATTCTGAAAGGATTTCTTATTTTTAGAAAATGAAAGAATATATCTTAAAGAAGGAAAGAGTTTTCCATTTTTTATTGCTCGCTTTAATTGCAGGATCGATGTTTATTACTGATCCAATTCAAAAAATGTTTGTTTTAGTTTTTGGGATTTTGGGTTTGCTGGTTTTGTCCGCACTCAAAAAACAAAAGATTTTGGTCATCGTTTATTTTGTTCTAATGATCGCCGCCGGAGTTTTCTATTATCTAATGACGAACGGCAAACTGAATTTCTAATAATACTTTTTTGGGCAAACATTTCCGCCTGAATTTATCCTGAGCTTGTCGAAGGGTTCCCGCTTTTATTATTGATGGCTTAGTTTCGACAGGCTCAACTGCCACGAGAGGCTCAGACAAAAATAAAAAAGAGCTCCGTTCAAGTCGGGCTGCAAATTGGACAAATAAATAACTGATGTTTTTAATTTTAGAAATTACTTTTCTTCAATAATTTATATTCCGCAAAACCTTGTCAGTGTTCAGAACCCTGACAAGATTAAATGATCATCTTTTTGCGACCTTCGCAAAGTGAAACAGAAGATTCGACGAAGTCAAAATCCTTTGCGCCCTAAAAGCATTTCACAAACATTCGAATTGTAAAAATTCTCTTTGCGTCTTTGCGTTAAAAGTAGTTCCACAATTCTATTACCTCTAATTAAATTAAAAATGAATAAATTTTTTCCAATTGCAATCTTATTCAGTTTCGCTGTAAACGCTCAGGACTTGCCAAAATTCACGGACGATATCGCAACGAAACTGGCCGAGAAACCAATGAAATGCATCAATCAGGAATATCCCAATAAAACGGCTCATATCATTAATAATGAAAAGGAAGCGACTTTAACTCCCACCGAATTACATCCAAGTTTCTACGGTTGTTTCGACTGGCATTCGTCTGTTCACGGACATTGGATGTTGGTTCGCTTATTAAAGTCAAAACCACATTTGGCTAATAAAAAAGAAATCCTTGAAATTTTGAACGCTTCTTTTCAGCCCGAAAAAATAAAAGAAGAATCGGCCTACTTTACAAAATATGCGGTTTCAATGAATTTTGAAAGAACGTATGGTTGGGCGTGGTTGCTGAAATTAGATGAAGAACTCATGACCTGGGATGATCCTCAAGCGAAGGTTTGGCATCAAAATTTAAACCCTTTAACCGATGAAATCCTGCGACTTTGGAAAATTTATTTACCCAAACAAACCTATCCAAACAGAACTGGAGTTCATCCGAATTCTGCCTTTGCCATGGCTTTTGCAATTGATTGGGCCAGAACAGCAAATGATAAAGTATTCGAAAATCAGCTGGTGGAAAAAGCAAAATACTTCTATTTAAAAGATCATAAAACGCCGGCTTATCTGGAACCGGACGGAAGTGATTTCTTTTCGCCAAGTCTTGAAATTGCTGATTTGATGCGAAGAATTCTGCCTCAAAAAGAATTCGTAAAATGGTTCAATCAATTTTACGATAAAAAAAGTATTGCTAATATTTCGGAAATCCCAATCATCAGTGATATTAATGATTTTCAAACCGTTCATTTGGTCGGACTTTCCTTTACCAGAGCCTGGACGATGAAGGGGATTTCTAAATCATTACCTGACAATCATCCGCTTAAAAAACAGTTTGCGACAACCTCCGATAAATTTTTAGCCAACGCTTTACCTTTGCTTTTCCAGGGTAATTACGGTGGAGATCACTGGTTAGCGAGTTTCGCAGTTTATGCTTTGAGTGAGGAATAATTGTAAACACTAATTGCACAAATAGGTGCACGAATTACATAAATAAAGGACGAAGAAATGGTTTGATTTCTTCGTCCTTTCTGTTTTAAATGCAGTTTATTATTAGTGACATTTGTGAAAATCATTAGTGACATTTGTGTTTAAAAAAAAACACAGTTATTTCTATAATTACATCAGTAGATATTATCTTTAGCCAATTGAAATTGATTTAGCGAGGTAATTTCATGGACTTTAAAACGATTAGTAAATCACTTTTATTGTCATAATTCTTTTGTGACTTTTGTGGTTTTTAATTATTATTTCGGCAAATATTTCGAATAATCTGGCTCGTCAGAATCTTCGTTATTTTTCTTTTCTGCGATATCAGATGGAGTAGTGGTTTCTGTTTTTTGAACAGAAACAGAACTTTGATTTTCTAATAATTTCAACTCCTTATTCTTTTTATTTCGTCTCACAAAATAGAAGATTAAACCCGCAATTAAAAAGATGGGCCAGAAGGGGAGAATCGCAACCATCATATCTCCAAGAACTTTAAAGCCACTCATAAATGCTGACGAAGATTTTGAACCAAATGAATCAGAGTATTTATCACTGCTGTCTGTAACGATTTGATTTGAAGTAGTTAACTCTTTCTGAACTAAAGTGATTTCTACATCGCACATTTGGCTTGAAATATAATCGATTCCTTGACTTTCAGTTGATTTTGATTTAACTTCACCCAATCCATTTGATACCGTAGAAACCAAATTGTCGAAATTATACAACGGAACTTTTGCCGTAATATATTCCCTTTCAAATCCTTCCTGTTTACTGAAATTTTCCGAAACCAAATCAGCACTACTTTCGCGAATTTTCTGTTTCAAAATCGATTTTGCCTGAGAAATGTCATCTACCTGAATTTCTAAAATCGCCGTTTTAACCAAAGGGTTTTTTTCCACAATTGGTGGAACGACAACCGTATTATTTTGATTCGTTGTTGGATTTTGACTTTCAGTTTTCGCTGAAGTATTCGTTTTTTGGGCTTGCGTTCTTTTCAGAATTTTATCTGCCGTTTTGCTTAAAACGGAAAGTGCATTCTCACCGTTTTGAAGTGCTTTATTGGCCGAATCTAAAGTTTTCGCAACGTCTGTTCCAACCTTTACATTCTTCGTAATTTCTGCAATATCTTTATGAAGAGAATCGATTTTCCAACTTCCGGATTTCAAAGTGCTGTCGATTCTTTTAGTCTGTTTTTCAATTGTTGGAATAAGGACCTTTCTTGCAATTCCATCAGAATCATTAATTCTTTTTGAAATGGAATCTATGGTTTTTAAACCGTCATTGGCCTTCATAAAAAGACTGTCGGCTCTTTTGATAGAACTTGTTGCGTCGGAAAACTCCTGCTTACTACAAGAACTTAAAAGACCCAAAAGTAGCAAGGTGGCAAATATTTTTTTCATGATGATTTTTAAATTTTAATCGGTGCAAGGTAATCAAATAGCATTCCCTTAAAAATAGAAAAAGACTCTTAAAATCATTAAGAGTCTCTCTATCTGTGTTTTGCAAATTAATTTACAAAGACTTTACAAATTATTCCTGTTTGAAATTTTATTAAAACCACAAAAGTCACATAAGAATTAGTTTTATCTTGAAAATATTTAGAACACAAAGTTGAAAATCTTTGATTTTCGGAGAACTTATGTGACCTTTCCCAAGTTCATTTTTAGGTAAAACTTTTGTGCCTTTTGTGGTTAAAATATTTTGATACTAAATTTATAAAAGATCTTAGTCTTGTTTGAATTCACTGATGAAGTGCAATTTCACGTTCGGGAATTTCTCCTGAGTCATGTGAATCGTAAAAGAAGAATCGGCCAAAAATACCGGACGTCCATATTTATCCTTACACATAAATCGTTGTTTCAATCTGGCAAATTCTTTGAATTCTTCAGATTTTTCATCAGCTTCAATCCAGCAAGCTTTGTGAATGGAAAGTGGTTCATACGTACATTTAGCACCGTATTCATGCTCCAAACGGTATTGAATAACCTCGTATTGAAGCGCTCCAACTGTTCCGATAATTTTTCTATTGTTCATGTCCAACGTAAACAATTGCGCCACACCTTCGTCCATTAACTGGTCGATTCCTTTCGCTAACTGTTTCGCTTTTAATGGATCATCATTATTAATATATCTGAAATGCTCTGGTGAGAAGTTCGGAATTCCTTTGAAACTCATTTTTTCACCACCGGTCAAAGTATCACCAATTCTGAAATTTCCAGTATCGTGAAGTCCTACAATATCTCCGGGGAAACTTTCGTCAACGACTTCTTTTTTATCGGCGAAGAAAGCATTTGGCGAAGAGAATTTCATTTTCTTATTTTCTCTAACTAAGAGATAATTTTCATTTCTTTTAAAAGTTCCTGATACGATTTTCACGAAAGCTAATCTATCGCGGTGTTTCGGATCCATATTGGCGTGGATTTTAAAGATAAATCCAGTGAAATCTTTTTCTTCTGGTTTTACCAATCTGGTATCGCTTTCTTTCGGCTGTGGATTGGGTGCGATTTCAATAAACGCATCCAGCAATTCGCGAACACCAAAATTATTTAAAGCTGAACCAAAGAAAACAGGTTGTAAATCACCGTTCATATAATCTTCACGATTAAATTCTGGATAAACTTCCTGAATCAATTCTAATTCTTCTCTTAAAGTTGCTGCGGCTTTTTCACCGATCGCCTCATCAATTTTTGAATCATTAATGTCATCAAACTTAACTGCGCTTCCAACTCTTTGTTTTTTCTCTTCTAAAAACAATTGAATATTATGTTCCCAAATATTATAAATCCCTTGGAAATCACTTCCCATACCAATTGGTAACGAAAGTGGAACAACAGTTAATCCCAATTTCTGCTCAACTTCATCCAACAAATCGAAAGCGTCTTTTCCTTCACGGTCCAATTTATTAATGAAAACGATCATCGGAATATTTCGCATTCTACAAACCTGAACCAATTTTTCAGTCTGTTCCTCAACTCCCTTTGCAACATCAACTACCACGATTACAGAATCAACTGCCGTTAAAGTTCGGTACGTATCTTCCGCGAAATCTTTGTGACCTGGCGTATCTAAAATATTGATTTTGTGACCTTTATATTCAAATGCCAAAACAGAAGTTGCTACAGAAATCCCTCTCTGTCTTTCAATTTCCATGAAATCGGAAGTGGCGCCTTTCTTAATTTTATTCGATTTTACCGCACCAGCTTCCTGAATCGCACCTCCAAAAAGCAAGAGCTTTTCCGTAAGCGTGGTTTTTCCGGCATCCGGGTGGGCAATAATTCCGAAGGTTTTTCTTTTCCCTATTTCTTTAAGTAGATCTGACATAATTATATTTGAGTTTGCAAAAATCGTTTTTTTTTATCGAAAATGAAAATGGAAGCGATTCCTTCTTTTTTAAAGAGTTGGAATTTTCGTAGAGAAATAAACTCGTGGGCTTCGTCGGTTTTTATTTAAAGATTTATCTTTGCCCAAATTAAAAATTCATGGAAGATAAACCGGTTTGGAAAAAATTCGTTTTTGACGGTAAAGGAGCGCTCGCTTTGGTTGGTGGATTTTTCGCCGGAAGTGCTTTGATTGCCGTTTTAAACGTCTTCTCAGTTTTCGTTTTTAAGATCAACCTCCAATACCAGGATTATTATTTATTATTGGCCAATGCAGCTGGATTTTTATCAGCCATTTTCGCGTTCGATTATTTCGTCTGTCGACCAACAACTGGGCAAAAATTGAATTTCAATTTCTCGAAGACCAATTTGATGACCTATCTTTTGATCTTTCCGATGATGCTCGGAATGATGTTTATTGCTGAATTCATCACTTCACAAATTCCGATTACCGGACCATTCTTTGGAGGATACTATCAATATTTTTCAAGATTAATGGATCAAATGACCAATGATAAAGCCACTTTAATTGTGCTCGCTGTCGTGATGGCGCCCTTATTTGAGGAAATTGTTTTCCGTGGAATTATTATGAAAGGACTTCTTAACAAAGGATTGAAACCCAAAACTGCGATAATTATTTCTGCCGTAGTTTTCGGATTGGTTCATGGAAATCCCTGGCAATTTGTAGGTGCAGTTTTATTGGGAAGCGTTCTTGGTTTGGTTTATTACAAAACAAAATCACTGCTTTTACCGATTCTTTTGCACGCATTTAATAATTTATGTTCCTCTATTTTAATTTTTTATAATAAAACAGAAAGTTTCGCCGAAACCTTTAAAATGTCGGAATGGCTAATTCTGGCCATTGGAATCGTACTTTTCACCACATTTTATCTTCTGTTTACCAAAAAATACAGAGTTCATTACAACGAAAATTAATACCCTTTGTCAAAGTTTAAATCTTTGACAAAGTTTAAATAACAGCATTTTTTAATATTACTCATTACTCATTACTCATTACCCATTATCAATGAAAAAGGAAATCCTCATCGCCACTCACAACGCTCACAAGAAAGAAGAAATTCAACAAATATTAGGAGAAAACTTCACCGTGACTTCTCTCACTGATTATGATATTCACGATGAAATTGTAGAAGACGGAAATAGTTTTCACGCCAACGCTTTAATCAAAGCACAATATTGTTTCGATACCACGGGAAAACCAAGTTTAGGAGACGATTCTGGCTTAGTTGTAGAAGCGCTGGACGGAAGACCTGGAATTTATTCTGCGCGTTATGCAGGTGATCACGATTTTGCCAAAAACATGGCGAAAGTTTTAGAAGAATTAGAAGGCGTAGAAAACCGCAAAGCTTATTTCGTAACCGTAATGTGTTTGGTTGATGAAACGGGAACGAACTATTTTGAAGGTAGAGTTTACGGTAATTTAACGAAAGAAGTTCGTGGTGAAAAAGGGTTTGGTTACGACCCGATTTTTATTCCGGAGAATTATGAGATTACTTTTGCAGAAATGAAAGCCGAAGATAAAAACAAAATCAGCCATCGTAAAAAAGCAATTGAGCAGTTTTTAGAATTTATGGAGAAGTAGATTCTTAAATAACAAACGCACAAAGTTTTTATACTAATTTAAAGTAAAACATTCTTTGCACTTGAACCATTAAGTTCTGATTAAGAAGTTAAGAGCATTAAGTTTTCCTTCGGGCTATTGCATTAAAAACTAATGTGATCTTGACTTTACTTTTAAAACTAATGTCACTTATGTGTTAAAAAAGTTTAGCAATTAAAAAAAAATTAAGGTTAGAATCAAAACACTTTTTTGTTCTTGATTCTCCAAAAATAAATTTAGTTATAATCTGGTAAGGCCTTTTAACCGAAAAATTGTATTTTTGCACTCACTTATAATAAAGAAAATGTTAGAAAAGATTGATGCCTTATTGGTTGAAGTAGAAAATTTCAGTTCAATAAATAAAGATGAAATTGAGCAGTTCCGCATAAAATTCAGCGGTAAAAAAGGTATTATCAATGATATTTTGGCGCAGTTCAAACAAGTTCCGAACGAACAGAAAAAAGAATTCGGACAAAAAATTAATACCTTAAAACAAGCGGTAGAAGCAAAGTTGGAAGGTTTAAAGAGCGCCACAACTTCCAGCATTCTTTTTGAAAAAGACGATTTAACCAAACCAGGTTTTCCTTCAGAATTAGGATCTCGTCATCCAATCAATTTAGTGAAAAACAGAATTATCGAAATCTTCAGATCGATCGGTTTTGCTGTGGCAGACGGACCGGAAATTGAAGACGACTGGCATAATTTCACCGCTTTAAATCTTCCGGAATACCATCCGGCGAGAGATATGCAGGATACTTTTTTCATCGAAACCAATCCAGATTTATTATTGAGAACGCATACTTCTTCGGTTCAAATCCGTTATATGGAAGAAAATGAACCGCCAATGAGAATTTTATCTCCGGGTCGGGTTTTCAGAAATGAAGCAATTTCTTCCCGTTCACACTGTATTTTCCACCAGATCGAAGGTTTGTATATTGATCAAAATGTAAGTTTTGCAGATTTAAAACAAACGATTCAGTTCTTTACAACAGAACTTTTCGGAAAATCAAAAATCAGATTAAGACCTTCCTATTTTCCATTTACCGAACCAAGTGCAGAAGTTGATGTTTATTGGGGTTTAAACTCTGAAACCGATTACAGAATTACCAAAGGAACAGGTTGGTTAGAAATCATGGGTTGTGGAATGGTAGATCCTGCCGTTTTAGCAAACGTGAATATTGATGCTGATAAATATTCTGGTTACGCGTTTGGAATGGGAATCGAAAGAATCGCAATGTTGATGTATCAGATGAGCGATATCAGAATGTTCTTTGAAAATGATAAAAGAATGTTGGAGCAATTCAAGACTCTTTAATTAAAGAGAAATTCAAGTTGATTCTCTTCGAATCGGCTTTAAATAAAATAAAAAAACTTCCGGAATGATCTGGAAGTTTTTTCGTTATAAAGTGCAGAGTTTAAAATTATTCTTTCTTTTTAAACCAATTTTTCGCCTGATTATAATTCAGATAATAGGTTAATTTCAAAGAGATATTATTGACCATCGGCTCATTAAATAAAGTGCTGAAATTATCCTTAAACTTCATTCTTGAAATTCCCAAATAATCTTGAACGGCATTTCTATACATCAAAGTAAGTTGGCTTCCGGGTGCAAACCACCACGAATAGCGCAAATCGACATTCCAGGAATTATAAGTTCCATTAAGATTCTTGTCGAAATTATTAGTAGAAGTTAAAGTTCCGTCTTGATTCAAAGTGAAGAAACTTTTATACGTTACATCTGAATAATAATGACGGAAAGCCAATGAAAGAGACATTTTATCATTAAAGGTATATTGTGAAGTGAAACTGTTTTCATAGGTATTTCGCTGTCTTTTTCCCATGTAGATCTCAGTGCCTTCTTTTCCTGCAAAGCCATTTTCATTGTTACTAAAAGACGGATTAAATCTCCAAACAGTATTGAATTTGTCGGAGAAACGATATCTTAAATACATTGAGGGACTTACAAGATTTCTCCCTTTTTCATTATAAGCGTAATAATCAAAATTCAAATTATACTGAAACTTTTTTCGACTGTCACTTTCAGTCCAAATCCAGGTATTTAAATAAGAAGGAGTTTTTAAAAATCGACCTTCTGTTCGAGGTTCGTAAATGTCATTTTCACCAAAAGGCGTAAATTCAAAACCGCCGCCGTAACTTCTAAAGTTCTTATTCGTAAACTGATTATTGTGATTAATCACCAAATTGGTAAATAGATAAGGCTCTAATCGGTGGTAATAATTGACATTAAAATTCAGATAAATATTATTAAATTTTTTCGTTGGTTCTAAAATCCGATATCCATAGTAACTGTTGTAATTGGCGAAATTGGTTGACGTAGAAAAGCCTAAATCATTGATGTCCCAATTTTTCGTAACAAAATTTCCATCAAATTTAAATTGATTCTTTCCGGAATTTTTAGCGAAACCGACTTGGCCTCGAGATCCGAATTTGGTGCCGTCATCCATCACCCAACTGCCTTTGATTGCCCCGAAATAATTATAAATGTTTTTCTTATCATTAATGTTCCACAGAAAAGCCGTAGAATTCGCATCCCGGAAATTACCGTCGCGAACGACATTTGTGTTGACTAAAGTTACCGAAGAATTCTCATGAAACCTTTGATCCAAAACCAAGACATTATAATTCGTCCAAGGCTCTACGACCTCCTTTCTGGTTTCACCGGTTTTTTCATTTTGAATTTGGGCTTCCATTTTTTCGGTAATTCCATTGAAAAATCCGATTCCTAAACCTTTATTGGTTCTTCCAGAAATTTTAAAAGCGTTGAATAATTTTACTTTAGCAGGATATTCGGTCACTTTTTCATCAACTGAAGTTTCAGGATATCGCGACGGATTACCACCAATTCTTCTGGAATAAAAAAGATTTCCTTTATTAAAAAGTTCGGTTCCTTCAGTAAAAAATGAACGTTGCTCATCAAACTGCTGTTCGAAAGGGCCTAAATTTAAAATAGAATTATCGAAATTGGTTTGTCCGAAATCTGGAATCAACGTCATGTCAAAAGTAAAGGCGTCATTAATTCCATATTTAATATCCATTCCGCCATTGAAATTGGTGGTTGTTTTACCGTCAAAATTATTCAAATACGTAGAAAAATATGGTGTTAGGGATAATCTTAAGGGAGGTTGAATATTCTGGATTCCATCTAAAATTCCGTCATACATTAAATAAGTTGCTTTTTTATTATCAACGAAATTCCAAGTTAAATTCTGATTGGTTTTCTGAATCAGTCTAACGAAATTAATTCCCCATTTCTGAATATCTTTCTTCGGAAAACGCAGTTCTGAATAAGGAATTTTCATTTCAACGGTCCAACCGTTTTCGTTAATCTTAACTGCTGAAAACCAAACGGCATTCCAGGAGAAATCATCGTTTGCAGTTGACATAATTTTCGCATCTGCCTGCACACCAGAAGCCTGAACGAAGAATAAAACCGCTTGTTGATGATCGTCATATCCATTAATGGTAATTCCGAAAACATCATCGTTACCGATATTATCACGCTCTGCCAATTGCTTTTGAATGTTTTCAGGATTTGGATCATACATCGTTGCACCGAAATAAACACCTGTGTCATCGTAAAGAACTTTAACGGTGGTTTTAAAATCCTGAGATTCCGGTTTTCCGTTGTTCGGATTTCTCTCAATGAAATGTTCTGCTACCGCTGCATTTTTCCAAACTTCTTCATCCAGGATTCCATCGATTTTTGGAGCACTGCTAATTTTGGTAATTGTAATTTTCTTTCTTGAAATGCTGTCTTTTGCAACAGTTTGTGAATTCGTCTTTATAAAAGAAAGTAAAAGTAGAAATGTCGTGAAAATGAGCTTCATGTAATAGTTTAGGAATAAGACAACGAAAACCTCAATATTGTTACATCACTTTCAAAAAAAATCAAAAAAAATAAACGAACAAGGTCCGTTTATTCTATTCTTAGTTATTGATCTAATAATTTACTTTGTAAAATTGAGTGGATATTTTACATTCGAATAGGAATCAATATCAGCTTTCAATGATCCCACCGCTAACTCTGCTTTTATAGCAAGCGGAACGTGATTTCTATCGTTGCTTACCCAAAGTGTAACGCCTTCTTTGTCTTTAAAAACTCTACCACTGATTACTTGAGGAACAATTTTCAAACTGTTGATCCAACCAAATTTCGTTTTGATGTTTTCTGTTCCAACTACTTTTAATTGAAAAGGAAACATTTCATCATCAATCCAAATGTTGACTTTTTTCACACTTCCGACTTTTAATTCGCTATCATCTAAACTTCTTAAATAATAGAAAGCAGACAACATGTCTTGAATGCCCGTAACGGAATTTAATGACTTCGTAATATTTTTTTCTTTATCAGTCAAAAGTAAAGTTTGATTACTGTGGTTAAAAACCGTTTCATAATGTTGGGTATAATTCCCTTCCTGTACATCTCTGACATAAAAACTTGGTAAACCTGTATTGTAATTAATGAAACTTTCATAATTATCTTCTACTTTAAAAAACGCTCGAACGGCTCCGGTGGTTCTTCCGTATCCTTTGACATAATAATGAGGTTGACCTTTGTAAGTCGTTTTCAAAGTTGTTAAACTCGCTGTTCCCGCATTCAAAAGTCCATAGTGAATTCGGTAACGCAAAACCTCACCAGATTGGATGTTCTGAAGTTTCTGCGCGTTTCCGAGAGTGATGAATAAAAGTCCAAATAGTACTAAAATCTTTTTCATGGGTTTGCTTTTGCAAATAATTTGCCACAAAGATAAAACATTGGTTTTATTCGATTTCATTATGACAAAAATCATAAAGAGGCTCAGCATAGTACTTTTAATTTTTGTAAATTTGTGGGATTATTTCCAAAATTTAGATTAATGGTTACTACAGATATATTGATTATAGGAGCCGGCCCGACCGGACTTTTTACTGTTTTTGAAGCAGGTTTATTAAAGTTAAAATGTCATCTTATTGATGCACTTCCGCAGCCGGGAGGTCAATTAACGGAGTTATATCCGAAGAAACCTATTTTTGATATTCCAGGATTTCCTTCTATTAATGCAGGAAATTTAGTTGATAATTTGATGGAGCAAACCAAACAATTTCAACCAGGATTTACTTTGGGAGAAACGGCCCAAACTTTAACCAAATTAGAAGACGGAACTTTTGAAGTTATTACCAATAAAGGTACTGTTCACCATGCCAAAGCAGTTGCAATTGCTGGAGGTTTGGGAACTTTTGAACCTAGAAAACCTGCTTTGGAAAACTTGGCAGATTACGAAGAAAAAGGAGTTGAGTATTTCATTAAAGAACCCGAACATTTCAGAAATAAAAAAGTAGTAATCGCCGGAGGTGGTGATTCTGCTTTAGACTGGAGTATTTTCTTGGCAGATATTGCAAGCGAAGTTACTTTAATTCACAGAAGAAATGAATTCCGTGGAGCATTGGATTCTGTTGAAAAAGTGCAGGCTTTAAAAAATCTAGGGAAAATCCATATGATGACTCCCGCAGAAGTTACTGGCTTAAAAGGTGATGGCAAGTTAACTGCGATTACAGTAGAAAAAGAAGGGGAAACCTTTGATATTGAAACTGATTATTTTATTCCTCTTTTTGGTTTAACACCGAAATTAGGGGATTTAGGAAATTGGGGACTGGAGATTGAGAAAAATGCAATTAAGGTAAATAATGCTTTGGATTACCAAACTAATATTCCGGGTGTTTATGCGATTGGTGATATCAATACGTATCCAGGTAAACTGAAACTGATTCTATGTGGTTTCCATGAAGCAACTTTGATGTGTCAAAGTGTTTACAATATGCTGAATCCAGGTAAAAAATTCGTGCTGAAATATACCACCGTAAGTGGTATTGATGGGTTCGACGGAAGCCGTAAAGAAGCAGAGAAAGCAGTCGTGATGAAAATTGACTAGTTTTCCAAGAAGTTAAAAAAACTAAATGAAGTCACGAAGTGGCGATTTAACAAAGAGTAGGGTAAAGCCCTATTTATAAGATACAAACAACAGATGCAAGATATTAATCTTAAAATTACCGATAGAAACGGCGATATTCATGAAGTGGTTGCCCCGACTGATATGTCGATGAATTTGATGGAAGTCATTCGTTCATACGAATTGGCAGAAGAAGGAACCATCGGAGTGTGCGGCGGTATGGCGATGTGCGCTTCTTGTCAGGTTTATGTGGTGGAAGGATCAGATAAATTAACCGAAATGGGAGCTGAAGAAGATGCCATGTTGAGCGAAGCATTTCATGTTCAGGACAACAGCCGTTTAGGTTGTCAGATTCACATCACCGCAGAAATTGACGGTTTAGAAGTTGCGATCGCACCTTATCCATAACAGAAATCGTTTTTAATAAAAGTTTAAAGGGAAGAAAATTTAGTTTTTCTTTCCTTTTTTATTTTCAGTAAATGACTGGAAATTGTACGATACTTTTCTTACCTTTAGTAGACAAATATTCAATAGATGTCTTTTCATATTCCCGAACATTTAAAAGGTTTAACTGACGAAGAAGTTCAACGTTCTCATCAGAAATTTGGTTTTAATCAAATGAAACAATTGGAGAAAAGCAGTTGGCTCAAATTGCTGTTCGACATCCTGCGCGAACCGATGTTGATTTTATTAATAATCATTGCCATCATTTATTTAGCCGTTGGGAATTACGGTGAAGCACTCTTTATGCTGGCGGCGATTATTCTGGTTTCCGGCATATCTTTTTATCAGGACAATCGAAGTCAGAAAGCGCTGGAAGAATTAGAAAAACTCAATGAACCTTTAAGCCGCGTCATTCGGAACTCTAAGATTGTGGAAATTCCTACGCATGAAATTGCAGTTGGAGATTTATGCATTACCGAAGAAGGAAAAATGATTAATGCCGATGGAAAAATTGTTCACAGCAATGATTTTTCTGTCAATGAATCTTCGCTAACAGGCGAAAGTTTTTCTGTTTTTAAAGACAACAGTTCTGAAGACCGACAAGTTTATAACGGAACTTCCACCGTTTCTGGTTTGGCTGTTTTTGAAGTGGAACATATTGGTAAAGAAACGAAACTTGGTAAAATTGGAGAATCTATTTCAGCCATTAAAGATGAAAAATCTCCGCTGCAAAAGCAGATTGAGCAGTTTTTGAAATACATGGCTATTATCGGAGTCATCGTTTTCCTGTTGGTTTGTGCCGTTAATTATTACCATACTCGAAATATTGTTGATTCCTTATTAAATGGATTGACTTTGGCAATGTCGATTTTACCTGAAGAAATTCCCGTTGCCTTCACAACCTTCATGGCTCTTGGAGCATGGAAATTAATGCGGGACGGCATCATTATTAAAAAAAGTAATATCGTTGAGACTTTAGGAAGTGCGACCGTTATTTGCACTGATAAAACGGGAACAATTACGGAGAACTCGATGCATCTGAAAGCGGTTTATGATTTTGGAAACGACAAAGTTTTTAATGACGAACAATTTAATGACGAATTGGTGTCAGAACTTATTCAATATGCGATGTGGAGTAGTGAGCCCGTTCCTTTTGACCCGATGGAAAAATCGCTTCATCAGGTTTATGGCGAAACTCAAAAAGTAGATCTTCGTCCGGAATTCAAGATGTTTCATGAATATCCACTGGATGGTAAACCACCAATGATGACGCATCTTTTTAAAAATGAAAAAGGCGAACGAATCATTGCCGCAAAAGGCGCTCCTGAAGCCATCATCAATGTTTGTCAACTTTCTGAAGAAGATCAAATTAAAATCAGAAAGGAAATTGATGATTTTGGAAAGCATGGATATCGACTTTTAGGTGTTGCTAAATCGAACTTTGAAGGAAATGATTTTCCAAAAAGACAGCAGGATATTCAATTTGAATTTCTGGGAATGGTGGTTTTCTACGATCCGCCAAAAAAAGGAATCGACGAAGTTTTTAGAAAATTTAAAGAGGCCGGAATTAAGATCAAAGTGATTACCGGTGATAATTCCCAAACTACAAAAAGCATTGCATTACAAGCCGGAATTTCAGGAATTTCAAATCCAGTTAATGGTGATGAAATAACTCATCTAACGGAAGAGGAATTAATGAAAGTCGTTGAGCAAAAAGTGTTATTTACCCGAATGTTTCCCGAAGCAAAACTTCGCGTTATTAATGCTTTGAAAAAAAACAATGAAGTGGTCGTCATGCTTGGCGATGGCGTCAACGATGGACCTGCGTTAAAAGCCGCACATATTGGAGTGGCCATGGGAGAGAAAGGAACTGAAATCGCAAAAGCCGCTGCTGCAGTTATTTTAACCAACGATGATTTAGGAAAACTGGTGACAGCAATTGCTGCCGGACGTAGGATTTATACGAATATCAAAAAAGCAGTTCAGTATATTATTTCGATTCATATTCCGATTATTCTGACCGTTTCATTACCCTTATTTTTAGGCTGGGCTTTTCCTCAAATTTTCACGCCGGTCCACGTTATATTTCTAGAATTGGTGATGGGTCCGACCTGTTCTATTGTGTATGAAAATGAACCGATGGAAAAGAATACCATGACTCAAAAACCACGACCAATTTCAGAAACCTTCCTAACGATGCGGGAATTGGTCATCAGTATTATTCAGGGATTAATGATCACTGCCGGAGTTCTGTTCATTTACCAATTAACTTATAGAAATGGAGGTGATGAAGATCTGACGAGATCGATGGTTTTCACAACTTTAATTTTTGCGAATATCTTACTGAGTTTTGCGAATAGATCGTTCTACTATACCATGTTTGAAAGTTTTAGAAATAAGAATAATCTTTTAATCTATATTACTTTAGGAACCTTATTTATGTTAATGATTATGCTTTATGTTGATCCGGTTACTCAATTTTTTAAGTTGAATTCACTGAATTTAAATCAACTCTTAACTGCAGGTTCTGCAGCAATTATTTCGGTCATGTGGTTTGAAATCTATAAATTGATAAAGAGAACTTTTAACAGTAAGAAAGATAAAATTTAATTGTCGCGTTTGACTTCCTCTTTTTTGAGTGTAGTTTTAAATCAAGATATTTTTAATAATTTTATATAAAATAGAGATCATGAAAATCGCAACCTATAATGTAAATGGAGTTAACGGTCGACTGCCAGTGCTTCTACAATGGCTCAGCGAAGAAAAACCTGATGTTGTTTGTTTACAGGAATTAAAAGCACCACAAGAAAAATTCCCTGAAGCAGAAATTTTAGAAGTAGGTTATCATGCGGTTTGGGTCGGACAAAAAAGTTGGAATGGCGTTGCAATCTTAACAAAAACTGAAAAAGCAACTGTTATTAAAACTGCATTGCCAGGTGACGAAGCTGACGAACAAAGCAGATATTTAGAAGTAAAGGTGAACGATTTAACAATCGTCTGCGTTTATGTACCCAACGGAAATCCTACGCCTGGTGAAAAATTTGATTATAAATTGAAGTGGCTGGAACGACTGGATGCTCAAGCCGAGCTTTTAATAAGTTCTGGAAAACCGGTCATCATCACGGGAGATTTTAATATTATTCCTACTGAGAGCGACGTTTATAAACCAGAGAAATATATAAAAGATGCTCTTTTTCTGCCTGAAGTTCGGACTGCTTTCAAAAATTTAATTGCGCAAGGTTGGACGGATGGTTTACGACATCTTTATCCAGAAGAAACCATTTATACTTTTTACGATTATTTTAGAAAAGCCTACGAAAGAAATGCGGGAATGCGCATTGATCATTTTTTGCTTTCTCCCGAGCTTGTACCAAATCTAAAAAAGGGTGGTGTAGATAAGGAAGTTCGTGGCTGGGAAAAATCGAGCGATCACGTTCCGACGTGGATTGAGTTGGAGAATATTTAATTGCTAACTTTTCGTTTAAAATTAAAAAAATCTCTTTTAAATAAAGAGTTTTACAATTTTTTTCAATATTGAAGATTAGTACAATTTCTGAACTTTTTCTACAACGTAGGTTTTCCGTTTAATTTTCGGAGCAACGTATTCTAAAACTTCTTTATCTTCCCATTCTTTTTTCTTGTAAACGGAACTGGAGGATTTCCATATTTTTTGTTCGATTAATTCTACTGACGCTTTGGAGAATTCTTTAATAATTTGAAGCAATTCTTTAATTTTTTTGGAAGGAATTTTATCAACCGTACTTTCAGGATGAATCTTGCTTAAAAACAAAACTTCATTTCGAATAATATTTCCTAAACCTGGAAAAACATCTTGATTCAAAAGAACATCACCAATTTTCTTATCGGCATATTTTTCAAGTAAAAGTTTTTGCGTCTTTTCTAATTTATATTTTTTTGAAAATACGTTTAATTCCTGATCAAAATCGTGGTCTTTCTCTATCTTCTTAATTTTAACGACGTAGAAATTAATAAAATCATCGCCGAAGAAAAGTGAAAAACTGGCATTAACTTTTTTAGTTTCATTAATCAAAAAACTACCAAATAATCCAAAATGAACCGTGATTAAGAAATCTTTAAAATCGAGTAGAAGGAGTTTTCCATAGGATTCAACCGAGATTAATTTCTTTCCTGAAATTTCTTCTGCGAAAGGATTATTATAACCATCGCTTTCGGTTACTTTTTTACCTTCGAATTTTTCAAGTCTCTTTTTAAAAACAACAATCGTGGGACCTTCTGGCATAATTACGGTTTTTCTGTTTGTAGGATTTTCATCACAATTTGTTCTTCTTTTGTCAAACCCGATTTACCATCGTTAACTTCAATTTCATCTAATTCTCTAAAGTACTTTTTAATAGAATCATTTTCGTACATATTAATAATCAGGGGATGAATATAGTATTTTCGACAAACAGTGCTTGTATTTCCTAATTCGCAAGCGACCAAATCAATCGCCCTTTTTATTTTAGATTTCTGATTTTCCTCAATTTCCTGGGCTTCAATTTCTTTAAAAGCGATTAGTGCATTCACGGTTCCAGACCAAGTTCTGAAATCTTTTGCGGTGAAATCTTCACCACTGATTTCTTTAATATAGTCATTGACCATTCCGCTTTCTATTGGATGTCGTTTTCCTTCATCATCATAAAATTGGAACAATTCCTTTCCGGGAATGTCACGGCAGCTTTTAACGGCTTTTGCTAATTTGGCATTCTTTAAATCGATATCGTGGTAAATTCCTTTTTTTCCTTTGAAGGAGAATTTAATTTTCTGACCTTTAATATCAACATGTTTATCTTTCAAAGTGGTTAATCCAAAAGATCCATATAGTTTTTCGTAAATATTATTGCCAATTCGAATATTGGTTCGTTCCATTAGACTCACTACCAAAGCCAAAATTTTTCGTTTGTCTAAACTTCGATGCGCTAAATCCTGTTCTAATTGTAATCGAATATTCGGTAAAACTTCACCGAACTGCAACATTCGATAAAACTTGGTGCGATTTCGCAAGGCATTCCAAACTGGATGATAGCGGTATTGTTTGCGATTTTTAGCATCCAAACCTGTAGCTTGTAAATGTCCGTTTTGCAAGGCGCAAATCCAAACATTTTCCCAAGCGGGAGGAATCGCCAATTGATTAATACGCTGAATTTCTTCTTTGTCTTTAATCTTTTGTTTGCCCGAAAAGTAGGAAAATGATTTGCCACTTTTCTTGCGCGCGATTCCTTGATTTTCACTGTCGTTGGTGTAAATTAAATTTACAGCCATTGCAGATTTTTCCGGATCCTTCATGATTTTCACCATTTTCGAAGGACTTATTTTCGTGATAAGTTCGAGTGAAGGAGTTGCCGTTTTCATTCAATTCTATTTAATTTTTACCCCTGCTAAATAACCAAACGATTAAACCGATTACCAATGCCACTAAGAAAAATGCCCACCACATTCCGGCTTTAAAAATGGTTCCGATTGCTTCACAACTGGTCAGAGACATTAAGGCAAATACGGCTAACGTAAGAAATGTAAACTTTTTCATAATTTTATTTTTTAAGGTTAAATATTTATAAATGTTGAGTTAAACTCTATTATTATCGGCTTTCCAATTGGTAATTGACTTTTTAATTTCGTCTGCTGAAATGTTTTGTTGAATTGCTTTTTCTAATAAAACTTTAAATTCATCATCATAAGCGAAGCGAAGTGCTGCGATTTGGCCAGATGAAAGTTGAGTTTCTACTTCATCCGAACTTTTACCAAATAGTTCAAAATATCTTAATTTGAATTCTAATCTCACAATTCGATCTTGGTTTCCTAACGCGTAATGTTGTCTTACCATTAAAGCCAAATAAATGAAGAGGAAGATAACAATTGAAAATAAGATCCAGATTAATTGGTTGGGTTCGTCATTGAAAATTTTCCATATTCCCAGTATTTGAAGGAATCCAAGTAATGGGAGATAAATGAAATGATGGGGCGGATAAAATTTGATGTAATTGTTATAATTTTGATTCTTCATGAATATTTGCAATCAAAAACTCAACCATTCTAAATAATCACTATTAAAAATCGCAATTTTTTAACCGATTACGATGTTTTAAATCAAAAGAAAAAGCCGGTAAAATCCTCAACGCTAAACGTTTTAGAAATTACCGACTTTTTATTTGAGATTGTCTTTTAAATCAATCAAGAAGACCTTAGTCTAAACCACCTTTTCTGGTTGGTTCTTTCATTTCTGGCCATTTTGCTGGTTCTCCAGTTCTTGGGTTAATTGGCATTTTAATTCTTTCTGCAGATGCTTTTTCAGGATCTTCACTTGCCATATACGTTAAGATTGCAATGGTTGCAACGTTGCTTTTTAAATCATCAAAAACAATTTTATCATACGTATCTCTGTTGGTATGCCACGTGTAAGAACCGTAACTCCAACTCAATGAACTTAACATAAATGCAGGAACTCCCGCAGCGATAAATGACGCATGATCAGAGCCACCACCGCCAGGAAATCCTGGGTAAGAAGTTTCGATTCCTTTGGTTAATTCTTTTGGAACAGCGCTTAACCATCTTCCTATGTAATCATAAGAATTCAAGAAACCTTGTCCGCTAATATTTGCGATTCTTCCGGTTCCGTTATCCTGGTTGAAAACGGCCTGAACATTTGGCATTTGATCTTTGTGATCCCAAACGTAACCACGAGAACCGTTCAAACCTTGCTCTTCACTTCCCCAAAGTCCAACAACAATTGTTCTCTTTGGATTAGGATAATATTTTTTAAGAATTCTTGCCACTTCCATCATAGTAATCGTTCCGGTTCCGTTATCGGTAGCACCAGTTCCACCATCCCAAGAATCGAAATGCGCAGAAAGAATCACATATTCTTCAGGTTTTTCAGAACCTTTAATGACTGCAACCGTGTTGAAAGTTGGAGCAATTCCTTTATCTTTTGATTGTGCATTAATTTTTAATTTCGGAGTTTTTCCGTGCTGAATCATTCGGTATAATTGTCCGTAATCTTCTAAGGAAATATCTACAACAGGAATCGTTTTTGTTCCGGCAGCGAAAATTTTATTTACACCAAATCCTCTTGACCAATAAGAAGAAACGATTCCAGCAGCGCCGGCTTTTTCTAATTTTTCATTTAAGGATTTAGAAGTTTCTCCAGTCGCAGCGATTGATTTTCTCCATTCTTCAGAAGCATCCGCAGATTCTTTTTTCATTTTTTCAAATGATTCCGGTGTAGCGAATTCTTTCCAGTTATATTCAGGTCTTCCAGTTGGTTGGTATTGAGAAACCATTACCAATTTTCCTTTTACTTTTGGAAGCCAAGCCGCGAATTCTTCTTTGTTTTTAAACATTGGCAGCATCACTACATCTGCTGTTAAACCTTTTGCAGAAGTTGCTGGACTCCAAGCCAACTGCATTCCTTCGATTGATTTTGCATAAGGAGAAACCATTTCGATGGTTGAAGGTCCTCTTTCCCAAGATTTCCATTCGCCCCATTTTTCGTTCTTGGCATCGATTCCCCAGTTCTGAAAACGTTTTACCGCCCAGTCGTGTGCTTGTTGCATTTTTGGACTTCCGACCAATCGTGGTCCTATGTCGTCCATCAATTCGTACGCAAGTGTTTCGAGTTGAGAGTTTTTGTAAGTTTCGTCCATAATTGATTGTACCATTTGGTCTTTCGTTTGAGCATTTAAACTCACCGCGAAAACCGTAGAAACCATCAATAATTTTGCATAGTTCTTCATTGAATATAATTTTTGCGATGAAGATAATAAAATTTATTCTAAAGAACTGTCTATTCATCAGAGAAAAGAAATTATCATTGAAGTTCTTGCTTAGTCACTTTAATTTTTTAATTTTATAAAAAAATAGATTATGAATTTAATTATCCGATTATTAGTAACGGCAATCGTTGCTTTTGTCCTCACAAAAATCCTAAGTGGAGTTCATATTGATTCCTTCGGTTCTGCCGTAATTTTCGCTTTGGTTCTTGGGGTTTTAAACTTAATTGTGACGCCAATTTTAAAGATTTTGGGATTACCGTTAACGATTATTACTTTAGGTCTTTTCTCTTTAGTAATTAATGCATTGGTGGTTTTATTAGCGGCAAAGTTTGTAGAAGGAATGGCTATTGATGGATTTTGGTGGGCATTTATTTTCAGTATTGCTTTATCACTAATCACGTCACTTATAAACGGAATTATTGCTCCAAGTGAATAACTTACAAAAAGAGTAAATTTATAAACGGTTCGATTTATTTGAACCGTTTTTTAATTAATAATATTTAAATAAAAATTAATGCGTACGATCGTAACTTCGATACTATTTGTATTTTGTTCTATTCAAACCTTTTCTCAGGATTTATATACTCCGAGAAATATTGTGAAAGCCTACGAACAAAAAACCCGTTCGCTGGACGGAAAACCGGGTTCAAATTATTGGCAAAACTCAGGAGATTACACCATCGATTTCAATGTAAATCCAACGACCAAAGTTGTTTCAGGAAACGAAACCATTATTTACAGCAATAATTCTCCGGATACTTTAAAATCAGCCGTAATTCGATTTGTAAATAATGTGCATAAACCAACTTCTCCCAGAGCCGCAAAAGCCTCACCTGATTTTTTAAGCGAAGGTTTGAAAATAAAATCTCTTTCCATTAATGGAGAAACTTACACCGTCAATTCTGAAGATTGGGAAACGTTCTATGATTTAAAATTGAACACAGCACTTCTTCCGAACTCCAAAAATACCATTAAGATAGAATGGGAATTTCCTTTGTCAAAACAAAGTGGGAGAGAAGGTCAAATTGATGAAACCACATTTTTCTGTGCGTATGCTTACCCAAGAATTTCGGTCTATGATGATTATAATGGCTGGGATAAACTTCCGCACAATGGTCGCGCTGAGTTTTATAATGATTTCAGCAATTACAATATTTCTGTTACCGTTCCCAAAAACTACATTGTTTATGCGACCGGAGTTTTACAGAATGCTGAAGAAGTTTTACAACCCGGAGTTTTAAAGAAATTTAAATATTCCTTAATCTCTAATCAGGTAATTCACGTTGCTACTAAAGACGATATTGAAAAACAAAAAGTAACCAAGCAAAATGATTTTAATACCTGGAAATTTAAGGCTGAGAATATCACTGACTTCACTTTTGGATTAAGTTCAACGTATGTTTGGGATGCCTCAAGTGTAAAATTGAAATCGAAAAGAGTAAGCACGCAAGCTACTTATAATGCCGGAACGAAAGATTTTGAAAAATACGTTGAGTGGGAAAAATACAGCATCAAATGGTTTTCTGAAAACTGGCCGGGAATTGAATATCCTTTTCCAACCATGACCGGATTCCAGGGATTTGCCGATATGGAATATCCAATGATGGTTAATGATACTGCGATTCCTGATGATTTTGCAGATTCTCGCCAAACCGTAGATCATGAAATTGCACATACTTATTTTCCGTTTATGATGGGAACCAACGAAGCGCGTTATGCCTTTATGGATGAAGGTTGGGTGACGGCTTTCGAATATTTAATTGGTGAGGCTGAAAATGGAAAAGCATTTAATGATAAAATGTTTACTGATTTCCGTGTTAAAAAATATATCAATGATCCTTCAACCGAACAGGATCAGCCAATTATTTCGATGAGCAGCCAACTTTCCGGAATTGGCTACGGAAGTAATGCTTATATAAAACCTGCTTTTGCGTATTTGTCTTTGAAAGATATGCTTGGAGATCAATTGTTTAAAGAAACGCTGCATTATTATATGAATACCTGGAAAGGAAAACATCCGACGCCGTGGGATTTTTTCTACAGTTTTAATTCCGGAAGTGGACAGAATTTAAATTGGTTTTGGAACAACTGGTTTTTCAGTAATAATTACATCGATTTAAAAATTAAGTCCGCACAAGTTTCAGGAAACAATCTCAATTTAGCGATCGAAAATGTAGGCGGATTTGCCATTCCATTCGAAGTAGAAATTACGTATCAAGATGGAAAGATTTCTAAAAAGCATATCACGCCTGAAATCTGGAAAAATAATAAATTGTACCAAACGGCGATTGAAGTTAATCAGAACGTAAAATCTGTAAAAATCGATGGCGGAATATTCATGGATTATACGCCGAATGATAATGTATATACTTTTTAAAAATGATAAATACCAGAGAATTCGACACCGCAAAGATGGATGAGACGACGAAGATATTAACAATAATTCTTTTACTGTTTCTCATCTTATTTCCAATATCTTCTTTTTTCTTTGAACCGCCAAAACCAGTGATTTCAATTACCAGTTTTGTGTTGATGTATGGAGTTATTTTTATTTCCTATGGATTTATTCCTAAAAGAATTGCGGTTTCTAACGACCAGATTTTAGTTAAAAACTTATACGGTCCAATCGTCATTAATATCAATGAAATTGAAACTTTTAATAAAATAGAAAAAACTGGATTAAACCTTAGAACTGCTGGAGTCGGCGGACTTTTTGGCTATTTCGGCTATTTTAATGGAAAAGATGTTTGGTATGTAACCAACAGACATAAAAAAGTAAAGATGGTTTTAAAGTCTGGAAAAGTATATGTCATTAGTCCTGAAAATCCTGATGATTTTGTTAAAGAAATTCAAAAGAGAAAGAGCGAAATGGTTTAGAAATTCTCCTTTCCTCCTGAATTTTCTATATTTGTAAGATGTTAATTTTCGATTCTTAATGAAAGAATATTAGCGATTTTTTCAACCTTTATATATTTAAATAATTTAATTTTAAAATGAAAATAAAACACACCTTGGTTGCTCTGGCAGCGCCGTTCCTTATGAATGCGCAGAATGTCATGACTCCCGAAATTTTGTGGACTCTTAATAAAATAGGAGTTTCTGCAGTTTCACCAGATCAAAATTCCTTGATCTACAGTCTTGGAAAAACTGATTTGAAGACAGAGAAAAATAATAAGAAGAACTATTTCTTTAATATTAAAAGTACAGAAGCAACGGCTCTCGATTTAGGAAAAAAATCTTTAGTTCAATGGGATAAAAATGGAATCTACGCTCAGGAAGACGACAAAATTTATCTATCGAAAGATGCCGGAAAAACCTGGACAGAATTTTATACCGTTGGAAAAGTAGATAATATTGTTATTTCTCCAGATGGTAAAAAAGTAGCTTTTAGTAAAGAAGTTCTGGTAGAAAAATTATTGGGGAAAGAGAAGTATGCTGATACTCCGAAATCTACTGCACATATTTATACCGACTTGAATCTCCGTCATTGGGATTATTATAATGAAGGAAAATACAACCACGTTTTTATAGTTAATACTTCTGAAACTGCTGATAAAGCGAAAGATTTACTGGAAGGAAAAGCTTGGGATTCGCCACAAAGACCTTTCGGAGGAACTGAAGATTTTATTTGGACTCCGGATTCTTCCCAGCTTTTATATGTGACAAAACCACTAAGCGGTGCGGAATATTCGTTTTCAACAAACACCGATATTTTCGCTTATGACATGGCATCAGGAACTTTAAAAAACCTTACGGAAAGCAATAAAGGATACGATGTTTCCCCTAAATTTTCGCCAGACGGAAAATATTTATATTGGATGTCAATGGCCAGAGATGGTTATGAAGCCGACAAAAATGATTTAAAAATCATGGATTGGAAATCTGGGAAAATAACTAATTTAACCAAAGATTGGGATGAAAGCGTTACCGGTTCTGTTTTCTGGTCGCAAGATTCAAAGGATATTTATTTCACTTCGGCTTTTAGAGGAACAAAACAATTGTTTTCTTTGAATCCGAAAAACTCTAAAATTCAGCAAATTACCAAAGGTGATTTTGATTTGAATGATATTTACGCTCAAAGTAAAAATTCGTTATTGATTTCAAGAACCGATATGAATCACAACGCAGATTTATTTTCTGTTGATTTGAAAAATGGTTCTATGAAACAAGTGACGGAAGTGAATAAGAAGAATTACGAAAGTATTACTCCTTCCAGAACCGAACTAAAAATGGTGAAAACCACGGACGGAAAAGAAATGGGAGTTTGGTTTATTTATCCGCCAAACTTTGACGCGAATAAAAAATATCCAACTTTATTGTATTGTCAAGGTGGACCACAATCTGCTTTAACACAGACTTTCAGCGTTCGATGGAATTTCGCTTTGATGGCAGCAAACGATTATATCATTGTTGCTCCAAATAGAAGAGGAATGCCAGGCTGGGGAACAAAATGGAATGAAGCTATTTCTAACGATTGGGGCGGACAGCCGATGAGAGATTATTTAGCAGCGGCAGATTTTGCGAAAACTTTACCGTATGTTGATGGTGACAGAATGGGAGCAGTTGGTGCAAGTTATGGTGGTTATAGCGTGATGATGTTGGCAGGTATTCATGAAAACCGTTTTAAAACTTTTATCGCACATGATGGACTTTTCGATATGAAATCTTGGTATTTAACGACTGAAGAATTGTTTTTCGCAAAATGGGATTTAGGAGGTTCTCCTTATGACAATCCACTTCCGAAATCGTATACCGAATTTAATCCGTCAAATTTTGTTAACAAATGGAATAAGCCAATTATGATTATTCAAGGTGGAATTGATTACAGAGTTCCTTACGAACAAGGTCAGGAAGCATTCCAAGCAGCTAAACTGAAAGGTTTGAAAGCGAAGTTTCTTTACTTCCCGAACGAAAACCACTGGATTTTACATCCGCAAAATGGTTTGGTTTGGCAGAGAGAATTCTTCGGATGGTTGAAAGAAACCTTATAAATATGGAAGTTCAGAGAAATCTGAACTTCTTTTTTTTTACTATTTTTAAGCGATGAATCGTATTTCTTCTTTTCCACCAATTGTTTCTAAAAATTCTAAGATTTTAATTTTAGGTTCTGTTCCTGGTGTTAAATCTTTGGAAATGCAGGAATATTATGCCCATCCACAAAATAAATTCTGGAGAATTTTATTTGAATTATTTCAAGAAGAATTCACCACAGAATATGTTGAAAAAATAGAATTTTTGAAAAGAAACGATATTGCCGTTTGGGACGTCATTGATTCCTGCGAAAGAAAAGGAAGTTTAGATACAGAAATTAAAAACGAAAATCATCATAATATTTTGCAGTTGTTGGAAGATTTTCCGTCGATAAAAGTCATCTTTTGTAATAGAAATCCTTTAAAACTTTGGCTAAAATCCTTCCAAATGATTTGAAAATTCCGATAGTTGTTTTACCATCAACATCGCCTGCTTATACCATTTCCTATGAAAAGAAATTAGAAGACTGGTCGGTTTAAAATCATTTAAATAAATAAAATCTCATTTATTTAAATGAAATTTGACATAAAAAAATCAAGAAAATATAAGTCTTCTTGATTAAATTAAAAAAGACCGGCAATGATTTCCGGTCTTTTCTATATTTTACAATTGAACTTTTATCTTAAAACCAGCATTCATATTCATCTTAATTTGATCAGCAGTAATTCTACTTGCCTGAATTTCGATAATTAATGAATTTTGATTCGTTCTGAAATATTCTAAAATCTCTGTATCTTCTAAAGTGAAAGTGATTGTGTTTGGATTCGTATTATTATACGCTGTCGCAATTAATCGGTCTGCTTGGTTAGGAGATTTTACATAAATTCTGGCGTTTTTAATAACATCTAATTTATTTCCTAATTGCGAACTTATATAATCCAAACTCAACGTATTCAACTTCACCGACTTCAAATTATTGATAGAAAAATTAGGATTGTTTTCTTTAATCTTCGCATTTAAATCAATATTCATTGGGATTTCTGGTGTTCTGGTATAAGTTGTTGTACTTACACTGGCAAACGGAACGTCGACATTTGTGCTAAATGGAACATCAAATGGTGGCAGAACATCTAAGACTGCATTGACAATATCTCGACAACTTGTCATAAAGAACAACACTAATATTCCGGTAAGCAATGATAATTTTTTCATAATAGAAAATTTTTGATTTTTTTAATGCGTTGCATTAATCATTCCATTCACATTTCCATGGTAAAAATTTCTATATTTGTTTTGAGCTACAATCCTCATTAAAAAAATGGAGTAGTGCTAATTGAATAAATCATTGTCGATGAGAAAAATTTACATTTTATTTTTATTACTGCCTTTTAGTTTAGGCTTTTCGCAAACTTATCAATTTGATTTCGTGACGAATTATACGAGTACAAGCTCTAAAAATAAGTTGGCATATGATAATGTTAATTATTTTAATTCAGATGATTTCAGTTATTCTCTGAAAATCATTAATCACGAAAATGAACTTCACGGAATACTAGGTGATCGGACAAATAATTTAGCACACCATTTTAAAGTAATAAAATCGAAACTTAACAATGAAATTCAGTTTCAATTTCTCTATGAGTATTCAACTAATTTAAATGCAATTAATTACGACAAAGATTATCGTTTTGAATTTGTAGAAAAACCAAATATTTCAGGTAAAGAAGTAGTACTGAAAATGTATAGAACTAAAAAATCAAAAAGACCATTTTTAACTCAAACTCTAAGCTTAGTTACTGCCAATAAAAATCTATTTCCAATATACCGTTTAAGTGTACTTCATCATTTCTGGAGTTATAATGAATTAATTTATCCCGAAAACTATATGGTTTCTAAAGCCATCGATAAAACAGGGAACCAAACTTGTGAAATTAATTTAAAAGAATATAAAAATGTAGACCTCCAAATTACACTTCCAAAAGAATTAAAATTCTAGTCCAAACATTCCTTCAAATTTTCATCATTTTTAAAGGTCCAATTTTTGATTTTAAACTTGTCTTAAAACACCTTGAATAAGCCAGGATATTATTAAAGAGCGCATTTACTTGACTTTGCCTTTTCAATGTCGTATATTTGCACTCCGAAATTTTTTGTTTTTCGGATCTAATTTTTAAACCGTAATTTAAAAAGATGAAAACATCCCATTTTAACTTTGACTTGCCAGAAGAACTTTTGGCAGAACATCCAGCAGAACACAGAGACGATGCAAAACTCATGGTTCTTAACCGTGCGACACAAACCATAGAACATAAACATTTCAAAGACGTTGTAGATTATTTCGACGAACACGATCTTTTTATCTTTAATAATACCAAAGTTTTTCCAGCAAGATTATATGGGAATAAAGAAAAAACGGGAGCAAAAATCGAAGTTTTCTTATTAAGAGAATTAGATAAAGAAACCCGCGTTTGGGACGTATTGGTAGATCCAGCAAGAAAAATCAGAATCGGTAATAAATTATTCTTTACCGAAGATGAAGGTTTGGTTGCTGAAGTTATTGACAATACCACTTCAAGAGGAAGAACTTTAAGATTTTTATATGATGGTTCTTACGAAGAATTCCGTGCAAAATTAAAAGAATTGGGCGAAACGCCACTTCCAAAATATTTCAAAAGAGAAGTTGAACCAGAAGATGCAGAACGTTACCAAACGATTTATGCAAAACATGAAGGTGCTGTTGCAGCTCCAACTGCAGGTTTACACTTTTCAAAACATTTGATGAAAAGATTAGAAATCAAAGGAATTGATTTCGCGGAAATTACACTTCACGTTGGTTTAGGAACTTTTAATCCAATCGAAGTTGAAGATTTATCGAAACACAAAATGGAATCTGAAGAAGCCATTATCACTCAGGAAAACGCAGATATCATCAACAAAGCTGTTGCTGAAGGTAGAAGAGTTTGTGCCGTTGGAACTACGACGATGAGAACGATTGAGACTTCAGTTTCTTCAAATAGAAAAATTGGACCTTATCATGGTTGGACTAATAAATTTATTTTCCCTCCACACGATTTCGGTGTAGCAAACTGTATGATCACCAACTTCCACACACCAAAATCTACATTAATGATGATGGTTGCAGCGTTTGCAGGAAAGGATTTCTTGATGCACGCTTACGAGGAAGCTGTTAAACACAAATACAAATTCTATTCTTACGGTGACGCCATGTTGATCATCTAAGAAAATAGAAGAGCCAAGTAAAAAGTAAAAAGAATCAAGTAAGATACTTGATATTTTATATAAATTAGAAAGGTTAACTTTAGTAAATCAAAATTTTTTTATGAAAAAAATGATTTACTAGAGAGGACCTTTTGGTTTGGAATTCATTGTCTAAAGTTTTTAAGGAAACTTCCAAATGATCCAGAATATCGGTTAATACGATTTCAACTGGGGAAATCTTCAACTTCACTTGGTGCTAATTATGAAGAATCTCAAGCGGGCTCTTCAAAAGCAGACTTTAAAAATAAAGTCAAAATTTCTTTACGAGAAACAAGAGAATCTAATTATTGGTTAAGAGTGATTAAAGCACTCGAAGAAGGACAGAATGAAGAATTGGATCAACTACTTGCTGAAAGTACAGAACTTAAAAACATATTTGGAGCAATCGTTAACAATACCAAGTTGTAAACATATGGCTCTTTTCACTTTTTACTTGGCTCTTATTATACAATGAAGGATATCCGAACTTTATCACTCGATCAATTACAGGAATATTTCGTCTCTTTAGGCGAGAAACCTTTTCGTGCAAAACAAGTCTATGATTGGCTTTGGAGCAAAAACATGCATTCGATCGAGGAGATGACGAATCTTTCTAAAGACTTGAGAGACCGTATTTCAAAGGAATATTTGATTAATCCTATTTCGGTAGATCAACTTCAAAGGTCGAAAGATGGAACCATTAAAAATGGCGTAAAATTACATGACGGACTTTTGGTAGAATCCGTTTTAATTCCGACCGAAACAAGAACTACAGCTTGTGTTTCTTCTCAAGTTGGCTGTTCATTGAATTGTGAATTTTGTGCAACTGCACGATTGAAAAGAATGCGAAATCTTGAAGTCGCAGAAATTGTAGATCAAGTTGCCTTAATCGACAGACAAAGTAAATTATATTTCGACCGACCACTTTCAAACATTGTGTTTATGGGAATGGGAGAGCCGATGATGAATTACAAAAACGTTGTCGAATCCATCAAAAAAATTACCGAACCTGAAGGAATGGGAATGTCACCAAGACGAATTACCGTTTCTACATCCGGAATTCCGAAGATGATTAAAATGTTGGCTGATGAAGATATCAAAGTGAAATTAGCACTTTCTTTACATTCCGCTATCGAGAAAAAGAGAAACGAAATTATGCCTTTCTCTGATAAATTCCCGTTAACTGATATTATGGATTCCCTAAAATATTGGTACGAAAAAACAGGAAATATTATCACTTTTGAATACTGCGTTTGGAAAGGAATTAATGACCAGGACGAAGATATCAAAGCATTAATTCGTTATTGTAAGCAGATTCCGAGTAAAGTGAATCTAATTCAATACAATCCAATCGGTGACGGAAAATACGACCAATGCAATAAAGCAGCGGAAGACAACTACGTTCGACAATTAGAAAAAGCCGGAATTACCGTTCTTATTCGCAGAAGTCGCGGCGGCGATATCGACGCAGCTTGCGGACAACTAGCCAACAAAAGCAGTGAGTAATGTTTTCACACATCGGCAAAACCAGAACACCAAAACATAACCTCGGCATTGCGTCCTTACTTTCGTTTGTTGCCGGTTTGGTCAATGTTGTGGGGTTTTTCTCCGTACAAAAATTAACCACCAATGTTACCGGACATTTCGCTTTTTTCGTCGACGAAGTTTTCAAACTCAATTTCGAAAATGCCTTTCACGTTGCGCTCTTTATAATTTTCTTTTTCTTAGGAGCCTTCTTTGCCAATTTTATGGTCGAAACCTATTCCAGAATTCGAGAAAGTGAAACCTATATATTTCCAATTATTACCGAAGCAATCATTCTCGGTATAATTGCGTTTACCGGAAATTATTTAATCAAAGAAAATCCAGATGTAATCGCTTACAGTTTACTTTTTGCCATGGGAATGCAAAATTCTTTAGTGACCAGTATTTCAAAATCAATTGTCCGAACCACACATCTAACGGGACTTTTCACCGATATGGGAATAGAATTTTCCCAACTCTTTTTTTTCAAAGATCAATTTCACAAACGAAGATTAATAAAGTCCATCAAATTACGACTCACCATCATTTTCATGTTCTTTTTCGGTGGCCTTTCCGGTGGTGTTTTATTCGAGCATTTTAGCATAAAATCCCTAATTCTTGGGTCTGCGATTTTGCTGGGAGGACTGCTTTATGATTTCATGAAAATCCAGTTTCTTTTATTAAAACGCAGGAGAGGATGATTATCTTTAGAGTTTATTTGGGCAGACATTTCCGCCTGAGTTTATCCTGAGCTTGTCGAAGGGCTCCCGCTTTTTTTTGCCAGAGCTCTTGGCCACGCAAAAAAAAAGGATTTCCGTTCAAGTCGGGCTGCGAGATCCGGAATTAATTAATACTTCGTTAAAAAATTAAAAACAATCAATGAAGAAGTTTTTTCTCTTATTTTTGATATTGAGTTCTCTGAGTTTTTCTGCTCAGCAAGATTACGACTGGTTCAAAATTAATAAATACCGAACCGCAATTTTAAGTGATTCCTTAAATGAAAATTCTGGTTTAGATTTTTTCAACAAACGCTTGTTCACCATTAACGATAGCGGAAATAGTTCCGAAATTTTTGAAATCGATAAAACGACTGGAAAGATTCAAAATGTATTTAAAACCAATTTAATCAATAAAGATTGGGAAGCAATTACCTCAGATTCAACCAATATATACATTGGCGATTTCGGTAATAATGTCGGAGCCAGAAAAGATCTGGTGATTTACAAAATTCCTTTTGACAGCTCTGTTAGAGCTCCTAGCTCTAACAACGCTCAGGCAATTCCTTTCTATTATCCAGAACAAAAAGATTTCACTCCAAAAAATCTAAACAACGATTTCGACGCAGAAGCCATGATTTTCCTCAACGGAAAAATTCACGTTTTCACCAAAGAATGGGTTTCGAAATATACAACGCATTATATTGTTGATCCGGCGATTTCAGAAAATCAACCGGCACAAAAAATAGAAACTTTTCCAACAGGTTATGTAGTTACCGACGCTGCTTATTTTGACAAAAAATTATATTTAGTAGGTTATACCAAAAAAACAGAAGTATTTCTCACTATTTTTAATGAAACCGAACCGGGAATTTTCTTTAAAGAAAAACCAAAGAAATATTATCTCGGAAGTTCTTTAACCATCGGACAAATAGAAGGAATTGCAGTGGATGAACAAGGTATTTATATTTCCGGAGAAGAATTTAATTTGCCAATTATTAAAGTAAAACCTTATTTGTATTTTATTCCTTTTGAAAAACTGAAATAAATCAATTTGAAAGGCCGATTAATTCTAAGATATTCTTTATTTATAATTATCTTTGTAGCTATTCATCAATTATAATCCTTTATCATTCATTCGTGGCGAACATCGTAGAAGAAATTAAAAAACCAATTAATGCAGAGATGAAACTTTTTGAACAGAAGTTTTACGAATCGATGCAGAGCAATGTAGCACTTTTGGATAAGGTTACACGATTTATCGTGACTACAAAAGGAAAACAAATGCGTCCGATGTTTGTATTTCTTTGCGCAAAACTGGTTGGTGACGTGAACGAAAAGACCTTTCGTGGAGCTTCCATGATTGAGTTGATTCATACCGCGACTTTGGTTCATGATGATGTTGTAGATGAAAGTTTTAAACGTCGTAATTTCTTTTCTATTAACGCTTTATGGAAAAATAAAATTGCAGTTCTAGTAGGAGATTATCTTTTATCGAAAGCAGTTTTACTTTCTACCGATCATAAAGATTTCGATTTGCTTGCTGTAATTTCCAGAACGATCCGTGAGATGGCAGAAGGGGAATTGTTACAATTGGAGAAAGCCCGTAAATTAGATATTACTGAAGATGTTTACTACGAAATTATCCGTCAGAAAACCGCCACTTTAATTGCTGCTTGTTGCGAAATAGGAGTTCTCTCTGCCAGCAACGATGAAACGTTATCCAAGAAAATGATGGAATTTGGTACATTGACCGGAATGGCTTTCCAGATTAAAGATGATTTATTCGATTATCTGACGACCACAATCATAGGTAAACCTGTTGGAATTGACATTAAAGAGCAAAAGATGACTTTGCCATTAATTTATGCTTTAAAAACGGCTAATGAAAAAGACCGTAAATATTATTTCACTACGATTAAGCGCTATAACAACGACCAGAAAAGAGTGAAAGAACTCATTGCGTTTGTAAAAAGCTCTGGTGGGTTAGATTACGCAGTCGATAAAATGAAAGAATATCAGCAAAACGCAAAAGATATTCTCGCTGAATTCCCAGATTCTGAAGCTAAGAAATCATTACAATTAATGCTTGATTACGTTATTGAAAGGAAATTCTAAACCTTTCTGAAATCAACTATTTTTTATTCAACCTCAAAGCCGCAAAAGTTTACTGTAAAATTTAACCATTAAGATTTTGGTTAAGAAGCTAAGTTCATTAAGATTTCCTACGGAAATTGCCGTGCGCCAAACTTTTGTGAACTTTGCATTTAACTAAAAAACTAATGTGACTAATGTGTTAAATGTATTTAGCCGCGAATAAACTTTGTGACTTTGTGGTTAAAAGTTCATTGTTGAAATTTGTGGTTTAAGAGATTACTTGATTTTCAAATCAACTCCATTTAATCGCAACGAATTTAGAATCACCGAAACTGAACTAAAACTCATCGCTGCAGCTGCAATCATCGGACTCATCAGAATTCCGAAAATAGGGTAAAGCAATCCTGCTGCAACTGGTATTCCCAAGGTATTATAGAGAAATGCGAAGAATAGATTTTCTCTAATATTCTTCAATAATTTCTCACTTAAAATTTTTGCTTTTGCAACACCTAAAATATCACCTTTTAGCAAAGTAATTTGCGCACTTTCAATGGCAACATCGGTTCCGGTTCCCATCGCAATTCCTACGTTAGATTGTGCTAAGGCCGGAGCGTCATTAATTCCATCTCCAGTCATGGCAACTATTTTTCCTTCGGCTTGAAGTCTTTTTATTTCTGCTAATTTATCCTGTGGCAAGCAATTCGCAAAGTATTTTTCAATACCCAATTCCTGGGCAACGGCTTTCGCAGTATGTTCATTATCGCCAGTCATCATAATAACTTCAACATTATTTTCTTGTAAATACTGAATGGCACGTTTCGAACTTTCTTTAATATTATCTGAAAAACTAAGGATTCCTAAAACCTGATTTCCTTTGGCTAAGAAAGAAATTGTTTTTGCTTTATCTTCATTTTCGGTTATTTTCTGTTTTAAAGAATCTGGAATTTCAATGTTAAATTGTTTTAAAAGAGAATTATTCCCAAGTAAAACTGTTTCACCATCAATTATTCCTTTTACCCCTTTTCCGGAAATGTTTTCAAAATTTTCTATTTTTTCAAAATCGTGATTTTCTTTTTTAAATTCAGTTAAAACGGCATTTGAAAGTGGATGTTCTGAATTTTGATTTAAAGAAGCTGCTAATTTTAAAACCAAAGTTTTGTCAACATTATCAGAAGGAATCACTTCATCCAATTTTGGTTTCCCCTCAGTTAAAGTTCCTGTCTTGTCGGTAATTAGAACGTTTACTTTATGCATTTGTTCAAGTGCTTCAGCATTCTTAATGAGGATTCCATTTTTAGCACCTTTCGCAATTCCGACCGTTAAAGACATCGGTGTTGCTAATCCTAAAGCACACGGACAAGCCACAATTAAAACAGCTACAGCATTTACCAAAGCATAAATTAAGGCATTCTCTCCACCAAAAATTCGCCATAAAATAAAGGTCAAAACTGAAATTCCAATTACGGTAGGAACGAATATTTTAGAAATTTTATCTGCTAATTTCTGAATGGGTGCTTTACTTCTGGTCGCATCATTTACCATTTTAATAATTTGAGAAAGCAAGGTTTCGTCACCTACTTTTTCCGCTTTCATTAAAAAGGTTCCGTTCCCATTAATCGTTCCGGAAGTCACCTTCATTCCTGAGCTTTTCTCCATCGGAATTGGTTCGCCCGTAATCATGCTTTCGTCAACCGTAGAATTTCCCTCCGTAATTTTTCCGTCAACTGGAATTTTTTCTCCTGGTTTCACTCTCAAGAAATTACCGATTTTAACTTCAGAAAGCGGAACTTTCTTTTCGATATTATTAATAATGAGATTAGCTTCATCGGGTGAAAGGTTCATTAACTCTTCAATCGCTTTTCCTGTTTTTTGGTGCGCCCTAGCTTCAAGCATTTGACCCATGATCACCAAAGTTAAAATCACGCAAACCGATTCAAAATAAAGCGGTGTTTTTCCTTCATGAGAAATTTCGTGGGGTAATATTTCAGGAAAGAATAATGCCAATAAACTGAAAAAGAAAGCTGCAAATGCACCTAAAGCAATTAGCGAGAACATATTGAGGTTCCAGGTTTTAAAGGAAATAAATCCTCTTTTTAAAATAAACCAACCTGCATAAAAGATCACTGGAACTGAAAGTGCTAATTCTAAAAACCCCTGAACTTTATTTGAAAAAGGAAATTTAAACCACATTCCGCCCATTGATAAAATGAAAACCGGAATGGTAAAAATTAAGGAAATCAGAAATTTATTCCTTAACAATTTATACGTGTCATCATCGGAAGCTTTTTCTCCTTTCTCCGGAATTTTAACCAAATCCATTCCGCAAACCGGACAGCCTACATTAGAATCATAAACTTTGTCGCCTTCACAAAACATCGGGCAATAATATTTCCCAGCATTACTTTCTTGGTCGATGACCGGTGCTATTTTTTCTTTGTGATGATGGTGAGTTGAAGCATCCACCAAATTTTGTGTGATTTTTTCGAGATGCATGTGACAAACTGGACAGCCAACATCAGACGCATAAGTCTTATCGCTTTCACAAAACATAGGACAAAAATACTCGCCAATTTTTTCTTCGAAACTTTCCGGTAAATTGGTTTTTGAAAAAGTCTGAGGTTTGTTCTGATAATCGGCTCTTTCCTCGATTGGAACAAGAAACATATTACAAGTTGGACAACGCTTCCCGGGAGTAAAATAGACTTTTTCGCCTTCACATTCCATTGGACAATAATATACAGAACTCGGGGAAATCCGCTCAGATGGAGGGATGTTGGTATTGGACATTTTTGTTGATTTATTTAATAGAAATGAAATTCATCCTATTCTTTGTTAAACCGTGATCGGGATTTTATCCCACTATATTGAGCAATAAGGTG
This sequence comes from Kaistella flava (ex Peng et al. 2021), assembly GCF_015191005.1. NCBI lineage: Bacteria > Pseudomonadati > Bacteroidota > Flavobacteriia > Flavobacteriales > Weeksellaceae > Kaistella > Kaistella flava (ex Peng et al. 2021). The sequence goes on along the minus strand of NZ_CP040442.1, from coordinate 805,541 downwards.
GTCACTTTTTATTCTCCCTGACTTTTCAAACGGTCAGCGATAAATTCAATTTTTGTTTTTCCGTGTCGGGTTGGTTTTCCATCCAGATTTACGCCAACAAATATAATTTTATCAATGGTAATAATCGTTTGACGCGTCATCATATTTCGAACTTCACATGTCAAAGTGATAGAAGTATTTCCGAAATCTGTGGCTTCAATTCCTATTTCAATGATATCTCCCTGTTTGGCAGAACTGATAAAATTAATTTCCGAAATATATTTGGTTACGCAACGTGGTGTTTCCAATTGTACAATCGCATAAAGCGCGGCTTCTTCGTCAATCCACTGTAATAATCTGCCTCCAAAAAGGGTGTGATTGGGATTTAAATCTTCTGGTTTGATCCATTTTCTGGTATGATAGTTCATCTTTTTATTTTTAATTTAATACTTATTTAAACACAAAGGACGCAAAGAAGTTTGACAAAAATGCTTCTGAAATTACGGTCGCAATGGCGCTTCGCTTAGCAAAGAGAAATTTCACTCCCATTTTATTTCTGAAAGAAATCTTAATGAATTAAATTTCTTAACTAATTCTTAATGGTTATTTTAGAACGGTACTATTTCCAGCACTATTTAATTCATCTTATCTTGTAAAAACAAGTTTTGTTTCTGTGGAAAGTTCTTCAGCAATCCGATAATTTTCAAGGTTAAATCCTTTCACATCTTCTAAAGTTTTTGCATCGTTCAATGCACAATATCGAGTAACTAAACCTCTTGCATGTTTAGTATAAACCACTATTGTTTTTAGTTTTCCATCTTTATAATCATAGAAATCGAAATCGATAATTGGTGCTTCTAATTTGGTTTTATCAATGACTTTAAAATATTCTTTACTGGCTAAATTCAGTACGATATCTTTTGATTTTAATTCGCTGTTGAGTTGTTCAGTGACTTTATCTTTCCAGAATTCGTAGAGGTTTTTATACTGATCGAATTTAAATTTTCTTCCCATTTCTAAACGGTAAAGCATTACTTTATCTGAAGGTTTTAGCAATCCATATAAACCGGAAAGCATACGGTAATTTTTCTGAAGATATTTCACTGCATTTTCATCCAATGATTTTGCATCTAAACCACGATACACTTCGCCACTAAAAGCCATCATTGCTGGAGCAGATTCTTTTGAAGAAGGTTTTGCTTTCCAGTTTTGATTTCTTTCCCAGTTTTCATCGGCCAATTTTGGCGAGATCTCCATAAGTTCTGATAAATATTGGGGAGATTTATGTTTTAAAGTAGATTGTATAAAGTCGGCTTCCTCAATAAAATGTGGTTGGGTTGGTTTTAAAAATTCACTTGAATTATCAATATTCATGAGTTTTGCCGGTGATGATATGATTTTCATTGATGAGATACTTAAAAATTTGTTTTGAAATTAATACTTGAAAAGGAGCGAGATCTGTTTCGTTATTGATGAAGAGATACAAATAGAATTAAAGAATGCCTTTACCCTGACGAAGAATTTCCGGTTCGCCACTGGTTAAATCCACAATGGTAGAAGCGACGTTATCGCCATAACCGCAGTCGATGACAATATCCACCAGGTTATCGTATTTCTCGGCAATCAATTCGGGATCGGTGGAGTATTCGATGACTTCATCATCATCTTTAATCGACGTGGACGCAATTGGATGTCCTAATTTCTCGACAATCATTTGCGGAATAATATGATCAGGAACGCGAATTCCGACCGTCTTATTTCCTTTGTAGGCGAGTGGTAAACTTTTGTTGGCTTCTAAAATAAAAGTAAAAGGTCCGGGAATATTATTCTTCAAATATCTGAAAGTACTGGTGTCAATCGGTCGTGAAAATTCGGACAGATGACTTAAATCGTTACAGATGATTGAAAAGTGGGCTTTATCTAACTTGATTTTTTTGATTTGTGCGAGTTTTTCCATTGCTCGGATATCAAAAATATTGCAACCCAACGCATAAACCGTATCGGAAGGGTAAATAATTATTCCACCATTTTTTAACGTGCGAACGACCTCGTCCAGGAGGTTTTCTTGTGGATTGTCCGGATAAATTTTTAGAATTTTTGCCATATACAAATTTACTAAAAATAGATGAATAAAGATTTTTTATAAAAAATTTGGAAGTTTAGATAATAGTTGTATATTTGCACCACAATAACGCGGGGTAGAGCAGTAGGTAGCTCGTCGGGCTCATAACCCGGAGGTCGCACGTTCGAGTCGTGTCTCCGCTACTAAGTAAAGAGAATCATTTTAATGGTTCTCTTTTTTTGTGCGTGTTGGTGAAGGTTTTTGGGGATTATTGGATCAAGCACAAAACTTGGGGACTACGCAAAAAGTTTAGATAATCTGAACAAGAAAAATGTTTTGTCTTTTACACCTCGAAGTTGTAATCTGAAGTTTTTTATTTTCGCATTAAAAGATTCTGCAGAAGCATTTGTGCTTCTCTGATCAAAATAATTGAGAATATCATTGTAATGATTCATAATGGTTTTCATGAGTACTGAAAATGATTTAAAGCCCGATTCTTCTACCTTTTTGAACCAATGTGCTAATTTGAGCATTGCGACGGACTTTTGAATATTTTGATTGTAAATTTTTCTCAGCCCATCAGATAAATGATAGGCTTTTTCTAAGTCGGGATAGTGCGAGAATAATATGTCCGCTCTTTGGTTTTGGCTTGGTGTCCACTTTTCTTTGGTTTTGTAGAGTAAATATCGGCTCCTTGCCAAGAGTTGCTTTCTGGTATCACCATTTTCAAAAACTTCAATTTCCGGCTTCTTCTTTCTCTTTTGCCTCGGTTAGTAAAGTGTTTTCCAAATCAATGGCTTCCCATCGATGTTGTATTCTGAGGTTCTGCAATGCTTCTGTGGCGAGCTTTTGAACATGAAAGCGGTCAATAACCTGCACGGCATTGGGGAAACATCTTTTAGCAATGAGTTTCATTGAACCTGCCATATCGAGTGTGATCTCTTTAACTTTCTGTCGGAGTTTTCTACTGATTTTCAGAATTTGTTCAATGACTTTATCACTCTGAGTTCCTTTAATAATGGCTACGATACTTCCTTTTCTGCCCTTTGCTTTTTTGGAGGTAAGAACAGTGTACAATTCCCCGTCAGAAAGAGCGACTTCATCTAAAGAAAGCTGGTCAGAGAGGTTTTCAGAATATAAGATCCAGTCTGCAGCATGTTCTTTCTGATCCCAATCTTTAAAGTCGCTAATGCTTTTTTTATATTGTCGTTGAAATTTTCTTCCATTCACGCCATACATTTCTGCGATGGTTTTACAAGGAAGTGCTTTAGTATCGGCTGATTTTTTTTAAGAACTCTGCAAAATCCTGTGTCATGCGAGTTCCTTTAGCGATGAGATTCCAATCTCTTTGAATAATGTCTCCCGATTTCACATCTGTCCATCTTCGGCGTTTGATATGGAGTTTTACAGACTTTCCACGCAGCGGAAAATCATCTACCGTTATTTCGGGCAGAAAACCCTTTGATTGCAAAGTAAGGGACGTAAATTCTTTGGGAATCGTATTTTTTTCTTCAAAATAAAGATGCACAACTTTATTTATTTCTTCAAATTTCACAATTTCAAAATGATCAATTAAAAATTCAGGTAGTAAAAATTTGAGAACTTCTGTTTCGTTTAACATCTAACAAAATTATCAAATTTATTCTTTCTCCCCAAGTTTTGAGATTGATCCGGATTATTATATAATCCTAATTATAGAATACAGTTAAATTTTGAAATAAAGGTATTAATTGTTGTATTTGATTTGTATATCATCAAATCCGAAAATCCTAAATCTGCAAGTCATTACATTTTGAAATTCTTCCTTACATTTGATTCATGAAAATTATGCATACCGCCGATTGGCATTTGGGTAAACGATTGGACCGCTTTTCACGTCTGGAAGAGCAGGTTTTAGTATTGAATGAAATTATTGAAATTGCGGATCAACAGAACGTAGATTTGGTTCTGGTTGCCGGTGATTTGTTTGATAATTTTAATCCAGGTGTCGACGCGATTGAACTTTTTTATAAAACTTTAAAACGGTTATCATTAAATGGTAAACGTCCTGTTATCGCGATTTCCGGAAATCATGATTCTCCCAGTTTAATCGATGCTCCGGATCCTTTGGCGCGTGAATGTGGCATTATTCTCATTGGACATCCGAATGCTAAAGTCCATCCTTTCGAACTTGAAAATTTTAGAATATCCAATTCTACAAATGGTTTCCTGGAATTAGAACTGAAAAGTTTTGATTTCCCAGTCCGTATTTTGCATACTCCTTACGCTACTGAAGTTCGGTTAAAAGAATATTTTGGTGAAAATAAAGAAGATGCACTCAACCAAGTTTTAGCTGGAAATTGGGCAACGATTGCAGATGAATTTTGTGATGAAAAAGGAGTTAATCTTTTGATGGCTCATTTATATATGAATAAAAAAGGGTCAGCGATTTTGGAAGAACCAGACGGCGAAAAACCGATAAAAATAGGTAATGCTGATTTGATTTTTTCAGAGACGATTCCGCCGCAAATTCAATATACCGCTTTGGGACATCTCCACGGTTTTCAAAATATTGGAACTAAGGAGAAACCGGTCGTTTATTCCTCGTCGCCGTTGTGCTACAGTTTTAGTGAAGCCGGACAGACGAAATATGTTTCCATTATCGACGCTGAGCCGAATAAAGAAGTTTCATTTGATAAAATTGCTTTAAAAAATGGAAAACCTTTGTTTAGAAAAACTTTTGATTCAGTTGAAAAAACAATTGATTGGCTGACTGAAAATCCAGATTCTCTGGTTGAATTAACTTTGGAAAGTGAAACCTTTTTGAAAGCGGAAGAACGCAAACTCATTTATCAGTCGCATGGCGGAATTGTTCATTTGATTCCTAAAGTTAAAAATCAGGAGTTTACTGAAAATCAGGTGCACGAAATTAATCTCGATCAAGATATTCAGTCTTTGTTTAAAGATTATTTTAAATCTAAAAACAGCGGTCAACAGCCTAACGAAGACCTTCTTAATTTATTTAATGAAATTTTAAATGCTAATTCATGATTCCAATTCAACTCACGCTCGAAGGTTTATATTCTTATCAGGAAAGACAAACAATCGATTTTAAAAGTCTTACGGAAGCAGGTCTTTTTGGGATTTTCGGATCAGTCGGTTCAGGAAAGTCATCGATTTTGGAGGCGATTACTTTTGCTTTATATGGCGAAACAGAACGTCTGCATTCGAGAGATAAACGGGCGTATAATATGATGAATTTGAAATCAAACCGTTTTTTTATTGAATTTGATTTCTACAATTTTGAAAATAAAAAATTTCGTGCAATAAGAGAGTTTGAACGAAATTCTAAAAACTTTGAAGATGTGAAACCGTACGATGTTACTTTCTATGAGTGGAAAGAAAATCGTTGGGAACCTTTGCCACACGTAAATACAAAAGAAATAATTAATCTTACGTACGAAAATTTTAAACGCACGATTATTATTCCACAAGGTCAGTTCAAAGAGTTTCTGGAGTTAAAAGCGACGGATCGGACCAATATGATGAAAGAGATTTTCAACCTATCTAAATTTGATCTTCAGGGAAATGTTTCTACTTTAAATGCGAAAAATAAATCTGATCTTGATCAACTGGAAGGTCAGTTGAAAGGTTTTGAAGAAATCAATGAAGAACAAATTTCGGTTCAGAAAGAAAATTTGATTTTACAGCAGAAAAAATTTGAGAAAGTAAAAAATGAATTCAGTCAAATTGAGAAAAAATACCAGCTTCAAAAAAACCTTAAAATAGATTTTGAACTGTTAAATCAAAAGCAGGAAAGCTTTAAAAAACTTTCGCTTGAAAAAACGGATATTGATTTATTAGAGAAACAAACGGAGCGGTTTGATCAAGTTTTCAGATTGTTTAATCCTTTAATTAGCGAGAAAAATAAACTTCAAAAAGAAATTGAATTCAAGAAAAAAGAGCAGAAAAATCAAGGTGAAATTTTAGCAGAAACAGAAGCGAAATTTAATTTGTTAAAAAAAGATATTGAAGCGATTTTGCCTCAATATGAAGTTTTGGATCAATCTAAAATTCAGGAAAATGATTTGAGTTTGCTGCTTCAAATGTTGCAGTTTTCAGATGAAATTAAAATTCTGAAAGAGCGAACTGAAAAAGGTTCTGAAAAAGTAAAAGAAGTTACTGAAAATCAAAAAGTATTTAAAGAGAAAATTGAAGTTCTGGTAAAAAATTCAGAGTTTTTGAAATCTCAAAGATTAGATGCTCAATTATTATTGAATGTCGGTAACTGGTTTTCTAAAAAGAAAAATTTAGCAGAAACGCTTCAAATTCAAAATAAAAAAATTACCGATTTTAAATTAGAGATCGAGAAAGTTTTAGAAGAACTGAAACCTTTTAATATCAATCTAGAAAGTTTTAAAAATGATTTTGAATTAAAGAATGAAACTTTGGAAATTCAGAAAAAATTACTATCAGAAAAGAGGAATCACTTGCAGGTTCAGCAACAATTATCACATTTTTCGACTGAACTTCATGACGGAGAATCTTGTCCGCTTTGTGGTGCTTTGGAACATCCAAATGTGGTTGAATTTGAAGATGTACAAATTGAATTGGCGACCACTTTAAAGCAAATTGAAGAAGTTGAAAATCAGCAGAAAGAGATTCAAAAAAGCATGTCTGAAATCGAAAAGATTCTGGACAGAAAAAAGTTCTTTGAAAGTCAATTGAAAGCCGAAGAAGAAACTTTTAATCAATTAAACACTGAAGTTGAAAATCATCAAAGTCACTTTAGGTGGAAAGAATTTAATTCAGAAAAAGAAAATGATTTTGAACTGAAAAGAAACCAATCTTTTGACCTCGAAAAACAGATTGAAGAAGTAAGTAAAACAATTTCTCAGGAACAGAATAACCTGGAAAAAGAGCGTGAAAGTTTGGAGAAATTTAATAAAGCTTTAGAAGATTTTAAATTAAAGGAAAAGGAAGTTGAGACGAAATTTCAAACCAATCAGTCTAATTTAAAGAACTTATCGTGGGCAAATTTTCAGGGAAAATCTTTTGAAGAAGTAGAAGAAAGTTATCAGAACTTATCCAAATCAAATTTGAAAACTGAGCAAGATTATCAATCTTTAATGAAGCAGGAAAAAGAGCTTTCACCGAAATTCGCCGAGCAGAAAACAATTTCTGAGCAATTGGGAAAACGAATTTCTGAACTTGAAAAAGAGATTTCAGAAAATGGAACTGTTTTAATTCAATATTTAGAAGCACATCAATTCAATGATTTAAAGGAAGTTGAAACGATTTTAGGTCAAGAAATCAATGTTCAAAATAATAGAAATCAGGTTCAGAAATTTAAGATTGATTTTGAAACTTTAAAAAATGGAGTGGACGAATTAGCTTTAAAACTAAAAGATTTCTCTTTTGATGAAGCTCAGTTTGCTGCGTTGGAAACTCAATTTAAATCGGGCGAAAATGATTTAAAAATCGCCAATGATAATGTCGTAAAACTCGCTTCTGAAATCGACAGACTTGAAAAAGAATTTAAGAAAAAAGAAGAACTTTTAAAAGAATTATCAAAACTTCAAAAGCGTGCAGATCATTTGAAAACGATGACCAATCTCTTTAAAGGAGCTGGTTTTGTGCAATATGTTTCTTCGATTTATTTGCGTCAATTGTGTGATCATGCGAATATTCGTTTTCACCGAATGACTCGAAATCAACTGAGTCTTCAATTGAATGAAAATAATGATTTTGAAATTGTAGATTTTCTAAATGAAGGCCGAAGTAGAAGTGTGAAAACTTTGTCCGGTGGTCAAGCTTTTCAGGTTTCTTTAAGTCTGGCTTTGGCTTTGGCAGAAAGCGTTCAGTCGAATGCACAAGCGGAAAAGAATTTCTTTTTTATCGATGAAGGTTTCGGAACTCAGGATTTGGAATCGGTAAATGTCGTTTTTGAAACCTTGACCAATTTGCAAAAAGAAAATAGAATTGTCGGAATTATTTCCCACGTCGAAGAACTGAAAGAGAAGATGCCGATTTCGCTAAATGTTATTAAAGATGAAGAGAGAGGAAGTTTGATTACATAGAATTAAAGAATAACTTCAGAAATCAGTTTAAAATAGTTTCTTATTTTTATAAAAAATTGCAGCGTGAAAAAACTTTTATTTCTTATTTTGATAGGTGTTTCTTGTAATATCGCTGCACAAAAATGGTCATGTGGTAAACTGATCAATTTCTTGCAGAGAAACATTCCTAACCCTGATCGAGTAGAAACACTTAATTCTAATACTTTGGTTAAAGTTGAATTTTTCCTCTCTATCGAAAGTGGTTACGTAATTGCGTACTTCAAAAAAAAAAGCTCGGACAAAATTAAAAACGCAAAAATTTATTTTTGGATTACGCGAGATGGTTGGGATGAGTTTAAGTTAGATGGAATGCAGAATGGTTATGATAAAGCTTTTTCGACCTATATTGAAAAATATAAGTACGATTGTGAATAACTAAAAACAAATCGTTCAAACTTCTTTAATCTTATAGTTTCATAATTTATCTGCAACCTTGGATTAATAACTTTATGCAATTATAATTTCTTAGCCTCGTAGTCACTTTCGTTCCCTAAACGGTCCACCGATTTTATTGCAATTGTATTCAATTTTTTACCATTTTTAGTTAAAGGTAAATTCTTAGAAACAGTATCTTTTTCTAAAATTTGAGTTTCCCAAGTGTCGCCATTTTTCACATATAAAATCCATTGAAAAACATTTTTATCATCTGTCGAATTCCATTTTACGTTGATTGAATTACCGTTGTTGTCAACAAAAAGATTTGGCTTATTTAAAGCTTTTGATTTAATCCAAGGAGATGTAGGAATCAAGGCTTGTGTTTGATAGGCATTTTTCACCGCGTTGTACATCGCAGGACTTTTCGATAATCCGTCGACGCTGTAATGAATCGTTCCCGCTCCGTTTTTCAACAGAGATCTTGTCGTGTTAATTTGACTCACAATTTCTGTCGGACGATCCGAAACTCCGTTTAAACCAATGGTATTTAGGCCTGGATAAAGATGACGTTTCTGCGTGTTTTCACTTTCCCACCATTTCAATAAGGCAGGGAAACTTTGCGGACCGTCGTTTTTCCAGTAGAGTTGGGGTGAGAAATAATCCAGCCAACCTTGGTTCAACCATAATTTGGCATCGGCGTATAATTCATCGTATTGTGAAGAACCTTTAATTCCTTCCGGAAATCCAGGTTTCCAAATTCCAAACGGACTAATTCCAAATTGGACGTAACTTTTTTCAGCTTTTATTTCATCGTGAATTCTTTTGATAAATTTATTCACGTTAGCTCTTCTCCAATCAGCTCTGGAAAGGTTTCCACCTGAATTCTGATAAATATTCCAGGTTCTGTTATCCGGGAAATCTTTACCTCCATTATATTCTCTGTAAGGATAAAAATAATCATCAATATGAATCGCATCAATATCATATCTTTTTACTAAATCCTTAATCACTTTTGAAGTATGATCCTGTACTTTTTCATCAGATGGATCCATCCAATACATTCCGTTCTTAAGTTTAATGATTTGATCCGGCATTTTTTTAACCAAAGATTCACTCGTAATCGGTCCACCCGTGGTGTGATGAGCGCGGTACGGATTTAACCAAACATGCAATTCCATTCCTCTTTTATGAGCTTCAGCAATCCAAAATTCTAATGGATCATAAAAAGGAGTAGGAGCTTTGCCAATTGAGCCGGTCAAGAAATAAGACCAAGGTTCTAAATCACTTTTGTATAAGGCATCTCCAGACGGACGAGCTTGAAAAATCACCGCGTTGAAATTGGCGTCTTTCAACAGGTCTAAAATTTTAATCGCCTCGTCTTTTTGTTGTTGAGTCGTTAAATTATTTTTTGAAGGCCAGTTGATATTTGCTACCGTTGCAATCCAGGCAGCCCGAAATTCCCGATTGACTTCTGGTAAAGCCAATTTTTCCGTGGGTTTTTGATTATCAGCTTTTGGCTTTTGTGGTTCAGTCTTTGGGATTTGCTGAGTTACTTTTGGTTTGTTGCCGGTAGATTTTGAAATCGGTTTTTTAGTCGAACAAGAGGAAATGAAAAGTAGAAAGATAAGTACTATCGCGGATGCTTTCGCAAATGAATATTTCATAAATTGATTTTGAGAAAAATTAATAACGGTCTTACTTTATTTTAATTGCAATTTCTATATTCGTCGTAATTTTAATAAAGCTAAAAATAATAGTGGCAAATATATAAAAAGCAATATGATTAAGTCTTTAGATTGAATGTCAAAAAAAAACTTTAAAGTATTTTAACTTTAAAGTTCTAAATTTGTTTCTTTATTATGAAAGTCTGAGTATGTCAGTTTTTAATTGGATAGTTTTTAATTAAAAGAGAGGCAGATAGATTTAGTTTTTCCTGTAAATTTCTAATCATGTCAAGTGTTAGTCTTTTTTTACGGTTCAAGACTTCTGAAGTTTTACTTTTTGAGCCGATGATTTCAACCATGTCTTTTTGTTTTAAATCCATTTCTTCCATACGGATTCTAATGGCTTCAATTGGATCAGGTGCTTCGATTGGGTAATGTTCGTTCTCAAAATTATCAATAATTAAAGATAAAATTTCAGCTTCATCACCATCTGGTGTATTTTCTTTTGCATCAAAAATTTCTTCTAATCTTTCTAATGCTTCGAAATAATGTTGTTCTGTTTTTATCGGTTTTATTTTCATTGTGTTAAAATTAAATTTCGTTCGCATCTACTTTATCATATTCGGAATGTGTTCCAATAAATCTAATAAACGCCCATTCTCTTTCGTAATTAAACTTTACTACCAATCGGTAAGAATTTCCTTTAATATTAAAAACTACTCGGTTATTTTTCAAAATACTTGCATTGGCAAAATTTTGTTTAACATCCTTTGGTGATTTCCAAGAATTAGTTTTTACAATATCAAACCAAGTTTTCAAATATTGTTCTGCATCAGGATGTTCTTCCCAAAACTCTTTTAAAGTTCGCTTTGCAATTATTCTTTTCATATTACAGTACAAATATATAAAAAGTTCCCGGATTAGGAACTTTTAAGATTATTTTTTTATCTGAACCATATCTTTATTTCATTTTTTAAATCTTCTTCAGAAATGGTTTCATTATTATCGGATTCTTTGATTCTAATTTCTAAATTCTCAATAAAAATTAATCGTTCAATTAATTCGTCAATTCTTATTTCATCAGGAAATGTTTCAATATGTTTCAGCAATTCTTCTTTAGTAATATTTATGACTTTAAATTGTAGATATCTAAGTTAGAAAAATAAAAACAAAGAGTTCCAAAAATTAATTTGGAACTCTTTTATAAATGTGGCTAAAGCCAATATATTTAGAACAGGATCTAAGGATTACCCTTTTGCACCTCTTTCAATACGTTTTCTTTCGTTTTCTGAAAGTACTTTTTTACGCATTCTGATGAAGTTAGGAGTTACCTCAATCGCTTCATCACTTTGGATGTATTCCATACATTCTTCCAGAGAGAATAATTGTTTTGGAGCGATGTTTCCGTCTTTATCTTTTCCAGAAGCACGCATGTTGTTCAATTGTTTTGCTTCAACAATATTTACAACCATATCTACCGGTTTGTTTTGCTCACCGATCACCATACCTTCATAAATTTCCTCACCCGGATCAACAAAAAACTTACCTCTATCTTGTAATTTTGCAATTGAATATTCAGTTGCTGGACCTTGAGTTTTACTAATCAAAACACCAACTAATCTTCCTGGAATAGAACCTTTGTAAGGTTTGTATTCGCTGAAACGGTGTGCCATAATTGCTTCACCTGCAGTTGCTGTTAACATTTGAGAACGCAATCCGATTAATCCTCTTGAAGGAATTTCGAATTCCATGTGTTGCATTTCACCTTTCGTTTCCATGATGTGCAAGTCACCTTTTCTTTGAGTCGCTAAGTCGATTACTTTAGATGCATATTCGTCTGGTACATCAACAACCATTGATTCATAAGGCTCACATTTAACACCGTCAATTTCTTTGATGATTACTTGTGGCTGACCAATTGTCATTTCATAACCTTCTCTTCTCATCGTTTCGATCAAAACAGAAAGGTGAAGAATACCTCTACCGAATACCAAGAAAGTGTTGGCATCTTCTGTAGGTTCCACTTTAAGTGCTAAGTTTTTCTCTAACTCTTTCATCAACCTTTCTTTCAGGTGATTAGAAGTTACATATTTACCATCTTTTCCAAAGAAAGGAGAGTTGTTGATCGAGAACGTCATGTTCAAAGTCGGCTCATCGATTGCAGTTCTTGGCAATGGTTCTGGATTTTCCAGATCTACGAATGAATCTCCAATCTGGAATTTATCAAAACCTACAATTGCACAGATATCTCCGGCTTGTACTTCCTGAACTTTTTTCTTTCCTAAACCTTCGAAAACGTAAAGTTCTTTTACTTTTCCTCTGATAATTTTTCCGTCTTCCTGAGCTAAACCGATTGTTTGACCTTCTTTAATAGAATTTCTTCTGATTTTCCCGATAGCAATTCTACCTAAGAAAGAAGAGAAATCTAATGAAGTAATTTGCATTTGCAAGCTTCCTTCGAAAGTTTCCGGTTCTGGAACATATTGAATAATACCATCTAATAATGGAGTAATATCTGCAGCTTTTTCTAAACTTGTGTTGAACCAACCTTCTTTAGATGAACCGTAGAATGTTGGGAAATCCAATTGCTCTTCAGTAGCTTCTAAGTTAAAGAACAAATCGAAAACTTTGTCATGAACTTCGTCAGGACGACAGTTTGGTTTGTCTACTTTATTAATAACCACGATTGGCTTAAGACCTAATTCTAATGCTTTATGCAATACGAAACGAGTCTGAGGCATTGGTCCTTCAAAAGCATCTACTAAAAGTACAACTCCATCAGCCATTTTCAAAACTCTTTCTACTTCACCACCGAAATCGGCGTGACCAGGCGTATCAATTACATTGATTTTTGTGCCTTTGTACATTACCGAGATATTCTTCGATAAAATAGTGATTCCTCTCTCACGCTCCAAATCATTGTTGTCCATGATTAAGTCACCTGTCTCTACCTGATTTTCTCTGGCAACAGTGGTTGCGTGGATGATTTTATCAACCAAAGTAGTCTTACCGTGGTCAACGTGCGCAATAATTGCGATATTTCTAATGTTTTGCATATTCGTTTTTTGACGGTGCAAAAGTAATCTTTTTTCGTCAATTTCTAATATAAGTTGTTTAATTTAATAAATTTTTATGTTAAAATTTATAGAAAGTTTAAATAAAGAAAGATTTGAAGGTAAGAATAAGGCTTTAAAATGACTTTAAAATGGGAAGTGCTACTCAATCAGACCGTTATTTCTTCGGAAATATTATATTATTTAATATTCATTTTTTTTTAAGTCAGGAATTTTCTTATTTATTGAAGTACATCTAGAAATAATTGGAGTAGGAAGTTGAAAGTTTGCAGAAAATTATCTGATGGATTGATTAAAATGATTTTTGGATCAGTGAAAATATATTGATTTTTCTGCGGTAAGAAGAACTGCCTGAACTTATAGCCCCGATGGCAGCGGCATCCCTCCCGTTTCCGAGAATTCGGAACGGGAGGATACAGCGGACAGCGGGACGGGTTTTCTAAGAAGCGAACGTTTTGGTGCTCCTTATTAAGAATCTAATTATTCGATTCTTCTCAATGAGCGGTTAATTTTTTATCCTCAAGATTTAATACTGACTTTTATTTAAAGATAATTAGTAGAATTCTTTTTTGATAAAAACAGAAAGTCCAGCGATAAAATTAATCAGCTGGACTTTCATTAATAACAAAAAAATAAGGATCTTTCTAGATAACAGCTCCTGCTGCATCTTCAATTTCTTGTAACTGTGTTCTTTTAAATTTCGCTTTATGTTTTCTACGATCGGAGGTAACTTTAATTCCTCGATAAATTTTATAACGTTCAACACCGAAGTGGTACGCCAGAATATACATCAACACTCCAATTCCAGCGATACAGATGTAACCGAGCAGTCTTTTGTTCGCCGCTAAAATAGCGTTGAACTGAATCGCTTTCATATTTCCCATCACTTGGCTGTAACTGATAGAATTCCCATCCATATATATGGCCAGATTGCCAACTGCTTCTATTTGAAACTGATATTGCAACCAGGAGAATAAGGCTGAGAAAATCCCGACTGTAAAGAACGTTCGCCAAACCAGAACTAATCCTGCGCCGGCTAACATTTCATCCATTGGTATTTTATCTAATGTATAATACCAAACCGCAATAAACAGCGCGCCCATTCCAAATCCTTTTAACAACATGGGAAGAATCCACCTTTCAAAATTAAATTCTAAACTCATTGAAAAATACATCATTACCGTGTACGCCAACATTGCCGAAAAACCTAAGAAGATAAACATCTTCAGACCACGACCTTGTTTGAACCAGAAATTCATATAAACTCCAGCTGCCACAATTCCCGGAATCATGAGTAAATTTAAACTCGCATTCACCACCGGATCATAGCCTAAAATCCCAACCGTAAATATATTCTGGATAGAACCTGTGCTTAAAAACATTCCTGTAAACAGCAACATGATCAATCCATGAATGACATTGTTTTTTCTAAATAATTTAAAGGAAAGATAAGGACGCTTTAAGGTATACTGACGAATAACCAATAAAATTAAACTTACAAAAGAGGCAATACTCGCATTAATAATTCTTGGAGAATGGATCCAGTAAAGTTGTTTTCCAAACGCCAGAACATAAGCTCCCAACATAAACATCGCAACAAATAATAAGATACTCAACCAATCTATATAATGAAGTGGCATCTTGAATCCTCCATATTTGTCGTGCATGAAAATCCAGGCCAGTAAAGCCAAAGCCAAACATATTACCGCACTTACGATATGCACAAACTGCCAGTTATAATCAAAAGCAACAATTGCTAAAATGTATCCTGCCAGCTGCGAAACAATAATGGAAAAAGGGTAGAAGACCGAATAAAATTTCCCACGATTTCCTTCGGGACTGATCATAAACATGATCGGTATAATAAATTCTAACATCACAATCATCTTCAAATATCCGATGATAACGGAGTTCGCAACGATTAATAACGGTCGGTCTGTAGTTCCATTTAGATAACTTAAAATGGCAATCAGAATAAAAATGAAAGTTACTTTATCCCGAATTTTATACCGGAATTTCATTCTTAAAATAATCGGCATTGCAGCTCCCATTCCAATCGTACTGCCGTAACTTGCCCAGACAAAATACTCCGATGGCATTCCTGTGCTTCCAACCATAGCAGAAACATTTCCGATATAAATACCATTAACAGGAACGATTACGCTAATGAAAATGATGATCAAAAGCAGCTGAACCAACTTTGGAACCCAAGTTCTAAATATTCCCTGGTTATACATTATTCAAAATTTTTGTTTTGAAATACTTCATCTTATTTCGATTTTGTATTTTCTTTCGTAGCTGTTACGGTAACGGCCATGTTCATCCCGGCACGTAGTTTTGCGATATCTTCTTTTTTATTGTTTTCTGTGAATTCAATTCTCACTGGAATTCTTTGTTGAACTTTCACGAAATTTCCTGTTGAATTATCCGTGGCAACATTTGAATATTGAGAACCAGTAGCAGCAGAAATAGCAGTTACCACACCTTCAAATTGTTTTCCTCCTAAAGCATCTGCTTTCATCGTAATTTTTTTACCGATTTCGATTTCCGGCATTTGACTTTCCAGAAAGTTAGCAGTTACCCATTTTTCACCATCTAAAACAATGGTTGCTATTTGCTGTCCGCTTTGAATTAATTGTCCGTCAGAGATTAATCTTCTTCCCATAATTCCGTCGTATGGAGCGGTTATTACTGCATAACTTTCATTAATTTTCGCCATATCCAAAGCAGCTTTCGCTCTTTTAATTTCTGCATCATTAATTCCGATTTTGCTCTTCACTTCTGAAGTGGAAAGTTGTGCAGAGTTTTTTTGATTCAACAAGGTTTGGTAAGAAGCTTTGGTAGCGTCATATTCCGTTTTTACTTGATCGTATTGCTGTCTTGTTACCGCTTCTGCTTTCAGTAAGTTTTGATACCTTTTTAAGTTTTGTTCAGCATTCCACAATCTTGCTTTTTGTCCGGCAATATTACTTTCCAAAACTGAAATATTACTGGAAACAGTATTAATAGAAGAGTTGGTTGCTTGTCTTTGTGCTAAGGTATTTTGATATGCCGCTTCAGCTTGCTCCAATTGAGTACTGATTTCACGGTCATCCAAAATTACAAGCGTGTCGCCTTTTTTAACTGCCTGGTGTTCTGTGAATTTTATCTCTTTAATATAACCAGAAACTCGTGAGCTAATTGGATTAATGAATTCCTGAACTTGTGCAGATTCGGTATAGTTTTCTTTACCTACATTGAAATATTCTTTAATTAACCAGTAAAATCCAAAAGCGACCACGACAAAAACCAAAACATTTGCAATTGTATTTCTTAATTTATTGGATTTGTTTTTAGTCATCTTTTTTTCAGTTTGTGGATTTGCTACTTTTGTTGGAGCGGTTGGCTTCTGAGCTTCCGCATCCTTATTTTCTATTGTTGAGTTGTTTTCCTTATTTTCCATTTTGTTATTTCTTAGTCGTTATATCGTTTTTTTTAAAGCGTTCCTGTAGCTTTCAATAGGTTGTAGTATTGATAAAGCAAATCGATTTCCGCATTAACGTAATCTAATTCAGCTTGAATTTTTTGGTTTTGAGCATCCGTCATTTCAGCTTGTACCGCTAATTGATTCAAATATTTAGCTTCCGTGATTTTATAATTTTCATCTGCCAAAGTTTGTGCTTCTTTTAAAATAACCAGATTTTCAATCGCATTTTGATGATTAATAAATGCGGCATTAACTTGCATATTGATATTCTGCTCTACCAAATTATACGTTTTTTCAGCCTGTTCTTTTTGAAGCTGTCCCAATTGTAATTTCTTTTTTGTTTTATATAAATTATCAATATTATAACTCAAAGAAACGCCAACTTGATAACCACCAGAATACATATCAACTACCGGAGAACTGCTTGTAATAGGTTTGTTTAAAGTATATCCGCCAAATCCAGCGATCGTCGGCATTTTATCAGTATTAATGATTTCGATATTCTTATCAGAAATTTCGATGCTTCTTTTTACATATTTTTGACTCGGATTATTTTCGTGAGCCAAATCAATATAATAGTTCAAATCGTTGAGTGATTGTTCTTTTTCAATATTTTCTACAGGAACGATTTCAGTGTTTTCAGCTAAGCCTAAAGCGTTATTTAAATTGTAGTTCAAGATTTTTTGATTATTAGTTAAAACCAAAAGTCCCTGATTGATATTCATAATTCCGAGTTCACCTCTAATGATTTCATTTCTGGTAACCATTCCTTGCTGGTAGAATTTTTTGACGTTATCTAATCTGATTTGTGCTAACTTTTTATTGTTATCGTAAACTTGTTTTTGATTGATAATTTTTAAAACATCCAGGTAATTCGACATCACCAGAAATTTTACATCTTGCTGATCTTTTTCGTAATCCAGTTCAGACAATTGTTCCTGCAAAGCCGTAATCTCAATTGATTTTTTAATTAAACCACCTTTAAAAATAACCTGACTCGCCTGAATACCATAAGAACTCCCGTAATGAGGCAATTGAACCGACATTGAATTTGAAAAATCTTTATCGATAATTAAAGAATTTCCTAAATAAAATTGACTCGTAGAAGCGGTAATAGAAGGAAGTTTCTGAAGCTTTGAAATCTCAGTATTTTGTTTCGCTATTTCTATCTTTTTCTCAGAAACTGCTAATTGCGGATGATGTTGCAAAGCCAGTTCAGTTGCTTGCTTAATGGTCAACTCTTTAACTTCCTGACTTTGATAATGCCCTGCCCAAAAAAAAGCCGCTGTCAGACATCCTATTTTAAATACTTTATTCATTTCCTTATTTTTATGCAAAATTATGGTGAAAGTAACTTGGTTACAATGATTAAAACAATTAACAAAATGTTCAAATGTAGGAATTGCCTAGTTTGGTTCAGTCCTATATTGAATTGGGCTCATTCCCGAATGCTTTTTAAAGAAATGGGAGAAAGAATAGGGATCCGAAAACTGAAGATCATTTGCAATTTCCTGAATGCTAATTTTAGACGAAGTAAGTAAGATCTTAGACTCGTTCATTACAAACTCAGAGATCACCTGATTGGCGGTTTTCTGCGTAATCGATTTTACGACCGAACTCAGATGTCTAATCGTCAGATTTTGCTTGTCGGCGTAAAACTGCAATAACTTTTCAGATCTAAAATTTTCAAAAACATTTTTTACAAATTCAAAAGTAATTTCCTCCTGACGGGTCATAGTAGTTTTCCCCAGTTCTTCTTGCTTCAGCAACGCACCAGCTAAGCCATAAATAAAGGCAGAAAATAGATGATCCACGATATCTTCCTTATAGTCTAAAGAAATATCATTTTTTAAGAGTTCGGCTAATAAATCTATTTCTGTCCAAAGTAAATTATGCTCTTTTTCGGGTAAATAATCAATGTTATTAAGGTGCGATTTAAAATGTTTAAAGACTTGCAACTTGTTCAATTTCAATCCTAATTTTTGAACGTAATCGTTTTCGTATACTACAATTCTGCCTTCAAAATCAGGGCTTACGCTGTGGATTTTATAAGTCGATTTTGGATCAAGAATCAAAACCGTATTGGCACTGAGTTGTACTTTATTAATTTGCACGCTGAGATTTGCCTGTCCTTTTCTCACGAACAACGTTGTAGGATGTTCTTGCTGATAAAGCTTTTCAATCTCCACTTTTTCAAAGAGATCTTTTTCGGTTAAAATTGTTAATGGGAATTGTTCCATATTTAAAGCATCTCATTGGTCTGAAAAAAGCGAAGCTTCTGTAAATTTATATAAAATTTTAAACAGATTTCAAATTTAGTATTGAAATTTTTAAAGAAATAAAATATCTTGAACTAAAAATAAAAAAAGCGACTGATAAAGCCGCTTAGAAAATAATTGATGAAAAGGTAATTTTAATTTTGATGAAGATAAGAATACAAATCATCTTTTAAATGAACTCTTTTTTTTCTTAGATCAGTTAAGTGTTCATCGGTGGTGTGATTTTGTTCGCCGTCTTCGTAATGCTGAATGAGTGCGTTGACTTCTTCATAATTCACATACATTTTTTTGAAGGTTTCATCATTCAGCTTAAACGCATTGATTTTTTCTTCCAGTTCAGGGAATTCGTGGGTAAGGTTGTGATTTTCCATGACTTTAAATATTTTAATTTTTAATACATTAAAGTTAAGGAAATTTACGATGTTGTAATGATGAAAATACTCCTGAATTTTACTGATTTATTTCAGCAAATCGAGCTCGAGAGGATTATTATCTTTCATGTTTTTTTCCTTTTGCTGCTTTTCACGATCACGAAGAAATTCATTAATATCAGTCATCTTACCGCCTATATTAACTCTTACCATTTCTAAGTTTCCCAAAGCGGAGCGAACTGATTTGTTCGGATCGTTTCTGTTTTCCAGATAAAACTTTTTATAGGCAGATCGTTCCATATTAAGATAATTTCCTTCATCAAAAACAAAATTTTTATTGGGATCAATATTTTTCACTTCTTCTGCAGTTAGATTTTTAATTCCATTTAATGCGAACGAATGACTTTTATTTTGATCTTCAATTTTCACAATCAATCCCGGCAAACCGTGAAATTTATAAGGTCCTTCCTGAATTGGAATTTCTGTCGTAAACCAAGCAGTCCATTTTCTACCGTACATTTCGGTTTCAGCTTTTTGAGTTTCGAATTCGCCAATTTTTTGTTTTTCCGGTAGAATTTTCCAATTTATCTTTCGGTCATCTAAAACTTTCATTTTGGTTTGTCCGATTCTTGTAATTAAAAATGTTTTATAATCAGGGTTTTCTTTAATAATTGTATTTCTGAAAAATCCTTTTCTCATATCAGTTTTTACATTTACTACTCCTGTAGCTTTAGCTTCTTTTTCTAAAATTGCGTTAGAAATCGAATCACTTTTAAAAACGGTTTCGCTATAGAATTTTGAAAATTTCGGTAAAACTTCCAATACTACCATTTCAGATTTTACATCTGCTTGATTTGTAGAATCGGGAACAAATTGATAAACATAACTGAAACGCTGATTTTGAGCATTTCCGAAACTGAAAATAAATAGTGAAAGAAAAAGTAGTTTGTTCATATTTGAAGTATTAGAAATCGTTTTAAAATATCAATTATTTTTTGAGTTTTATATGAATTTCACCTTTTTTATTTCCATCAAATCCTTTCTTATAAACGTGAACTGATTCAATTGTATTTGGATCTAAATTTTGCATTTCTTCATTGGTTGACGGTTTTTCGTCAATGAAAATATCAGTTTTTTCAGCTTGTTTTATTATTGAATTTGGCTTGTAATTAACTGATTCAATCGCTATTATTTCAGAGTCATTCATAATTTGTTTGAATTCTGCGAATTTTAATTTTCTCTCAGCTTCTTTCATTTTTACTTCTGACTCTTTCATTTTCTTTTGAAATTCAGGAGAATTAAATTTCCTTTCAGCTTCTTTCATTTTTGCTTCTGCATCTTTCATTTTCTTTTGATATTCAGGAGAATTGAATTTCCTTTCAATTTCTTTTGCTTTAAATTCTATTTCTTTCATTTTAAATTTGAAATCCTCAGAATTATAATATTGATCTATTTTAGCATAGAGTTGATCTAATTCACCATAATTTTTATCAACGAGTTTCATTTTATTTTGAAAATCTTCTGTGTTAAATATTGCATCGATTTGGGCACCAAGTGAATTCATTTGCTCCTCAAGCGCTTTAAATTTCGGACTGTCGAAATCTTTATTTGCACTAAGTTTCAGAAGTTCTTTACTTTTTGCATTCATTTCCGAACTTAATTTTCCAGCTTCTTTCTGCTTTGCATTTAAACTTTCCTGCAAAGGTTCCAATGCTTTGTGTTTTTCATCAATCTGACTTTGAATTGAATTAAGATCAGATTTAATTTTTACATTATTCTCTGCTTTTATATTGGGTTTAATGGTGTCCGTTTTCAGGTTAGAAACCATTTTTTCAATTTCCTGATTTGTGATTTTTATTTCTTTGTTTTTTGCATTGACCAAATACATGAAAGCAAGGATAAACAATAAAGGCAACGCTAGAATTCGTCGCGCATAACTGAATTTTGTTTTTGATTTTTTAAGCATTGTTAATCTTTTTTTGAGGTTAGAACTAAGGAACGGACTCGATGCAGGTAACTGTTTTCCGGAAAAGTGACTTGCCAAAAGCATCTGCGCAAATGCTTTGGTGTCCGAGTTTTTGACGGCTTTTTTATCAGCCAGATATTCGTGTATTAAATTGATCTCTTTTTTGATCAAATAAAAGAAAGGATTAAACCAAAATAGGGAAGTGGTAATTTCGAGGAAAATTTTGTCCCAGGAATGTTTCTGTTCGATATGAACAATTTCGTGCTTCAGAATTTGACGGCCTAAATCGGATTGAAGTTCGATAGAATTTTTCCAGAATAAATTTTTGAAAAAAGAAAATGGAGCTTCTGCCAAATCGGTTTGATAGAAACTAATTCCCTCGAAATTTTCTTTGCTAAACTTCTTTTTTAAGAACTGAATTTTAACCAGTCCGAAAATTAATTTCGTTAGAAAAAAGACAGCAACCAGTCCAGTAAGAAAAGCGCCAATTTTAAAATAATTGAAATCATTATTTGAATTATTAGTTGAACTTAAATTTTGTAATCTATTAATTAATAAATACATATTGCTGTTTACTTCAAGTGTAAAATAACTCACTTTGAGTAAAGGCAATGTCAAACTTGTTACGGTAGCCGCTAACAAATAGAAGCGATTATAATGATGAAAAGTCTTGTCTTTAAGAAACAACTTGTAATACAAAAACATTACACCCGACGTGAAAATAACTTTCCCGAAATATAAAAATAGTGCTTCCATCAGTCTTTATTTTTAAGTTCATTTAAGAGCATTTCAAGATCTTCAACGCTCATTTCGTTTTTTTCGACCAGAAAAGAAACAGCGTTTTTATAAGAGCCTTCAAAATAATTTTTGACCAAACTTTTCATTGATTTACCGCTGTATTTTTCTTTAGAGATCAAAGGAAAATATTGATGTTGTCTGCCAAAAACTTCATAATCAACAAAATCTTTTTCTTTTAAAACTTTCAGTATTGTAGAAACTGTATTCGTATGTGGTTTTGGTTCGGGAAAAAGTTCGAGAATATCTTTTAGGAAAGCTTTTTTTAAGTCCCAGAGATAGTGCATCACCTGTTCTTCCGCCTTTGTTAATTGAGAGATTTTCATATCACTATTTGTTTAGTGATACAAATGTAGAAATAAATTTTAATTGTACAACTATTTTTATAGTTATAATTATGAAATTAAGTATCAATCTATTTTATTGTATATTTAATAATACAATTTTCAGCTGATAAATACATAAATAGTGCTTGGAAGCTTAATATGTTAAAAAAACCTTAAAATAATAGAAGAATTTTACAAAGGAATTATTCTTGCTAGTAAATATTCAATCATTAAAAATTTAAATTATGGATACTAAAAGACTTTCGTCAACCCTGGAAGAGGCATTAAGCACCCAAATGAATGTTGAACTACTGCAATCGCATGTCTATTTATCCTACGGAATTTGGGCAACCGATTTAGGATACGATGGAATTGGGAACTTTTTATTCCGCCATTCTTTAGAAGAAAGAAATCACGCTATTAAATTCATGCAGTACATTTTGAATCGAGGCGGAAAACCTACCGTAACTGCTTTAAAGGCTGCAGATAAGGATCCCAATAGTTTGACCGAATGTTTCAATCAGGTTTTTAAACATGAAGTAGATAATACGGAGAAAATTTACAATTTGGTTACAATGGCTTTTGAAGAAAAAGATTGGGCAACCTGGAATTTCTTGCAATGGTTTGTACAAGAACAGATTGAAGAAGAAACTTTAGCCATGGATTTAATCGACAAATTAAAAATTGCTGGTGGCGATAAAGCGACTGACGAATCTCTTTTCAATTTAGATAAAGATTTGGGAAAAGCTGCCGATGATGCTGAACTGGCCAGAAATGCTTCGTCTGAAAACCCATAATAATATCTGTCATTTAAAAGATAAAATTTCAACCACAAAGTAACAAAAGATTTAGTCATCACTTTGAAAGAAGGAAGAGCACAGAGTTGAAAATCTTTAATTTTCAGAATGATGTGAACTTTAAAAAATAATTTTCACCAACTTTAAAATGATTTTTTAACATAAAACTTTTGTGCCTTTTGTGGTTTAAAAAAGTGAAATCTTCACTTAAGATTTCTAAAATAGTATCAAAATCTGCTTTATTAAAAGGCAGATTTTTTTATTCCATAACTCACTCAAAATCTTTATCTTTGCCAACTGTCAATTTAATGGGTTTAAGGACGACTTTAAACCTTGATTTATAAACTTTTGAACTAAAGATATGAAATGTGGAATCGTAGGTTTACCCAATGTAGGTAAATCAACCCTTTTTAACTGTTTAAGCAATGCCAAAGCGCAATCTGCCAATTATCCGTTCTGTACCATCGAACCAAATATCGGAACAGTTTCTGTGCCAGATGAGCGTTTGTTTGAACTGGAAAAATTAGTAAAACCGGAAAGAGTTTTACCAGCTGTGGTAGAAATCGTGGATATTGCAGGTTTGGTAAAAGGTGCAAGTAAAGGGGAAGGTTTAGGAAATAAATTCCTGGCGAACATTAGAGAATGTGAAGCTATTATTCATGTTTTAAGATGTTTTGAAGACGGGAATATTATTCACGTTGAAGGAACGGTAGATCCCATCCGAGATAAAGAAATTATCGATATCGAACTTCAGTTGAAAGATATTGAAACGTTAGCGAAATCAGTTGAGAAGGCTAAAAAATTCATCAAGTCTGGTAAAAAAGATGATGTGATGACTTATGAAACGCTTCTTAATCTTCAGAAATTTGTTGAAGAAGGTAACAATGCACGTGAATTTGCAATGGATGATTTTTCTACTCCAATCATTTCAGAAGTTCAGTTATTGACGAATAAGCCTGTTCTTTACGTTTGTAATGTTGATGAAAACTCCATTAAAAACGGAAACGAATGGATTGGTAAAATCGAAGAAATGGCTGCGAAAGAAAAAGCAGAAGTTGTTGTTCTTGCTGCTCAAATCGAAGCTGATATCAATGAATTAGATACTTTCGAAGAGCGCGAAATGTTCTTAGATGAATTGGGTTTAACGGAGCCTGGAGTAAACAGATTGATTAGAAAAGCCTACGATTTATTGCAGTTGCAGACTTATTTTACCGCTGGCGTAAAAGAAGTTCGTGCATGGACCATTGGAAAAGGTTGGACCGCTCCACAAGCAGCTGGCGTAATTCATACCGACTTCGAAAAAGGATTTATCCGTGCAGAAGTAATCAAATATGAAGACTTCTTAAAATTTGGTTCTGAAGCAAAAGTTAAAGAAGCTGGAAAAATGGGAGTAGAAGGAAAAGAATATATCGTTCAAGATGGTGATATGATGAATTTTAGATTTAATGTGTAAGACGTTTTAAATAACGATTTACATTTAAAAATATTCAGCGGACTTCGGTCCGCTTTTTTTATAGTCTTAACTCCCAATTCAAAACTTAAATATTTGTTAAACAGCATTCTAAAAATCAATTTAACTAAGAGTATTTGTAACTTTAATTTAAATTAAAAAAAATACATCATGGAAAAAAAGATTGCAGTTCTAGTCGGAAGCTTGAGAAAAGAATCTTTTAATAAAAAGATCGCCAACGAATTAATTCGTCTCGCGCCCACCACTCTAAAAATGGAAATTGTAGAAATAGGAAATTTACCGCTCTATAATGAAGATTTAGATTCGAATCCACCGCAGCAATGGATAGAATTTCGTGAAAAAATTAGAAATTCAGATGCCATTCTTTTCGTCTCACCTGAATACAACCGAACAATTCCGGGTGGTTTGAAAAACGCAATTGATGTAGGTTCGCGGCCTCCTGGGAAAAGTGTTTGGAAAGGAAAATCAGGTGCAGTGGTAACTGTTACTCCGAGCGCTACAGGTGGTCTTGGTTCGAATCATAATATCCGTCAAGCAGTTGTTTTTCTGGATGTTCCGATGATGCAGCAGCCGGAAGCTTATATTAGTAAGGTTCATGAGTTATTATTGGAAGACGGTAAAACTGTCAACGAAAAAACGGAAACTTTTTTGAAAGATTACATGCTGGCTTTTGAAAAATGGATCAATCATTTTTAAACTAAAAATCTAAATTCTCACCCGAAAAAAGCGGTCCTATTATCGTTGTTGCTAGAAAGGTACCGAAAACTTCTCCACAAAATTTTAGAAATCAATTTGCTTTCACTATTTTTGTGAGTTACTGATTTTATCAAGCAGTTTCTACCCAAAATATGAGCGACAACACTACTGTTAATTATTCCGAAGATAATATTAGAACCCTTGATTGGCAAGAGCATATCCGACTTCGACCGGGAATGTATATTGGTAAACTGGGCGATGGTTCTTCGGCTGACGATGGAATTTATATTTTGCTCAAAGAAATCATCGATAACTCGATCGATGAATTCGTAATGAAATCCGGAAAAAGAATCGAAATAAAAATCGATGATGGTAAGGCAATTATTCGTGATTACGGACGTGGAATTCCTTTAGGAAAAGTAGTTGACGCCGTTTCTAAAATGAATACCGGTGGAAAGTATGATTCAAAAGCCTTTAAGAAATCAGTAGGTTTAAATGGAGTAGGAACAAAGGCGGTTAATGCGCTTTCAGAGTTTTTCAAAGTAAGATCGATTCGTGATGGAAAAATGAAAATCGCCGAATTTTCAAAAGGATTAATTACAGAAGATTTTGCAGAAACCGAATCTACCGACCGAAACGGAACTGAAATTACTTTTATTCCTGATACCACGATATTCACGCATTTCAAATTTAGAAAAGAGTATATCGAGAAAATGCTTAAAAATTATTGCTACCTGAATCCAGGCTTGAAAATAGTTTTTAACGGCGAAACGTACTTTTCAGAAAATGGATTGAAAGATTTATTGAATGAAGAAATTGAAGGAGAAATTATCTATCCGATTGTTCATTTGAAAGATGAAGACATTGAAGTTGCTATAACGCATTCAGATAAATCACAGTCAGAAACTTATTTTTCTTTCGTCAACGGTCAAAATACAACACAAGGTGGAACTCACTTAAATGCTTTCCGGGAAGCGTATGTAAAAACCATTCGTGAATATTTTAATAAAAACTTTGAAGCTGCCGATATTCGTAAATCGATTATTGCAGCAGTTGCCATTAAAGTAATTGAACCAGTTTTTGAATCTCAAACAAAAACAAAATTAGGTTCCAATGAAATAGAACCTGGAAAAGAAACCGTAAGAACTTTCATCACTAATTTTTTAAAGAATAAACTCGACAATTTCTTGCATCAAAATCAAGATATTGCAGAAGCAATTCACCGAAAAATAATTATTTCAGAGAGAGAAAGAAAAGAACTTTCGGGAATTCAAAAGTTAGCGAGAGAAAGAGCAAAGAAAGTTTCTCTGCACAATAAAAAACTTCGCGATTGCCGTCAACATTATAACGACCAAAAAGCATTAAGAAAATCGGAAACCATGATCTTTATCACCGAAGGAGATTCTGCTTCTGGCTCGATTACGAAATCTCGTGATGTAGAAACTCAGGCGGTATTTTCTTTGAAAGGAAAACCTTTAAACTGTTATGGTTTAACCAAAAGAGTAGTTTACGAAAATGAAGAATTTAATTATTTACAGGCCGCTTTAAATATTGAAGATTCTTTAGAAGATTTGCGTTATAATCACGTCATCATCGCAACTGATGCCGACGTTGATGGAATGCACATTCGTTTATTAATGATTACGTTCTTCCTTCAATTTTTTCCTGATTTAATTAAAAACGGACATCTTTATATTTTGCAAACGCCTTTATTCAGAGTTAGAAATAAGAAAGAAACCAGATATTGTTATTCGGAAGTTGAGCGAGTTAAAGCCTTACAGGATTTAGGAAAAAGCCCAGAAATTACCCGATTTAAAGGACTTGGAGAAATCTCACCTGATGAGTTTAAACATTTTATTGGAAAAGATATTCGTTTGGAGCCGGTTGTTATTGGTAAAGATCAGACAATAGAACAGTTGTTAGAGTTTTATATGGGTAAAAATACACCAGACCGACAATTGTTTATTCTGGATAATCTGGTAGTGGAAGATCCTGATATTGACAGCAAAGAAATCTTAATAGAAGCTGAATCAGAAGTTAATTAAGAAAGAATGAGATTAAATAATACAAACAAAACCGGGTATTTTAATTTCTTATGTACATTAGTTGTAATGATCCTTGTTTTGGGGCTGGCAGCATTTTTATTAGAATATTATATTTACGATTATTTGGGAGCGTCACAGTGGTTATTACTTATTATTCCAATTGCAATCGTATTGATATTTTATTTTAGAGGAAGACAGATTTTTGAGTATGATAGTGATGGAGAAGCTTTAAATTTTAAAAATAGAAATGTTTTTTTATTTTTAG
Organism: Kaistella flava (ex Peng et al. 2021); assembly: GCF_015191005.1. Classification (NCBI taxonomy): domain Bacteria; kingdom Pseudomonadati; phylum Bacteroidota; class Flavobacteriia; order Flavobacteriales; family Weeksellaceae; genus Kaistella; species Kaistella flava (ex Peng et al. 2021). The sequence goes on along the minus strand of NZ_CP040442.1, from coordinate 777,812 downwards.
ATAGAAATTTAAGTGATGAGTTTCCGAAATATAAACTTTTAAAATACGACATTGTTAATATTCTCATTTTGAAAAGATTGTATATTACAATCAGTAGTAAGAAAGGTAATATTACGCTTCGATATGATGTCTCATACCTAACAAAGAAAGAATTAAATGACTTGAAAATTTCCCTCAGTAAAGTCGTTAGAAGTAATAAAGAACAAAAGAGAGAGGCTATTAGTTGATGGAAGAGCAAGAAAATCACCAAGAAGAATCCCTGAGAAAAGTTTCCGGTCTTTATAAAGACTGGTTTTTAGATTACGCGTCTTATGTAATTTTGGACCGTGCGATTCCTTCTATCTTTGATGGATTCAAACCTGTGCAAAGGAGAATCATGCACTCGATGCGTGAGCTGGAAGATGGCAGATATAACAAAGTCGCCAATGTCGTAGGAAATACCATGAAGTATCACCCACACGGTGATGCGTCGATTACCGATGCCATGGTACAGATTGGTCAAAAAGAATTATTGATTGATACGCAGGGAAACTGGGGAAATATTTTCACCGGAGATTCTGCGGCAGCTGCGAGATATATCGAAGCACGATTAACACCGTTCGCTTTAGAAGTAGTCTTCAATCCAAAGACGACAGAATGGGCGAAATCTTATGACGGTCGAAATAATGAACCTATTGATTTACCGGTAAAATTCCCATTGCTGTTAGCGTCAGGTGTGGAAGGAATTGGAGTAGGGCTTTCTACTAAGATTATGCCTCACAATTTTAATGAATTGATTGACGCTTCTATCGCTCATTTAAAAGGCAAGAAATTTCAGATTTTCCCCGATTTTATTACGGGTGGAATGCTTGATGTTTCGAATTATAATGACGGTGAGCGTGGCGGAAGAATCCGTGCCAGAGCCAGAATTATTCAGAAAGATAAAAATACACTTTGTATTACTGAACTTCCTTTTGGTAAAAACACGAGCGATTTAATTGATTCAGTGATTAAAGCCAATGAAAAAGGCAAGATCAAAATCAAGAAAATTGAAGACAATACTTCAGATCAAGTTGAAATCAACATCTTCCTTGCAAATGATGTTTCGCCGGATAAAACCATTGATGCTTTATACGCTTTTACCGATTGTGAAATTCCGATTTCGCCGAATGCCTGTGTAATTGTTGGTAATAAACCGATGTTCCTGAATGTGTCAGAAATCCTGAGACAAAATACGGATCACACCGTTTCTTTGCTTAAAAAAGAACTGCAAATTGAATTGCATGAATTGCAGGAAAACTGGCATTTCTCTTCCTTAGAAAGAATATTTATCGAGAACAGAATTTACCACGATATCGAGGAAGTGAAATCTTGGGACGAAGTCATTGTAACCATTGATAAAGGGTTGAAACCACATACCACTCATTTATTAAGAGCCGTAACCGAAGAAGATATTTTAAGATTAACCGAGATTCGAATCAAGAGAATTTCGCGTTTCGATTTAGATAAATTTAAAGAAAATATTAAAGCGCTTGAAGGAAAAATCGAGCAGGTTAAATATAATTTAGAACATTTGATTCCGTACTCAATTGACTATTATGCTAATATTCAAAAAAAATACGGGAAAGGAAAAGAACGTAGAACCGAACTAAGGATTTTCGATACCATCGATGCTTCGAAAGTTGCGGTGGCTAACGAGAAATTCTACGTGAATTGGGAAGAAGGTTTCGTTGGAACTTCTCTTAAAAAAGATGAATACTTATTCGACTGTTCTGATATCGACGATATTATTACCTTCCAGAAAGATGGGACGATGAGAGTCGTGAAAGTAGAAGCTAAAACTTTTATCGGTAAGAATATCCAACATGTTGCCATTTGGAAAAAGAACGATAAACGCACGGTTTACAATATGATTTACCGTGAAGGAAGAGACGGTCCTTATTATATGAAACGTTTTTCTGTGACCGGCGTTACCCGAAATACCGATTATAAATTAGCTTCCGACAAGAAAGGTTCTGAAATGTTATACTTCTCTGCCAATCCTAATGGTGAAGCCGAGAAAGTAACCGTTTTATTAAAACCAAACGCCCGCGTTAGAAAAAATAAAATAGATATCGATTTCTCAGAACTGGCAATTAAAGGTCGGGATTCCAAAGGGAATGTGGTGACCAAATATATCGTCAAAAAAGTAGATTTAAAAGAAGAAGGTCATTCGACTTTGGCTCCGAGAAGAATTTGGTTTGATGATACCGTTCGACGATTAAATGCTGATGCAAGAGGAACTTTACTGGGGACTTTCAAAGGGGATGACAAAATATTAATTGTCAATTCTCATGGTGAAGCCAAATTGGTGAGTTTTGAATTAGGAAACCGTTTTGATGATGAATATTTAATCCTCGAAAAATGGAAACCAGAGCAGCCGATTACCTGTATTTATTTTGATGGTGAAAAGCAGATTTATTTTATTAAAAGATTCTTGCTCGAGAACACCACTAATGTTCAACCTTTCATGCCATCGGAACATCCAAAATCGTTTGTAGAAAGTATTATTGTTTCGAATAATGCAACGGCTGAAATTACATTTGCTAAAGTAAAAGGAATAGAAAAAGATCCTGAAACCATTAATATCGATGAATTTATTTCGGTAAAAGGAATTAAAGCAATCGGAAATCAGTTTATTAAAGATAAAGTGAAATCCATCAATATTACGATTCCAGAACCGGAGGAAGAAATCATTGAGGTACCTGATCCATCAGAAAATTCGGGAAATCATGAAGATGAAGATATTCCAGAAGAAGGATTGATTGGTGATTTGTTCGAGAGTGAAGAAGAATAAGCAGGACTTTTAATTACACAAGAAAAGACGCTTTATCGAGCGTCTTTTTTGTTGCTTTTTTTTGAATCACAATCAATAAAAAACTTTTAACATCTTAATCATTTTCGTTTCTGTCATCAATATTTTCGCTAATTGTTCAATTTGTTATACTTACAAAGACTTGTTATAAAAAGTCCCCGCCAACAGAAATACCCCGCCGTTAACGGAAATGCTATCAAAACCATCCTTCAAAAATATGAAAAAACAGATTTTATTTTTATTCTTCTTAATTAATTCAGTATTGGCATTTGGACAAACTGAATTAAAAAAGGAACCTATCGACTATTATTTCACCTACAACGATTATGTCAACAACATACCAAATATTCCTGAAAAGGCTTATATAACAATTAAAGAAGAAAATCCTAATTCGATTATTTATAAAGAAATTCTTTCAGAGTCAACAAATAAAAAAATAAAAAAAGGGTATACTATCTGGGGAATAAAATATAAGGGACAGTTGTTTCATAATTTACTGTTAACAAATTATGAAATAGCGAAAGATCACGCTTTTGGAAAATTTAGTGTTACAGGAAAGAAATTCAATGTAATCATTCTTGATACAAAAAAAGATAAAAAAGCAATTGGCCGTAATGGAAATCCATATGGTGGCGGAATTGTTGCCTCTGCGTTATATAAACCTAACAATACTGAATGGAAAGATAAGGACGGAAATAGTTATAAAATACTTGTTTTTAATGCTGAATCTCCAAATATGAGTCCAGTTCATAAAGAAAACGCTTTGGTGATGTTACTGACTTCAAAAGATGTTGCCAATTTCAATAATAATGATCCTGCTATTATTGAAAAACTAAGTAAAGGTGAATATTATGTAGAAGAATTCTTAGAGTTTGCAAGGAAAGAAAATGAATAATCACTACCGCTAAAATATTCTATGACAAAAAGTAAGGAACACTAAAAAGATGATCCACTTCCGCATAAAACCTTATTTGTGTGTATAAAACAAACCGTCTCGTCAACTAATGACGAGACGGTTTTTCATAAATGATTTCAGTAAATAGGAAACCCTAAAACTTCACTCTCAAAATAACTTCCTTGCCATCACGCAAAACCGTAACAGGAAGTTCGTCGCCTGAATTGACTTTAGCCAGACATTCCATATAAGAATAGACTTCTTTAATTTCACATTTACCAATCTTGGTTAAAACATCACCCGCGACCATTCCAGCATTTGACCCTGGTCGATTATCGGTAACACCGTCTATATGAAGTCCGTCTTTGGTATCGGCGTAACTCGGCATGATTCCCAGCGTTACTTTGTATTTCGGAACCGATTTACTCTCCGACATTTTTGTTTTGGTGAAAGGGATTCTTTCAGTTTCAGACAAAGCGTTTGATAATGCGAAGACGTAATTGGTGACCATTCTGACTCCATTAAAATTAATTTTATCGGTATCATCACTCGGTTTATGATAATCGCTGTGCGTGCCGGTGAACATAAATAAAACCGGAATATTTTTTAAATAAAAACTGGTATGATCAGAAGGTCCAACACCTGAACTGTCGATTGCCAGGTTAATTCCAGCTGGTTTATACCGATGAATATAATCTGGAAATAGAGGAGAAGTTCCTACGCCACCAACTGATAAATCTTTGTCTTTATTGAGACGACCCACCATATCTAAATTAATCATCAAATCGATTTTTGTTCCTTTTGGCAAATGATCTGCCATGTATTTTGAACCCATCAAACCATCTTCTTCCCCAGAAAAAAGAGCGAAAATATAATTTGCTTTTTCTGTAGTTTTATTTTGAGAAAACATTCTGGCTAATTCTAAAACTGCCGAAACTCCAGATGCGTTGTCATCGGCACCATTATGAATTTGCCCTTCCGAATTCATCAAAGTAGAGTTGTGGTGCTCATTTAAACCAAGGTGGTCGTAATGCGCTCCGATCAAGATTGTTTTGCTGGCTTTATTATCTAAATAGCCGATCACGTTTCTGGCATTTACTTCTACTGAAGAACCATCTTCATGCGGATTTAGTTTTACCGAATATTCAAAAGGCTGGATATAATCTTTACCAATAAATGGTTTCAACTTCAGATTTGTAAATTCCTTTGCGATATATTCTGAGGCTTTCTTTTCACCAAGACTTCCTGCTAATCTTCCTTGCAAATCATCGGAAGCGAGGTAAGTAATATGGTTTTTTAAATTTTGTTCTGAAACATTTTCTGCTGCATCGGTATCAACCCAGTCTGCGATAAAAACGTTGGTTTCATTTGGTTTCTCCCCATTTCGATTGCTGGAGAAAACGAGTTTCTTTCCATCTGGCGAAAACATTGGGAACGCATTGAACATACTTTCATAAGTGACCTGCGTTAAATTATTTCCATCGAGATCCACTGAATAAATCTGGAAATCATAACCTCGGGTTGAATGATGATTCGAGAATAAAATCTTTTTATCAGACGGATGAAAGTAAGGCGACCAGTTCGCTTTTCCTAAATGAGTAATTTGTTTTAAATCACTTCCATCAATATTCATGGTGTAGATTTCCATTTCTGTGGGAGCGACAAGATGCTGAGCCAACAAATCTTTATAGTCTTTAATCGCTTCCGGAGTCGTAGGTCGCGAAGAACGGAACACCAATTTTTTGGAATCGTGAGAAAAGAAAGCACCGCCATCATAACCTAAACCAGAAGTTAATTGTTTCAAGTTTTTACCATCAATATCCATTCTCCAAAGTTCTAAATCACCAGTTCTGTCAGAAGTAAAAACAATGTATTTTCCATCTGGAGAAACTACGGCTTCCGCATCATAACCTGGAGAATCGGTGAGTTTCTTAACAATTTTTCCATTAAGGTCGGCAACGTAAATATCAAATTCTGCATAAACGGGCCATAGGTATTTTCCATCTGCTCGCGGTGCTGGTTTTGCCGGACATTCTTTATTGGCTTCAAAAGTAGAGGCGTAGAGAATATGCTTTCCATCAGGCATAAAAAAGGAACAGGTTGTTCTGCCTTCGCCATTAGAAACCATTTTCAAATCTTTGGTTCCGATGTTTTTTTTGGTTAAATCTAAAAGATAAATCTGATCACAATGCGCTCCAATCAAAGGATTGGTGACCTGTATCGTCAGCTTTTTTCCATCAGGTGAAAAATAGGCTTCTGCATTATCGCCACCGAAAGTGAGTTTCTGAATATTTCGAAGGTGATGTTCTTGTGAAAATAGAAGTGCGGAAACACTTAAAAATGTTACTTTTAAAATAGATTGAGACCAATTCATATTGCATTTGTTTTTAGTGACTTAACAAATGTAACAAAAAAAATCGCAGAATAATCTGCGATTAAATTTTAAGAAATAAATCATTTTAGAGAAAATTATTTTTTGATTTTATAACTTATTAATCGACTTTCTAAATAGCTTTTACTGTAAACTGAATGACATATTTCTTTAACCAGACCTAGACCTTTTTTGTATGAAATTTCCTGAGTCTTTTTTAACAAATTCGATTGATTGGGAGCAGGAGTAAAATCACCTAAATAGGGAAGTACTACATATTGAACTCCATTGACTTCAACATTTTTTTCTTTGTCTAACTTATAAAAAAGATTTCCCACGACTTGATTCATCTCAATAAAATCATAACTGAAAGTGAACGCATTTTCTTGCCCCGGATGAACCACAGATCCGCTTGTTTCCGTAACATTATCAAGCGTTCTTAAATAGACCAAATGTCCTTTATTATTTACTCTCAAATACCGAAAATTTTCCTGGTTGTTTAGGTTAGAATTTGGCCAATTTATTTTAGTTCTTTCTTTTGCAAATGTTAATCCTTGAACCTCTACTTTACCAACAATACTAACAGAATCAATTCTTCCAGAAAAAGTTGAAACGCTTTGTGGATTAGTAAAATCAGGATTATCATAGGTTTTGTAAACCCATTGGTTGTCAACATTCAGATTGAAAAAACTTTCCGGCTCAGGAACTTCAATATTAGAATCATCACTTGAGCGACAGGAAATAATCAGAAGCGATAAACCTACCAATAGTAACGGAATTGATTTTTTTCATAGTATATTTTTCTTATTTAACGTAATGTATTGCTGTTTTATTATTAATAACGTTAAAATAATAAAGAATATATAAAATGAATTAGAATGGATATCCAAATGCGAAATTAAGTACTGGTTTCAATGGTTGCCATTTGCTGATGACCCATCTGTCACCATTCGGTTGATTAGGATCATACACTTTATAAGCAGCATCTAATCGCAACGTAATATAAGCGACATTGATTCTTAAACCAAGACCAGTCCCAACTCCCATTTGAGAAATGAATTTATTAAATTTAAACTGATCACCAAAACCACTGTCTTTTAAACTCCAGATATTTCCGGCATCTACGAAAGCTGCTCCTTCAAACATATCGGTAAACGGCATTCTGTATTCAATATTGGTGGTTAATTTCACATTATCCATCACGTAAGAACGAACCCTTTCATCGATTTGAGAATCTGCCGGACCAAGACCTCCGAATACTCGCCACGCACGAATATCATTGGAACCACCATTAAAGTAAGATCGTACAAACGGCATGGTGGATGAATTACCATAAGGAATCCCGATTCCTATAAACTGTCTTAAAGCCAGTGTTTGCTTTTCATTATTAAAAGTGAAATATTTTCTGACATCAAAATCAAATTTCACAAACTGAGAATAAGGAATATTGAAAATGGTTCTTGAGGGACCAGAGACAATTCCATCCTCTTTTCTGCGACTATTAAAGAGACTAAATACATTTCCTGCTGTTTCGATTTTACCATTAAAATAGAAAGGATTTGGTCGGTCTTTCTTTCCGATTTCATTATAAATAAAATTATAAATCATCGATGAAATAAGAATATCCTGAGTTTGTCTGTCTTTATTAACCAAGGACTGCAGAAAGTTATTTAAGGCAGATAAGTTATCACCAGTTAACGATGTCTGAAAGCCCTTATCATCAACAATCATGGTTGATAATGCATCTGAAGTGATACTTCCGGCAAGAAAATCCTGGTATAAAGCGGGAGAATAAATCGCAAACATTTGATCTCTAACTTCTGCATCTTGTGGAAAGAAATCATAGTAGCGATCCTTATTTCTGGTCAAACTTAACTGGCTGTTAAAAACCGTAAGTCGGTGAGAAACAATATCGTTGGCATTGGCGTAGTAATTTAGTCCTGCATTAAAACCGATTCGGCCCAATCCTATATTGTTTTGGATTGAAGTTCCTGCACTAATCGATGAAGTAGGGGAATATCTTTTGGGGATGATTTTCCAGGTTTGAAAAGGAAGTAATAATCTAGGGAAATTCAACGCTGCCTGTGCCGATATTTCATATGCCAGACTTCTTTTATTTGTGTTTTGAGAACCAACAACAGAACCGAAAATACCGGATAGACTTGTAGTTAAGTTTTCGGCCCCACCAAAAATATTACGACTTGTAAGATCGACAGACGGCGAAACTCCGAAATTTAAAATTTGAGAATAATTAAGATCGGTCGCGACTTTTAAATCATATTTCGGAAGTGGTGCCAGAAAATAACTGACATCTAAAATACTGTCGTTCGATTTGCGAAGCGTTTCATCATATTTAATAATGCTGAAATTATTCATCCCTGCAATATTTCTCTTTGTTAAATCTAATTTTCTTTGATCATAAACCTCTCCCGGACGCAAAATAATTGGTCGCCATAAGGACAATGTTTTATATTGGTCATCGAGTTTGTAAAAGTTAATTCTTAGTAAAGAATCTTTAACGGTATCTACAGAATCCGATAACTTTTCAAGAAGATGAACCTTCACCTTTCCAATGGTAGTGACCTTGTAACGGGAATCTACAGAATCTTTACGAATATCCATCGTCAACGGAACATTCTTTCTGCTTTGTAAAGTATCTGCGGTAAAATAAATCTCTTCGTTAGAATTATTGAACTTATAATAACCGTAGTCTTTCATCAAATCATTGATTCTCTTAACCTCTTTTTCTAAAACCGCCTGATCCAAAACTTTCTTTCCACGAACTAAACTTTTAGCAAGATGCTGTTCATACACGTTTTTAATAGCTGGATCGGGAATATTATAATAGTAATCACTGATGTAGGTAGGATCTTTATGTGTAATCAAATAATTAACCTGTGCTTTTTTTGCAGCTGAATCTAAATCCTGGGTATATTTTACATCGGTGTCCCAATATCCTTTATACACTAAAAATTTACGAATGGAAGTCGCGCTCTGGTCCGTTTTACCTTGATTTAAAATAACTGGCGGCTGCCCAATATTTTGAAAAAACCGCTCTGTAAAAAGACGTTTTCCCACATATTCAGGATGTTTGAATTTTATAAAGAGAGAATCCCGAAGTTTCTGATTCCTCATTTCATTAGGATAAGTCATATATTCTGCAATGATCGAATCGTATTTAGGATTCGTCGCATTATACATCCACAACCCAAATGGTAGAATGAAAAGTTGTTTTTTATTGGGTTTCTGACTTACATGACTTTCGACTTCATCTTCATGTATTTTCCCATCTTCATATTTAAAGTTATTTTTGGTCAACAGAAACTCGCCATCAGGAACTTTTTTTGTTGTACTACAAGCGTACAAAAAAAGAATAGTGATTGCAGATGAAAAAAATAAGTAATACTTTTGAAAATATTTTGAAAAATGCTTACGGCTCATAAAATAAAAATTTTACAGTCTCTTGATAAAAAGAAGTTCAGACAAAAATACAATTTGTTTTTGGTTGAAGGTAATAAAACGATTAAAGAAATACCAACTTCTAAGTATAAAATCAATGAGATCTTTTCGGTAAATCCTGCTGAATTATCAATCGGAAATCTTACTGCAACAGAAATCTCACCAGCTGAATTAAAGAAAATAAGTTTCTTACAACATCCGAAAGATTCGGTTGCGGTCTGTGAACTTAAAGAAGAATTGTTGAAGGAAGAAACTGGTGTACAGTTAATTCTCGATGGAATTCAGGATCCTGGGAATTTAGGAACGATTATTCGGTTAGCAGATTGGTTTGGCATTTCGCAAATCATTTGTAGTGAAGACACTGCGGATTTTTATAATCCAAAAGTAATTCAGGCGAGTATGGGATCTTTTCTTCGGGTAAATATCGTTTACCAGGATTTAGAAAATTACATTTCTGAAAATAATCAACCGATTATCGGAACAGATATGGATGGAACTGATTTCTATGATTATCAATTCCCTTCGCAATTTAATTTAGTTCTCGGAAATGAAGGAAATGGAATTCGTCCAGAAATCGAAAATCTGCTAACAGACAAAATCACCATTCCACGTTTTGGAAAATCAAAAGCTACAGAAAGTTTAAATGTAGCGATGTCTGCTGGAATTATCTTAGGTCAAATTTTCGGTAAAAGAGATTAGACTATTTGTAAGAAGTTTAAAACTAGTAAGGTTAAACACAAATAGCACTAATGATTTCACAAATTTCACGATTACAATTTTACCATTAAGGTTTATTGAAGTAATTAAGCTCATTAAGATTTCCCACGAAAATTATAATGCCCAAAACTTATATGTACTTTTACTAACAATGTTTTTACTTAAAAAAACTAATGTAGCTAATGTGTTAAAAATGATTTTTAACCATTGACAAATGAAGAAAATTAAGAATTCTTGAAGTTATAATGCGTAAAATCTTTTTTGAACTTTATTAATTCCAATTATCAACTTAAGTATTTCAAAATATAACTTTGGTGACTTTTGTGTTTTTAATAATCCAATTAAAGTATATGAAAAAAGTCGGAAAAAAATCCGACTTTGCTTTTTTTAAATCAACTGTTCGAAACTCGACGTTGTTTTACTTTTCTCATACTGTTCCAATTTCTTACGAAAGAATCGAAGTGCGATTGGCGCCAAATAGATAAGAGCCAAACCAATTAGTTTTTTCTTCCAGCTTTTATTGTAAAGACTTTTTCGGGCATAATTTCCGACAAAAGTTACCGCGCCCAATTTCAGTGCATTTTCTACAATACTCATTCCAGCATCACTTTTGGCAAAACCGTAAACCGTATTTTTACTAAGAAGCGAATCTTTAATATTACCAGAAATCTCTTTTACAATTTCGTTGGTTTTTAAAGAAATTTTCGTTTCGCCGTCTTGTGTGGTATCTTGTTGCAAGTATTTATCTGTAAAACCATTAGTCAAAGCACTCAGACTTTCTTTGGCATTATCGAAGGTTAAAAGATCTTCTAACTCAGAAACCTCTTTCTTTAGTAATGCTTTCTTTCTTCTAAGTTCCTCCAAACTGTTGTATTTCGTGCTCATCTTTAGGAATTTATAAATTTAATAATTTTATCTGCTACATTATTTTTAATGGCGTTTCGGGCGGCAAAAGTGATTAAGAAAATCAATAAATAAAGCCCGGCCATGATCAAAATTCCGTAGGCGTAATTACCTAGCCAAGAACCAATCAATAAACCCAAACCAATATTAAATAGGATGATGAAGAATAGCGCCGCAACTGCAGCAAATAGGAGATAGGTTAATGTTCCTACGGTGATCGAAGATTTTTCGGTCATCTCCATTTTGAGCAGATCTATTTTTTTTGAGGCGAATTCTTTTACAATGTCAACCATAATATTTTTTTTAAAGTTACAAAAAAAGGAACTTAATTTAAAGTTCCTTTTTATTTTTAGGAATAAACTGAAGTCGAAATTAAGACTTCATTCCGTCTAATTCATTTTCTACATCTGTAACAACCTCTTTGGTTTTAGCAACCGCCTGATCTTTGTATTTATCATAACCGTCTTTTACAGAACTTACTACTTTATCAGCAGTTTCTTTAAATTGAGAAGAAAGCGTGTCGTACTGACCTTTTACTTTACCAGATACATCTTCGTATTGTTCTTTAGCTTTCTCAGAAACTTTACCGTATTGATCAACAGCCTGGTCTTTTAAATCATTTGCTTTGCTCTTGATTTTTTTTCTTGTTTCTGCTCCTTCTTCTGGTGCGTAAAGCATTCCCAAAACAACACCTGCTGCTGCTCCAGCTAATAAACCTGCTAATACACTTGCTGTATTGTTACCTTTTTTTGACATCTTAGTTAATTTTTTAATAGTTAATAAATCTTACGTACTGGATTTCTCCATCTCATCTAAAGTTACAATTAATATACCAAATAAAAAAAATGGACTCTTAAAATTTTGTTAAAACTCCTTTAAGTAGGATAAAATGATATCGATGGTTTCATGTTTAGTAAAATCTGAATTGTCGATAAGAATTGCGTTTTCTGCTTTTTTCAAAGGAGCAACTTCTCTTTCACTATCTGTCTTATCTCTGGAGATTAAATTTTCTCGTACGGTATTTTCGTCGGTTTCGATGCCTAAACTTTTTAATTCTAAAAAGCGTCTTTTGGTTCTTTCGTCTACGCTTGCGGTCAGAAAGAATTTGAAATCGGCATTGGGTAAAATAACGGTTCCGATATCTCGGCCATCCATAATGACGCCGCCTTTTTCTGCCATTTCTCGTTGTGCATCGAGCAAGAAATCACGGACTTCTTTTTGGCTGGCAATTAAACTTACATTTTGAGAAATTTCATTGGTTCGAATAGCTGTAGAAATATCCTCTCCATTTAGGAACATAACCAATTCTGTATCAACAGGTTTAAACTCAAGTTCTATTTCATTAAACCTGTTAAAAAGCTCCGACAAATTGATTTCACCATCAGCACCGATGCAGTTATTTAAAGCAAAATAGGTGATCCCACGATACAACGCTCCGGTATCCAGATGAACCAAACCGAGTTTTTGAGCGATGATTTTAGAAATCGAACTTTTGCCAGTAGAAGAGTAGCCGTCGATAGCAATTACAGGTTTTCTCATAAGGCAAATTTCCTGAAAATTTTTGGGTTAAAAAAATAAATAATCGTTCGCAGTAAGCAAAACACAATCACTCCAATATTTTAGTTTAAATTATTTCCGAAGAAGAGCCCGAAACTGATAAAACTTGTACCGAATAATAAAATTGAAATGGTTCTAATAAATTTATTTTAACGAAAAATTATCTTCTATTTCCGGAAACTTCAATTAAATCGAGCGTCAATCCAAACATATTGACATTGGAAGCGTTGTGATATCTTACATGAGCGTAATCAAATCGGAAACTTGAAATCTTAATTCCAAAACCTGCGGATAAACCGGCAAAACTTCTTTGATCTAAAACAGCGAGTTCATTTCCGCGTCTTACGTTATATCCAAAACGAATATTAAAAGCCTGTTCCGGGAAAAGTTCGGCGCCTAAAGAAATGTGATCGGCCATTTTTCGGCTCCAACTCACTTCTTGACCGTTATTATCGAAATTCTGAGAAATATTTAATTTTTGTAAATCGTGTGCGGTAATGGTAAATGCAAGTGGAAATTCATCTAAAATTTTGGTGTATCCTAAATCAACTCTAAAAGCAACATCCTCGCGAGTCCCATTAAATGATTTAAATTGATATCCAAAATTACGGAAAACTAAAGCTAATGTTTCTCGGCTTTGTGCATTGTGATAGGTAACTCCGGCCGTTCCAACAACTGCCATCGAAGTATAATTATCGATTTTTGATGTGATAAAATTTGCGCCTCCACCAATGGTGAAATCTTCATCAAACTGGTAAGCGTAAGCAAGTCCAAGTGAAGCATCCATCGCCCCAAAATTTCCATTGATCTCTGCACTTTCATCGGTTCTTGGCATTTTGCCGTAATCCATATATCGGGCATTAAAGCCGATGAGATGACCTTCTTCTAAATCTTTTACAAAACTAATCGTTCCATATTGAGAATCGGCGAGATAAGAAGCGTAGTTAATTGAAATCATTTGATCCTGATCCAAGTTCATTAAACCTGGATTAATGGCAGCAAAACTTACATCGAAATCACGAACAGAAACCGCGTCACCACCTAAAGCGGCTTGCCTGGCAGAACCAGGAATATTCAGAAAAGGATACACATTTGTCCCTTCCTGAGCAGATAATAAGCCCGCAAATAATAATGCAGTAACAACAGTAATTTTTCTCAATGTATTATATAAGGATGCAAAAATAATTTAATTAAGTACTTTTCAAAAATAATTTCGGTGTAAATATAATTCTATTAACGAAATTATTTGCGTTTACTTATATTTGCACCGTAAAAAAGTAATAAAAAAGTAAAAAATGAAATACAACCGAATTCTTCTAAAATTAAGTGGCGAGGCATTAATGGGAAACCGTCAGTACGGAATCGATAATGACCGATTGAAAGAATATGCTGCAGAAATTAAAAAAGTAGTTGATATTGGTTGCCAAGTGTCAATCGTTATTGGTGGCGGAAATATCTTTAGAGGTCTTGCCGGTGCCGCTACAGGAATGGATAGAGTTCAGGGTGACTATATGGGAATGCTTGCAACTGTTATTAACGGTATGGCTTTGCAGGGTGCATTGGAAGATGCAGGAATTTTTACCCGTTTGCAAAGTGCGATCGAAATGGATAAAGTGGCAGAACCATTTATCAAAAGAAAAGCAGTTCGTCATTTAGAAAAAGGTAGAGTTGTAATTTTCGGTGCCGGTACTGGAAATCCATATTTCACAACCGATACTGCCGCAACTTTGCGTGCTATTGAAATGAATGCTGACGTGATTTTAAAAGGAACAAGAGTTGATGGGATTTATGATTCTGACCCGGAGAAAAATTCTGACGCCGTAAAATTCAATAACTTAACTTACAGTGAGGTTTTTGAAAAAGATTTAAAAGTAATGGATATGACGGCTTTTACTTTAAGTAGAGAAAACAATTTACCCATTATTGTTTTTGATATGAATAAAGAAGGCAATCTATTAAAAGTAGTTCAAGGCGAAACTATCGGAACTTTAGTGAATTTATAAAAAATTAACACTATTTTTGAGCGCTTCAATTTAATTAGTTAAACAGAAATTTAAGATATAATGGAAGAATTAGAACTTATTGTAGGAATGGTAAAGCAGGAAATGGATGCTGCCATTAAACATTTGGAACATGCTTTTCAGAAAATTAGAGCCGGACGTGCTTCTACAACAATGGTACAAGACGTTATGGTAGAGTATTACGGAGCGCCAACGCCATTGAGCCAGGTTGCCAACGTGATGATTCCAGATGCGATGACTATTTCAATTCAACCTTGGGATAGAACTGCAATTGGAGCAATTGAAAAAGCGATTATTAATTCAAACCTTGGTTTTGCACCATCGAATAATGGTGATAATATCATTTTGAATGTTCCACCATTAACTGAAGAAAGAAGACGTGAGTTAGGAAAACAAGCGAAATCTGAAGCAGAAGCAACAAAGATCGTTGTAAGAAATGCACGTCAGGATGGTATGAAAGAACTTCGTAAATTAGAAGGAGTTTCTGAAGATTTAATTAAAGACGAAGAAGCAAAAATTCAAGTAGTTACAGATAAGTACATCAAAATGTGCGACGATCACTTTAAAGTGAAAGAAGCTGAGATTATGAAAATCTAATCTTTTTGATATTAATATTAAAAGCCGTTTCAGCATTGTTGAAACGGCTTTTATTTTTAAATGCAATTGCCACGAATGCACGAATTTTTAAAATGAAAATTTTTTTGATTAAAATTAATAAGGTTAAACACAAATGGCACTGATAAATTCACAAATTTCACGATTGAGATTAATTGTTAATAATTGTACAATTAAAATTTAACCATTAAGGTTTCGTGAAGTGATTAAGATTATTAAGATTTCCCAGGGAAATTGTAGTGCGCATCACTTCATGAACTCTGAATTCAGCTAAAAACTTTGTGACTTTGTGGTTTAAACTAATACGATTAAACACAAATTCCACTAATGTTTTCACTGATTCCACCATTGAAAATTCAATACTAAAAATTACAGAATCAAAATTTAAACATTAAGATTTCGTGAAGCGATTAAGATTATTAAGATTTCCCACGGAAATTGTGGTGCGCATCACTTCATGAACTTTGAATTAAACTAAAAAACTTTGTGCCTTTGTGGTTTAAATTAATAATTTTAACCACAAATCTCACTAATGTTTTCACGAATTACCCCATTGAAATTTCAGCATTAAAATTTTACAACTAATAATTTTACATTAAAAAATTAATATTTATTACGATTTTGTCCGGAAATTATTGTTCGCATTACTTTTGTGATCTTGTAATTGAACTAAAAAAACTAATGTGACTAATGTGTTTAAAAAAGTAATTTAGTTAAAATTGAAATTTCCCTTTGCTAAGTGAAACGCCTTTGCGACCGTAATTTTATGCAGCATGATTAATTAACCCTTTGCGTCTTTGCGTTAAAAAAACACAGTCAAAAAACTAATTATGTTTGCCAGCGAAACTGAAAATATTTCCTAGTTTAATTTTAGAATAACCATTTGATTTTATTTTTGACGCGTTAATCATTGCCTGAGCGAGAACGTCAGTTGGCAAAGGTTTCTGGCTTTTTAGTAAACCTAATTTATTGATAAATTTAATCACTTTAGCACCGGTAACTTCTCCAAAACGATCAGAACTTTTTCGCTCTAACATTCCGGGTTGGAAAATGGTTACTTTATTAAAATGGAGATCTTTTATTTTTTGTTCCAATTCGCCTTTTAATTGAGAATAGAACATTTTCGAGGTTGGACTTGCGCCATAAGCAGAAACTAAAATGAAATCTTCAACGTCATTTTCCCTGGCACTTTTCGCGAAGTTATATTGATAATCGACATCTACTTTTTTCTGAGCTTCTTTACTTCCTGCCGCTTTCAGAGTGGTGCCCATACATGAAAATGCGACGTCGCCTTTTACAAGATCTTTCCATTCTTCAGGTTTTTCAAAATCAACAATATGAGCTTTGAGCTTTGAATCATTGATGTTTAAAGGTTTTCGTACAAATACATCAACTTCTCTAAAATCAGGATCCTGAAGCAGTTGATAAACTAAATCTTTACCTGTTGCGCCAGTAGCGCCAATGACTAATGCTTTCATTTGTATAGGAGTAATGGGTAGTGAATAATAAGTAATGAAATTAATATTTAGTAATGAGCAATTATTAATTTCTCACACAAATTTATTAATTTTATAATGTTAAAACGATTATTATTAATCATTATTACCTTTTTATAATTACTTATTACCCATTACTTATCTTATATATGGATGTCACCGAAATTTTAGAATATTGTCAGCGCAAAAAAGGAGTTGAAGAAACCTTTCCTTTTAATCCGGAAACTTTGGTTTTAAAAGTAGGAGGGAAGATGTTTGCTTTAATACCTCTGGAAAAACAGCCTTTATCAATTGCTCTAAAAACAGATCCGGAATGGAGTGCAGAACTTCGCGAGCAATATCCACAGATTGAAGGTGCATATCATATGAATAAAACGCATTGGAATTCGGTGGTTTGTGATGGTTTGAAAAAGGAATTAATTTTCAAGTTGATTGATCATTCTTACGATTTAATCGTACAATCTTTAACAAAGAAAAAAAGAGAAGAGTTGTTGAACTCGTAGTGACTTTGCAAAAATGCTTTTAACAAGAATAGCACAAATTATTTCACAAATTTCACGAGGAAAATTTCACCATTTAGGTTTCAATAAGTAGTTAAATGAATTAAGAATTCCGTCGGAATTTAAATTGCGCCAACCTTCATAAACTTTAACATTTTAAAGCTTTACAATAATTGATTAAAAAAAAGGCTTTGTGACTTTGTGGTTGGAGAAAAAATTAAAATTTGAATTCTGCGGTCAACCTTTTATCTTCATCCAATCTCACCATCAATTCTTCCAGACCATTAAATTTAATTTCTTCGTGTAGAAACTCTCTGAAATTAACTGAGATTTCCTGGTCGTAAATATCTTCATTAAAATCTAAAATATAAACTTCCACAGAAATAGCTTTACCATTAACAGTTGGATTGGTGCCGATACTCAACATTCCTTTATAATGTTGGTTCTTCACGAACACATCAACTATATAAGCTCCTTTTTTAGGTAGAAGTTTTAAAGCATCAACTTCAATATTAGCCGTCGGATAACCAATTGTTCGACCGATTTTCTTACCGTGAATTACCGTTCCGGAAATAGAGTAGTTATAACCCAACATTTCATTGGCAGAAAGAATATCACCTTTACTTAAGGCTTTTCTAATCTGAGTGGAACTTATATTAAGGTCTTTATAAGAAACCGCTTCAACTTGTTCTACTTCAAAACCGAATTCTGGACCCATCTTCTTTAATAATGAAAAATCACCGCTTCTGTTTTTTCCGAAAGTATGATCATAACCAACTATCAAATGTTTGACCTGAAGTTTCTCCACCAAAATCTGTTTCACAAACTCTTCACCAGTGAGGTTTCTGAAGTCTTCATCAAATTCTTTTAAAAATAAATGCTGTAATCCGTTTTTCTGAAGCAGGTATTTTTTTTCCTCAATGGTATTTAATAATTTTAAATCGTCATTGGGATTAAATATCTTTCTCGGATGTGGCCAAAAAGTAAGAATGGCAGATTCCAGATTTTTTATTTCTGAAATGGTATTGAGTTTTTTTATAATACTTTGATGTCCCAAATGAACACCATCAAACATACCAATCGAGAGCGCCAAAGGATTTTCGGAAAGTGGACCGATGAAATTTTCTGTAATTATCAACTGAAATTCTTAATAAGAGTGGAAATAATTGCCCTAAAAATGGACTTAAAATAACTTTGTGCAAATATGACAAAAATCTTCTTTTAAACCAATTGCAAATGTGCGAATATTCATTATATTTGCACTCAAGAAAAAAATTAGCAATGGCAAACCAACTTAAAGGAAAAATTTCTCAAATTATCGGTCCAGTAATCGACGTAATTTTTACAGATGCGGCAGAACTTCCAAGCATTTATGATGCATTGGAAATTACAAAAACAGACGGTAACAAAGTGATACTTGAAGTAGAACAACATATTGGTGAAGATTCTGTAAGATGTATCGCAATGGATGCAACAGACGGACTTCAAAG
Source organism: Kaistella flava (ex Peng et al. 2021) (assembly GCF_015191005.1). Classification (NCBI taxonomy): domain Bacteria; kingdom Pseudomonadati; phylum Bacteroidota; class Flavobacteriia; order Flavobacteriales; family Weeksellaceae; genus Kaistella; species Kaistella flava (ex Peng et al. 2021). Next base: position 758,955 of record NZ_CP040442.1, on the reverse strand, counting down.
AGGTCAGGAAGTAATTTCACAAGGAAGACAAATCACCATGCCAACTGGCGAAGGTGTTTATGGTCGTCTATTCAACGTAGTAGGTGATGCTATTGACGGAATTCAACAAGTTTCTAAAGAAAACGGTTTGCCGATTCACAGAGAAGCTCCGAAATTTGATCAATTAACAACTTCTGCAGAAGTACTTTTTACCGGGATTAAAGTAATTGACTTGGTAGAGCCTTATGCAAAAGGAGGAAAAATTGGTTTGTTTGGTGGAGCAGGTGTTGGTAAAACGGTATTGATTCAGGAATTAATTAACAATATTGCGAAAGGTCACGGTGGACTTTCTGTTTTTGCCGGTGTAGGTGAAAGAACCAGAGAAGGAAACGACCTTTTGAGAGAGATGCTGGAATCAGGTATTATTAAATACGGTGATGCATTCATGGAATCCATGGAAAATGGAGGATGGGATCTATCTAAAATTGATCTTGAGCAAATGAAGGATTCTAAATGTACCTTCGTTTTCGGACAAATGAATGAGCCACCTGGAGCAAGAGCTAGAGTTGCTTTGTCTGGTTTAACAATCGCTGAATATTTTAGAGATGGTGACGGACAGGGGCAAGGAAGAGACGTATTATTCTTCGTAGATAATATCTTCCGTTTTACACAAGCAGGTTCTGAGGTATCTGCACTTCTGGGAAGAATGCCATCAGCAGTAGGTTACCAACCAACTTTGGCTTCTGAAATGGGTGCGATGCAAGAGCGTATTACTTCAACTAAAAATGGTTCAATTACATCTGTACAGGCGATCTACGTTCCTGCAGATGATTTAACTGACCCGGCGCCGGCAACGACGTTTGCTCACTTAGATGCAACAACTGTATTAGATAGAAAAATTGCTTCATTAGGTATTTATCCGGCAGTAGATCCATTGGCTTCTACTTCCAGAATCTTAACTTCTGAAATCTTAGGAGACGAACATTACGACTGTGCTCAAAGAGTAAAAGAAATTCTTCAAAAATACAAAGCATTACAGGATATCATCGCGATTCTAGGAATGGAAGAACTTTCAGAAGATGATAAATTAGCTGTTTACCGTGCTAGAAAAGTGCAGAGATTCTTATCTCAACCTTTCCACGTTGCAGAACAGTTTACAGGATTGAAAGGAGTATTGGTAGATATCAAAGATACCATCAAAGGTTTTAACATGATCATCGACGGTGAGTTAGATCATTTACCTGAAGCTGCTTTTAACCTTAAAGGGACCATCGAAGAAGCAATCGAAGCAGGTGAAAAAATGTTAGCGGAAAACGCTTAATTAGAAAAAAGACTAAAAGATTTGAGATAAGAGACATAATGTTTCTGTCTCTAATCTTTAATCTCTAAATCTTTTAATCTATCAGAAGATGAATATTAAAATTTTAACTCCGGAATTTGTAATTTTTGAAGGTGAAGTAAAATCAGTTTTGCTTCCCGGAAAAAGTGGAGAATTCCATATCATGAAAGATCACGCCGCTATTGTGGCTTCCTTAAATTCAGGGAAAATTAAAGTGTTCACTAATGAAATCAAGGAGCAATACAGTCAGCACTTCACCAGAGAAAACGAAAAGGAAAGTGTTTTTTCTTTTTCTATGAAAAGTGGAGTGATAGAATTCAGCAATAATAAAGGAATTATTCTGGCAGAATAAACCTCTTTTATATCCATATAAATCCCGTCTTATTTTTAAGGCGGGATTTTTTTTATTGTATTTCTGAACTAAATCTTCAAATCAGTGGACGAAAAATATGATAAACCGGACATTTAGATGAAATGAAATAACTAGATTCCTATTAAGGAGCAACAAAACTTTCGCTTCTTCCAAAACCCGTCCCGCTGTCCGCTATATACCGCTTTGCGGTGATGCCGCTTCCATCGGGGCTATAAGTTCAGACATTTCTTCTTGCCATAGAAAAATCAATATACTTTCACTGATACTATAATTAGTTTAACACAACTTCCTTTTCAATTTTTCATCGGAACTCAATGTTCGAAGATAAATGGTAAAGCATATTCAACAACAGTTAAATTTTATAATGGACTTTTTTGTTATTCTAATTATGAAATATTTTGTAAATTATAGCTGTACTTTCTCCTTTTTGTGAGCAATAATAATTAAGGTGATCATGATAATAATTGAGATTATTGATGCATTCAAAGTTCCTAAATCTAAGCCACCTTTCGCAAGAGGTTTAGTTAAGAAATCTCCAAAGGTTGCACCAAAAGGACGTGTAAAAACAAAGGCAATCCAAAATAAAAGAATGTGATTGATTTTGGTATAGGAATGCAGTAAAACGACCACGATAATAACCGCCAAAGTGATCATTGCACCAATAAGGTAACTGAATCCTAAGCCATCATTTAAATAATCCCCGAACGCTGTTCCTAAACTATTTGAAAATAAGACGGCGACCCAGAAAAAAGATTCTTTTTGCTTATCGAAGATCGGTGAGACTTCTAAATTTCCGTACTTTTTATACCAGAGATAAAGTGTTAATAAAAGAAATGCAACAAGAACTAAACTTCCTAAAGCATAACCTAAATGTAAACTTCGATCTATAAAATCGGATATTTCCGTTCCTAAAGTCGTCGTTCCGATAATGACCAACCAGAAAAAAGCCGGAATATACCTCTTAGCTGAAAGTTGAAAATAAAGGGTGATTAAAAAGAAAATTAAAGTGATTCCGATTCCAGCGGCATAACCTAAATCTAATGTTTGCGCAAAGAAATCGCCTAATGTTTCACCGAGTGTAGTGGCGACAATCTTCATTAACCAAAAGAGAATCGTAATACTTGCAATTTTATTCAGAGATAAATCTTCGGTTGAATTCATGTTGAGTTTATTTGAAGTTCACGCATCAATTTTGTAGCCAATTATTATTAACAAGGATGAATTTTTGTTACTATTTTAAACCACAAAAGGCAAAAAAGTTTTGATTATTAAAAAGTTGACATTCGTATTCTACAAAGTTCATAAAAAATAATTTCACAGTGTACTTTCTAAATCAGATTTTATTGATTTTGGAAATTGATCATTTAGAAACGAGAATGCATTTAGGTTTCTCAGAGTTTTGTGCTCTTTTAGAAGTAAGTTTTTAAACTTTATTTGGAATTAACTTTGTGACTTTTGTGGTTAAAAATCTTTATAATTAAATTTAATAACATGGTGTTATCAGAAATTTACAAACTAAGAATAACGCCGTTTTCTTTCAATTGCTGTATCGGTTTTGAAAACCAGAATAATTCAAAATCCTCAAACGTTTCTTCAAAGTTAGTTTTGAGTTGTTGCAGTGTAATTTTTTTAGGATTGTCTGTAGAGTTTTCAGCGAAGATTTTCATCAACCACGCTGCTTGATCTCTTTCCAATTCTATTTTTACAATATTGGTTTTCAGGTGAAAGGTCAATCGGGTATATTCAAAAGCGCCAGCTCTTGTTTTTTTAACGAAGTTTTCGACATTCGCATTTTTATCCAGAAAAACTAATTTTGAGTTTCCTTTAAAAATAAAATTCTCTTCTTCTAAAAGACAGTCGTGAATATAATCCGGATGAATTGTTGTTTTCGGAATTTTAAAATCGAACCAATCTTTTAGCGGTAAATCGAAATTGATTCCGTGCATAAAATTAAATAGAGATTTCTTTAAACCAAAACTAAATTTGCTGTGATCAATTCCCGTTTCGTCGGTAAAGTCGATATCATTATGTGCAAACAGGATTTCTTTTTTAAGAGGTTTTACACCGAACTCTTCCGGATTATTTCCAATCGGTGAGTGTGCAGTCATGGCAAACTGATGCCAGAAACCACTTTGTACAATTCCCATTTCAAATAATTGTCTGACCATTTCTAAAGAATCCACCGTTTCCTGAACCGTTTGAGTCGGGAATCCATACATTAAATAGGAGTGAACCATCACGCCAGCTTCGGTAAAATTTCTGGTTACTTTCGCAACTTGATTTACAGAAACTCCTTTGTCAATCAATTTCAGTAAACGATCACTCGCAACTTCTAATCCGCCTGAAACTGCGACCAAACCAGAAGTTTTTAATAAGAAACATAAATCTCTGCTGAAGCTTTTTTCAAACCGAATATTCGTCCACCAAGTCACGACAAGATTTCGACGTAAAATTTCCAAAGCTACTTCTCTCATCAAAGCAGGAGGCGCGGCTTCATCTACAAAATGGAAACCTGATTCTCCGGTTTGTGCAATCAGTTCTTCCATTCGATCCACTAAAATTTTAGCAGAAATAGGTTCATAAAGTTTAACGTAATCTAAAGAAATGTCACAGAAAGTACATTTTCCCCAATAGCAACCGTGCGCCATGGTCAGTTTATTCCAACGTCCGTCGCTCCATAAACTGTGCATTGGATTGGCGATTTCTATAACGGAAATATATTGATCTAGAAGTAAATCGGTATAATCCGGCGTTCCTATAAAAGCTTGCTTATAGTCTGATTTCGTCGTATTATTTTTATAAGTGACTTCCTGATTTTCTAAGATAAAAGTTCTTTTAAATTCTCCTTCTGAAATCGCTTTTCCTGAAATGACATTTTCATAAACCAATTCGATCGGTAATTCACCATCATCTAAAGTGATATAATCAAAAAATTCGAAGACACGCGGATCTTTTAATTCCCGTAATTCCGTGTTTGGAAAACCGCCGCCCATGACAATTTTAAGTCCGGGATAATTGGCTTTTATAAATTGAGCACATCGAAAAGCAGAATATAAATTCCCAGGAAAGGGAACAGAAAAGCAAACCAATTTGGGCTGCACTGCATCTAATTCTTCCTTTAACAATTTTAAAGTGAATTCATCTGTAAAAGTTTGAGGTGCATTTAATTTTGAATACAATTCATCAAAGGAATTGGCACTTTGTCCGATTCGTTCTGCATATCTGCTAAAGCCGAAATCAGCATCGATATTTTCAACAATGTAATCTGAAATATCTTCCAAATATAAAGTCGCAAGATGTTTGGCTTTATCCTGTAAACCCATATTTCCGAAAGCGTATTCCATATCATCAAGCTGATTAAAACGGGAAGCTTCCGGCAAGAAATTCATGCTGCAGATTTGCCTTGCTAAAGTCGGATTATGATTTTGTAGAAAAAGAATAACCTGATCAATCGTCTTAATATATTCTTCTCGTAAAGCAAAAATTCGCTTTGAGTTTTCAGAGGTAATTTCAGTAGTATTTGTTGCAAAGACTTTTTCTATACCACTTTTGGAGAATAATTCCAAAATCACTTCAATGCCCAAATCAATCTGATAACTTGAAATGTTTTTAGTATTCAAAAAACCTTTAATATAGGCTGTCGCCGGATAAGGAGTGTTGAGTTGGGTAAAAGGCGGAGTGATTAGAAGCAGATCTTTCAAGGAATTTTCTTTTTGCAAATTTATTTTAAATATAGGACATTATAAGCATGAAATTTTTTAAACCACAAAAGTCACAAAGTAATCTGTGACTTTTGCGTAAAAAGTTTACAAAAGGAAAAAATGATAATTACTTTACCTTTTGTTTTTCTTATTTAAAATTGATTGTTCAGCTTTTTTGTTGGTGAAATTATCTTTTACAAATCAAAATCCCCTGCAGATTCTGGCTGATAAATTATTTCATCTATTACAATTTTAGTCATTCCGGAAGGAATCAACCAATCGATTTCGTCACCAACTTTATAACCAATCAAGGCTGAAGCAACTGAGGAAAATATCGAAATCTTACGTTCCTTAATATTCGCATCAGCGGGATAAACCAGTTGGAATTCCATGGTCGTTTTGTTATTCTGAAAGTGAATTTTCACAATAGAATTCATAGTAACCACATCACTTTCAACTTGATCCTGTTCTACAATTTTTGCAGATTTTAATTCAGCGAGTAGTTTTTCAGCTTCTTCTTTTTTGATGCTGTTCTTTGCTTTAGCGTCAGTAATAGATCTGTGGATTTTATTAAAATCCTGTTTGGTAATTATAACTTGGCTCATGGTATTGATTGTTAAGTGAAAATAATAGACCGTTTGAATTTTTCAAACGGTCTATATTAAAAATATATTTTGAAAAATTTTATGACTCTTTAAATTGAAGTTGTTTTTCCTCTAACAATTTTTGCTCCTGCTCTTTATAAAAGCCTGAAACTAATTTTTCGTGAATTGCTTCAAATGCGGCAAGCGTTTCATTAATTTCTGAATCGGTATGAGATGCAGTTGGAATTAATCTTAACAAAATCATTCCTTTTGGAATAACCGGATAGATTACGACAGAAGTGAAAATCCCAAAGTTTTCTCTTAAATCTCTTGAAAGTAGGGTAGCTTCTACAGTAGAACCTTCCATCATTACAGGGGTTACACAAGTATCAGATCCTCCTAAGTTAAATCCTCTTTCTTTTAAACCATTTTGAAGTTTGTGAACATTTTCCCAAAGCTTCGCTTTGATTTCTGGTCTTGAACGAAGTAGGTCTAATCTTTTTAAACCTCCAATAACCATTGGCATTGTTAAAGATTTTGCAAAAACCTGCGAACGTAAATTATATTTTAAGATTCCAATAATATCTTTATCTGCAGCGATGAACGCTCCAAAACCTGCCATTGATTTAGCAAAAGTAGAGAAGTACACATCGATTTGATCTTGACAACCTTGCTCTTCACCAGCACCAGCACCGGTTTCTCCTAAAGTTCCAAATCCGTGAGCATCATCAACTAATAATCTAAAATTAAATTTTGATTTTAATTCACAAATTTCTTTGATTTTTCCCTGCATTCCACGCATTCCGAAAACTCCTTCGGTAATCACTAGAATACCACCACCTTGTTCTTCTGCAACTTTGGTTGCTCTAACAAGATTTTTCTCTAAACTAGCGATATCATTATGCTTATATGTAAAACTTTTACCCATGTGAAGACGAACTCCATCAACGATACAAGCGTGAGAATCTGAATCATAAACGATAACATCATGTCTGCCAACTAAAGCATCAATGGTAGAAACCATTCCTTGATAACCGAAATTTAAAAGATAAGCGGAATCTTTTTTTACGAATTCTGCTAATTCTCTTTCTAATTGCTGATGTTGTTCAGTTTCACCAGACATCGCTCTCGCGCCCATTGGATAAAACATTCCAAATTCAGCTGCAGCTTTTGCATCTGCTTCTAAAACTTCTGGGTGGTTACAAAGACCTAAGTAATCATTAGCACTCCAGAAAATCACCTCTCTACCCTGGAATTTCATTCTCGGACCAATTGGACCTTCTAATTTTGGGAAAACAAAGTAGCCCTCTGCGTAATCTGCAAATTGTCCTAATGGACCTGGGTTTTCTCTAAGGCGATCAAAAATATCTTTCATTATTTTTTTATTGTTTTTAATACTCAAAGTTATATAAATTTAACTAAAAAAACCTTTTGCTTTCTACGCAAAGGTTTTGTCTAGTATTTTCTTTATTTTGTTATTTTATTAATTCTGTTTTGAAAACTTCGTCATAATTATGGACACAATTATTAACGAATCCCTGTTCGGCCATCCATGCATCACTATATACTTTAGTAATGTATCTGGAACCGTGATCCGGGAATAGTGCAACTACCAAATCATCTTTGGTGAATTCATGAGAATTCGCATATTGTAAAAGACCTTGTGTTACTGCACCTGTTGTGTAACCACCCATGATGGCTTCTTTCAGTGCAATTTCTCGAGTTCTATAAGCTGCCATTTCATCATTCACGCGAACGAACTCATCGATTTTATCAAACAGCAAAGCTGCTGGAATTAGGTTTTTTCCCATTCCTTCAATTTGATAAGGATGAATGTCTTCTTTGTGAATTTCGCCAGTTTCATGGAAACTTTTGAGAATCGATCCAGAAGCGTCAACGCCTATCACTTTGATATTAGGATTCTTTTCTTTCAAAAATTTCGCAGAACCTGATAAAGTTCCACCTGTTCCTGTGCAAGCAATAAGGTGGGTAATTTTACCATCGGTTTGTTCCCAAATTTCGGGACCAGTTGTTCGGTAATGTGCATCAATATTTAATTCATTAAAATACTGATTAATGTATATTGAATTTGGCGTTTCGGAAGCTACTCTTTTAGCAACTTCGTAATAAGATCGAGGATCGTCTGCAGCTACATTTGCAGGACAAATATATACCGTTGCACCTAAAGCTTTTAGATAGGCAATTTTTTCCTTCTTTGTTTTATCACTTACGGCAAGAATACAATGATAGCCTTTGATAATACAAACCATCGCAATTGAAAAACCGGTATTTCCGGAAGTTGTTTCTACCACGGTTGAGCCGGGTTTTAACAAGCCTTTTCTTTCAGCTGCTTCTATGATATGAATTGCAATTCTGTCCTTTGTAGAATGGCCGGGATTAAAAGATTCTAATTTAGCGTATACTGTGGCCGGAATCTCTTTTGTAACTTCATTTAGTCTAACTAAAGGAGTGTTACCAATTAGGCCCAGAATGTTATCGTGAACATTAGTCATTATTTAGTCATTTTAGTCTATTAAAACCGTGTGCAAAAATACTAAAAAATTAATAAGTCAACAATTAATAACGAAGTTTGTATTTCGATGTATGAGATATGTCATCTTAAGAATTTCTAATTCTGCGCTCACCAATTTCTCAAAAACCGAGCCAATTGCTTAATTTATGTTAAAATCAATAGATAATAAGTTAAAAACCTTATTTTCGCATCATTGAAAATTTAATATGAAAAATTGGTCTTTTAAAAAGTGGAATACCCTAATCGGCTGGGTGGTCTTCATTATTGCATTTTTTACTTATTTATCAACCATTGAACCGAATTTCAGTTTTTGGGATTGTGGAGAATATATTGCTTCGGCAGTGAAACTGGAAGTTACGCACGCTCCCGGAGCAGCCCTTTTCCAGTTGGTTGGTGCAGTCGTAGCAGTATTTGCTTTTGGTAATGGTGAGCATTATTCAATCGTTATTAATGCAATGTCTGCTTTATTCAGCGCATTTACGATTTTATTCCTTTTCTGGACTATTACGCATCTTGTAAGAAGATTGCTTCACAAAGATTTTAATGACATTACAAAACATCAGGAAATCTCCATTTTATTTGCGGGTGTGATTGGTGCTTTATGTTTTACGTTTTCAGATACGTTCTGGTTTTCAGCCGTAGAAGGGGAAGTTTATTCGATGGCGTCAATGTTCATCGCACTTTTATTATGGTTAGTGACGAAATGGGAAAATGAATATTTAGAAAGCGATAACGAACGTTGGATTATTCTAATATTCTTCGTAACAGGTTTATCAGTAGGAGTTCACATGATGGCGATGTTGGTAATCCCAGCAGTTTGCTTTATATATTATGCTAGAAATTATGAGTTCACTTGGAAAAGTTTCCTTTGGGCAAACGTAATAACATTGTTTATTTTAGCGATGGTATTTAAAGGAATCTTCCCTTTAATAATGACTTTATTCGGAAAGATGGAAATATTTGCCGTGAATGGAATAGGATTGCCTTTCCACTCAGGTACTATTATCGCTTTCATTATTTTAATTGCACTTTGTTATTTTGCACTTAAATACGCTCGCAAAAGCAAGAAAAACATTTATCAAACCATCGTGCTTTCTGTGGTTTATATGATGATTGGTTTTTCATGTTGGATGGTAATTCCAATCAGAGCTAATGCTAATCCGCCGATGAATCTTAATAATCCTGATACCGCAATTGGGATGCTGGATTATTACAACAGAGAGCAATATGGTGACTGGCCAACTTCTTATGGTCAAAATTACACCGCTTATTTAGATGCCAACGGAATTCAGAAAAATGAAGATGGAAGCTATAAAACGACGAAAACTGGTGACGTTTACGAAAAAGATGAAAAAACTGGAACTTACCGAAAAGTAGGAGAACGATTTAATTATGTGTTCAGCCAAGATCAAGTAAGCTTTTTACCGAGAATGTTTAATGAAGATAAATCGGTAATGGAAAATTATATTTCCATGTATGGTGCTCCAGATTTCACTTTTAATTACGCCAATGAAGAGGTTGCCGATAATCCGGAAGCTATTAAAATCTTTGATGATTTAAGAAAAAAATATGAAGAAGGAAGTATTAAAGCTGCGGATTACTTACAGGTAAAACCTTATAATTTAATTAATGTCCAGAGACCTTCTTTGGGACAAAATTTAGATTATTTCTTCACCTTCCAAAACGGATATTACTTTGTAAGATACCTAATGTGGAACTTTGTTGGAAGACAAAACGACCTCGAAGGAAATATGGAAAACAACCGTGGAAACTGGATTTCCGGAATTCCATTTGTTGATAATGCAATGTATGGCGATCAAAGTCAAATGCCCGCAAAATTCAAAAATGAAAGTACAGTTGGATTTTTCTTCTTGCCACTATTATTAGGATTGATTGGTTTCTTTTTCCAACTCAATCGGGATTTCGGCAGATTCTACGCGATCTTGTCCTTGTTCATTATAACGAGTGTCGGAATTGTTTTCTACACCGGAGTGAAACCATTTGAAGTTCGGGAAAGAGATTACGCAATGGTCGGTTCCTTTTACGCTTTTGCGATTTGGATTGGTCTCGGAGCCGGAGCGATACTTTGGTATTTACAGGAAAAAGTAAAATCTGATGCTTTAAATATCGGAGCCGGAGTTATTTTAATGGGAATTCCATTAATGATGGGCTTCCAGAATTACAATGTACATGATCGTAGTGGACGATATACCGCTTATGATTATGCTTATTCCACTTTAAAATCTTTACCAAAAGACGATATCCTTTTTGTTTATGGCGATAATGATACCTATCCGATTTGGGGAATGCAGGAAACTTCCGGACTTCGTGATGATGTGAAAGTAGTGAATTTTACTTTGCTTTCAACTCCTTGGAATATCGATCAGGTGAAGAGAAGAACGTATAATTCAATGCCGGTTCCTTCTGTATTTACGCATGAAGATTACCGTGACGGAACCAATGATCAAATCTTTTTAATGAGCAAAAAAGATTGGCAAAATATCTTTGCCAATATGAAAGAGCAAGGTGCGCCGGATGACGTTTTCCCTGAGTTTAGAAAATTCTTGACTCAAGATTCTATGACTTTAAAAGAAGCTGTCAATTTTATTAAAATTAAATCTGATGATAAAGATCAAATTTTAAAAATGATTTTTGGTGAAGCTAAATATGAGAAGTTTAATTTCTTGCCAGTTTCTAAATTCATTTTGCCAGTAAATAAAGCAAACGCTTTAAAAGCCGGAACAATAGAACAAAAAGATTTGGCAAGTACTGTAGATCAAATTACCATTGATTATAAGAAAACCAGCATGTTCAAAAACAATTTATTGTTGATGGATATTTTAGCAAACTTCGATTGGAAGCGTCCGATTAATTTCTCTTCAGGTGGAGTTTATGATCCAGAAAATCTTTTCTTTTTAGGAAATTATTTGCAGTATGACGGATTCAGTTACCGATTGGTTCCGATTGAAACCAAAGAGCGTGAAGACGGAGAAATGGGTAGAGTTGATGCTAACTCCCTTTATAATATTGTTAAAAATTACAAATGGGGTAATTTCAAAGATTTGAAAGTTCATTTTGATGAAACCTGTACCCAGAATATTGTGAGCTATAGAAGTTCAGCAAGTCGCGCGGCAGAAGCTTTAGCGCTATCTGGACAAAAAGCAAAAGCCGTTGAAATATTAGATTTAGCTTCCAGAGAAATTCCAGTTGCTAAATATAATGATCCACGTTCTTTAAGTTCAATGGTTTATGGATATATCGTTGCGGGGCAAGAACAAAAAGGATTAAAACTGGCAGAAGAATTAAAGAAAGGAATCTTCACAGAATACGATTACTACAATAGTTTATCACCAAAAGATCAACGTTTTGTGGGCAGACAAATGAGAACCAAACCGATGGAATATTCATTAGTTGTTGGAGCAGTTGCTGATGCTTATACGAAGATTGGACAGAAATCAAAAGGGTATGATTATTTAGTAAAATCGATAGAGCCGATTGATAAAAAATTCAATAATTTTGTTAAAGATTTGCACACAATGGGTAAAGAAAAAGCATTTAATGAATCAGAGAAAGTTCAGAAAATCACCCCGTTCTATACTTATCTTTTCGACATTATGAATCCTTATGATTCGACTTATGCAAAAGAAAAAGAAGCGCAAATTACCGCAGCAATAATGAAAGCAACGCAATAGTATGTAAAAGTATTAACTTAATCTTTTAATCAAATGACTCCATCAGAATACATTAAAAAAGTTCCGAAAGCAGAATTACATCTTCATATCGAAGGAAGTTTTGAACCGGAATTAATGTTTGAAATTGCACAAAGAAATAAGATCGAGATTCCTTACGAAAGTATTGAAGAACTAAAGAAAGCTTATCAATTTGGGAATTTGCAGGATTTTCTGGATATCTATTATGCTGGAGCAAATGTGCTTATTCACGAACAGGATTTTTATGATTTGACGATGGATTATTTTAAACAATGCGCCAAAGAAAATGTAGTTCATGCAGAGATCATGTTCGATCCACAAACACATACTAAAAGAGGAGTAGAGTTTTCTACCGTTATTAATGGAATTCAGCGAGCCAGAGAAGAAGCAGAAAAGCAATTTGGGATTTCTTCTTTATTAATTATGAGTTATCTGCGCCATTTATCGGAGGACGATGCGTTCGAGACTTTACAACAATCGCTTCCGTACAAACATCTCATAAAAGCAGTTGGTTTAGATTCTTCTGAAAAAGGAAATCCACCTTCTAAGTTTCAAAAAGTATTTGAAGAATCTATAAAAGAAGGATATATTCCTGTTGCTCATGCTGGTGAAGAAGGTCCTGCAGAATATATTTACGAAGCTTTAGATTTGCTAAAAATCGTCAGAATCGATCACGGAAATAATGGTTTGTCTGATCCAAAATTAGTTGAGAGATTGGTTGAAGAAAAAATTGGATTAACCGTTTGTCCGCTTTCTAATACGGCACTTCGAAATGTGGATCAAATTAATAATCATCCTTTGAAAAAGATGTTGGATTTAGGTTTAAAAGTAACTGTAAATTCTGATGATCCTGCTTATTTCGGTGGTTATATTACTGAAAACTATTTGAGTTGTATCGATGCACTCGATTTATCTTTAAAAAACGTAAAACAATTGGTTCGCAATTCTTTCGAATATTCTTTTCTTTCAGATAAGAAGAAAGAGGAATTTATTGCTAAAATATAATAAGACAAAGTCAAAACCTTTTGCGCTCTTTGCGTAAAAAACTTTGCGCTATTGCGTGAAAATAAACATGAAAAAATATTGTGCTTTTCTTCGCGGAGTTAATGTCAACGGAACTTCCATGAAAATGGCAGAAGTTTCTAAAGTATTTACAGAAGCAGGAATGAAAGACGTTATTTCTGTTTTAGCAACTGGAAATATTATATTTTCCTCAGATAAAAATCGTGCTGATTTAAAAATAATTTTAGAAAAATCACTGTCAGAATTTTTTAATTACGAAGCATTTCTTTTCCTTAAAACCGAAAAAGAAGTTGTCGAAATTTTTGAGCAGAATCCATTTTTAAAATCTGAAGATTCACATATTTATATTTTTGTCGGGATAGAAAATATAGAACATTTGCTTTCAGAAGAATTCAATCAGTCCATAAAATCTGAAAACGAAAACGGAACAATTGTCAATCGAACTTTTTATTGGCAGGTTTCAAAAGGAAATACTTTAGATTCCAACTTCGGAAAAGTTTTAGGTAAAAAATCCTTGAAAGAAAAAATGACTTCCCGGAATTTGAATACGATTGAGAAAATCATCAAGAAATTTAACACACAACAATTAATATAAAGGGGCTTTTAGTCCGTTTTTTTTGTAATCGTTTTCAAAAGACTTTAGTCAAAAATGATAAAATAATTCATCAAAAAAATCCGTATTTTTGTTGATCTTTAATTTTAAACAAAATCCTCATGATTCAATACTTAGACAATATCCACCACAAAAATTCTAAAAACTTTTTCCTGATTGCCGGACCTTGTATTATTGAAGGTGAAGAAATGGCTTTGAAAATCGCCGAAAAAATTGTGGAGATGACTAATAAATACGAAATTCCATATATTTTTAAAGGAAGTTTTAAAAAAGCAAACCGAAGCAGAGTAGATTCTTTCACCACAATTGGTGAAGAAAAATCTCTGGAAATCCTTAGAAAAGTAGGAGAGACTTTTAATATTCCAACGACGACAGATATTCATGAAAACGAACATGCAGCTTTAGCAGCGCAATATGTAGATGTTTTACAAATTCCAGCATTCTTAGTTCGTCAAACCGATTTATTAATCGCTGCAGCAAAAACCGGAAAATGTGTTAGTTTGAAAAAAGGACAATTTCTTTCTCCAGAATCAATGCAGTTTGCTGTGCAGAAAGTAAACGATTCGGGCAATCCAAAAACGGCGATTATCGAAAGAGGAAATTCTTTTGGTTACACCGATTTAGTTGTTGATTTCCGTGGAATTCCTACGATGAGAAATTATGCTCCGGTGATTTTAGACGTAACACATTCTTTGCAACAACCAAATCAAAGTTCTGGCGTAACTGGAGGAAGACCAGAATTAATTGAAACCATTGCCAAAGCAGGAATCGCAGTTGGCGCAGATGGACTTTTCATCGAAACTCATCCCGATCCAAGTGTCGCACTTTCTGATGGAGCTAATATGCTTCGATTGGATAAACTGGAAGAATTACTACAGAAATTAACACGAGTAAGAGAAGCGATTTTATAATCGCCTCTCTTATTTTTTTGTAGAATATATATTATATTTTAAGCCTAAAGAAATTGCTTCGCCTCCACTTCTCGAGTGAAACCTTGCAAACGCTTCAAGAGTTTTAATTCTTAATCCAAGTTCGAAAAAATTATTTTCAAATGCAGTGAAGCCACCGATCTTTTCTTCCTGATTATTATAGCTCATGTAGGTTTGATTCATTTGCGAAAAATTCACAATACTGTAAGAAGCATACATTTTGAAATCTTTTGTCTTGATTGGATAATATCTTAAAAGGATTGGAAAAGAGATAATGCTTTTTGTGGAATATTCTCTATATGCAAGATCTTTCTTTTCATTATACACGAAGAAACCCGGCGCAGCAGCAACTGCAAAGCTGTAGTTATTTAATGGAAGATGATACTCAAATTCATATCCACCACCAAAACCTGTTTCATTCGGATCCTTAACTTGGGAGTATGCACCATAAATCTTATGCTCTATATAATCGTTTGGCTTTTTATATTCAGTATTAGTTTCTCCATTGCATTGATTAATTTCATTAAAATAATTGGTCAAGCTACTTTCGAGATAAAGTACATTTTTATAATTGTTATTACCACAGTTTATTTTTTCGAGTACAGTTAAATATTCTTTATTACTGGCTTTTGCATTCTCATTTAAAAAATATTCTTTAAAGAGAAGAGGTTTTATACCATCTGAATCCTCTGAAGAATAAAAATAAGCTTTATTCATATCATCCGAATATTTATAGAGATTGTATTTTCCAAAAGCAATCTGTTCGATAAAATGCTCTTCTTTTTTTATATGGAAATTCTTGTTATTTTCAAGATTTTGCAAATTTTCAGGATGTCTTGAAATCTCAATTTCAGCTTTTATAAATTTAGCTTTATCTGTAATATTAACTTCTTTGATTTCTCTCTTTCCTAATTTTTTTGCTTGTTCTGAACCTTCTTTGAATTCAAAAGTTTGAGGAGTCATAATCGGATTGTTGTAGGCAACATTTCCTATTTTTTCATCATCATTATTAAAAGTAACTACTGCCGGTTTGAATTTTTGAGCACTAATAAAAACGGTTAGAAAAAGAGAAAG
This sequence comes from Kaistella flava (ex Peng et al. 2021), assembly GCF_015191005.1. Taxonomy (NCBI): domain Bacteria; kingdom Pseudomonadati; phylum Bacteroidota; class Flavobacteriia; order Flavobacteriales; family Weeksellaceae; genus Kaistella; species Kaistella flava (ex Peng et al. 2021). Next base: position 743,097 of record NZ_CP040442.1, on the reverse strand, counting down.
AAAACTGATTTGTTTCATATATAATTTTTTTTCGAAAGTAGTAAAAAAAAACTAACAATTAGTCTCATAAAATAAAGTTAAAATTCTTTGATTTTTGCTATCTTTAAAATCTAAATTTCCAGCATTGAAAAAATTTATTCTATTCTTATTGTTCGTACCGTATTTTGCTTATTCGCAAATCAATATCAAAGTTTTAGACGAAGATGGCAAACCTGTTTCACAAGCAAGTGTTTCTTATAATAACCAAAATTTCACTACTGATGATAAAGGTTTCGTAAAGATTCCGATTGCAGATTCTGAGCAGTCTTTATCAGTTCAAAAAGCCAATTTCAGAGGTTTTAATAAAAATATTAAAATCAATCCAAAAGTTCAAAACGTAAATGTTTTGTTTGTAAAATCAGAACGTGAAACAGAAATTCAGGAAGTCGTTTTTCAGAAAAAAGGAAAACCAAAAATCACCGATTTAACTTCGATAGAAATTTCATCTAAAGAAGCACAGCAAGTCGCTTCACTTTCTGGCGGTGTCGAAGACCTTTTGAAAACTTTACCTTCTGTAAATTCAAATACCGAGCTTTCTTCGCAATATATGGTAAGAGGTGGAAACTACGATGAAAACCTTATTTACATTAATGATATTGAAATTTACCGTCCGTTTTTAATTAGAAATTCTTTGCAGGAAGGATTAAGTATTATTAATCCGGATATGGTTCAGGCGATTAGTTTTTCGCCTGGTGGTTTTGAAGCAAAATATGGCGATAAAATGTCTTCAGCTTTAAACATTTACTATCGTCAACCAACGAAATTTGAACTTTCTGGAGAAGCGAGTTTAATTGGAGGAAGACTTACTACAGGTTTCGCGTCGAAGGATAAAAAATTGTCTGGTATGATTTCCGGTCGTTATAGAAATACCAATTTGGTTTTAAATACTTTGAATGAAGACACCGATTTTAATCCACAATACATGGATTTCCAGACCTACATTAATTATAAATTAAATGATAAATGGGGATTTTCATTCATCGGTTATTGGAGTAAAAATGATTACGAAATGGTTCCAAAAGTGAAAGAAGTTGAATTCGGAACTTTGCAATCACCTTTGAAATTGAACGTTTTCTACAATGGTAAAGAAGATGACAAGTATAAGAATATGATGGGAACGGCTTCCATTAATTTTAAACCCAATAAAAAATGGGCTTTTAATTTAGATAATTTTGCCTACCAAAACCGCGAGCGTGAATACTATTCAATCGCTTCTGCGTATATGTTACAGACTTTTGATCCAATTACCGGAGCGCCAGTTGCGTCGTACGATGTTGGTGGACAAATCGATCACGCCAGAAATGACTTATTGGTAAAAACTTTCGGTGCACAATTTAAAACTAAATTCTCACCAGATGTCAATACTGATTTCGAAGTAGGTTTAAAATTTGAAAAAGAAAATTTAAGAGACTTTACCAATGAATGGCAATTGGTTGATTCCTTGGGTTACAGCACGCCGAGAACTCATGTAGATCCTGGAACTTTGGATACTTCTCAGCTTCGTTTACGTTACAGTATTTCTGGAGCCAATCATATTGAACCAACCCGACTTTCTGGTTATGTACAATATTCTAAAAAATTCTATTGGGGTGAAAATCGCGTTTTTGTAAATGCTGGAGTTCGTGCTTCTCATTGGGATTTCAATGATGAAACCATTATTTCTCCACGTGGACAAATCGCGGTTAAACCAAATTGGGATATGGATATGTTGTTCACCGTTTCCGGAGGTATTTACTATCAAGCACCTTTCTATAAAGAGATTAAAGATTTCGACGGAAACTTTAATCCAAATATAAAGTCACAACGTTCGATGCAGGTGATCTTAAAAAACGATTATGAGTTCAACATGGCTGAACGTCCGTTTAAGTTAACAACCGAGTTGTATTATAAGAAAATGGATCATTTGATTCCTTATTATTTAGACAATGTTAGAATCAGATATTCAGGTGAAAATAATTCAGAAGGTTATGCTTACGGAATTGATACCAGATTATTTGGAGAATTTGTTCCGGGAGTTGATTCTTGGATTTCTGCAAGTTATGCCAGAGTTTATGAGAATATAGATCATCAAGGTTATATTCCAAGACCAACGGATCCACGTTTTAGATTCTCAATGTTCTATCAGGATTATATGCCGAAGTTTCCGTCAATGCGAGTTAACTTAACTTTGAATTATGCAAATGGTCTTCCATCTGGAACACCGATTTCTTTAGATGAATTTGGCAAACCAGATTTCCAAGCACCTTACAAATATCAAAGAACTTTGCCTTCTTACAAAAGAGTTGACATTGGTTTATCTAAAGTTTTCATTGATCAAAAAGACAATAAAGTAAACGGCGGTTTCTGGGGTAATTTTAGAGAATTGACTTTAGGCGTTCAGATTTTCAATGCATTTAACATCAGTAATACGGTTGCAAATCAGTGGGTAAATGATGTGAATTCGGGTTACAATTATCCGGTTCCTGTGAGATTGACAGGGAGATTTTTTAATGTGAAATTGGAGTTCAAGCTGTAATCGGTAATATAAACTACTTTTAACATTGGATGTGTTCCGAAGATTTTCACACCATATTATAGGACAAAGTTTAATTCCAGAAAATACTTATAATTAAAAATATGAATGCATTTCATTACGCCTTTAAAGTGAAAGATATTGAATCGACCAGAAGATTTTATGTCGATATTTTAGAATGTGAGGAAGGAAGATCAACAGAAAACTGGATTGATTTCAATTTTTTTGGCAATCAATTATCTGCGCATATTAGTACTAATTTTCCCGAGCCTGATTACTGCGGCAATGTGGATGGTGTGAAAGTACCTATCCCGCATTTCGGATGTCTTTTAGAGAAAGATCAATTCGAAAAAATTTATGAAAAATTTGAAAGAGAAAAAGTAAACTTTATTCTAAAGCCTCAAAAACGCTATGAAGGAAAGGTTGGAGAACAGATGACTATGTTTGTACAAGATTTCAGCGGCAATTTTTTGGAATTTAAATCATTCTCTGATAAAGACGAGATTTTCTCGTAATAGGTTCGCTCCCAAAAAATAAAAAGATTTTATATAGCTGCTACGCTCCCGAATCCTTTCGTGTAGTTTTGTAAATCAAATAACAAACCCACCGCAATTGCAGTGGGTTTTTTTTTAGAATGGTGAATTTTTAAAAAATGATTTAAATCTCGCTAATTTTCTCATCACCAATATGAGCATGAAGAATAGCAAGTATGACGATTTTATTTTCTTCAATAATATAGTAAATATGATAATCAAAGTGTTTTAAAAGAATCGTTCGAACTTCTGAATATTTCACTACAAAACCTTTTGGCGTATTTAAAATACTTTGTTTAGCTTCTTCAATTCTGTCTAAAAAATCTGCTGCTAATTGTGGATTTATCGAAAAGAAATAATCAACAGCTTCTAAAATATCATCATAAACTCTGGGTCTATTTTCAATGAGATAATTCACAAATTGTATTTTTTTCTAATATCTTTCAACAGCTCATCAAAATTCAAATTATTATTCGGATTTTTCCGATAATCTTCTAATCGTTCAGCTACAATTGCTTTATGCGCTTCAGGGATTTCAACTTCTTGATTGTCCTCGAAATCTACACTTTCAGCAACTTTAAATTTTAATTTCAAAGCTTTACCAAACGCTTTTAAAGCTTCTGATTCTTCAGAAGTACTTGGTTCGAAAATGATGATATCTTGTGCTGCCATTTTTTCTAAAATTTAAAGTAAATGTACAAATTAATTTAACCCATAAAAAATCCCGAAACTAAAATAGTTCCGGGATTTCGTTTTTATTCATTATCCGTTTCAGTATTATAAGAAATCGTATCATACAAATCTTTCCTGCGATCACTCATTGTCCTTACGGCGCCGTAATGATGAAGTTCTTTCAATAAATTTAGATCAACATCGACGATTAAAGTCATCTCGGTATTCGGCGTTGCTTCCCCTTTTATCGCATTTGATGGAAAAGCAAAATCTGACGGCGTGAAAACCGCAGCTTGTCCGTATTGAATATCCATGTTATTTACACCAGGTAAATTCCCGACACAACCTGCAATCGCAACATAACATTCATTTTCAATCGCTCTCGCAGACGCACAATTCCGAACACGCATATAAGCATTTTGAGTATCTGTCAAATAAGGAACAAATAAAATCTTCATTCCTTGATCGGCTAAAATTCGAGGCAATTCTGGGAATTCCACATCATAACAAATCACCAAACCAACTTTTCCACAATCGGTATCAATCACTTTTATTTGATCTCCACCTTTCATTCCGTAGAATTTTTTCTCATTTGGCGTAATGTGAACTTTTCTGTGTTCATCAATATTTCCGTCACGGTGAAGTAAATAACTGACGTTGTACAATTCTTCATTTTCAACCAAAGGCATACTTCCACCGATGATGTTGATGTTATAACCAATTGCCAATTGCGAAAGTTTATTTTTAATTTCTTCAGTCAGTTCTGCCAGTTTGAACATGCTGTCTCTTTCACTTAAATCATTGAATGGAGCGAGTAGAGGTGTATTGAAAAACTCCGGGAACATAATGAAATCTGATTTATAATCTGCCATTACATTCACGAAAAATTCAACCTGTTCAAAGAAAGCATCAATGTCTTTAAAATGACGCATTTGCCATTGTACCAATCCTAGACGAATTACAGCATCCTGCATGGTATTTGGCTTTTTGCTGTAATAAATATTATTCCATTGCAACAAAACAGCATTTTCGGCCGACTGTAAATCCTCAGGTAAATAGTTTTTTAAAACCCGAACTGGCAGGAAATTATTCGCTAATTGAAAACTTAAAACAGGATCGTAAATTTCTTTTTTGCGGACTTGCTGAATATATTGTCTTGGTGAAAGTTCATGACTGTGCAAATGGTAATTCGGAATACGACCGCCAACGATAATCGATTTTAAATTCAGTTTTTCACACAATTCTTTTCTCGCATCATATAATCTTCTCGCCAAACGTAATTCTCGAAATTCGGGATCTACAAAAACCTCAATTCCGTACAATACATTTCCCGTATCAGAATGTGTGTTGAAAGTATAATTTCCAGTAATTTCCTTATAAGTGTGATCGTCACCATACAATTCATATTGGACAATGAGCGACAGACAGACGGCTGCAATCTTATTGTCAACAGTGATACAGATCTGTCCATCGGGGAAAATTTTGATTAGTTTTTTGATACTTGTTTTTGACCAAATACTTTCAGACATCGCAGGATATGCCTTCTGCATGGTATCCCTAAGTTCGTCGTAATCTTCAAGTTTTAAAGGTCTAATATCTATTTGCATCTATCTTTTATTTTTTAATTATTACTATTTAAACGAGGATTCCAGAACAATGATCGTGAGAACTTCCAGTTGCTGATGATAACACATTATTATCATTTCTCATTCTTAAAACTCCCATGAAGGCAAAAATCAATGCTTCTTTAAAATCAATTAATTCTTTTTCTTGAATGATAATTTCTGTTTCAGTTTTATTTTTAATGCTTTCAACTAAATGAGAATTATACGTTCCACCGCCGGTAAATAAAACTTTTTTTATTTGATATTGATTAAAAATATGGGCAATTTGAGTGGCGGCGTGTTCTGTAAAAGTCGCTAAAATCGTTGCTGGATTTTCATTTTTCAATTCTGGTAAAATATGTTCCGAAACCCATTCCATTCCTAATGATTTTGGCGGATTTTGATGATAATATTCTATTGAATTTAATGTTGATAATAGCTTATCATTAATTATTCCATTTCTTGCAAAATTTCCGTTTTCGTCGTATTCTTTTCCTAATTGTTTAGCAAAATGATTCAGCACGATATTCACGGGACAAATATCAAAGGCAATTCTCTTTCCGTTTTCTTTAAAAGAAATATTAGAAAATCCACCAATATTTAAACACGCATCAAATTCAGAAAAAAGCAACTCATCACCGATGGGAACTAAAGGAGCGCCATTTCCACCCATCAAAACATCTTGACTTCTAAAATCGTAAATCACTGGAATAGTAGTCAGTAATTTAATGGCTCGACCATCTCCAATCTGAACGGTAAACTTTTTCTGGGGTTGATGAAAAACGGTATGTCCGTGAGAAGCGATGAAATCTATATTTTCTAAAGAATATTTTTGAATAAATTCTTTTACTTTTTGACCCAAATAAAATCCGTATTCAGAATTGAGTTCGAAGATTTCTTCCGCCGATAAATAAATGGCATTTCTTAATTTGTTTTCCCATTTTTCAGAGTAAGGGAAAGTCGCAGCATTTAGAATCTTAAAATTCCATTTTCCGACTTCATTTTTTTCAAAAAACGCATGACAAATATCCAATCCATCTAGACTGGTGCCAGACATTAAACCCAAAGCGTGAAAATTCATAAGATAAAAGTTTTCTTGAAAGTATGAATTATTGTTGAAAAAAAAGAGCGTTTGTCAGAAAGAAATAGATCGAATTACCTGGATTTTTCCGGAATTTTCTGAGCATTGATATCACCTGAATTATTATAGAACGTATATTCAGAGAAGTCATCTTTGGCGGTCATTCCATTAGCGCCAACTAGAGTAGAACCATCTTTATCAGTAACATAAACGGTGTCTTTCGTGTAAATGACTTTTTTTACCTGATCCCAATAAACCGACTGCATCGCAAACATTTGATTTTCATTACTGATAATTTTCACGTTTCCTTTGGCTTCGTAAAATTTCTTTTTCTCGTTAAACTTCGCATATTTCGCAGAAATTTTTCCAGGAACATCAGGTTTCTTTTTATCGTAAAAAAGGATATTAATTCCTTTTCTGGCCACGATATAAGGTGAGTCAATATATTCGTATTTTTCGATAAGTGGAGCAGTAGCACGCAATTTAATCATTCCAGAATCGCGCTGTACAATATTGGCATTGTTGATGATTTGCGACGGGAAATTATTATTCCTGTTTTTATTGATCTTGGTAAGATCTTCGTCACATGATATTAAAGCAAAAAATATAGCACAACTTAAAAAGCCGGCTATATTTTTATATATTATTTCTTTACTGAAATTCATTTTTTAATCATAAAGTCGTTTAGTAAACCACTTGTCTGCAAAATTAATTCCTATTTTTAAATTAACAAAGTTCTGACGGATTAAATTATTATCCAACGTTCCTCTTTTTCCTAATTCAAGACCTAAATCGATACCGCTCATTCTGCTTGCGCTTTTGTTTTCGAAAGGCAACGACATTCCACCAGTAATCGCAAATTGATTAACGTTGGTTCCGTTAAATGCTAAACTTCCTTTTTCGTAATACGCACCATATCGGTAAGTAACTCGGGAAAAGTAATTTCTGAAGTTATTGTAGTTGGGTAAATACCAACCTCCCGCAGAAATCTTATAAGAGTTATCATTAACAAAAGGTTTTCCTAAAAATTGAATAGTTTCTCCTTTTTTATAATCGTACTGCGTTCCTAAAAACCATTTGCCATCTTTACCATAACCTGCTCCTAAAGAGAATTCCATAGGAATCAAGTTTTTAGCTTCGCTGTATTTCTCCTCAATAATACTTTCATTATTTTTGGTATCACCAGCAGTATAGTAATAAGTACTGTTAACATAACGGGTTTCCATTTGACCAGTATTTCCGAAAGTATAAGTTGCTCCTAAAGTTAACTTTTTGTCTTTCGGAAGTTTTTTCTGATAAGTAGTCCCCAAAGTAAAATTAAAGGTTTCAACTTTATTCTTTGTTTCATACCCATTGATTAATTCAGCATTAGAAAAGGTCACTTCATTAATATCATATAAATTACCAAAGAAGAAATTAGATCTTAGACCCAATGCAAACGCTGGAGTAATCTGATAAGATAAAGCAGCTTGTACCGTACTTACCGTTCCTTCTCCGCGATTAATACTCGCTTGTGTATTTCCACCGGCCAAAACTTGGGAGTTATAAACGGTGTATTTTTTTGAACTGTAAGGTTGATAACCCATTCCGAATTTTATTTTACTCGAAATTGGGAAAGCAATTGTTAAATTAGACAAATACGTTGAATGCTTGGTAACACTCAAATTGTTATAATTAGATTTGAAGAAGTTATTTTCATTACTTGCTTCAATCTTCAAAGTGGTTAGCTCCAAATTTTTATTGGCTGCTGGATTGCTGAAATTAAAGTTGTTGTTAAAATCCCAAATATATGCGGTAGAAACGCCACCCATTGAACTGATATCAGTTGTATTATCGTATTTTACATCACCGATTCCAAAGGCAGCATATGGAGAATTACCAATTGTTTGTGCATTAAGTAAATAACCTGCAGCAATCAATGGTAATACAAAAAATCTTTTCATTCTCTATTTTTAAAAATAATGCGCAAATATCTTAAATAATACTGAACTGTGAAAGGAAGTTTGGTTAAAGTTTGTTAACCCTTTCGAATGAATTTTTTCCTTTATTATATATCAAAACCACATTGTACAGCTATTTTCTTATTTAAATTATCTATTCATTCACTTTTGAATATTTCATTTTAGGAGTTTTATATTAACGTAAAGTTTAGATTTCATTATCATTTTATATTAACAATCATCGGTACAATTTCCTCTATAATCATCCAACAAAAATATTTATCTTTGAAGCATGAATTGGGAACAGATTGTAGGTCATCAAGAATTAAAAAATCTTCTGAAAGATAGTATTAGTAACAATAGGGTTAGTCACGCCCAATTATTTGTGGGCAAAGATGGTTACGGAACACTTCCTTTGGCGATGGCATTTGCGAAGGAAATTTTAAGAAAAGAAAATGAACATTCTTCCGCTAAAGTTGATAGTCTTAATCACCTCGATTTACATTTTAGTTTTCCAGTTTTTAAAGCAAATAAAAGCGGATTGACCGCTCAGTTTTTTGAAGACTTTCGGGAAATGATGTTGAAAAACCCGTATGCAAATAATGAAGATTGGAGTACAATTTTAGAATCAGAAAATAAACAACTCAGCATTTACGTAGAGGAAATTGATGAAATCAATAAAAAATTCGCTCTAAAAAGTTTTGAAGGCGGAAGTAAAATACTCATTGTTTGGCAAGCTGATAAAATGAATACGGATGCTGCCAATAAGTTTTTGAAATTTTTAGAAGAGCCTCCAAAGAATACGTATATCATTCTGACCGCGTCGAACATCGATTTTATGTTGCCGACGATTCTTTCGAGAACACAGATTGTTGAAATTCCCAGTATTAAAGAAGAAGATCTCGACCAGTTTTTGCAGAAGAATATTGAAGTCAATGCAGAGCGCCGACAGCAAATTGTTTTTCAAGCACAAGGAAACTGGAATACTGCCCAGAAATTAATTCACGCTGAAAATACAGATTCCGAATTTGAAGAACAGTTTATCATGTGGGTTCGGGAAGCTTTTCAAGTTAAAAAGAAACCCGAATTTTTAAAGAATATCGTTCTCTGGGGAAGAAGAATTGCAACCTGGAATAAGGAAAAGCAAATGAACTTTTTAGAATATTGCGCAGAAATGTTTCGCCTCGCTTTACTTCAAAATTACGGCAACGACGCGTTGGTCTATAAAAAAATAGAGGCGGGCGGTTTCAAATGGGACAGTTTTTCTAAATTTATTCATGGAGCGAATATCGAAGCCATCTTAGAAGAAATTTCGACCGCCGATTATCATTTAGAAAGAAATGGTAATACCAAAATAATTTGGACGGATCTGGGAATAAAACTATCTCGATACCTTCACAAAAAAGCATAAAAGAAAACCACCGATTGGTGGTTTTCTGTTTTTAAGCTGATTTCTTTTTTTCTTCCTTTTTCTCTTCACAAACTCCTTTGCAATCTTTATGATCTTTCATATTGCAAGCTTTGCTATTCTTTTTATCGCCCATTTTACATTCCTTTTTATCTTTTCCAGAACAACAGGATTTCTTTGGAGCTTCTTGAGCAAATCCCAATGTAAAGATAGTGACGGCTAAAACTGAAATTAATTTTTTCATGTTCGTTAATTTTTTTTTGGTTATTAGTATTTCAAAGTTAGGAATATTTTGATAAGAATTATTCAATCATATTTTAAAATTATTATGAGTTTAAAACAGATTTCAGATTATCGAAAAAATCAATAATATATTCCTAAAAAAAAGTCAATCAATCGTTTGATTGTTTTCTGTTTTTATTTAAATTTGCACGCTCAAAAAAAATCTTCTGTTATGATTTCCAAAGAAGAACACATCTTATTACACGCTGAAGAACTCTTTGCTGAAAAGGGTTTCGAAGGAAGCTCAACCCGTGAGATTTCTAAAATGGCCAAAGTAAATGTATCCATGATCTCTTATTATTTCGGATCCAAAGAAAAACTTTTTGTTAAAATTTTCGAACTGAGAATGAACGAAAGTTTAACATTTAGTAAAGATATTTTAGCCAATGAAAACTTGAACGAATGGGAAAAATTAATGATTGTTATTAACCGTTATGCAGATCGCGTTAAAAATTTGAAAACGTTTTATCGCATTTTGCAAAGAGAACAGTTAAACAATAAAAATCCTTATATCGCTCAATTTCTACATGAATCTAAGAAAGGATTTCTAAGCATTTACAGCGAACTTATTGATAAAGGATTAGAAAAGAAAATCTTTACAAAAAAACCGAGGATTGAATTTATTCATTCTACCGTTTCAGGAACCATTTTTACCGCACTCAACACGCTTCCTGTTTATAAGGAGTTTTTCGAGGGCGACGAAGATTACGAAGATCAGTATTTCGAAGAAATTAAAATACATATCCAAAACATATTAAAACACCTTTTAGGTTATGAAGAAAAATTATAGTCCCTTGATTGTGCTCGTTTTTTCGGTAATCGGAATAACAACTCAGGCACAGGCGAAGAAAATGCTTACGCTCGACGAAGCGGTAAATCTGGGAATTCAAAATTCTAAGAATCTTAAAATCGATCAGGCAAAAATCGATCAGGCAACCGCTAATTATATGGAAGCCAAAAACAACAGACTTCCAAGTTTGAAAGTTACTGCAAGTGCGTTGGCTTTAGCAAATGCAAATGTTGAGTTGAAGGCGATTCAACCTTCTGCAAATGAAGGAGGAGGCACACCAAAAGCTAATTCTGCTTTCTACGGAAACGTTTCTGCGTCTTTACCAATTTATGCGGGCGGAAGAATTAAGTACGGAATTCAGTCGACAGAATATTTAGTTGAAGCTTCTAAATTGAGTGCTGAAAACGACAAACTGGCGATCGCTTACAATGTTTCGCAAGCCTATAATAATTTGTTTAAAGCCAGTCAGCAAATTAAAGTTTTGGAAGATAATCTTACGGCTTCACAAAAAAGAGACGAGTCTTTTCAAAAATTAGAAACGAACGGAATCATCGCCCGAAACGATAAGTTGAAAGCGAATCTCCAAACTTCAGATATCGAACTTCAGCTTTTAGATGCGAACAATAACTTTAATATTGCCAACATCAATATGGATTTGCTTTTAGGATTACCTGATGCAACTGAAATAGAAATTGATCCTAATTACATCTCAGAACTTACAGAAAACCAACCGGTTGCTTATTATTTAAACCAAGCCGTTTCTCAGCGAAAAGATGTACAAGCTTTGGATTATCAAAGAAAAGCTGCAGAATTGGGAACGAAAGCTGCAAAAGCTGAAAGTCTTCCAACCATCGCTTTAACAGGAGGATATGTTGCGGCTGAAATTCCAAAAATTCTGACCATTACCAATGCCGCCAATATCGGCGTGGGAGTTCAATATAACATCGATAATCTCTGGAAAAAGAATTCTTCATTAATGAAATCTACTGCCGCAGAAAAACAACTTTCTGCAACCACCGAATTATTAAATGATCAGATTAAATTAGAAGTCAACAGAGATTATCAAAATTCAGATTTTGCAAAAAAGAAAATTACTGTTTACGAAAAAGCAGCTGCTCAGGCGAACGAAAATTATAGAGTCACCAAAAACAAATTCGATAACGGTTTAGCGACTATTACTGAACTTTTGGATGCTGACACCGCGCAGATCTCAGCCAACGTCAATGTTGTAAATGCCAAAGCAGACGCAGCTTTAGCGTATCGAAAACTATTGCAGACTACAGGAATTTTGACTTTACACTAATACAATTCAGAACAAAAAATTAAACTTAATATTTTTTTAAAATAATGGAAGATAACAATACACAACCAGAACTTTTCCCAGAAGTCAAAAAGAAAAGATCGCTTACTTTTCCGATTATTCTAGCGGTCGTTTTAATCGTCGGTGGAATCATCGGATACAGAACTTATTCTTACGGTTTAGGACATGAAGTGACAGATGATGCACAAATTGCATCGAACATGAGTCCTGTAATTTCTAAAATCTCAGGTTATGTTTCTGAGATTAAAGTGAAAGATAATCAGTTTGTAAAAAAAGGAGATACTCTGATTGTGATTGATGATCGTGATCAGAAAATGATACTTCAGCAAGCAACGGCTGCTTTGGGAACCGCAAGAAGTAACGTGCAAACTGCAATCGCTTCTACCCACGCAGCTTCTCAAAACATTAATTCTACCAATGCAGCGATTACAACTGCCAATGCGCAAATTGAAGCAGCAAAAGTAAATGTTTGGAAAACGTCTCAAGATTTAAAAAGATATGCAAATCTGGTTAAAGATCACACCATTACCCAACAACAATATGATGGGGTTTTAGCAGCAAAACAATCTGCTGACCGTCAATTGCAGGTTTTGGTTGACCAAAAAAATCAGGTATCACAACAAACCGGAATTGTAACCTCTCAAACCGCAGCAAGTTCTGAGCAGATCGGGGTGGCAAATTCAATGGTTAAACAACGTGAAGTTGATGTTGAAAACGCAAAACTCAATCTTTCTTACACTGTAATTCTTGCAGCTGAAGATGGTTTTGTTGCTAAAGTTCCTATTCAAAAAGGACAGTTTGTACAGGCAGGATCGCAGTTGTTCAGTTTGGTCAGAGATAATGATGTTTGGGTAATTGCCAACTTTAAAGAAACTCAGCTTTCTAAAATGGTTGAAGGTCAAACCGTAGATATCGAAATCGATGCTTTTCCTAAAGATAAATTCGAAGGTAAAGTGACTTCATTTTCTCCGGCAACAGGTTCTTCATTCTCAATTCTTCCTCCGGATAATGCAAGTGGAAACTTTGTGAAAGTTGTTCAAAGACTTCCGGTAAGAATCGATTTTGTAAAGATCAAACCGGAAATTGCTAAAAAACTTCGTGCGGGAATGAATGTGAAAACAACCGTGAATTTAAAATAAAATTGGATCAAAGTTTGGGATTTTTTTAAACTTCAATCCCAATCGATTCGATTTCAAATATCCAGCAATAAAAATGCAAGACGATTTAGTCGAATATGGCGCACGACGCGTCATCATCACCATTACCGCCATTCTGTGTGCACTTCTGGAAATTGTAGATTCTACAATTGTGAATGTGGCTTTGAATGACATGAAAGGAAATTTAGGCGCCACACTTTCTGAAGTGGGTTGGGTAATCACTGCGTACGCCATTGGAAATGTGATTATTGTTCCTATGACAAGTTGGCTGTCCCAACAGTTTGGAAGACGGAATTATTTCGCAGCTTCAATTATTATATTTACCATCTTTTCATTTCTCTGTGGAAATGCAACCAGCATCTGGGAATTAGTATTCTTCAGATTAATGCAGGGAATCGGTGGTGGAGCCTTACTGGTAACTTCGCAGACGATTATTACCGAATCTTACCCACTTGCAAAACGGAGTATGGCGCAAGCTATTTATGGTTTGGGAGTTATTATCGGTCCAACTTTAGGTCCGCCTTTAGGAGGTTATATCGTAGATAATTTCACTTGGCCGTATATTTTTTACATTAATATTCCAATCGGAATTGCAGCAACTTTAATGACTTTACAATTTGTTAGAAGTCCTAAATTCTCTGAAAAGAGAAAATCAAAAGATGTCGATTGGTTGGGGATTGGTTTGCTTGCTGCATTTGTAGGCTCGCTACAATATATTTTGGAAAAAGGTCATGAAGATGATTGGTTCGACAGTAAAATTATTATCATCTGTACAGTAGTGGCGGTTATTGGATTCATTCTTTTCCTTTGGCGGGAATTAACTTTCCGATATCCTATTGTAGAATTGCGGGTTCTGAAAAACGGGAATCTGAGAATCGGTACCATTATGTCCTTTATCCTTGGATTTGGTTTGTATGGTTCTACCTTTATTGTACCATTGTATACCCAAAGTGTGATGGGCTGGACCGCGCTGGAATCCGGCGCACTAATGATTCCCGCGGCCTTAACGACAGCCGTCATGATGCCAATTATCGGAAGATTACTGACGAGAGGAGTCAAGCAACAAATTTTGGTTTCGCTCGGCTTACTGCTTTTCTTTGTCTATAGTTTTTGGGGCTACAATATTATTACGCCAGACACCGGAAAAGATGCGTTCTTTTGGATGTTGATCGTAAGAGGAGCAGGACTTGGATTACTGTTTATTCCGATTACTTCCCTGTCATTAAGTACTTTGAAAGGTCAGGAAATTGGTCAGGGAGCAGCGTTCACCGGAATGATGAGACAGTTAGGAGGTTCATTTGGAATCGCAGCGATTACGACTTTTATTTCTAATCAAACTTCGATTCACCGAGCTGCTTTAACGAGCCATTTAGACGCCAACAGTTTCGATGTTCAACAGAGAATTGCCGGGCTGAAAGCGATGTTCCAAGCTAAAGGATTCACGCCCGATGCCGCGATGCAGGCTGCCTATAAACTTCTGGATGGATCAGTTATGAAACAGGCTACAGTCCTTTCTTATATGGATGTTTTCCTTTATTTGGGACTTCTGTTCTTAGTCTGTATTCCTTTTGTTTTATTCGTGAAAGAACGAAAAGGCAAAGCAAATATTGATTTAGGAGATATGCATTAAAAAAATATAGATCTGGAAGTTTCCTTTATTTTTCAAAAAAAGCGAGGGAACTTCCAATCCATATTGCATCTTTTTTAGTAAAGATAATATTGGCCATTTATAATTTGGTCATTCTGGCGACATTACCCATTTATAGTGGTTTTTTTCGTTTTCATTAAAAAGATGAATTATTCAAATTTCTACTTTCTAGAAAACATTATTTAAATCTTCAAGCAAAGCTTTCTTTCTATAAATAAATTTTATTTGTGCGAAATTGAATCCACTTGAGAATAAGATTAACACTAAGTAATCTCTTAATTTTTAATATATTTCTTTTTATATTATTAAAAGTAAGCAGAGTAAATAAAATTTTCAAACAAAAAAATTTGACTGAAATTTAAAAAATCAGTCAATAATATATTTTATAATAAAATCATTTAAGCCAGCACGGGACTTTTCATAATTTCTTTAGCAGCATGTTGCAAAAATTTTGGTAAAATCTGTGAATGTGTCAGTCTCATTTTATCTGGATCATCCAGTTGATCAATTGTTTCAAGATATTTCTCTACTCCGAATTCTTCAATCATCGCCATTCTATTCTTCTCAATTTTCAAATCTTCGACCATTCCTTTTGAATCTGCTTCTGGATGGAATTGGGTTCCGAAAATTTCGTCTGAAAATCTTATTGCCATCACTGCGCGTTCTAAATTAACATGCGGACGAACTTTTTCCAAGGCCACAATTTTCATTCCCATTTGTTCAATGGTTTCATGATTTGGTTCAATTAACTGATAACCTCTCGAATCTAAAGCATAAAATAGTTCTGGAAGTTTATTCAATAAGAACTCTTTTTCACCATCAGCCGCTTTATGAATCGGCATCACCCCAAATGAGTGTGATTTTCTTTTACAAACATTCCCTAAATTCCAGTGAATACTCGCTAATTGAAAAGAATGGCAAATTAAAAAAGTGAATTTTTTGTGCTCTGAAGATTTATTGTGTTCCCAAAGGTTATCCAAAAAATCAGCAAATTTCTGTTCCCAAGCCAATCCTTCTTTTTGAGGATTTCCTGGTCCGCCAGAAGAAATAAAAATATCGAAATCCTTAATATCAGGCATTTCATCTTTAGATCTTACATCAAATAATGTTATAGAAACGTCTTCACCAGATTGTTTTTTAAACTGCTGTGAAATCTCTTTAATATTGCGCATACCTTGATTAACATGATTGTTATTCATATCGAGCAAGGCGATTTTTAACTGTTTCATTTTATTTATTTACGCTGCAAATTTAAGAAAATCTCCTTGACTGGAAAGCAATTCCTCATTCAGTTTCTGTATTTGTATGATCTGCAATAAATATAAAAATATTTGGTTTTTCAATAACTTCTATTTTGAGTTTTAATTAATTCTACTTTTAATTATTGATTGATTAAATCCAGGAATTCCTGTTCATCTAAAATAGTAATCGTTCCAATATCTTGCGCTTTTTTCAGTTTGCTTCCCGCTTTTTCGCCAACCACTAAATAATTCAGGTTTTTCGAAACGGCAGAAATATTTTTTCCGCCATGTTTTTCAACCATTTCTTCGGCTGCTTCTCTCGTAAATAATGAAAGCTTTCCAGTGAATAAGAAAGTCTTGTTTTCTAAGACAGTACTTAAAACTTCATTCGTATTTTCTCCTTTTTCCAACTGAACGCCGTAGGATTTCAACCGTTCAATCATCAATAAGTTTTCTGAATCGTTAAAGAAATTAACGATACTTTCCGCGATTTTCCCACCGATATCTTCAACTTGAATCAATTCTTCCGCAGTTGCATTTTTCAAATCATCAATAGAGTCAAAATTTTTAGCTAGTTTCTTAGCAACTGTTTCTCCGACGTGTTTTATACCAATTCCAAATAATACTTTTTCAAACGGAATTTGTTTTGAATTTTCAACGCCATCAATAATATTCTGTGCCGATTTCTCCGCCATTCTTTCTAAAGGAAGTATCTGTTCTTTTGTTAAAGTATAGAAATCTGCGGGATTCTCAACCAATTTTTCTCTGTATAATTGTTCGATCGTTTCAGCGCCTAAACCTTCAATATTCAATGCTTTTCTGGAAACATAATGAATCATTCTGCCTACAACTTGAGGTGGACAATGCAAATCATTCGGACAAAAATGAATCGCCTGATCTTCAAGTCTCACCAATTCAGTTCCGCATTCCGGACAATTAGTAATATATTGAATTTCTTTATTTTCGGGATTTCTTTTTTCTTCGTTGATGCCGACAATCTTTGGAATAATTTCGCCACCTTTTTCTACGTAAACAAAATCATGTTCGTGCAAACCGAGTTTCTTGATGATATCTTCATTGTGTAAACTTGCTCTTTTGACAATTGTTCCAGCGAGTAGCACGGGTTTAAGATTGGCAACGGGAGTAATTGCTCCGGTTCTTCCAACCTGATAAGTTACAGTCAATAATTCGGTTTCTACTTTTTCAGCTTTGAATTTATATGCCATCGCCCAACGTGGAGATTTCGCTGTATAACCCAATTGCGATTGTTGTTTAATGGAATTTACTTTCAAAACAATTCCATCAATTTCAAAAGGAAGTTTGTGTCTGTGCTGATCCCAATATGTAATAAAATCTTTCACTTCATCTAAACTCGCACATAATTTTGCGTGATCAGAAACATTGAAACCCCATTGCTTCGCATTTTGCAATAAATCCCAATGAGTATCTTTCGGAATTTCAGAAGAGATAAACTGATAGAGTACCGCTGAAAGTTTACGCTTGCTCACTTCTCCGGAATCCTGCATTTTCAAACTTCCGGAAGCGGTGTTTCTGGGATTCATAAATAAATCCAAACCTTCTTCTTCCCGTCGAGCATTAATTTTATCAAAGTTTTTCCGCGTTAAATAAATTTCACCACGCATAAAAAACTGATTCGGAAAATCACCTTTCAAGGTTAAAGGGATATCAGAAATCGTTCTCACATTCGCTGTGATTTCATCGCCTTGAAATCCGTCGCCACGAGTAACAGCTTGTTTCAACTTTCCATTTTCGTATAAAATAGAAATCGAAGCACCGTCGTATTTTAATTCGGCAACAAATTCTACTGGATCTTCAATGGTTTTAATAATACGATTTTCCCAGTCTTGTAAGTCATCAAAATCGTAAGAATTATCCAAAGAATACATTCTGAATTGATGTTGAATCGTCGGAAAGTTTTTAGTAATTTCTCCACCAACTCGTAAAGTAGGAGAGTTGGGATCGGAAAATTCGGGATGTTTTTTTTCGAGTTCCTGAAGTTCTTTTAATTTTAAATCAAATTCAAAATCAGAAATCGTGGCTTCGTCTAAAATGTAATAATTGTAATTATGTTGGTGAAGTTCTGTGCGCAGTTCTTCTATTTTTTGCTGAATATCTTGGGACATTTTGAATAGAGGTTTCTACAAAAATACTAAAACCTTTGAGATTTTAGGGCAAAAAAGTTCATAGAAGATTGAATTGAAATAATTGAAATATTTGGAAGAAATATCTCACAGGTTTTGCAGATTGCGCAGATTTTTTTGTAAGATAAACTTTGTCAAAGTTTTAAATCTTTGACAAAGTTATCGTTGTGTGGGAAATCTATATTAAGATAAAAAATCTACTTATTATAAATGAGTTGCGCCCCGGATAGCAATGGAAATCCTTTTTTTTATCACTCAAAGACTTTTTAAAAAGAAAGGAACTAAAAAAAAGATTGTAATGGATAGCCGGAAATGTGCGCCCAAAATAATAAATTTTTGATAATGAATCTATTAGTGATTTTAATGAGTTAGAATTTCTTGTATCTTTTTGGTCAGTTTTTCAGCATTTGGAAGCATTTCTTTTTCCAACACTAAATTGATCGGGACAGCAGGTAAATTGAGTGAACCCATCGCTTCAACTGGCGCATCTAAATATCTGAAACACTCTTTCGAAATACGGTGAGCAAATGCTTCTGCAAAGGAATTGTTAAGTTGCTCTTCGGTAAGAACCAAACATTTTCCGTGGAGTTTTGCCCGTTCGAAAACTAACTTTTCGTCCAAAGGAATTAAGGTTCTTAGATCTATAATTTCAACTCGACCTTCGAAATTCTTAGCAGCTTCTTTTGCCCAATAAATGCCCATTCCATAAGTGACGATCAATATTGTTGTGCCTTTTTCAGTTTCAGACTGATCAGCTTCTAAAGTGATGTTTCCTTTTCCAAAAGGTAAGATATAATCTTCGGCTGGTTCGATGGTTTTTGCATCTTCAGTTCCTGGAACTTTGCTCCAGTACAAACCTTTGTGCTCCAACATTACAACCGGATTTGGATCATAGAAAGCAGCTTTTAGTAATCCTTTAAAATCGGCAGCATTGCTTGGATAAGCCACTTTAATTCCTTTAATATTGGCTAAAATACTTTCGACACTTCCGCTGTGATAAGGTCCGCCACCGCCGTAAGCACCAATCGGAACACGGATAATATTGCTCACCGGAAATTTTCCATTGCTTAAATAACATGATTTTGAAACCTCGGTAATCAGTTGATTAATTCCAGGATAAATATAATCGGCGAACTGAACTTCGACAATCGGTTTTAAACCAACTGCGCTCATTCCAACCGTAGAACCAATTATATAAGCTTCCTGAATCGGTGTATTGAAAACTCTTTTGTTCCCGAACTTCTTTCCTAAAGTAACCGTTTCTCTGAAAACACCACCAATTCGTTCACCGACATCTTGTCCGTAAAGTAATGCTTCCGGATGTTTCCACATGATTTCCTGAATGGCATGAATTGCGGCATCAACCATCACAATTTTTTCCGGATTTTCTCCTTCTCTTTGTCCAACTTCTTCCGTAATTGAAGTAGGAGCGAAGACGTGATCTTCTACTGATTGTGGTTTTGGATCTTCTGCTGCAATGGCTTTTTGAAAGGCCTGCTCAACTTCTAATCTGGCTTTCTTTTCTATTTGTTTTAAAAGATCTTCGTCGGTGCCTTCTTCTAATAATCTTTTTCTTAAAATATTTCCGGGATCTTTTGCGCGGTGCTTTTCTAAATCTTCTTCGTCCCGATAAAATTCTCGTCGAACGCCGGAAGTGTGATGTCCGATAAGAACGGTACTTGCACAAACCAACATTGGTTTTCTTTCTGTTCTTACAAAATCGACGGCTTTTTTCATGGCTTCGAAACTGGCTTCAAAATCAGTTCCGTCCACTTTCATTCTGTTAAGACCGACAAATCCTGCGGCGAAATCATAAGCGTCAGAAGTTCTTGCTTCTTCTTTAGTTACAGAAATTCCCCATTCATTATCCTGAACCAAGAAAATTATTGGTAACTGATGAAGTGCTGCAAACTGAAAAGCCTCTGAAACTTCACCTTCTGTGATTGAGTTATCTCCAAAACTGCAAACTACAACAGGATTATTTTCGTATTCTTTTAGTTTAAATTCCTGAATATATTTTATTCCCTGCGCAACTCCTGTCGTAGGAATTGCCTGCATTCCAGTTGCGGAACTTTGGTGAATTATTTTAGGTAAATTTTCTTCGCGACTCGATGGATGAGAATAATAAGAACGACCACCCGAAAAAGGATCATCTGCTTTTGCCAATAACTGAAGCATTAACTGATACGGTTCAAAACCCATTCCGAGCAACATACTTTCGTCGCGGTAATAAGGGGAAACCCAGTCTTCTTTTGTTAACTGGTAAGCGGTGGCGAGCTGAATCGCTTCGTGACCGCGGGATGTAGAGTGTACGTATTTGCAAATATTTCGGTTTTCTTCATAAACATCTGCAGTTGCTTTTGCAGTCATCATGTGACCAAACGCTTTCAGCAATATCTCTTGAGAAACAATTTCTTTTTTAATAATCTCCATAGTTAACAAAGATAAAACTTTTATTCATTATTGAAAATAGGGATTAAACAAATGAATAGTAGAAGGAAGGTTGAAGAAACTAAACTACGGCTCAAGTACGGGTTAACTACGGCTCAACCTCTGGAAACTATTTTATGGAAAGGGATTGGAAGGATTTAATAGTACAAAAACAATCATTTCGATAGGAATAAAAAAAAACTACACTGTTGATTGTCAATCACATGTAAAGATAATGAAAAATTTTATAAACTAAAAAGTATTGTGTGTTTTTATCATTTTGAGTTCCTCATGATTTTAATTAAACTAATAGGGGAAAGGTCAATTGGAACGAATAAAAAATAATTTGCTGCAATACGTATTCTCATAATTCCAACTTTTTTTTAAAGAAATTTTAGCCTAATTTTACCAAAATTCTTCTAATTTTTTTCCTAACAGCTCAACAAAATGTTTTTAATCTTCGATACCGAAACCACTGGTTTACCTAAAAATTTCAACGCTCCGATTACCGATTCCGACAACTGGCCGAGAATGGTTCAGATTGCGTGGCAACTTCATGATATGGAAGGTAATTTACTTGAAAATCAAGATTATATAATTAAACCTGAAGGGTACGACATTCCCTTTTCATCCCAAAGAATTCATGGGATTTCTACGAAAATGGCGACTGAAGAAGGTCGTGATTTAAATGAAGTTTTATTAGAATTTAAAGAAGCTTTAAAGAAAGCGGAAGTGGTTGTTGGACACAATATTATTTTCGATTATAATATTGTTGGTGCAGAATTTTTCCGGAAAGAAATTGAAAACAATTTACAAACTATTCCGTCTGCAGATACCATGAAACTGGGAACAGATTTTTGTCAGTTAGGCGGCGGAAAAAGCGGAAGATATAAATCTCCGAAACTGACTGAGCTTTACGAAAAGTTATATAACGAAAAATTTGATGAAGCACATAATGCCGCAGCCGACGTAAATGCAACGGCACAAGTCTTCTTCGAAATGATGCGGATTGGGATTATTCCTGCCGAAACACTGAAACTTGAAAGTTCAGAATTACAGCATTATATCAATAGTCATCCAATTTCGATCAGACCGTTTCCGATTGTTATAAGAAGACAGGTTGCGGATTCGAAAAAGAAGAAAAAAACCACTTTTAATAATACCGATGAAATTGAAATCGGCAGTTATTTTAATTTCCATAATCATAGCATTTATTCATCTCTTCAAGCGTCATCGAATATTAATGAATTGATAAAAAAGGCGCTGGATAATAATTTTCCTGCGGTTGGTATTGTCGATTTAGGAAATATGATGGGTGCTTTTAAATTTATTTCTGAAGTTGAAAAAACCAATGGTAATATTAAAAAAGCCTATCAGGAATATTTAGATAAAAAACAAAAAGCGGAAGAAGAAGGAATTGCATTTACTGATACAGAACCTCGTAAAGAACCTTTAATTCCAATTGTCGGTTGTGAATTTTATCTTTCAGACCGTCCGGATCAAAAGCAGTTTACCAAAGATGATCCCGACCGACGAACCAATATGGTTGTGTTGGCGAAAAATTTCAACGGCTATAAAAATCTGGCAAAACTATCGAGTTTAGGCTATATCAATGGTTTCTATTTTGGAGTTCCGAGGATTTCTAAAAAGATGATTGCGGAACTAAAAGAAGATTTAATCGTCGTAACCTCTGGAACGATGGGAGATATTCCTAATGCAATTTTGGAATTTGGAGAGCAAAAAGGAGAAGAAGTTTTCCAGTGGTGGAAAGATACTTTTGGCGATGATTTTTATGTACAGCTTCAAAATCATGAGATTGAAGAAGAGCATTATTTGAATGATGTTTTATTGACCTTCGCAGAGAAATATGAAGTCAAAATTTTAGCGCAAAACGAAACTTTTTACACCGAAAAATCGGAAGCTCATATTCAGGATATTTTATACTGTATTAAAGATGGTGAGAAATTATCTTCACCTGTAGGAAAGGGTTTCGGTAAAAGAAGAGGTTTGCCTTCCCACGAATTTTACATTAAAAACACAGAGGAAATCAAACAGAGTTTCCGTGAATTCCCAGATGCTTTTGAAGCGTATGATGAATTAGTAAAAAAGTTTGAGCCATATACTTTGAAGCGTGATGTATTGCTTCCGGAATTTGATATTCCTGAAGAATTTCTAAGTGACGAAGATAAAGTAGATGGCGGAAAAAGAGGTGAGAATGCTTATTTAAGACATTTAACTTACGAAGGTGCCAATAAAAGATATAAAGAAATCACTGAGGAAATCAGAGAAAGACTTGATTTCGAATTAGAAGTTATTGCCAAAACCGGTTATCCTGGATACTTTTTGATTGTTCAGGATTTCTGTAATGAAGCCCGAAATATGGGCGTTTGGGTTGGTCCAGGTCGTGGTTCTGCCGCCGGTTCTGCCGTTGCATATTGTACTGGAATTACCAATGTTGATCCTATTAAATATGACTTACTATTTGAGCGTTTCCTAAATCCTGAAAGGGTTTCGATGCCGGATATCGATATCGATTTTGATGATGAAGGACGTGATAAAATCATCAAATGGGTCGTTGAAAAATATGGTAAAAGTAATGTTGCCCAAATTATTACCTATTCCGTCTTAGGTGGAAAATCTGCGATAAAAGATGCCGGAAGGGTTTTAGATCTTCCGATTTTTGAGACCAATAATATTGCGAAATTAATCCCACCATCACCGGGAATGAATATTGCAAAAGCATTTGCCAAGTTTGATAAACTCGCTCCAGAAGATAAAGTTTTGGCGCAGGAAATGAAAGATATTTTAGCAAATCCAAAAGATGAACGCTATGAAGTTCTTTCCGCTGCTCAGAAAATGGAAGGTTGTATTCGAAATACCGGAATCCATGCTTGTGGGGTAATTATTACGCCGGAAGATATTACGAATCTGGTGCCGATTACGATTGCGGCGAAAGATGCAGATATTTTGGTTTCACAGTTTGATAACTCCGTGGCGGAAAGTGCAGGTTTGCTAAAAATGGACTTTTTAGGATTGCGGACTTTAACCATCATTAAGCACGCCATAAAACTCATCAAAGAAAAACACGGGATCGATATTGATCCAGATACGATTCCTTTAGATGACGCGAAAACATATCAATTATTTAAAGAGGGAAGAACGGTTGGGATTTTTCAGTATGAAAGTCCGGGAATGCAAAAATATATGCGGGAACTGAAACCAACGGAGTTTGCCGATTTGATTGCAATGAACGCGCTTTACCGACCGGGACCGATTAAATATATTCCACTTTTTATCAATCGAAAAAATGGAGTAGAAGAAACTGTTTATGATCTAGAAGAGACTGAAGAATTTTTAGGGGAAACCTACGGAATCACCGTGTATCAGGAACAGGTAATGTTGCTTTCTCAGAAGCTGGCCAACTTTACAAAAGGTGAAGCCGATACTTTGCGTAAAGCAATGGGTAAAAAGCAAAGAGATGTTCTGGATAAAATGTACCCTAAATTTTTGGAAGGTGGAAAAAGCAATAACCTTGATGAAACTAAACTTAATAAAATCTGGAAAGACTGGGAAGCTTTTGCTGAATATGCTTTCAACAAATCTCACTCGACTTGTTATGCGTTAATTGCGTATCAAACTGCTTATTTAAAAGCGAATTATCCGGCAGAATATATGGCGAGCGTCATGTCGAATAACATTAACAATACCAAGCAAATTACTCTGTTTATGGAGGATTGTAAAAGTATTGGTGTTGATGTTTTGGGACCGGATGTGAATGAATCTCAATATGCATTTGCGGTGAATGAAAAAGGGCAGGTTCGATTTGGATTAGGCGCTATTAAAGGAATTGGCGAAGGTCCGAGTGAAGCAATTGTGGCAGGGAGAAAAGAAGAAAGGTATAAAAATATCTATGATTTCTTTGAGAAAAT
Source organism: Kaistella flava (ex Peng et al. 2021) (assembly GCF_015191005.1). NCBI lineage: Bacteria > Pseudomonadati > Bacteroidota > Flavobacteriia > Flavobacteriales > Weeksellaceae > Kaistella > Kaistella flava (ex Peng et al. 2021). Next base: position 718,348 of record NZ_CP040442.1, on the reverse strand, counting down.
TCCGTCTTCGCAAATGAATAAAAGAGTGGCGGAAAGTTTGGTCATTGCGGGTGCTTTTGATGAAGTTGATCGTTATCATCGCGCACAATATTTCGATATTGATCCTTCCGGAAAAACCAATATAGAAAGATTACTGCGTTATGGCTACAGTTTTCAGGACAGTAAAAATGAGATTGAAAATTCGTTGTTTGCAGATTTCGCAGATGAAGTAAAAATAGAACAGCCAAAAATTAATCCTGCGCCGGAATGGCAAAACATGCACAAACTCAATAAGGAAAAGGAAATTATTGGGTTCTATCTTTCTGCACATCCTTTGGATGAATATAAATATCAGTTCCAGTTTTTACAGGGAGCTTTGAGTAAGAAAGAAATCTTGGAAGGTAAAAAAGAAGAGATTTTAGAACTCGAGAAAGTTATTTTACCTATCGAAGTTACTGAAGTTGATGATTCAGACGATGATTTAGTTGATCTTCCAGATGTTTCTTTAGATGGTGAAGAGGATGTTCTAATTGAAGAACCAACTAAAGTTGTAGAGCCAAGAGGGAATTTTAATTTCTTGAATTTAGATGAAATTGAAGATTTTAAAAATACAGTTTTTGCCAATCAACAGACTGATTTATTTAATAATGATAAATTAAACTGGAAAGAAAAGCAAGCCTTAAAAAACAATACTCCAGAATATATGGTTGCTGGTTTGGTAACTGAATATACTATTAAAGATGGAAGAAATAGTGGTGAAAAAGTAGCTTTCCTTTTATTGGAAGATTATAGCGGAAGTTATTCTTTCCGTTTAGGTGATCGTGATTACATGAAATTCAGAGATAAAATTGATGTCCAACGATTTGTTATTTTTAAGATTAAATTTTCACAAGCAAACGATGGACGGGTTTTCGTAAATGTATCAGAAGTAATCGACTTAAAAGAAGCGTTTGAAAAATTTGCAAAAAAAATGACTATCGTTGTTGATGTAAATGATTTGCGAAAAGAAGATATTGAGTTTTTCCGAAATCAATTTGATGAGCATAAAGGTGAGCAAAAACTTAATTTCTTTATTAAAAATCCTGAGGACGAAAGCCAGATTGAATTGATGAGTATGCAAACCATGATTCAAGTTAATGGAGATTTACTCGAAGTATTTAATGAAACTCAGAAATATCAGATCTTTCTGAATTAGATGAAATTTTCAACTAAATTGGATAATCATCACTTTAAAATAAATAATATTAGCTAAAATCAAATTTAAATAGAAAAAATTAAACAAAACACAGAATTAATTAACCTATTCGTGAATTTATAATTCAAATATATTTACGGCATTTAATTATCATTTACACAAATATAGTACTGTTAAATTATTAATAATTACTATTACTATTACATAATTTGGATTTAATTAAAATTAGTGGTATTTTCGTATAAACACAAATGCCATGAAAAATAAAATAATTGTATACGATCTGCAAAGATTGTATCTCGAGTCTACCCATTGTTTATTAGAGAAATACGGTATTACAAAAAAATATAATATTGAAGGGGTGCTAGATTTTGATAACCTTGAGAAGGAAATTCTTGATAAAGACAGCATTCTTATCATTAATACTTTAGGATTAAGTTTAACAGATGTTAACGAAAGTATCGAAAAATTCCTTGAGTTAAATCCAGTGCTTAAAATAATAATTCATTCCGCCAGTTCTGAGGTTAGATCTATTAAGAAATTTTTTGATAAAGGAATAAAATGTTATTTTGGTAGGGACACCAGTACAAAGGAATTTTTAGAAGGTTTATCTCAAGTGATTGAAGGTAAAATTTTTGTTAGTGATGATGCAAAAAGTGCACTTTTAAATTTCATCTGCAATATTGATGAAGAAGACGAGAAAAAACACAATTTAGCAGAAGAACTTACAGCCAGAGAAAAAGATGTTTTAATCTTAATATGTGAGGGTTTGCGCTCAAAAGAAATTGCAGAAAAACTATTTATCAGTGCACATACCGTAGAATCGCACAGAAGAAATATGATGCTTAAGTTCAACCTCAACAGTTCTTCTAAATTGATGAAGTTTGCTTTAGAAAATAAATTGGTCGTATTTTAATTACAATAGTTTTAGAATAAAAGAAGCAGATCTTATGGATCTGCTTCTTCTTTTAATCAAATTAAAAGAAATCTATTTTTTATACTACTCCCAGTCTGGCATTTCTGCATCGCTGAATAATAATGTTCGAGCCGATGCATTATTCACAATACTCAATGTCATTTTATAAATGTTTTTTACAGAGATTCCATCATTCGAGGTATTCATAAATATTATTTCAGCATCGTTCGGCGAAAATCTAGGATCCAAATCGTTTGAACCGCCAGGTTTTTGGCCTAACAAAGAAATGTCCGTCGAAACATTTGTACTTAAGTTATAAAGGAAAATATGTGAATCAAGCTGTCTGTGATTTAGATTTTCGTACCCAGAGATATCTCTTGTAAAAAGAAGACTATCACCTGCTATGGAGAAATTTAATCCGCCTGCAGCACCTAATTGTCCAGTTAGAACTGTTTGAAGAATATTTCCCAATGGATCGATAATATAGATCTTCGCATTATAACCATTAACGTCATTTGTTTTCAAAGCTATTTTTGATCCGTCATTACTCCAATCACATTCTGTAATAAAACTTCCATCCGATGTTGTATAAACGAGTGCTAATCCACTACCATCTTTATTAATTTTATACAGCTTATTGAAACTAGGATACAACAGTTCACTTCCATTGGTACTCCAGCTGAAATCCAAATCGTCGTAATTATAGCCTAATACCGGCTGCGTAGTAGTTACCTGCCTCACATCAGAGCCATCTTTTTTTGCCGTAAAAATTTGAGTATTTCCCGAAACAGTTCGCAAGAACGCAATTAAACCAGCAGCGTTATTTAGCTTAGGCCTCCAACTGTTGACAGAGCTTGGAGTGAACTGAAAATTCAGACCACTTTCATCACTGGAAACAATGTAATAATTTGCTCCTGCTTTTTTCACATAATGAAACCTGTTATTCGGAGTATCTGAAACTTTAAATTGCTGAACCGCACTATATACAGGAGTATTAACTGTATCATCTGCAACTACTTGCCAAAAATAAGTAACCCCAAAAATTAAATTATCTAAAACATAGTTTTTAACTTTAATATTTTCTTTTTCGAAGACAATATTGTTCAAGCTATTTTTTACAATAATTTTAAATTTTAATTTTAATGAATCTCCAGGATCAGGATCGGTACAGCTCCAGGTTAGGTTTACAGAAGTAGGTTGATCCACGGACTGATCAAGTGGAGTTAATAAAATTGGGATAGAGGGTGGCGAATTTAAAGAATCATCATCAGACAATTCGAAAACTACGCTTATTCCATCTTGTGTCTTTACATTAACTCCTTGAAATGTTGATAAATAACCGGTAAGTTCTGCTTTTAAAGAATAGTCTCCTAAGGGAATATTTTCTAATATAAACGTGCCGTCAGTTTTGGTAAAAACAGTCTGCGTCGTTGGAGACGTATATATTTTAACATTAGCCAACGGGGTGTTGGTTCCTTTTTGAACGACCTTTCCAGTAATTGTACCAGTTGTTACTTTCCCTACCAATTCTTCTCTGCACGAAATGCAGAAAAGAAAAAGTAAAGATCCTAGTAAAGAATATAATAGAGTTTTCATGGTTTTATTTTTTAATATTGAGTTTTTTAGCCTGATCAAAATAGTAGTTAATTCCAACACCAATGTGGAGGGCTTGATCTTTTCGTTTTCCGTTGACAAACTCGTCCCAAGTATCATCAAATCCCATATCATATTGAGCGTTGAGTCTAAAAGCGAGATTGTTTCCCAACAAGTATTCTATTCCTCCGCCAAATTGATATTTTAAAAAATTCTTGCCATTATACATCGATCCAAGACCAGCGTAGGCATAAGGAGAAAAGCTAAACTTTGGTAACAAAAGATATTCAAGATTGAGATCAGTATACATGAAATTATTTTTAACTATTCCTTTATTTTCTAACTTTTCAAAACCGACACTCACCTCCGCATTTATATTGTCATTTAAAAAATATTTGAATGCTGCTCTACCGCCTATATTCATTTTGGCGTCGGTATAGTCTCCTTTGATAACATCACCATTAGCCAAGAGTAATAGAGATGCTTTTGATCTGTCCTTATCAGAAAACTTGTTACCGACCAATTGATTGATATTTTGTTCTTGCTCTACATGATATTTTTGAAGAAGATCTTTCATTTCTTTTTCATGAACTTTCTCTATTCTAAATGTTCCATCTTGAACGCTCTCTAAAATTAAAGTATAGACCGCTTTTTCTATAGCTTGAGTAACAGCTAAACTTACAGGCTCATTTTGCGTAAAGCCCATTTCAGCTTCTAAAATCCTGTCAGTATCAATATATCTGAAAAAGCTTCCGTTCACAGTAGTTGACAGAATATTTTTAGAAGTGTAAACAGTTTTAAGTATTTCTCCAGTCATACTGGAAACCACCCGCAGGTAAACCGTAACCCTATCTTGTCTGTACTGAGTTCCGCCTCCGACACCAAAATATCTTGCTCCAATTCCACCCGTCATTATATTTGTATCGTAAGAGACAATTCCACCTTCCAAAAGGATTCCGGCATAGAGTAGTGGTGGAAGTTGATCGCTGATAACTGTTTTCCCATCACTGGCAACTTCATATTCTTTTCTGGTAGATCTGATGATCTGTCGTTCATTTAATAGATTTCCGATATTTTCTCTTTCTATTGGACGAAACCATTTAGAATCTTCTAAAGCTTTTAGTAAAATAGAGGTGGTTCCTTGCGGAATAGCAGTACTCCAGTTACTTCCATTTTCCGCCATTTTATATTGACCGGTCTGGTCTTTGAATTTATAAACTCCAATAACAATTTTTTCATCTGGTGCAGGTAGGTCTTTCAGTTGTTTGGTAAAGGGAGTCATCTCTCCCAAAGTAGATTTATCTCCTTCGGCAGGTAGATTCATCATTGTACCACAACTGTTCATCGTACCTAGAAAAATGAGTAGGAGTAAAATTTTGATTGTTAATAAATTTTTCATGATATTAATTCTTTAGTTCGGTATTATGATCTCTGATTGTTCCCCTGTTGATGTATTTAAAATTTTTATTATTAAACCTTTGTCAGACTGCGTAACTTGTACGTACATTGAACCGAAAGTATAATTTCCCGGTTTTAAATTTCCATCTCCGAATTGATCTCCAAAAAGTTTTTGAGACAGTTGGCTTAACAACTGTCTGTTGAGACTTTCGGTAAAACTATCTAGAGAATTTAGAGATTTATAAGCTGAAGCATCACCTTTGAATTGGTTTTGCGAAGCAGCTGAGCTTAGCAACCACTGGTAATTAAAAGTATCACCACCAAAAGCTGGATTTATCGGTTTGTAAGAAAACTGTTGTGCACTTACTAAACTAATTCCTAAGACTAGATATAAAAAAAGTGTTTTCATCGAGAATGTTTTTATATTAATAAATAAAACCTTTATCAGAAACCTGCCGATCATGATCATATGCGATAAGACCTGCAATCGACTGTTTTACTACATCGTCTAAATAATCATCTTCCGGTCGGGCAGCAAAGGAGAGAATGTTTTCATCATTTGCGAAAATCTGAAGCATCATATTTGTACCTGTTGAAGGAAGTTCAGCAATACGTATTCTGAAGCCAAATTTCATATCATTTAACATTAAGACAGAATAGAGTTTCCTGTAAAAATCATCTCCAACTCTTGTTTTTGTCTCGTTAATGACTAAATTATTCATCAACATATTCTCTTCGTTGGTTGTTTTCTCATAGGATACTGCATTTTTGAAATTTTTAGAATTCATTTCCAGACTATCCTTCGCAATGACTTTTTCAGTTTTTTCGTCTTTAATAAAGAGATACACTTTCAGTGCATCATCTTTATTCACATTAATAGAAATTTCCGAAAGAACTTTGGTTTCTTTCGGAAGAAGGGTAAATTTATTTTCTTGTTTTGAAGAAGACATATTTTTCCCTTTATCTTTTTTGACAGCAAGAAAGATATAATTAAGGGATTGGAAAACTTCACTTTGATTTTGAGCAATTGCTTTTAGACTGATTACTCCTTCAATATTGTGAGCGTCAATCTTTGCAACTACTTTGTTGGAGTCCTGTGCATTAGAATTAATTCCAAAGAGGAAGAGGAAAATAAGACTTATGCTTTTACTAATATTTTTCATCCTTTTTATTTTAAATTAATAGTGTCGTACAAAAATCATTTTATCGTTTGTTTTTAGATTAAGCTGCATTTCTTTCGAATTACTATTGTTACCAGTAATGTCTATATAATTATTATCGCCTTCAACATTTACCTTTTGTTTGTTTTCTAAATTAGGATTCGTATTGGTCATTAAAGTGGTATTAAAATCACCAGTTTGCCGAATCAACAAATCACTACTTTTACTTTTATTATAAACTAGAGCGCTATTATTATTTCCTAATTGGATAACTGAGCTTTTTGAAGTGAAGGTAGAAACATCGGTAGTAGGTGTGTTCATGATATTTAACACATTTAAACTATTAATATTACTAAAATCTATGCTCTGTGCATGCATTAGAAAGCTCGTAACTATTGCTATAGATAAGAATATATTTTTCATGATTTTATTATTTTGGATAAAAGGGAGAAGCCATCAAATAGCTTCTCCCAAAGGATGAATTAATATCAGGTCGTTGATTTTAAGGACAACCAACGGTTCCTTTTGGACATTTGATAGGTGGCATTGGAGGTGCACAACATGTATCGCCACCATGAGGGTTATTGTCTTGGAAAACAGTGATGTTGTTATCACATCCCATTTGGGTATCTCTTGAATAATGTGAATTTCCCATTTGAGTTTGGCTGATGGTGTTATTATCTCCAGTTTGATCAGCATATGCTTTATTGTCAAAACCAATTTGCAACTGCGTAATTGTGTTATCATATCCTAACTGTTTTGCATCAGCATAGTTATTAATTCCGTCTTGATCTTGAGAAATAGTATTATTTTTACCATTTTGCCATGCTACAGCATCATTTTTATAAAATGCTTGGTTTTGAGTAACCTTGTTATCGTTACCGTACTGTTTGGATTTTGCATCGTTATCAAATCCAACTTGGGTTTGAGTAGCCTCATTTTTGTTACCGCATTGTAGTGCGTAAGCGGAATTATCACTACCATATTGGGTTTGAATCACCTTGTTAAATTCACCATACTGTTTTGCAGTTGCATGGTTTCTGTCACCAAATTGAAAAGCATTATTTGAATTCTCCTTGCCATTTTGATAAACGGTCTCGTGATTCTTATTTCCCCAACTATTCGTTGTGTTTTTATTGTCTGTACCATATTGGGAAACTTTAGCATCGTTACTATCTCCCCACTGAAGGATTCCATTATGGTTCGTTTTTCCGTGTTGATCAACATTAGCTTTATTTGAGTTTCCCCATTGTGTTGATTCATCTTGGTTTCCTTGTGCATTCATGAATGCTACTGCCATTAGTGCGAAAGCACCTACAAATAATTTTTTCATGGTTAAAAATTTAATTGGTTAGTTTGTAGTACAAATGTATACTGATTCGAAAAGAAAAAAACCACCGATAAAACTGAAATTTACGAATTGGATAAAAACGATTAGTCTGAGAGTGAAAACACCTTGTCAATTTTGCGGAAATGCGCAAATGCAACTTTTAAAAATCTTTTTTAAATAAAAAACAAATTTTGCATAGAGCTTTTCAGCAGCCACTTTCACCTTTAGTTTATATAATCTAAATAGATGATGTCCATCGTTAAAAACCAGGAAACTAATTTTTCTCTTTGGTTTTCTCTCGGTTATTTCAAAACTTATTTTGGAAGCGCACATTATTTTTTTAAGAAAAGTTCACAATAGTTCATCGAAGACGGTGCAAAAAATTCAGGAATAGCTAAAATTGCGAAAGCTTTTAAATATCAATTAAGACATTTTAAATCAAACTCTTTTAGCAATTAAAGTAAACTTCAATATCACTTCGTCCTTCCGTATTTTGAATTCGCATTTCTCATTAGGTAGAGAAAATGACGCATTAAACCATTGGCTTGAAGAGCTATTTTTGGATTTTATTGCCAATCCTAATAACCTTAATTATAATTCCATTGATGTTCTATATAATCTCAACAAGAAAATTCCACAATTTGAAAAAGCACTCTCATGATACAGAAGATAAATAGAAGATAAATAGAAGAATATTACAGATTAAGAAAACTTTATCCTGATGACAGTCATTTGTAAAATTTAAAATCAGAATAAATATCGACTTTAAACAAAAATCCCTGAAGATTAATATTCTTCAGGGATTATAATTTTTAATGAGCAACTGCGGTATCTATTTTCCTTTGTGAAAGTTTAAAGAACCTGATGACTAAGAAAATTGCCGAAATGGTTAACCCTAATCCAAGGGCAATCCACATTCCCCAGGCGCCCATTTCCATCGTCACACACAGAAAATACCCTAATGGGATCGTAATAATCCAATAAGCAACAAAAGTAATCAATGAAGGAATTTTCACATCCTGAATTCCTCTTAAAATTCCAAGAGCAACAACTTGTACACCATCTGATAATTGGAATAAAGCAGCGATAATCAATAGTTTTGAAGCAAGCAAAATAACATCAACATCTTCTTTTTTAGTAAAGAATGTTGGTAAAATATTTCGACCTAGAATAAAGAATAATCCACAAAAGGCCATAAAAATAAATACTATTTTCAGATTGTTAATTCCGACTTTCTTCAAACCTACAAAATCCCGTTCACCCGCTCTACGACCGATCATCACCGTGGAAGCAACACTGAATCCAATACTAAGATTAAAGGTGAAAGAAGCCATCGACAGCGCAATCTGATGCGAAGCAATATCATTTGCCGAAATCAATCCACAAATAAAAGCAGCACCAGCAAATGCCGTTACTTCGAAAAACATTTGCAAAGAGGTAGGGAAACCAATCTTCAACATTTTAGAAAACATTTCCTTTGAAAATCCAGCAATCTTTAAAGAAAAATGCTTGATGTATCTTCTGGTTCCCGGTTGTTTTACCAATACATAATACAGGAAAACAAACATAAAGATTCGCGCAATTAAGCTTGCAAGCGCAGATCCTTTAACACCCATTGGAGGAAATCCGAACATTCCTTTAATAAAGACATAATTCAAGATAATATTAATTACATTGGCAATGATTGTTGCTTTGGTAACGCCGATTGTAAAAGATAATCCTTCACTAAATTCCCGTAAAGTCTGAAACGCCATAAAAGGCACAATACTCAAAGTCATGATCGTTAAAAAGGAAATCGTATCCGGAATAATTTCTACCGGCTGATCCATATGATAGAGCAGTGGCATTGCCAACAGCAGCAGAATCATCAGTATTAATCCTATAGACATATTAATAATGAATCCATGACGGAAAACAGAATTGATGGTGTTGTGATCATTTCGAGAATGTGCTTCCGAAACCAAAGGTGGAATCGCCAGGGAAAATCCCAGTGCAAAAACAAAGATTGAAAAGAAAACTGAATTGCCCAGCGAAACTGAAGCTAAAGCCTGAGCACCTAATAATTTCCCGACAATAATATTATCGAACAAATTTACAGAAACTTGTCCCACCTGCGTAAGCATAACAGGTAAGGCTAATTTTAGAAAAGGTTTGGTGTATGTTTTACTTAAGAACGACATTGTAATAAAAAAATTTGCGGCAAATTTACTGCAAACTTTCTATAATTAGAGACTTTTTGTTTCCAATGTTAATAAGAGTTAACATCTATTTGATTGAATCTCTTTCTACTATTTCTTTTAAATAAAGTGCATTTTTAATTCCCGCAATTCCATAAGTATTATTAAAGAAAACAAAAGTAGTCCCTTCAAATTTTTGAATATCTGTAGCTAGTTTTTTAAGTTCAGTTTCTGAATATTCAGATTTAAACATTGCAGGTTTTCCATGAAGGCGATAGTAAGAAAACTTTTCATTGTTAACAATAAAAACATCAGGAATATCTCTCGGAATTGAAACGCCTGAGAAAATGATATTTTTCGTTTTTAAAGTTTCAAAGACTTCTGAAGTCCACCACGATTGATGGCGAAATTCTACGACATTTAAATAATTTTCATCAACGGTATTTAAAACTTTTTGCAAATTCTCTTCGCTAAACTGAAACAACGGTGGCAACTGAAAAAGAAATCCCGCTAATTTTTCTTTTAAAACCGAGGAAATATGGGTGCAAAATTCGCTCGTGTCAATTTCCGTCTCAGCCAATTTTTTAATATGAGTAATCGCTTTAGGAATTTTAATGAAAAATTTAAAATTATCTTCCGTTTCATCAAACCATTTCTCTAAAGTTTTCAAAGTTGGTTTTCGGTAAAAAGTTGAATTGATTTCTACGGCATTCAAATATTTTGAATAAAAACTTAAATATTCTTTCGCAGCCAATTCTTCTGGATAGAAAAATCCTTTCCAAAGTCTTTCAGTAAAACCTGAACAACCGATGTATACTTTATTTTTCATGTTTAATTAAACCATCTGTTAAACCTTCCCATTGAATTTTACTGCCAATTAACATTCCGCCAACCGAAACTATTTTATTACGTATTTTTTCTGAAAGTGATTTATCTTTTGAATTAGGAGTTTCATTTCTTGCATAAACTTCTGCAGAGATTTCTTTCCCATTTCTTCTAATAAAAAAGTTAGAAGTTGCAGTTGGATTTAGAAAATGAGTAATCTCATCGCTGGAATTTTTAGGATTTGAAGTTGGGCGAACTCTTATATAAACTGCTTCGTAATGCTCTTCTTTGGCTTCTTCATAAACTTCAATTTTCACCCAATCAAATCCGTCATCATCTGGATTATGTAGCAAAGGAATTTTAATACTCACATAATTCCCCACTTTCGGATGGTCTAAAATAAGATTGCCTTTTTCGTCGCGAAGAGAAAATTCCGCTTTATGCTCACCCGCAAAAAGCTCCCACGAATTAATATCGAGGAAGCGCTTTTTTACCGTTTCAAAATGAACTCGTGCTAATTCTTCAGTTTCAAAAATAATCTTTGAAATTGCTTCACTTTCTGCACCGATTTGTTGGGTAGGAATTTTGTTTTTCATCTCACAAAAATTAAAGTGGCGAAAATATTATTTAGAAAATTCTTCGATAATTCTTTTATTAAAAGCGGGTAAATCTTCTGGCGAGCGACTCGTTGTTAGATTTCCATCCGTTACGACTTCTTGATCGACCCAATGTGCTCCAGCATTTTTCAAATCAGCTGAAATTGATTTATAAGAAGTCATTTTTTTCCCTTTAACTGCTTCTGCATTGATTAATGTTTGCGGAGCGTGACAAATTGCAGCGACTGGTTTATTAGCTTCAAAAAAGCTTTTAACGAAATTTACAGCGTCTTGATTTGCTCTTAATGCATCTGGATTAATAACGCCACCAGGCAATAATAGTCCGTCGTAATTCGCGCAATCTGCATTAGATACAGTTTGATCCACTGCGACAGAATTACTCCATTGATGATTTTTCATCGCTTTTATCTCACCACTTTTCAATGAAACAATTTCTATTGTTGCGCCAGCATCTTTCAACGCTTGAACTGGACTTTCTAGTTCTGATTGTTCGTAACCATCTGCTGCTAAAACTGCAATTTTTTTATTTTCTAAACTTGACATAATACTTGATTTTTATTGTTGTTGAATATTGTCCAACAAAAATTTTGCCGATTATATTGGTTTAGTAAATAAAAAAGCCAAATAGTAATTTATTTGGCTTCCTTTATATATGCATGTTGAATTAATTATTTTCGTACAAAACTTGCAACATCTTCTGCGTTAATCGGGTTAGATCCTAAGATAATCAAACGCTCGACTACGTTTCTTAATTCACGAATATTTCCAGTCCAACTGAAATTCTCTAAAGCTTTAATCGCTTTATCATCAAAAGTTTTCAAAGCCGTACCATGTTCATCAGAAATGATTTTAGCAAAATGTTTTACTAATAGTTTAATATCATCTTTTCTTTCATCTAAAGAAGGAACATAAATTTCGATAACCGAAAGTCGGTGGTAAAGATCTTCTCTAAATTTTCCAGCTTTAATTTCATCCTGCATATTTTTATTGGTTGCCGCCAAAACTCTAACATCGACTTTAATTTCTTTATCACTTCCAACTGGCGAAACTTTACTTTCCTGTAAAGCACGAAGAACTTTAGCTTGTGCAATCAGAGACATATCTCCAATTTCATCTAAGAAAATAGTTCCATTATTGGCTAATTCAAATTTCCCTTGCTTGTCTTTAATTGCTCCGGTAAAACTTCCTTTAACGTGTCCAAATAATTCTGATTCAATTAATTCTGACGGAATTGCCGCACAGTTTACTTCAATCATAGGTCCTTTGCTTCGGTCACTTTGTGCATGAATCGCGTGAGCTACCAATTCTTTACCAGCACCATTGGGTCCGGTAATTAGAACTCTGGCATCAGATGCAGCAACTTTTTCAATCATATCCTGAATTTTCTTCAACGCAGGAGATTCACCAATCATTTGATATTTCTTGTTAACTTTTTTCTTTAAAGTGGTGTTTTCAATTTTTAAGTGCTGATTTGTTTTCTGTAAAATTCTTTTATCCAAAGCGTTTTTAACACTGGTAATCAATCGGTTAATATCAATTGGTTTTGAAATGAAATCGTACGCACCATCTTTCAAACAATCTACGGCAGTATCGATATCGGCATGACCTGAAATCATTACAAAAGTAGTGTCTGGCTTAATTTGAAGTGCTTGTTTTAAGAGTTCTGTCCCCGAAACTTTAGGCATTTTAATGTCAGAAACCACCAAAGCGAAATCTTCTTTCTCTATTTGTTTTAAGCCTTCTAAACCATCATCGGCAATAACGAATTCATAATTAGGTAATTCATCAGAAAGAATGCTGTGTAAAACGCCGGAAATGGCTTTTTCATCTTCAACAATTAGGATTTTTTGCATTATAAAAATTTATGGATTGTATTAAAAATATTGTGTAAATATTGCAAGCTATGTAGCAATAATCATACCTAAAAAGTACTCTATAAGTAATTTCGGTTTCCGAAAATCGCTGATCCGATGCGTACTGAATTGGCACCGCACTCAATAGCAAGAGGGTAGTCATCACTCATTCCCATCGATAATGTCTCGAGTTTCTGTTGTAAAGAAAGTTGGTCAAAAAGGTGTTTTAAAAAGGAGAACTCTTTTTTAACTTGGTTTTTATCATCCGTAAAAGTTGCCATTCCCATTAATCCCGAAACGATAACATTTGGAAATTTACCATTGAGGTAATCTAGGTATAACTCTTTGGTTTCATGGATTTCTAAACCATATTTAGTATCTTCCTCCGCGATTTTTACTTGAAGATAAACTTTGATTTTTCGGTTATTTTTTTCAGCTTGTTTATCAATTTCTAAAAGAATTTTTTCAGAATCAACACTTTGAATCGTGTCAATAAAAGGAGCGATATATTTAACTTTATTGGTTTGTAAATGCCCAATTAAATGCCATTGAATATCTTGTGGAAGTTCGGGCTGCTTCTCTATTAACTCTTGAACTTTATTTTCGCCGAAAACCCTTTGACCTAAATCATAAACTTCTTGAATCATTTCTTTAGGATGCGTTTTAGACACTGCGACGAGTTGAACGTTATCTGGTAAAGTGTTTTTTACTTTTTGGTAACTCTCCGCAATGGTAGACAATTTTTGCATTCGTTTATTAATTTAGTGTTCAATTCTTATAAAGATATAGGATTCCGAAATTTAAGGAATTTATCCTTTATTAACAAGAAATACCGAGATGTAGAAAAATAATTTAAAATAATTAAGTGAATAGGTGTTTTCACGCATCAACTTTAACTATTATATGTTAAATTTGTTAACACAAAACATATAAAAATGAACGAATTAGAAAAACATTTGATTTCAAAAGAGGAAAGTGCTTTACTGGTAAAAGAATATGATAATAGTAATTATGAAGCAATTAATGCGAAACGACCTGGTAAAAAACCTGATTCTAAATCTTATACCTATGATTTAGAAGTTTTGCAGGATTATATTAATTTAATTCGTGATGGAATGGAAAAAATGGGAATCAAAAAGAAAGGAATAAAAATTAATTTAGGAAAATATTCAGATAATGGTTTTGATCCAAGATTAGATCCCGTTTACAAAGGTTACCAAACCATATTCTTTTCACCCGAAAATATGGATTCAGAAACTATAGCAGAAAGATTAAGTGATGATAGTGACTTAGAAAAATTACCGAATTTGGATTACGGTCAACTCTGTCCTCCATATTAATATTTGAAGAATGATAGCATGGAATAGAGATATAGCAAGTATGGTTCAACTTGCTGTAGTAATATTATTTTTTATATTATTACTTGTTTATAGAAGAAACCTTGGAAAAGGTATCATTTATTTTATTATTGCGAGTGCCATTGTTTGTAGTATTGATAGTTTTGTTTTTACAATGCGCCTCAGCACTTCAAGATTTAACAGTATCCCCATTTATTCAATAGCGATTAATCTCTTCGTCTTTTTACTCTTTTTCCTCTACTTTCGGACGGTTCTGGAACTGAAAAGATCAAAAATAATAAACTCGATTATAATTATGATCTTTCTGGTATCTTATTTTTCATTTGCACTTTTTTCTGAAGATTTCATCAATAAGTTCTCTTTTAATTTTTACTTTGTTGAAGTTATTCTATTGATGTGTAATATCTTTTTGGTTTTACGTGAGACCTTTAATTCAGATAAGATTCTTAATATTAAGTCGTATTACCCTTTCTGGGCGTGTATCGGCTTAATGGCAATCTATTTAGGAGTAACACCTTTACTTATAATTAGTAATACTGCAATACAAATGATGAATATCAACATATTTTTCATAATTTTATTTCTTGTAAATGTTATCGGATATTCTATTTTGATAGCTGGTGTTTTTTTTGCAAAAAATATTAATATAAAAAAGTGAATCTCACAGAGACCGATTTCCTTCTTACCATAACTACTTTCATTATTTTAATTGTAATTTTAATGATGGTTTTAGTTTATGGGATTTTCGTCAAGAAAAAATCAGAACTTCTTTTATCACAGCAAAAAAAAGAAGCTCTTTTCGAACAGGAATTAGCAATCTCTCAAGTAGAAATTAAGGAACAAACTCTTGATTATATAGGAAAAGAACTTCATGATGATTTGGGTCAAAAACTTTCTGTAGCAAGATTGATGACGAATAAATTAGCTTTAGCAAATGATGAAGATAAAACAAATATTGCGCACGAGATTAACTTATTAATAGGTGAATGCATACAGGATATTAGAAACTTATCTAAAGTATTTATTAGTAAGCAAGTAAAACACTTTGGCTTTGTCGAATCATTGGAGAGGGAAATTTTTAGAATAGAACGATTGCAGTTAATGGATGTAGAATACCAGATTAACAATCACGATTTAGAAATTAATGCAGATCATGCTCTAATTTTATTTCGAATAATTCAGGAGTCTATTAATAATGTAATAAAACATGCCCGATCGAATAAAATATTAATAAAAGTTGAGGATCATTCAAATTTTATTGAAATTAGCATTAATGATTACGGAGTTGGATTTAATGCAGAACATAGAAATGATGGAAGTGGATTGACAAATATTAAGAACCGTGCAAAAATTATTAATGCTAGTTTTAAAATTAAGTCCACCGAAAATATTGGTACCGAAATTACCATTACCTATAATAAACCGACACTATGCAAAGAATAAAAATCGCAATCGTAGATGACCACAAATTGGTGTCTAAGGCAATCGAAAACATGATTTCATTTAATCCCAAATTTGAAGTGGTAATGAATTGCTGTAATGGCGAAGATTTTTTGAAACAGCTGGAGCACCGCAAAATTTTTCCGGAAGTAGTCTTAATGGATATTAATATGCCTCGGAAAAACGGCATAGAAACAACATTGGTACTTAGTAAAAATTATCCGGACTTAAAAGTGATTGCTTTAACAATGGAAGATAATGAAAGTACGATTATCAGTATGCTGAAATCAGGCGCAAAAGGATATTTATTGAAAGATATGTCGCCTGACATTCTTTTTGACGCCATCAATATCGTACACGAAAAAGGGATTTTCTACACCGATATTGTAACGCAAAGTTTGCTGAAAATTAAAACGGAAGAAAAAGTAAATCAAGAAATAAATAATTCCTTAAAAGATCGTGAAATCGAATTTATAAAATTAGCTTGTTCGGAACTTACCTATAAAGAAATCGCTGAACAAATGTATGTAAGTCCAAGAACGGTAGATGGTTACAGGGATTCTATCTTTGCAAAACTTAATGTGAAAACCAGAGTTGGAATTGTACTTTTCGCCATAAAACATGAAATGTGTTAAAAAGGGTGTTTTCACTCTTTTTTATACTACTACTAAAGTTTATATTTGTTTCATCAGAAAACACAAATGATAAAAAAAATATTAAGCCGATTATTTAGTCGGCTTTTTTGTTTTCTTAAATTCAAAATGTATAATTAGTTATTAATCTTTTCTAAAATACTCTTTTTAAATAATTCCATTCCTTGCGTCGCAGAAGTTGCAAAGTGATTTTTATTTTCTGTGAAATTATTTGAAAGATTGGGATCAATCACAAAAATCTCACAATTTCCTGGAATATAATGAATTAAACCGGCCGCAGGATAAACCATCATCGAAGTTCCAACAACTAAAAAAAAATCTGCTTGAGAAGCAATCTCAATTGCTTTTTCCATCTCCGGAACCATTTCACCAAACCAAACGATATGAGGTCGCAACTGGATTCCCTCAAAATTAAAATCACCAACATTCAAATCTTTTTCCCAAGAAATTATATTAGAATCAGAATTGATTGGTCGTACTTTTTTAAGTTCACCATGCAAATGAATTACTTTAGTTGAACCCGCTCTTTCATGCAAATCATCAACATTTTGGGTGATAATTTCCACATCAAAATACAGTTCTAATTCCGCTAAAATTAAATGAGCATTATTGGGCGTAATCTCAGTGAGTTGTCTTCTTCGGGCATTATAGAAATCCAAAACCATTTGCGGATTTCGAGCAAATCCTTCTGGACTCGCAACATCTTCGACGCGATGATTTTCCCATAAACCATTGGAATCGCGAAATGTTTGAACTCCACTTTCTGCAGAAATTCCAGCTCCAGAAAAGACTACTAATTTCTTTTTCATCTGACTTTTTTTTAAAAATAAGAATAAAAAATGACTCTTTAAACTACTCAACAACGTAATTAAAAATAAATCTTCTTTAAATTTGTAAAAGAAAAATAGAGTCAATGTCAAAAAAAGAAGAACAATTTCATTTTAGAAGAGCTGAATTAGATGATCAAGAAACCATCTGGGAAATTCTCCAACAAGCAATTAAAAGAAGAAAAGAGGATGGCAGCACACAATGGCAAGATGGGTATCCGAATCCCGAAACAATCGAAAATGATATTAAAAAAAATTACGGATTTGTCTTAACATCTGACCAACATATTGTTGGTTACGCAGCAGTCATTTTCGACGTCGAACCTGCGTACGAAGTTATCGAAGGGAAATGGCTGTCTGATGGAAAGTATATCGTCGTTCATCGTGTTGCGGTGTCAACTGAAGCAGCAGGAATGGGAATAGCAACGCACATCTTTAAAGAAATTGAAAAAGTTGCCACTTCAGAAAATGTTTTCAGTATTAAAGTTGATACCAACTTTGACAATATTCCGATGTTAAAAATCTTAGATAAACTAGGTTATAAATATTGTGGTGAAGTTCATTTTCGCGAATCTGCGCGGAAAGCGTTTGAAAAATTACTGAATTAGAAATGTTGCTTTTAATAAGTTTGTTTAAAATCAAGCGCTAAATAATTGTTAAATCACTAAATTTGTATTCAATATTAAATAAAAAAGAAATGTCAAAAAAAGCCATTTTAGCGATACTCGACGGTTGGGGAATAGGAACAGATGCTGCGGTTTCTGCAATTGCTCAGGCAAATACTCCCTTTATCGATTCTTGCTATGAAAAATTCCCACACACTACTTTAGAAGCGAGTGGAATTGCTGTTGGATTACCTTTTGGACAAATGGGAAATTCTGAAGTTGGACATATGAACTTAGGCGCTGGAAGAGTGGTTTACCAAAATTTGGTAAAACTGAATATGGCGGTTGAAAATGCGACTTTAGGAAAAGAAAATACTATAACTAAGGCATTTCAATATGCTTTAGAAAACAATAAAAAAGTCCATTTCATCGGTTTGGTTTCAGATGGTGGCGTGCATTCGCACATTAATCATCTTAAAGGATTGCTTACTGCAGCTCATGATTTTGGTTTAAATGACAATGTTTATGTCCATGCTTTTACAGACGGAAGAGATTGCGACCCACATTCAGGAAAAGGATTTATACAGGAACTTTTAGATCATATGAAAACGACCACCGGACAATTGGCTTCGGTTATCGGAAGATATTATGCGATGGATCGTGATAAAAGATGGGAACGGGTGAAATTAGCTTACGATGCAATGGTCAACGGAGTTGGTGAAGGATCGCGCGATGTTTTAGAAACGATGGAAAATTGCTATAAAGAACAAATTACGGATGAGTTTTTGAAACCTATCATTTGTTTAAAAGATAACAGTTTACCAGTTGCCAAAATTGAAAATGATGATGTCGTTTTCTGTTTTAACTTCAGAACAGACCGAGGTAGAGAAATTACAGAAGTCCTTTCACAAGAAGCGTTTCCAGATTTTGGAATGCATCCATTGAATCTTTATTATGTCACCATGACTAATTATGATCAAAAGTATAAAAATGTTCACGTAGTTTTCGACGAGGAAGTTTTACACGAAACAATGGGTGAAGTATTAGAAAAAAACGGTAGAACACAAATTCGTGTCGCCGAAACAGAAAAATATCCCCACGTTACTTTTTTCTTTTCCGGTGGAAGAGAAGCAGAATTCGTAGGAGAAAGACGCTTACTTTGTCCAAGTCCGAAAGAAGTTCCGACTTATGACTTCAAACCAGAAATGTCCGCGTACGATATTACCGAGAAAATTCTGCCAGAAATTGAAAGTGAATCGGCAGATTTTATTTGTTTAAATTTCGCCAATGCCGATATGGTAGGTCATACCGGAGTTTTCTCAGCAGCGGTAAAAGCAGCAGAAGTTGTAGATGAATGTATTTCTAGAGTTGCAACTGCAGCGTATGAACATGATTACGCAGTTTTCATTCTGGCAGATCACGGAAATTCAGATGTAATGAAAAATGCAGATGGAAGTCCAAACACGCAACATTCAACGAACTTAGTTCCCCTAATTGTAATGGATAAAGACAAAAATTGGAATTTAAAACCTGGTAAATTGGGCGATGTTGCACCATCAATTTTAAAAGTCATGGGCATTGAAATTCCAACAATAATGACTGGAGACATTTTAGTGAGTTAAAATAAGTTCCGAAAAAACACGTTATAAATAAGTGATATTTTTTAGTTATTTTTACGGCCTAACTTTGCATTACAGCCGTTTTATAATTAATTTAACGGATAACTTATGCTATAGATAATATTTTTAAATTATATTTGCCCAACATATAAAAGAGTTAAGATGTATAATAAATTGATGAGAATAGAAGTAATGAGAACTTTAGGCAAAAATGTCGATGAGTTTATAGACTCCTATTTAACACCCGCAGAAAAGATTTGGCAACCGACAGATTTTTTACCAGATCCATCTGCAGACAGTTTTAGATATGATGTAGAAGAACTTCAAACTTACGCCCAAGAAATGGGTTACGATTTATTTGTAACTTTAATTGGTGACTGTATTACAGAAGAAGCTTTACCTAGTTATGAATCTTGGATTATGGGAATTGATGGCATAAACCAGGAAGAAAGATCTGGTTGGTCAAAATGGGTAAGAAATTGGACGGCAGAAGAAAATCGCCATGGTGATTTGCTTAATAAATACTTGTATCTGTGTGGTAGAGTGAATATGCGTGAAGTAGAAATTACAACGCATTATCTGATCCAAGATGGTTTAGACATTGGAACGACCATGGATCCATATAGAAATTTCGTTTATACCAGTTTTCAGGAAACGGCAACTAATATATCTCACCGAAGAGTTGGTTCTTT
This sequence comes from Kaistella flava (ex Peng et al. 2021), assembly GCF_015191005.1. Taxonomy (NCBI): domain Bacteria; kingdom Pseudomonadati; phylum Bacteroidota; class Flavobacteriia; order Flavobacteriales; family Weeksellaceae; genus Kaistella; species Kaistella flava (ex Peng et al. 2021). The sequence goes on along the minus strand of NZ_CP040442.1, from coordinate 698,111 downwards.
GGCCAAACAAAGTGGGAATACCAAACTTTCCAGAATGTGTGGTGTAATCGCCGCTGACGAAGCTCGACATGCAAAAGCATATAAACATTTTGTTACCAAAATTTTCGAACTTGATCCGTCAGAAATGATGTTGGCTTTCGAAGATATGATGCGTAAAAAAATTGTAATGCCTGCGCATTTAATGCGTGAATCTGGTCAGAAAGCCGGTGAACTTTGGGGACATTTCTCCGATGCAGCACAAAGAGCAATGGTTTATACAGGACAAGATTACATTAATATTTTATCTGAATTATTAGAAGACTGGAAAATCGAACATATATCTGGATTAAATGAGTCAGCTGAAAAAGCACAGGAATATTTAATGAAACTACCAGGAAGATTACAAAGAGTTACCGATAGAATCTCAACTCCTGATCAGGAGTATCAATTCAAATGGATTAAATCTTAGATTTTTAATCATTAAAATTTATAGTGCCAATTAAGTTAATCGCTTCTTTGGCATTTTTTATTAATAAAGAACTGACAAGTAAAGTAGCATAGAAACCTTAGTCGCAGCTAAATTTATTATCTTTGCACCATTGAAATTTTAGAATAATGAAAAACAGTAAAAAACTTGCTATTGATTTTGACGGAACTATCGTAGATGATGGATATCCCGGAATTGGAAAAACAAAAACTTTTGCTTTCGAAACCCTTAAAAAATTGCAGTCAGAAGGCTACAGATTAATCTTGTGGACTTACCGACATGGAAAAACTTTGGACGAAGCAGTTGAGTTTTGCAAAAAAAATGGCGTGGAATTTTATGCAGTTAATTCAAGTTTTGAAGGTGAAGTTTTCGATAATGAAAATGCTTCCCGAAAAATTGACGCTGATCTTTTCATCGACGACCGAAACCTTGGTGGATTTCCAGGTTGGGGAGAAATCTACAATATCATTAATGAAAGGATAGAATTTCGTGTTGAAGGAAAAGAAGTTTTGGCTTATTCAAAAATGAAAAAAGACAAAAAGAAAGGATTATTCTGGTAAGCGATTATCCGAAATTTACGAATCCTTTTTCTAACTTTTAAGATTATACAATACAGTGATACAGTTAAAAACAATAGAAGAACTTCGCTTAATGCGAGAAAGCGCACAATTGGTTTCTAAAACTTTAGGCATGCTTGCTAAAGAAATTAAACCAGGCGTAACTACTTTACATCTTGATAATTTAGGTGGCGAATTTATTCGCGATCATGGTGGTGAACCTGCGTTTTTAGGAATGTATGGCTTCCCAAAAAACTTATGTATTTCCCCAAATGCTGAAGTAGTACACGGTATTCCAAATGAAAAACCTTTAGTTGAAGGTGATATTTTATCTGTAGATTGTGGTGTTTTCATGAATGGCTTTTATGGCGACCACGCTTACTCATTTGAAGTAGGAGAAGTTGCACCGGAAACTAAAAAACTTTTACAAATCACCAAAGAATCTCTTTACAAAGGAATCGAACAATGCGTTCGTGGAAAAAGAGTAGGAGATATCTCAAATGCAATTCAGACTTATTGTGAAGCTCATGGATATGGAGTTGTTCGTGAATTGGTTGGTCACGGTTTAGGCAGAAAAATGCACGAAGATCCTCAAGTTCCAAACTATGGTAAAAAAGGAAGCGGTAAAGTTTTAAAAGACGGAATTGCTCTTGCGATTGAACCAATGGTTAATTTAGGAACCGAAAAAGTAAAATTCCATGATGATGGTTGGACAGTGACTTCACTAGATATGTCTCCTTCAGCACATTTCGAACATGATGTTTGTATTATTGCTGGAAAACCAGTTTTATTGTCAACCTATAAATATATTTATGAAGCATTGGGAATTGTAAGTGATGAGGAAAAACCATTCACACTAGATTTTTAATGAAAAAAATCACTAAATTTCTTTTAAATAAAATACCAAGACCAATGCTTATTAATTTAAGCATTTTTCTTCGGCCTATAATTTATCAATTTTTTAAAGGAACAAAATTTACAGATCCCATCGACGGGAAATCATATCGTAAATTTCTTCCTTACGGTTACGGAAAACAGCGCGAAAATGCATTATCTCCAGGAACTTTAAGTTTAGAACGTCACCGTCAGATGTGGTTGTATCTTAAAAATGAAACCGATTTTTTTAGTAAAAATTATAAGGTTCTTCATATTGCACCGGAACAGGAATTCTTAAGAAGATTCAAAAAAATGAAGAATCTCGATTATACTTCTGCAGATTTGTATTCGCCTATTGTGGATGTAAAAGCAGATATTCTGGATTTACCTTTTGAAAATGAAAGCTTCGATATTGTTTTTTGCAATCATGTTTTAGAACATATTGAGGATGATCAGAAAGCGATGAGCGAATTATATCGGATAATGAAGAAAGGAGGCTGGGGAATTTTTCAGGTTCCAATGAAGAATTCTTTAGAAAAATCATATGAAGATTTCTCGATCAAAGATCCGAAAGAAAGACAAAAACATTTTGGCCAATACGATCATATTCGCTGGTATGGAATGGATTATTTCGATCGCTTGAAAAAGGCAGGTTTTGAAGTTGATATCAACTTTTATTCAAAAAAGTTTTCTCTTGAGGACCGTAAAAAATATGGTCTTATAGAAAATGAAATTTTGCCTGTTGTTTTAAAAAAATAACTAAAATTAATCGGTATGAAAACAAAATACTTTTTTCATTTACTAAAGGCGATTCCTTTATTACCGATTATTTATTTCCAGGGAAAGAAAATTAAAAGAGATATTCCCCTTCTTCCAGAAGCAAAAGATCCTGAAGGATTTGTCAATATCAATGTCGATAAAAAGTTAAAGGTTTTATTTATTGGTGAAAGTTCTTTTGCTGGTGTAGGCGTAGAATTTCATAAAAATGGTTTTGCCGGTCATTTCTCCAATAAATTAAGCGCTTTATTTCACTTCAACATCGACTGGAAAGTGTACGCTAAGACTGGTTATAGTGTGGAGAAAATTCATCAGAAAATTTTACCCCAAATTAATGAAACTGCTTGCGATTTGCTCGTTATTGGAATTGGTGGTAACGACTCATTTGAACTGACTCAGCCGAAAAACTGGAATAAAAACATTCAGTTTCTTATCGATGATTTGCAGTATAAATTTCCGAAAACTCCGATTTTATTTGCACATTTACCTACTATTGAAAGCTTTCCTGCGTTTACAAAACAACTTCGTTTTGTGTTGGTAAATCACAAAGATTTACTTGCTGAACATCTTAGAAACCTTGTTTTAAAAAACAAAAATATTTATTACCCACCTGAAAAAATAAATATACAAGAATGGACGGGAAAACTTAAGGAAAATCAAACCGTGGTCGATTTTTTCAGTGACGGGATTCACCCTTCTGAACTTTGTTATGAACTGTGGGCGCGAGATTGCGTGCAATATCTTTCTACTTCAAATATCAATTTTCTTAAATCTTAGAAAGGTTCTCTAATGCTTTCAACATATCAATTCCTTTACCTAAAACTGGTTTAAACAGATCGCCGTTCTTTTTGATACGCTCCAAAGCATTATGAATATTGAAGTCCGTAGGCTTTAAACCAAACTTCAATTCTTCCCAGATTAAAGGCATTGAAACAGGCGCGAAAGGTTTAGGTCGAATACTGTAAACGCTCGCTAAAGTCTGACCAGTTCGATTTTGCAGATAATCTAAATAGATTTTATCCTCACCCCGTTTTTTTAAATTTCTTTCCAGCGTCGTTAAATCAGGCAATTTTTGTTGCACTTTCTGCATTAAAACATGTGCGAAATTTTTTACTTGTTCCACCTCATACTTAGCTTCCATTGGAATAAAAATATGAATTCCTGAGCTTCCCGAAGTTTTACAAAAGCCTTTAATTTTTGCCAGATCTAAAATTTCCTTCACGCATAAAGCAGTTTCGATCACCTGGTCAAAAGTATTTTTGTCTGACGGATCTAAATCCAGGGCAAGCCACGTTGGTTTATTCAAATCTTCGACTGTCGAATTCCAGGGATTCAAATCAATGCAACCTAAATTATTCAAATACGCCAAATCATCAGCGGTATTGCAAATTAAATATTCAATATTTTTTTCATTTGATTCTGAAAACACAGAGACTTTGTCAATCCAAGCGGGAGCGTCATTTCCAGCATCTTTATGATAAAAACTTAATCCTTCAATCCCATTTGGAAAACGGTTTAACGATTGTGGACGGTTTTTCAAATGAGGTAAAATATACTTTGCCACAGATTGATAATACTCGACCACTTCACCTTTTGTAATTCCACTTTCCGGAAAATAAATTTTATTTTGATTCGTCAGCTTAACCGATTTTATCGTCGTTTTACTTTTGCTTTTTTTGACATCAGTTATTTTCAATTCCTCTTTTTTAATTACTTTTAAAGGTGGTACATCTTTAGAGTCAGGTGTGTTTTCGTCAATTAAATCTTCTTTGTCTTTATCACTTCGAAGTCCCATAAAAACGGGATGACGAAAAATTCCATCTTTCGTTTTTTCGGTATATTTTATTTCACAAACTAATTCAGGTTTCATCCAAGTTGCAGGAGCATTGGTTTTAGGAATTGCTTTAAAAGGGCAATCTTTAGTAATTAAAGGTTTAAACAAATCATGCAAAGAATCTAAAGTCTTATCTGAAAAACCAGTTCCGGCATGACCGCAATATTCTAATTGACCATCGATATAAGTTCCTAAAATAATGGCGCCAAAGTTTTTTCGTCCACCATTTGGTTCTGTAAAACCACAAATTAAAACATCTTCTGTATTTTGAAATTTAATTTTCAACCAGTCCGAAGAGCGAACTCCTTCTGAATAAGTACTGTCGGATTTTTTTGCAATCATTCCTTCCAACTCCATTTTTTTTATCTGATCAAAAAAATCAATTCCTTTTTCTGGAATATGTTCGCAATATTTAATAACCTCATTTTCGATCAAAGCATCTTTCAGTAATTCTTTCCGTTGAAATAGACTTAAGTTTTCTGTAGAATGTCCATTGAGCCAGAGCAAATCAAAGACTTGATAAGTCATCGCCAAATCTGGATTTTCACCAATTTTTTGCAAGGTTTGAAAATCAGGTTTTCCGTCCTTATTATAGGCTACAATTTCGCCATCTAAAACCATCTGGTAATTTTGATGATCTAAAGCTTTAACAATTTTTGAAAATTTATCAGAATAGGAGAGACCATTTCGGGAATAAAGCTGAATCGCAGTTTCTCTCAAATCTGCAACAGCACGATAACCATCCCATTTAATTTCGAAAACCCAGTCTTTATGATCAAAAGCTTTTTCTCCCGGCTGAGCCAACATTGGTTTAATAAAATCTTTTAACTTTTTTTCACCAATTAGTGAAGGAGTAAAGTTTCTAAATGTTTTCTGCTCTTTCTCAGGAGTCTTTACTTTTTTTTTACTGGGTCGGTTTTCTTCTCGTAAAGTCACTTTTGATTTTTTCGGGACATGTTCTTCAGAATCGTATTCTGCAAGTGCGAATTTATCTTTGTGTTTAATCAGCAGCCAAGCATTTCCTTCCTTCGAGTTTTTAATTTTCACCAAAGCAAATTCCCCTTTTAATTTTTTGCCGTGAAGAACGAATTTCAACGATTCTTGATGCAGTTCGTGGCGCATTACTAAATCATCAGATTTACCTTCGACTTTTTCTAAAGGTTCATAAGTTCCCGAATCCCAAATTTCAACTTCGCCGCCACCATAATTTCCTTCAGGAATAGCTCCTTCAAAATCCTTGTAAGAATATGGATGATCTTCTGTCATCATTGCCAATCTTTTATCTTGTGGATTTAGTGAAGGACCTTTCGGAACGGCCCAACTTTTAAGAACACCATCCATTTCCAAACGAAAATCATAATGCAATCTTGTTGCAGAATGCCGTTGAATGACAAAAATCAATTTGCCCTCGTTTTTATTCTCCTTTCCTTCTGGTTCAGAGGTTTCGTCAAATTTCCGCTTTTTATTATATTCTTCAAGTGGCATGATCAGGAGATTTTTTTAGTCTTTTTGGAACTTTCTAAGCTGGCTTTTAACTGTGCCATTAAATCAACAACTTTACCATTATCTTCAGGTGCCTCATCAACTTTTTTGACTTTTTTACCTTTCGCCTTTTGTTTAATAATCTTCATTAAATCTTCTGCATAAGTATCTTTAAAAGCTGTCGGTTCAAATTTTTCAGAATTCTGTTCAATTAGCGAAACTGCCATTTTTAATTCTCCAGGTTTCGGACTTTTCTCATTTGATATTTTTAAATCTTTATAATCCCGAATTTCCTGTGCAAACCTGAGTCTGTTAATAATGAGAACTTTATCATCATAAGGACGAATCATTCCAAAAATTTGTTTGTCACGCATTACAAAAGTCCCGATGCCTGCCATTTTAGTTTTTTGTAGTGCTTTTAATAAAAGATTGTAAGCGTTCTCTGCATTTTTCTGAGGTTCTAAAAAGTAAGGAACTTCGAAAAAGACAGAATCAATATCCGCTTCTTTTACAAACTGTTCAATCGAGAACACTCTCGTTTTTTCGGGACTTGCGGCAGTGTAATCTTCAGCATCCAGCACGACGTACTTTTCATCCAACAAAAAGCCTTTGACTATATTTTCCCATTTGACTTCTTTGCCTGTTTTCTCATTAACGCGTTTAAACTTGATATTTGAAAAATCACTTTTATCCAACATATCCAAATCGAGATTGCTGTCTTCCACCGCAGAATACATCTTCACTGGAATATTCACCAGCCCAAATCCAATTGCTCCGTTCCAAATTGACCTCATAATTAATAATTTAAGGTTTTCAATAATGAAATAATTATGCCTTTTGAAAATTGTAATAAATACTTTAGTAATCTTGGTGATTTTAAATCAAGAATAAAATCAACACCCACGAAAATTCATTAACTTTGCCCTTACTTTAAAATTATTATACTTTGAGCACTCATAAAGCAGGATTCGTAAATATAGTTGGAAAACCCAACGCTGGTAAATCAACACTTCTTAATCAATTGATGGGGGAGAAGTTGGCCATTGTCACTCAGAAAGCACAGACTACAAGACACCGTATTTTTGGAATTTATAATGAAGAGGATTTACAGATTGTCTTTTCTGACACTCCCGGAGTTTTGGATCCTAAATACGGACTTCAGGAAAAAATGATGGATTTTGTGAAGGATTCTTTACAAGATGCCGATGTTTTTCTTTTCATCATCGACCTTACTGATAAAACAGAACACAGTGAATTTTTGGTTGAAAAACTAAATAAGATTCCGGTTCCTGTGTTGATTTTGGTGAATAAAATCGATGCTTCTAATCAAACTGATCTTGAAAAAGTGATGGAATTCTGGCACGAACAAATTCCAAAAGCGGAGATTTTACCGATTTCTGCCCTAACAGGATTTAATACAGAAGTGATTTTACCAAAATTAAAATCAATGCTTCCAGAAAATCCACCGTATTACGGTAAAGACCAATACACGGATAAACCAGAAAGGTTTTTTGTAAATGAGGCAATTCGCGAGAAAATCCTTTTGAATTACGATAAAGAAATTCCTTATTCGGTAGAAGTTGTTACAGAACAGTTCAAGGAAACTGACGGCATGATATTCATTGACTCAGTGATTTACGTAGAACGGGATACTCAGAAAGGAATCATTATTGGTCATAAAGGTGAAGCCATTAAAAAAGTTGGAACAGAAGCCCGAATAGATTTAGAAAAATTCTTCTCTAAAAAAATTCACCTGACTCTTTTCGTGAAAGTGAAAAAGGACTGGAGAAAGAACGACAGAGATTTGAAAAATTTCGGATACCGTTAGAAATTTTAAGGTAAAAATTTCGTATTTTAGACGTTTTTATTAATTTACTTATCTAATTATATCAAATGAATTACTTTTCTTCGACTAAAGATTTTCCTACGGTAAACAATATTGTGATGCTTTTTGCCAGGATTTTTGTAGGGATTTCACTCATCTTTCTTCACGGACTTCCGAAACTTGAAAAATTCCAGCTTGGCGGAGAAATTAAATTTTATAATTTTTTAGGCCTTGGTATGGAAACTACTTTAGTTATCGCAATTCTATTTGAATTAATAGGAGCCTTTTTAATTATCATTGGATTATTTACGAGAGCAGCTAGTTTGGTACTTTTGATCGTAATGGCTGTCGCAGCTTTTGCCGTTCATCAGCCAGATCCATTCAACATCATGGAGAGCAGTCTGCTTTACCTCACTATTTTTGCGTTGATTCTCGCGTTTGGACCGCGGAAATTTTCTATTGATAGTATGTTGACGCGAAGACGGGAATCTAAATGGTAGCATTCACTTATTAAAAATCATATAAACCACCAATTTACTAGCTGTATTGGTGGTTTTTTTATATTATTATTGAAGAGTTACTTGCTAAGAACATTAATTTTCAATACTTTTGAAAAAAGAGTATATATATATGAAAAAACGACTGACGGCAATTGCTTTACTTTTTGTAGTTTTTGCAAGTGCCCAAGAAAACATTACCTATCAAAAACCATCTGCGGAAATTATGCAGTTAGCAGATTTTGAACGAGCACCATCAGTAATGATGGACAGTAAGCGAGAAATGATGATTTTCTCTTACCGAGACACCTATAAATCCCTGGATGATTTGAGTCAGGAGGAAATGAAGTTGGCGGGCTTAAGGGTGAATCCAATCACCAATATCTCCAGTACGATGACTTACGTGAACAATTTGAAGACCCGCAAGTTGAAAGATAAAACAGAGTCACAGGTCAAAGGTTTACCAGCGAACGCAAGAATCGCCTATCTTTCTTTTTCTCCTGATGAGAAAAAATTAGCCTTTACTAACACGACAAAAAATGCGGTTGAGTTATGGATTATAGATCTTGCTTCAAATACCGCAAAAAAGATTTCAAACCAACCACTGAATGCAAACTTAGGAAATCCTTATGTTTGGATGTCAGATTCTCAAAATTTGTTAGTTAAACAAATTCCTTCTAATAGAAAGGCGTTAATTGATGAGAAACAAAATCTTCCATCTGGACCAACTGTTTCTGTCTCAGACGGAAAAGTTTCACAAAACAGAACGTATCAGGATTTATTAAAAAATCCTCAGGATGAAGCTAACTTTGAAACATTAGCAAAATCTGATCTTGTAAAGATTTCTATTAATGGAGATCAGCAGAAATTTAAAAGTGAAGAAATCTATACTTCAGTTAATTTCTCTCCAGATGGCAATTATTTAATGTTGACAACGATTCAAAAACCGTATTCTTATATTGTTCCTTTGAATAGATTTCCGATGACTTCCACCGTTTATGATAAAAACGGAAATTTGGTAAAAGTAGTCAACGAAACTCCATTGAATGAAATTATGCCGAAAGGTTTTTCATCAGTAAGAGAAGGGAAAAGAAATATCAGTTGGAGAGATGATCAACCATCAACACTGGTTTTTGCAGAAGCTTTGGACGGTGGAGATCAGGCAAAAAAAGTGGATTATCGTGATGAACTTTTCGTTTGGGAAGCACCCTTTAATAATGCGCCAAAATCTTTCTTTAAAACAAAGCAGAGATTCAGTGGAATCGATTGGTCAAACGGCAATATTGCAGTCGTTTCTGATACTTGGTATGATACCAGAAATTCTAAAACCTATTTAATTAATTTAAAAGATAATTCATCAAAAATAATTGATGACCGTAATTATCAGGATGTTTACAGCAATCCTGGAAGTTTCGCTGAAACTAAAAATCAGTACGGTAGAAATGTAATCGACGTTAAGAATAATAAAACCAATCTTATCGGAGCAGGTTTTACAAAAGATGGTCAGTTTCCTTTTATTGATGAATTGGATTTAGGAACAATGTCTAAAAAAAGAGTCTACACTTCAAAATTAACTAAGTCGAAAGAAAGCATTGTTGATATTTTAGATGCAAAAAACGGACAGGTTTTAGTAGTAGAGCAGTCGCCAAGTCAGTATCCAAACTACTTTGTAAGAAACATTAAAAATGGAAAATCTACCGCAGTAACTCATTTTGCCAATCCTTTTGAAAGCATTAAAAATGTATATAAAGAGGTCATTACTTATAAGAGAAATGATGGAGTAGAGTTAACCGGAACGCTTTATTTACCCGCAAACTACGACCGTAAAAATCATAAAGAAAAATTACCACTTTTAATTTGGGCTTATCCTAGAGAATTTGTGAGTAAAGATACTGCGGGACAAACTACCCAGAATCCAAATGATTTTACGTTCCCAAGTTATGGCTCATTTATTTATTGGGTGACCAAAGGTTACGCTGTTTTAGACGATGCCTCTTTCCCGATTATTGGTGAAGGAAAAGCAGAACCTAACGACACTTTTATCACGCAATTGGTTGCAGATGGTAGAGCTGCGATTGACGCTGTTGATAAATTAGGATACATTGATCGTAATAAAGTTGCCGTTGGTGGACATTCTTACGGAGCATTTATGACCGCAAACTTATTGACACATTCCAAAGATTATGCTTGTGGAATTGCAAGAAGTGGCGCTTATAACCGAACTTTGACACCGTTTGGTTTCCAAAGCGAACAAAGAAATTATTGGGATGTTCCGGAAATCTATAATACAATGTCACCATTTATGCATGCTGATAAAATGAAAACGCCGTTGTTGCTAATTCATGGTGAAGCTGATAACAATCCGGGAACATTTACTTTGCAGACGGAAAGATATTTCCAAGCTTTGAAAAATTTAGGAGCACCAGTTAGAATGGTTCTTTTACCTAGAGAAGCTCATGGATATGCAGCCAAGGAAAATGTATTGCATACTTTATGGGAAGAAGATCAGTTCTTAGAAAAGTGTTTAAAAAACAAGTAATATTTTAGAGCCTTCCAATTTGGAAGGCTTTTTTTATCCATATGATTAATGCCTGCAGAATCATATTCGACTAAGAAATTGATTTTTAGTATGAGATGGTAATTTTGTAATAACGCTATTAACTTTTCATGAGAAATAAATCCAATTTAACATAATATAAATTATAGGACTTTTATGAAATGACAACTGTAATGAGATTTTCATCTTTTATCTAAGTTTTTACCAACTCAAATAATATCATTAAAAATATCTCATTTTTAAATTTCATTAATATCGACCATTTATCTACAAAAAATTCTACAGCCGATTCTCAGCGATTATGATTTTTTATGTTTAAATCATTTTTCTTATCCAAATTTTTAAATGGAATTTATTCTGAATATCTAAATTGAATCTTAACTAAAAGTTTAATTGATGGAAAATTTAATTTTGTCTGCGAGAATCTCAGCGATTTTAAAAACAAGGATTTAAAATAGTATTACTTTTTCTTTCTTAAATTTAAAATAGAAAACTAAAATTATTTTGGCTTCCAATTAAAAAACTACTTTCAGATAAACCAATTATCATACGCAGATTATTTTTCGATTTAACATAATCTACATTCTTTAAATTAAATTCAGTAAATTGATGCTCAAATTATTTACAAAAATATTTCATGAAAAAACTATTTCTTTCTGCACTTATCGTATCAACAATATTAAGTTGTGAAAAAAAATCTAATGAAGTTGTTGCAACTCATGAATCCCTTGATTCTTTGGTTGTTATTCCCGAAACCAACGAACCTAGAGAGTCTTCTACCCTACAAACCTGCTATATGGAGGCCACAAATAAGGATTCTGTCTTCGTTTCTTTAGAAGATAATCTAGGTACCATCATTGGAAAAATGCGCTATAAAAATTTCGAAAAAGACAGTTCAATTGGTGATGTGGTTGGAAGTAAAAATGGAGATACTTTAAAACTGGTTTATACTTTTGAAGCTGAAGGAAAAACTTCTGATCGTGAAATTTATTTCTTGCGAAAAGGAGAAAATCTCATCGAAGGAATTGGCGAGCAAAAAGTTGATGGAAGTAAATCGAATTATACAAATCCTTCAAAAATTAAATATTCAGGAAATACTTTAAAGCAAGTTGATTGTATCGATTTCGATAGAAATTTTAAAGATAAATAGTATTTAATAATATCCAAAAAATAGGAGAAGAGCACCCAAATTGGTTGCTCTTTTCTTTTGAATTAGTTGATTTATTTTGATTACATATTTTTCATCAATCAATAAGAATAGTAAATCTCATTATCTTTCTAATAAAAACATAAATTTCCTCTAAATATTTCCTTAAAATCTTTAATTATCCTAAATTAGGGCAAACAAAATTAATATGTCTTATTATCCCTTAAATTCCATTCCAGATTATTATGGAATTGATAGTTTACTTACTGAGGAACACTTACTTATACGCCAATCTGTTCGGGATTGGGTAGAAAGTTTTGTGATGCCGAAAATCGATGACGCCGCACAAAATCATACCGATATTCCTAACTTAATGAAAGAACTGGGGAAAATTGGAGCACTCGGTCCTTATATCCCTGAAGAATATGGTGGTTCTGGTTTAGACCAAATCTCATACGGAATCATTATGCAGGAACTTGAAAGAGGCGATTCTGCCGTTCGTTCCGCTGCTTCTGTACAAAGTTCTTTGGTTATGTTTCCAATTAATGAATATGGTTCTGAGGAACAAAAAAAGAAATTTCTGCCGCAATTAGCAAGTGGTGATATGATTGGTGCTTTCGGATTAACCGAGCCAAATCACGGTTCTGATCCAAGTTCAATGGAAACTTATTTCGTTGACAAAGGCGATCACTATTTATTAAACGGAGCAAAAATGTGGATTACCAATGCACCAGTTTGTGATATCGCTGTGGTTTGGGCAAAAAATGAAGAAGGAAAAGTTCAGGGTTTAATTGTTGAAAGAGCTTTCGAAGGATTTACAACACCAACAACTCATAATAAATGGTCACTTCGCGCGTCAAAAACTGGAGAATTGGTTTTTGATAATGTGAAAATTCCTAAAGAGAATTTATTGCCAAAAGTTACTGGTTTGAAAGGACCATTATCTTGTTTAAATTCTGCAAGATATGGGATTTCCTGGGGAGTAATCGGAGCTGCAATTGATTGTTATTGCACCGCAGTTCAATATTCAAAAGAAAGAACACAATTCGGAAAACCAATCGGATCTTTCCAATTACAACAGAAAAAATTAGCCGAATTTTTAACGGAAATTACGAAAGCACAACTGCTTTGTCTTCAGTTAGGAAATTTGAAAAATGCACATAAAGCAACGCCGGCACAAATTTCAATGGCGAAAAGAAATAACGTGAAAATGGCGATTGACATTGCCAGAGAATCACGACAAATTCTTGGTGGTATGGGAATTATGGGAGAATTTCCAATGATGCGACACGCTGCGAATCTAGAATCCGTAATCACTTACGAAGGAACGCACGATATTCATTTGCTGATTACCGGCATGGATATTACCGGAATTAATGCTTTCGGATAAGAAAAAGTAAACCTTCAAGATTTTAAAACTTGAAGGTTTTTTTATTTGGTAAGCGAAACTTCAATAATCTTTTAAACCACAAGTCTTTGTGACTTTGAGGTTTTAATTTTCCTTACCGTTTTAGTTTTTCTACCAACTTTGTTTCACTTCTTCAACAAAATCACTTGCTGGATTTAAAATTTCAACAATTACATTCTTAATCCATTTCATAGGACCTACCAAAGAGTGATTAGAGATTTCTTCATCACCATAAATCTGCAAATTCTGAACGCCTTTATTCGCTTCCGCAAAACTCCAGATTCCACATTCTACAAAATTATCGGGATATTTCTTTTCATTTAAAACGGCGTAAGCATAAACACACAATTGCATCGCTTGCTTGAAATCGTCTCTGAAAAATAACTGCTCGAGCTTTTCTGCTTCCTCTTCTTTTTTGGCTTCTTTAATTAAAAGATTTTTAGTTTTCGCGGTTTTATAATCAATAATTCTCAATTTTCCGTTCAGTCGGTCGATTCGGTCAATAAATCCGTAGAATGAAACTTTATCGGTTTTTCCCTCATTCAGAAAATAATCGATATTTTCAAAATTTCCTTCAACGCTTAGAATTTCTAAAGTATTTCCGTCAGAAATTATTTTTTTATCAACCTCCAAAATCGTTCGCACTACTCTTTCGGCAATCGATTTATGAATATAATTCATTCCCTTTTCATAGAAATCAGTTTGATGATTTAATTTTATAATCGCCTGATTCATCACTTCAACTAACTGTTGATTTGAAAACTCTAAATCACTAACTGATAACTTTTTGCCTAGATGTTTTTCGTAGATAATTTGAAGGGCATAATGAACTAAATTCCCATAACTTCTTTGCGAAAGTTCTTCTTCCATTTCGCTGGTTTCTCTGGTTCCCAAAATTTTGGTCAGATAAAAATCAACCGGATTATAAATAAATGAAGTAAGATGGGAAGGCGAAACTCTCTTTTTCCATTCTTCTAATTTCTGAAGGACAGAAGAAGATTTTTCAATTTGAATAACTTGTTTATTAATTGGTTCCGAAGAATTTTCGATAATTATATGTTCAATTTGATGATGTTTATCTTCAATTTCAATTTGAGTAATAAACCTGCTTTTTTCACCTGTATTTACACCAGAGCTTAAGGCATTAAAAAGTAAATGAACATTCTCTGAATCCTGTAAAAGTCGGTAAAAATGATAAGCATAAATACTGTCATTTTCTAAAAAAGTATGCAAATGAAAATGTTGACGAACATCAAAAGGCAGATACGTATTTTGAGAATTTCCTAAAGGAAGTTTTCCTTCATTCGTAGATAATAAAATGATATTTTCAAAATTCAACAATCGCGTTTCCAAAAGTCCCATTACTTGTAAACCTTGCAGCGGTTCCCCTTGAAAATCAATCGTTTCTGAACTGACTAATTGATTAATCAGAACTTCCAGCGTTTCCATTTTTATATCAAATGAATATGGTGAAAGTTGATTTTTAATAATTTTAAAACTCTTCTCGAAATGAGAAATATTTTCATATAAAATATCATCTAACTCTCTGTATTTTAATTGATAACAGTACACAATTAATTCATCAATAAATTGATTAACGGAACTCGGTTTTTCAAATAAATTAAAATAAGATAGTTCTGATAAAAATTCTTTAAACTGCTTTTTCGAAATGTAAACGATATTTCTCTCTTCAATTTTTGCTTTAAAATCTACAATGATTTGCTGATCAATTTCCTCATTCGGAAGTTCTTCTAAAACCGACAAAACATCATTATAATAATAGGAAGAATCTTTTTTCTCCAATTGTTTTTGGAGATAAAAAAGCTGTTTCATCGCATTGCTGAACCCAAGATTTTTCAGTGGAAATCCCATTGTAATATTCAGATGTTCTACGCTGCTCATTGCATCTAAACAAGTTGGAAGTAGATTTTCATCCAATAAAACCACAGCGGTTTTTGATAAGTTTTCATCATTAATTTCTTCAAAAATTTCAGGCAAGACTTTCGCTTGCGTTATATTTCCGGAAACTTCATATACTTTGATGTTTTTTGATTGTGCAAAATCATTTTCAATCCAGTTGAAATTTCGACTTTCATTAAATTCTTTCCACGTTTTAATGATTCTTAAAAACTTGCCCGCTTCTTGTCTCTCATCATTAATATAATATTCATCAGCTTGGAAAAAACATTGAGCTTTGTCCCACTGCATCAAGTTTCTGACTAGTTTTTCTTCTACCGGAGTAAATGCATTAAAGCCACAAAACACAAATTTTCCGTCTGTTTTTTGAGCGTATCCTTCAATTTTATTTTTCGCAGATTCATGAATCATTCCTGAAGTTGCCCAGTTTTTTTTGTTCAACTTCTGCTTTAATAAAGGTAAAAACAAATTCATTTTCTGCCAGAAATTAAGGAACTTTCTTAATGATCCATCTTCGCGAACTTCTAAATTTTCAGACCAGTTTTTTATCTGTTCATCATCAAACATATATTCTAAAACCGCTTTGTCAGAATCAGAAAATTTTAAAATATCATCCCAATCTTTTAATATCGTTGGAAACCATTTCAAAAAATTGGCAAAATCTTCTGATGGCTGAATTTCACGATATACTTCAAAAGAATAAAGCCACAAAGCAATTCCCTGGACTGGCTGTTTGTCGGCGAGATCTTTAATTAAATCTTCTATTGTAAAAAAGTTAGGAAGCATGCCCGAATATTGTTTTTCTTTCAAAATTCTTTTGATGAAAACCAATGGTCTTTTACCCGGCAGAATAATATTAAAAGTCGACAAATCAGTATTTTGTGCTAAAAGTTCAGTGACAATTTTATTTAGAAATTTCATGAATGGTGTTCTTAAATGATAACTTGAATCTAAGTATAGTTTAGAAAATGAAAAATAAGGAAAATTCAACAAAAAAGCATCAAGAAAAATTGAATTCTTGATGCTTAATAAGTATTAGTTGGATTTCAAAAACTTTATCTAAAAATCGACATTCTATTTAACTTTAATCGTCTTTTCAATCCAGATATTTTCGCCGGCAGAATTTTTTCCGTTCCAGAACTTGAAAGTGTAATTTCCTGTTTGCCGCGGACGGAAATTAATTTGTGAAGCATGAACAACTTCTTCACCGCAAGCGACTGCAGTTTTGAATTTATAAGCACTCACAGTACGGGTCATTTCATCAGAATGAATGTAATCATAGCCATAAAAACCTTCACATTTAGTACTATAATTTGAAAAAGTTTTGATGGTTTGTGTGGTGAAAACATCCATAGAATCCTGTGCAACTTTTACACTGTCAATTTTCACACGATCAACACTTTGAATCAAATCCTCTTCATTACGATCATTACAATTCATTAGCGTAACAACCATGAAAAGAGACAAACTGAACTTTATAATATTTTTCATAATGGTAAAATGTTAAGTTAAACAATCAGTGAAATTATGTTTTAAATTAGCAATTAAAATTTCCTTTAGATAAATATACTACTTTTTTTGTGTCAAAAAATTCTCCTTCAAAATGATCTTTAAGTTGAAATATTTCTGCTTTTAAACCAGAAAGTTCTTCTCCCAAATCTCCGCCTTTTAAATAAAGAACGCCATTGTGCTTTGGATTAAACTGTTCTTTTAAAAATTTACCCTTTAACCAACGAAGAAAAACCGGCATCTGAGTAACCGCCCGGCTTACCACAAAATGAAATTGATCCTTCACGGTTTCTGCTCTTCCGTGAATTGCAATGATATTTTTCAAACCAATTCCTTCAGAAACTTCTTTCACAACGGTAATTTTTTTACCGATAGAATCAACCAAAGTAAACTGAACTTCAGGAAACAAAATCGCCAGGGGAATTCCGGGGAAACCACCACCGGTTCCTATATCCAATACTTTTGTGTTTGGTGCAAACTCCATAATTTTAGCAATTCCAAGCGAATGAAGAATATGTTTTTCATAAAGAGAATCCATATCTTTTCGAGAAATGACGTTGATTTTTTCATTCCATTCCTGGTATAATGCTTCAAGGTCAGCGAACTGCTTTTTTTGTATTTCGGAAAGATTGGGGAAGTACTTTTCTATTAATTCTACAGACATTTTTTTGCTAATTTTTTACAAAAATAAACAAACGAATTCACAATAATTTGGTTTTGTGAGTTCAAACTAAAAAATTATCTTTGATTCACTTAAAATTAATTATGGAAAAATTCTCTGACCGGCTTAATAGAATGAGTTTCTCACAAACATTTGTAATGAGCAACAAAGTCCGGCAAATGAAATCTGAAGGAATCGACGTGATAAGTTTGACTCTTGGTGAGCCCGATTTCGATGTTCCGGCAAATATTAAAGAAGCAGCTTTTGCGGCGATTAATAATAATTTCAGCCACTACTCGCCTGTTCCGGGATTTTTGGATTTAAGAGAAGCCATTTGTGGAAAATTAAAAAGAGATAATCATTTAGAATATAAAGCTTCGCAAATTTGTGTTTCAAATGGAGCCAAACAAGCCATTCTAAACGTACTTGCTTCAATTATTAACGACGGTGATGAAGTAATTCTTCCTGCGCCGTATTGGGTTAGTTATGATGAAATGGTAAAAATGATGGGTGGAAAATCGGTTTTTGTGGAAACTTCGATTGACACTGAATTTAAAATGACCGCAGAACAACTTGAAAAAGCAATTACGCCGAAAACAAAAGCGCTGCTTTATAGTTCTCCTTGCAATCCTTCTGGAAGTTATTATACTTATGAAGAATTGGAAAGTATTGCTAATGTAATTGCGAAATATCCTCAGATAACGATTATTTCGGACGAGATTTATGAGTTCACTAATTACGACGGTAAACACACTTCGATTGCGGAGTTTCCTCAGGTTTATGAACAAACTGCCGTAATCAATGGAATGTCAAAAGCATTTGCGATGACAGGTTGGCGGATCGGTTATTCGGCTTGTCCGACGTGGTTGGCAAAAGCGTGTGAGAAAATTCAGGGACAAATGACGAGCGGCGCCAATACGATGGCTCAAAAAGCTTCTATTACTGCGTTGCAAACCGACCCCAGCGAATATCGTTTTATGATTGATGAATTTAAAAAACGAAGAGATCTGGTTTTTTCTTTAATCAAAGATATTCCAGGATTTAAAGTTAATTATCCGAAAGCGGCATTCTACTTTTTTCCTGATATTTCATTTTACATCGGAAAAACCTTAAATGGGACTTTCATTAAAGATGCTGATGATTTTGCGATGTTCTTGTTAGAGAACGCTCATGTAGGAACGGTTGGAGGTGTTTCTTTTGGAAATCCGAACTGTATTCGATTCTCTTATGCAACGTCTGAAAAAGATCTGAAAGAAGCGATGAAAAGAATTCACGAGTTTTTAGATAAAGTAGAAATCAAATAAAAGCTATTCCATAAAAAAACCGGTTTGAAAATTTCAAACCGGTTTTTTTTATTTTAAGAAAGTATTAAAACTTGATAATATCTTTCATTTTTTCGTTCTCTTCGTTTACCATATCATCGTCAACAAGGATTTTACCTGAATGTTCGTCGATAATAATTTTTTTACGTTGAGCGATTTCCATTTGTTTTTGTGGAGGAAGTGTAAAGAATGATCCTTTCGGCGCACCTCTTTCTAATCCTACAACTGCTAAACCGTTTGGTGAATTCGTACGGATTCTATGGTAAGAAGCCAATAATCTTTCATCAATATTTTTAGCGAATTCCTGTGATTTTTCAATCAAGAAATCTTCTTCTTTCTGAGTTTCAGAAACTAAATTTTCAAGCTCTTCTTTTTTGAATTTCAAGTGGTTTTTCAAATCAGCAATCTTAGAATTTAACTCGTCTAAAGTTTCATTCTTGTGACCGATCTTCGCACCAAATTCATTAATTCTTTTTTCAGAAAGTTGAATTTCCAATTCCTGGAATTCAATTTCTTTATCCAAAGATTCGAATTCTTTGTTATTTCTTACGTTATCTTGCTGAGACTTGTATTTTTCAATCAAAGATTTTGCGTGATTAATCACTTCATTCTTTGTACTGATTTCATCGTTTTGAAGTTTAATCTCACTTTGAAATTTGTCAGCTCTTTTTTCTAAACCTTCGATTTCAATTTCTAAATCTTCAACTTCAATAGGCAATTCGCCTCTTGTGCTACGGATTTCGTCTAATCTTGAATCGATAATTTGTAGGTCGTAAAGTGCTCTTAGTTTGTCTTCAACGGCGATTTCTACTGTTTTTTTAGCCATATTTTATAAAAAATAGTTTACAGGGTTGGTTTTCTCGGTAGATTTTGAGACTGCAAAGGTAGTGAATTTTTGTGATAATAGCTCAACTAAATGCTCAGTAACAAATTGTTCAGATTCAAAATGACCGATGTCACAAGTCAACATTTTACCTTCGCCCTGGAAATAATCATGGTATTTAAGATCACCTGTTAAATAAGCATCGCATTTTTGGGAAATTGCAGCTCCTATTCCACTTGCTCCACTTCCGCCTAAAACGCCTACTCGCTTGATTTTTTTATTGATAAAATTGGAGTGACGAATTGCCTTTAAACTAAATTTCTCTTTAACGAAATTCAAGAATTCTGCTTCATCCATCGCTTCTTCAAATTCACCAAATCTTCCTAATCCTAAAAAATGATTTTCATTTTCTAACTGAATGATTTGATACGCCACTTCTTCGTAAGGATGCGCCGATTTCATCGCAGTTAAAATTTGATTCTTTTTATAAGTTTCATAAATCACAGAAATCATTACTTCATCACCATTTTCGCGAACACCCTTTGTTCCAGAGAATGGGTTAGAACCTTCAATCGGTCTAAAAGTTCCCTTGCCCGGAATTGCGAAACTACATTCATCGTAAAAACCGATATTTCCAGCGCCTGCTTCGAACAAAGCATTCTTTACTTTTTCTGAAAAATCTCTTGGGACAAAAACTTCCAATTTATGAAGATCCTGTTTTTTCGGCATTAAAACTTTTTGATTTTTTAATCCAAGCTCTTCGCAGATTCTAAAATTCACGCCAAAATAATCATTATCAAATGCCGTGTGAATTGCATAAATCGCAATCTTATTTTCGATTGCTTTCAGAACTGCTTTTTCAACATAATTTTTACCGGTAATAGATTTTAATCCAGAAAAAATTATCGGATGAAAAGTTACAATCAAATTTAAACCTTTAGCAAATGCTTCATCTACAACATTTTCCAACGCATCATGACACACTAAAATTCCTGTTACTTCCCGGTCAGGATTTCCGCAAAGTAAACCTACATTATCAAAATCTTCTGCTTGCGCTAACGGAATTAGGTTTTTTAGGTCACAAATTATTTGGTTAACTGTCATTTTGTTATGTTTGCAACGAATTTAAGAATTAAATCTTTAATTAGACTGTCAATAGCAATGGAAAGAGAACATAATTTTATGCCCGAGCGTGTCCGCTGGAAACGTAAATTATTCCGGATCATTTTTAAATCGGATACCAAACTGGGAAAACTTTTTGACATCTTCTTGTTGGCACTAATCCTTCTAAGCACCTTTATCGTAATGATGGAAAGTGTAAGGATTTTCGATGCGAAACTTCATAAAGTATTTGTGATTGTTGAAATCGTAATTACTGTTTTCTTTACGGTCGAATATATCTTGAGAGTGATGACGATAAAAAACAAAAAAGATTATATTTTTAGTTTTTTCGGTATCATCGATTTTCTCGCGATTCTTCCTTTTTACCTGAGTTTATTTATTCCGATTACCAAATATTTCCTGATTATCAGAATGCTCCGAATGCTAAGAATTTTTAGGATTCTGAATTTAATGGACTTTATGAACGATGGTTATTTCATTGTTACAGCTCTAAAAAACAGTTCCCGAAAAATCTACATATTTCTTTTATTCCTAATACTATTTTCTGTAATTGTTGGCTCTATGATGTTTATGGTTGAAGGTCACAGAGAAGGTTTTGAAAGTATTCCACAAAGTGTTTACTGGGCGGTTGTAACGGTTACGACAGTTGGTTATGGAGATGTTTCACCAGGAACTCCACTAGGGAAATTTCTTTCTGTTTTACTAATGCTTGCGGGTTATTCTATTATCGCAGTTCCGACTGGAATTGTTACGGCGGAAATGCGCAACAAGCGTCAGGAGCTCGGTAAAGCTTGCGATCGATGCGGAAATAACGATATCGATGACGATTCAAGATTTTGTAAAATTTGTGGTGAAAAAGTCGTATAACAAAAAAGGTGCATTGGAATAATGCACCTTCTCTTTTTTTTCACTCACTTGGTTTTTCTAAAACTCATCTTTTTTATTTTCGGGGAAAACCAAAATCATCATTTGTGTTTTCGAATAGTTAGTAGTTTTTACCCTATATTTAAAGATTAAGTATTATTAAAACTTTTTAAAATATCACATTAGAAGTAATTTCTTAACCAAATTTAGCTACGTAATTTTCTGTATGTTAAATTAATGAGAAAATAAATTTTCGTCTAATGTTCTTATTTTTATAGGACAAATATAGGGCATTGAAATTCCAGTTAAAGCAGTTTATTCACCCATTTTTCAAGTAGTTTTTTTTAACTAATATCTACTAAGTTATCGGTACCTTACTTTAAACAAGTATGAGCATTAAAACGTTAGAAATATCTCGATAAAAAAAGCACCTCAATTACTTGAAGTGCTATATAAAATTTAACACGGTGAAAACAATAATCTAAACCGGTCTTTTTTTATAATTTATTTTGATAAAGTGCTGTTCACTTTTACCAATTGTACATCGAAGATTAACCATGCATTCGGTGGAATAACGCCTCCTGCACCATTTGCTCCATAACCAAGTTCAGATGGAATAAGTAATGTCGCAGATTCACCTTCTTTTAGTAAAAGAATACCTTCGTCCCAACCTTTAATTACTTGTCCTACACCGATAGAAATTTCAATCGGCTCATTTCTTTTAAATGAAGAATCAAATTCAGTCCCGTCAACTAATTTACCAGCATAATGTACAGAAACCATATCACCAACATTAGCAGTCTTACCATCAGTTGTTTGAGTGATTTTATAGTATAAGCCAGAAGGAGTTGATTGCATAGTCGCTTTCAAATCATCAACTAATTTTTGCTGATTTGCTGCAAACTCTTCTACTTTCTTCTTTTTATCTGCTTCAATTTTGTCAAGAATCGCTTTATTATTTTCTTTAATTTTTGCTTTTCCTTCTTTGAAAATGGTCGCAGCATCGTAATTTTTGTACTCATCACCTTTAGAGAAAATCGCAACTTTTTCTAAAACTACATCAGTTCTAGGTTTATCCTGTGCTCCTTTATCTACATTAGCAATCGTATCAATTACCTCAATACCGTTTACCACTTCACCGAAAACAGTGTGTTTTCCGTCTAACCAATGAGTAGGGATTTCTGTAATGAAAAATTGAGAACCATTCGTATTTGGTCCTGAATTCGCCATTGATAAAATTCCCTTTCCTGTGTGTTGTAGGTCATTTTTTTCGTCGTCGAATTTATAACCTGGATCACCCATTCCTGTTCCTTTAGGATCACCTCCCTGGATCATAAAATCTTTGATTACTCTGTGGAAAATCGTTCCGTCATAAAAAGGAACACCTTTCGCTTTTGCAGTGTTATCGATTTTTCCTTCAGCTAGACCAACAAAATTTGCAACTGTAACAGGTGCTTTTTTGTCTTCTAGTTTTACAATCATATTTCCTTTTGAAGTTTGGAAATTGGCATAAAGTCCGTCTTTAAGGCCTGCGTAAGTTTCTTTGTCTACGTTCATTTTTTTATAAATTGGGGTGCAACTTGTTAGCGAAATCGCTGCTATCGCGATTAATAAATTCTTTTTTAACATAAATAGCAATATTTTTAAAGTACTTTTAATTTAATTATTAAAGGCATATCATTTGGAATCTGGTCATTGTCGCCATAAGTTCCAAAACCTAGTGATGAAGGAATTAGCAGCGTAACTTCCTGATCTTTTTCCATGTGTCGCAAAGCATCTTCCACTGGTTTTAATTCTTCAAAGCGACCAAAAACTTTATTTTTATTCTGGACTGGTGTTTCATACAATTTCGTTAAATCGAAATCGTAAATATCATATTGATAAGAAACCACTTCACCATTCTCTTTTTTTCTATGATTTTGTAGATTTTTATCGTTTACCCAATAATTCATACTCATTGGATAAAAGGCTTCATCTTGATTTTTGATCCAATCTTCAATTTGATTTCTTTCTATAAGATTCAAATTTTTAGATCTATTTTTTGAATTATCTAAATCTTTTTGACTCAAAATTCCGCCTACAGGAGGATGAGCCGGTGCGTGCTTTACACAACCAATCAAGATAAAAGAACAAAGTAGGATTATTTTTTTCATAAAAACTTTTGCGAAAATAAGCATTTCGAATTAGATTAAAAAACGAAAAAACCGAGAAATAATTATTCTCGGTTTTTGAATACTATATTTAATAAAACTAAAAAGTTTCTTAAATGCTTTTTTCAACTAAAACTCTCCATCCAAAAGTATCTTCGGCAACATTCGTTTGAAGGTCAACTAAATCTTTTTGAAGTTGTAGAGCAAAACTGTCTTCAATAGTTAATAGAGGCAATTCTAATTTCTCACCTTGATATCCGATTGCTTTAAAAAGGGTTGTAACAACAGCAGTTCCAACTCCCCAAACTTCTTTTAAAGAACCATTTTTGTGAGCTTCAACTACTGATTTTACAGAGATAGGTTCTACTTTTAATTCAATTCCTCTTTTATTTGCTAATTGAATGAAACTGTCTCTGGTAACTCCATCTAAGATTTTCTCTGAAGTTGGTGGCGTATAAATCGTATCATTAATTCTAACGAAAACGTTCATCGTTCCACTTTCTTCGAAATATTCATGAGTAGAATCATCAGTCCAGATAATTTGCTCATATCCTTCTTCATTCGCCAACTGCGTTGGATAAAAAGATGCCGCATAGTTACCAGCTGCTTTTGCAAATCCTACTCCACCGTTTGCAGATCTTGAATAATAGTCTGAAATTTTTACTGAAACTGGTGCTGAATAGTAACTTTTTGCAGGTGTCGCAACAATTGCAAACATATATTTATTAGAAATTCTAGCTTTTAAAGCTTCTTCCGTTGCGAAAATAAGCGGACGAATATATAATGAATTTCCTTCTCCGTAAGGAATCCAGTCTCTGTCTAAATCAACTAATGCTTTCAAACCATCTAAGAAAACTTCTGCAGGAATTTCTGGCATTGCAAGACGACTCGCGGATTTATTGATTCTTGAAAAATTCTTTTCTGGTCTAAAAATAAAAACTTGATCATCTTTATCTTTGTAAGCTTTCATTCCCTCAAAACAAGCCTGACCATAATTAACTCCCATCATTGCTGGCGTAAAAGGAAGCGGTCCATAAGGCATCACTTTCACTTCTCCCCATTTTCCATTTTCATATTCACAAATAACCATGTGATCGCTAAACATATTTCCAAAAGAAAAATTCTCTGGATCAAATTCTGAAATTCGTGGATTAGTAGATTTTTGAATTATCATTTTTAAAATTTTTGTTGATGTTCCACAAATTTATAATAATTTTTTAAATATCAAAATTTTAAATTAATTTTGAAAAAAAATATCATGGAAAGAGAGATAAGAACCACGTCAGACGGAAGTAAAACACTACATATCAATGATTTAAATGAAAACTACCATTCACACCATGGAGCACTGCAAGAAGCTCAACACGTGTTTATTGATAATGGATTAAATTTATTAAATAATTCCGATATTAACATTTTAGAACTCGGTTTTGGTACAGGACTTAATGTTTTGGTCACAATTGATGAGTTTTTGAAAACTGACAAAAGTCATGTTATTCATTATTTCACTCTTGAAAAATATCCCGTAATTGAACAGGAAGTTAACGAACTTGATTATGGTTCTATTTTTCATAAAAAAGAAATGGAAGAAATTTATCAGAAAATACATGCTAGTAATTGGAACGAAACCGTTGAAATCTTACCTCATTTTTTCTTGACTAAATATAATTGTGATTTTTTTGAAATTAAAAATCTAGACTTACCGGAAATCGATCTCGTTTATTTTGATTGTTTTGGAGCAAGAGTTCAACCTGATTTATGGGAGAACCCGTTATTTGAAATGGTTGCAAATACAATGAAACAAGGCGGACTTCTTACCACCTACTCATCTAAAGGCAGTGTTCGTCGTATCTTAAAGGAGCTCAACTTTAGCGTAGAAAAAAAAGCTGGACCTCCCGGAAAACGTGAAATGATCAACGCGATTAAGAATTAAAGATATTTGAAAAATTCCTAACTTTGTGATTGTCCGATAAAAAAACTAAAACTTAATTATGATTGATAAAGTAAATGTAAGAGTATATGCTACCATTATAAAAGATGGAAAAGTCCTTGCGCTACACGAAGAATACGTTGGTGAGCATCTTATGAAATTCCCCGGCGGCGGTTTGGAATTTGGTGAAAGTGTCTTGGAATGTGTTCAACGAGAATTGGAAGAGGAGCTGAATATCAAGGTGAAAAACATCGAACATTTATATACTCAGGAAGATTTTCTTGTTTCTAAATTTCGAAACAGTGAACAGCTTTTGAGCATCTATTATCTCGCAGAAATGGTTGACGAGCATGAATTGCTGATTATGGATCCATGTATCGAAAAAATAGAATGGGTTTCCCTCACTGCTGAAGAAAACCCATTTCTTTTACCTATAGATAAAATTGCTTTTGATGTTTTGAAGAGGAAATTTTTATAAAACCTCGTTCAAAACTCTTGCTAAACGCAGACCACCATATAACAACTGGCGTTCTAAAAGCGGTTCAAATTTGTAATTATAATCGAAAGAATAATTTGCATCAGCTTTAGAATTGGCATAGATTCTATTCGCCTCTTTATGGCTGTCAAATAACCAATCTTCTAAGGTTCCTAACTGAATCGTTTTCACTTCTTCTTTCGTTTTAACATCTAAAACTCTTGCAAATTCTGTATAGCTGTATTTTTGAAAATCAACCATTTTAGAATCCCATAGAGAGTGCAAATTAGTTGGCGCTCCAAAATAATTCAATTTAATTCTATTACCTCCCAAATCTTCTAACCGTCCAATGTGTAGAGGTTGTGCAGCATCTCCCACTAAGTGAACAAGAAATCTTAACGCGATTTCACGATCTTGTGGTGATGTTTTTTTATCTTTAATCTGCTCAGAAAGAACTTTTATTTGAGTATAGATATTCGGACCTGCTTGGGCTTTTAAAGCCTCTGTAAACTCTTTTATATTCGACTGTGGGGCGACGTTTACGTAATGCCATTGCTCCGTTGGTTTCCAAACTCCGGTAGTGTCTGATTTAATATCATCCGGCCAGTTCGCCCAATAGGCTAATTTTTCTGTGCCTATAATTTTCTTTAAACTTCTTTTTGCTTTGCCAGAAAGATGGTTTTCTGCGATTTCTGCAATAACTCTGTGACCGGTCATTCCCCATGAATAACCGAAATTAAAACTCAATAAAGCAAGTAGCAATACTGAATTTTGTAAAACTTTGTTCATACTATTTTTTAATTTTAAAGGTAAGATACCCAGGATAAGGTTGCAAATATCCGCTATTCCAATTACTTTGGAGCAATGATTCTATAAATTCATCAGTTCTATTTACATGAGGGTCGTAAGGTTCCTTTAAACTTACGTCAGCAATATTGCCTTTTACATTCCACCAGAAGGCACTCCAACCGCCGCGAAGTTCTTTTATAATCTCATAAACTGTTTTGCCAGTTGCGCGATTCATTAGTTTGGCAAAAACCTGCCCTTCCGTTGTC
Source organism: Kaistella flava (ex Peng et al. 2021) (assembly GCF_015191005.1). Taxonomy (NCBI): domain Bacteria; kingdom Pseudomonadati; phylum Bacteroidota; class Flavobacteriia; order Flavobacteriales; family Weeksellaceae; genus Kaistella; species Kaistella flava (ex Peng et al. 2021). The sequence continues at coordinate 670,857 of NZ_CP040442.1, read as the reverse complement.
GTTAAATCTCGTAATTGAAGTTCATACTGATTCGCCAGTTCTTTTTGGCGATCTGACACGTATTTTCGTTGGGAATTTTTATCAAGAGTTCGCATTTCATCTTGAATATCTTCATATTGCTCTAAAGCGGTTAAGAATAGTGGATAAACCCTATTGAGTTTTTTGTTGAGAAAATAATAATAATTTTGATCGAGTTGATTATTAAATTTCGGCTTATTTCTTAGCATAAGCTCGTCCATCACCACAACATTCTCTCCATTTATTTCATAAATTCTCGCCTTCTGACTTGGGTCGTAGTAGTATTTAATACCAAATTCGTCTGTTTTAAGAAGTTCAGGCGGATATTGACTTATCGGTTTTAGCGTCGTTAAATCTTGTTGAGCATTTGCATGAAGTCCGAAAAACAGAAGAAATAGTAAGATCAGTTTATTAAAATTCATTATTTTTACCTTCTATAAAATCAAAATTTAACCTAACAAAATTCATTCCTTTCTCATGAAATTTGAAAACAAATCATTAGAATTTTTAGAAAAATATCTAAACACCGCATCTCCAACTGGTTATGAACATAACGGTCAAAAAGTTTGGATGGACTATTTAAAACCTTACGTTGACACAATAGAAGTTGATCATTATGGCACCTGCTACGGAATTATCAATCCTGAGGCAGAGTTTAAAGTGGTCATAGAAGCACATGCTGACGAAATTTCCTGGTATGTGAATTACATTACTGATGATGGTCTTATTTACGTCATTAGAAATGGTGGTTCTGATCAAATGATTGCGCCTTCAAAAGTTGTTCATCTTCATGGTGAAAAAGGCGTGGTTAAAGGAGTGTTCGGTTGGCCAGCAATTCATACCAGAGGAATCAATTCAGACGAACCTGTTCCGAAATTAGACAATATCTTCATCGATTGTGGCGCTTCTACTAAAAAAGAAGTTGAAGATTTAGGAATCTTTGTTGGAACCATGATTACTTATCCTGATGAATTCTTTCAATTAAATAATAAATATTTTGTGTCACGTGCTTTGGATAACAGAGTCGGAGGATTTATGATTGCTGAAGTTGCAAGATTATTAATGAAGAATAAAAAGAAACTTCCTTTCGGATTATACATCACCAATTCTGTACAGGAAGAAGTTGGTTTATATGGTGCGAATATGATCGCAGATACCATTAAACCAAACATTGCAATTATTACCGACGTTACGCACGACACTTCTACTCCAATGATTGAAAAGAAAAAAGAAGGAGATTTGAAATGTGGTGATGGTCCTGTAATTTACTTTGCACCGAGCGTTCATCACAACATTCGACAGTTAATTGTAGATACGGCTAAAACAAATAAAATCCCTTTTCAAAGAGCTGCAGCAAGCAGAGCGACCGGAACTGATACCGATGCATTTGCCCATTCCAACGGCGGAGTTCCTTCTGCATTAATCTCATTACCATTACGTTACATGCACACAACGGTTGAAATGGTTTCACAGGAAGACGTAGCCAATGTGATTCAATTGATTTATGAAACATTATTGAAAATTGAGCCAACCATGAATTTAAAATATCATTAATTTCAACGTCAAAAGAAAGCGTAAAAATAAATTGTAAAAAAGTAAAAATGAAAACAAAATTAATCTCACCTTCACTTCTTTCTGCAGATTTTGGAAATTTGCAAAGAGATATTGAAATGCTGAATCAATCGCAAGCAGATTGGTTGCACGTAGATGTTATGGACGGAAGATTTGTCCCTAATATTTCGTTTGGATTTCCGATCATGAAAACGGTGCAGCAACATGCGAAGAAATTTATCGACGTGCATTTGATGATTGTAGAGCCCGAAAAATATGTGGAGGAGTTTATTAAATATGGTGCAGATTTGATCTCCGTACATTATGAAGCGTGTGTACATCTCAACAGAACGATCAATCTTATTCAAGAAAAAGGCGCAAAAGCTGGAGTGGTTTTAAATCCTTCCACACCAGTTTTAATGCTGGAAGATATTATTGCAGATGTAGATCTAGTTTTAATAATGAGCGTAAATCCAGGTTTTGGTGGACAAAAATTCATTGATAATACCTACAAGAAAATCGCGGAAACCAAAGATTTAATTTTATCGAATAATTCTACGGCTTTAATTCAAATTGATGGCGGCGTCAATTTAGATAATGCGGCTAAACTTTTTGAAGCCGGTGCAGATGTACTGGTTGCCGGGAATGCGGTATTCTCATCAGAAAATCCAGCAAGAACGATTGAATTACTGAAGTTATAGAACTTTAGAATTATTTATAGAAATAGAAAACCCTTTTAGTAATTAAACTAAAAGGGTTTTACTTTTAAAATCCTCCATCAAAAAATTGACTTCAGATATTTATAATTTTCTAGAAAATCTCTCTTCCTGAGAAGTGGAAACTTGCTTCAATCAAAGCATTTTCATCTGAATCTGAACCATGTACTGCATTCTCTCCTACGCTTCTTGCAAACATTTTTCTAATCGTTCCTTCTGCAGCATCTGCAGGATTAGTAGCACCGATTAAAGTTCTGAAATCTTCAACTGCATTGTCTTTTTCCAAAACTGCTGCAACGATTGGTCCTGAACTCATAAAGTCAACTAATTCTCCGTAGAAAGGTCTCTCTGCGTGAACTTCATAGAATTTTTTCGCATCTGCATTCGTAAGTTGAGTTAATTTTAAAGCTTTCACTTTATAACCAGCTTCTGAAATCTTTCCTAAAATAGCACCAATATGTCCGTCTGCAACAGCATCCGGCTTGATCATGGTGAATGTAATTTTACCTGACATAAATCTTGTTTTATTGTGGTGCGAAAATACGAAAAACTTTTCTATATTTGTAATGAAAATTCTTACAGAGGATAGCCAATTTAATTTGGCACGGAAATTGTAAATTTATTTCCGATTCTCATGTTTAATTTGAGTTTTCATGGTTATTAGTTTTTACCCAGCCTCGGCTGGGTTTTTTTATAGTGCAGAATTCTCTTCTGCCTCTTCCATAATCTTCAAATAAGTCATGTAACGCGACTCCTCTATTTCGCCCATTTCGATGGCTTCCAGCACCGCACATTTCGGTTCATTGATGTGCATACAATTGTGAAATTTACACTTTCTACCTGTTTTAAAAATCTCCGGAAAGTAATGTTGAATCTCTTCTTTTTCAACATCAATCATTGCAAACTCTCTTACACCAGGCGTATCGATGACACTTCCGCCAAATTTCCAAAAATGCATTTGGGCAAAAGTTGTGGTGTGTTTTCCTTTTAAATGGGTTTCAGAAATTGCTGATGTTTTAATATTGACTCCAGGTTGCATGGCATTCACTAATGTCGATTTTCCACTTCCTGAATGTCCAAAAAATACCGAAACTTTATCTTTAATAATATTTTTTAATACTTCTAAATTCAAATTTGAATAAGAAGAAATTTCTAAAGTTTCATAGCCGATATGTTGATAAAGTCCTTCAATTTCCTTCGAAATTTCTTTTTCTTCATCAGAAAGCACATCCATTTTATTAAATAAAATTAATGGTTTAATATTATAAGCTTCACAACACGCCAAAAATCGATCTAGAAAACCGAAAGACGTTTCCGGATGTTTAAGCGTGAAAATAAAACAGGCAATATCAATATTTGAAGCAATGATGTGTGCTTCCTTGGAAAGATTAACTGCTTTTCGAATCAGATAATTTTTGCGTGGTTCAATTTTAGTAATCCACGCAACATCATCCTGTTCCAATGAAAACTCTACCAAATCGCCTACAGCAAGTGGATTGGTTAAGCGGGTTTTTATCAGTTTAAATTTACCTCGAATTCTAGCCTCGAAAAATTTTCCGGTTTCATATTCTAAAACCTGGTACCAACTTCCGGTGGATTTTGTAATGAGTCCTTTCACGAATTATTGTTGAGGGAAATTAAGTTTACACATAAATTAAATACTATTCTGAACTTCAATCGATTCCTCATGAATCGCCTTGAACACTTTTTCAATAAATTCAGCTGACATTCCAGATTCGTCTGCTTTTTGAATCGCATATTCAGTAATCACTTTCCATCTTTCAGGTTGGAAAATTGCGATATTATTGTCTTTTTTCAAGCTTCCGATTTTCTCAGAAACCTTCATTCTTTGAGATAATAATTCAATTAACTGAAAATCTAAATCAGAAATTAAAGTTCTGTGACGTCCCATTTCTCCATCAAAAGCAGAAATATCAGAATTTCTAACTTTTAAATTTTGCAGTAGTTCTGCCAAAGTCTCAGGTGTAATTTGTTGTGCAGCGTCGCTCCAAGCTTCGTCTGGATTGCAATGTGTTTCAATCATCATTCCTTCGTAGCCAACATTCAATGCTTCCTGCGCAATTCCTGCCAATCCAGTTCTGTTCCCACAAATATGTGATGGATCTACCAACATTGGAATATTTGGAAATTGATTTTTAAAATCTAAAGCAATCTGCCAGTTCGGAACGTTTCTATATTTTGTTTTTTGGTAAGTTGAAAAACCACGGTGAAGAACACCCAAGTTTTTAACATCCTGACCTAAAAGTCTTTCTAAAGCACCAATCCACAAAGCCAAATCTGGATTTACTGGATTTTTCACCAAAACTGGTTTATCAGTTCCTTTTAAGGCTTCTGCAATTTCTTGAACGGTGAAAGGGTTCACTGTAGAACGAGCGCCAATCCATAAGATATCAACGTCTGCTTCTAAAGCGGCAGCAACGTGATGCGCATTTGCAACTTCTGTGGCTGTTTTAAATCCGTACTCTTCTTTAACTTTTTTCAACCAGTTTAGACCAATCACTCCTACTCCTTCAAATCCGTTAGGTTTTGTTCTCGGTTTCCAGATTCCCGCACGGAAAATTGGAACGTCAGCATTTGATTCTTTGATTCTTCTAGCCGTCTCCAGCATCTGTGCTTCACTTTCTGCACTGCAAGGTCCGGCAATAATTAATGGTTTGGAAAATTCCTTAATCCAATTATTTTCTAAGCTCTGTAAATTCATATTAAAGATTGAGAAGTATTATTTTTAATTGAAATCCAATTTAAAAAGATCGTCTAATTCTTTTAGGACCGGATTTATCTCGGCAAATTTATCAAAAATCTTTCGTTTGGTAATGATTTCTTTTTTCATTGATATATCTGCGCGATATTCTATAGTGATATTATAGTTGTTGACGATGTGCATAAAATGATTGAAGAATTCTGTTCTTATCTTATCAAACTCTACTTTCGCTGATTCTGATGGATACGTAACTTCTACAATATTTTCATTTTTTTTATGCAGTTTAAAAGAATTGATGGCATTATAAATAAGAATATCTTTCTGCTGAAGTTCCTGTAAGAATTTCTGCCACTCGTTTTTTAAATCAGTTTCGCTGAAATGACTGCTTGGTAACTTTTCCTTTTTAGCAGAGTCGATTATAATTTCCGGTTCTTCCTCGGATTTTTCTAAAGCTGCACTAATGCTAAATTGAGAAGTTTTTTTGGGTAAACCAATTGGAACATTGGCTTTCAGAATAACTTTTTTGATTTCCTCGTGAATTTCTTTTGGGACTTCTTTCGGTATTTCTTTAGTAACTGCGGGAGTTACCATTACCTTAGAACTAAGAAACGGTGCTAAAATCAGATATTTTTTTTTTTAGAATCTGCCGAGTTTGTAGATAGGGAAGAAAGTTGCATCAACGCAATTTCTACGGTTAATCGAGGATTTTTAGAATTCTTATAATTAATGTCTGCATGATTGCAAATTTCTACCGCATCAACTAATTGTTGAGCGTTCCATTTTTTACTTTGTTCTAAAAACTTGATTTTTGTTTTTTCACCAACTTCGATTAAACTTACCGTCTGAGCATTTTGCGCCATCATTAAATCACGGAAATGACTTCCTAAACCTGCAATAAAAATATGCGGATCAAATCCTTTTTTAATAATTTCATTCAAAGCAAATAAAGTTTCGGAGATTTTATTCTCATGCGCTAAATCTACAATCGAAAGATATTGTTCGTAATCAAGAACGTTTAAAACTTCGGCTGCTTTTGCCAAAGTGATATTTTTCTGTGAAAAAGTTGAAAGTCGGTCAAAAATTGAAAGGGCGTCACGAAGTGCTCCATCAGCTTTTTGAGCAATTAAATAAAGAGCGTCGTCTTCATATTGGATTCCTTCTTTATCGGCGATTTTCTTTAAATGAATTTGAATATCCTCAATGGTAATTCTCTTGAAATCATAAATCTGACAACGTGATAAAATCGTAGGAATGATTTTATGCTTTTCGGTCGTAGCCAAAATAAAAATAGCGTGCGCTGGTGGTTCTTCTAAAGTTTTCAAAAAGGCATTAAAAGCCGCTTGAGATAACATATGAACCTCGTCAATAATATAAATTTTATACTTCCCAACTTGTGGTGCAAATCGCACTTGATCGGTCAGTTCCCGAATATCATTAACAGAGTTATTAGAAGCTGCATCGAGTTCGAAAATATTGTAAGCGAAACCATCTTCTGAGGTTGAACCGTCTCTCTCATTGATTTTCCGCGCAAGAATTCTCGCACAGGTTGTTTTACCAACTCCTCTCGGTCCGCAGAAAAGTAAGGCTTGCGCCAACTGATTTTCTTCGATAGCATGTTCCAGAGTTTCTGTAATATGACCTTGCCCAACAACAGTATCAAACTCTTGCGGACGGTATTTTCTTGCAGAAACGACGAAATTTTCCATTGGTCAAAAATAGGGAAATAAATGAGAATATAAAATAGAAGCGATAAATAATTATCCCAAAAATCTTTTATAAATCATATCGGTTTCAAAGTCAATGGTTCTCTAAAATAAAAAAACTCTCAAAACTTTTGATTTTGAGAGTTGATGATATTCTTTTATTATTTATAACTAAATTTTAAAAAGTGCGAAGTCTGCAGCCCGGCTTGAGTGGAGCTCTCCGCCGCGGCGGAAGCGGGAACGGAAGACGGAAATGTCTGCCCAAATAAAATATATTAAAATAATTGTAATGTCGTTAATTCATGTTTCCTTCTTCCAAAATCTCGCGGTTTTGATATTCCTGCACCAACTCGATCGCATTTGTCACAACGTCACTCAACGCGGTAATAAATGTACCTTCTTCTGCCATACTCATGGCGTGTTTCAAGGCTTCAATCTCTTTTGGAATACATTCGTAACTCACGTTTCTACCCGCTTCCTGAATACCGGAAATAAGAAGCTCATTGATTTCTTCCTCGGTTCTTCCTCTCAAATGTTTTTCATTTCTAATGATGATATAATCAAACATTCTACCGGCAATCTTACCACATTCTCGGATATCCTCGTCTCGACGGTCGCCTACTCCAGAAATAATTCCGATTTTTTTGGTGGCTTCTACATTGCTCAGATAATCTTCAATCGCTTCATATCCTGCTGGATTATGTGCGAAATCGATTAGAACGTGGAATTTTTTGAACTTAAAAATATTCAATCTTCCTGGCATCAACATCGGACTTGGAATAAAGGTACGAAGTGAATTCGCAATATCTTCGATTTCAAAACCGTATAAATATGTGGCTAAACTCGCCGCCAAAACATTAGAAATCATGAACTTGGCTTTTCCTTCCATGGTAATCGGAATGCTTTTCACTTTGGCAATCCGAATTTTCCAGTCGCCTTTTTTAATGGTGACAAAACCTTCTTCAAATACACAAGTTACTTTTCCTTCTTTGGCGAATTTCTTAATGTGCGGATTATTTTCATCTAAACTAAAAATGGCTACTTTAGAATCTAAATCAGGCATTAATCTCATCGAATAAGCATCGTCTGCGTTCAAAACACTCCAACCATCTTTTTTTACAGAATCCATTACGACTCTTTTTACTTTGGTCAAATCCTTCAAATTATGAATATCACTAATTCCAAGATGGTCTTCTTTAATATTGGTTAAAACGCCGATATCACAATAACTGAATCCTAAACCAGATCGAAGAATTCCTCCTCTTGCAGTTTCTAAAACAGCAAATTCTACAGTAGGATCTTTTAAGATAAATTCTGCCGAAACAGGTCCTGTAGTATCTCCTTTGGTCAACATCGTATTCTGAATATAAATACCGTCTGAAGTTGTAAATCCTACTCTATACCCATTATTTTTAACAATATGAGAAATCAATCTCGTCGTTGTTGTTTTACCATTAGTTCCTGTTACCGCAATAATTGGAATACGAACCGCTTTCCCTTGTGGATACAACATATCGACTACTGGAGCAGCAACGTTTCTTGGCAAACCTTCACTCGGGGCAAGGTGCATTCTAAATCCTGGCGCGGCATTTACTTCTAAAATAGCACCTCCACTTTCCTTTAAAGGTTGGGTAAGGTTTTCTGCCATGATATCGATTCCCGCAACATCTAAACCGATAATTCTGGAAACTCTTTCTGCCATTACAATATTTTCTGGGTGAACCATATCGGTTACATCAATAGAAGTTCCACCGGTTGAAAGATTTGCAGTAGATTTTAAATAAACAATTTCTCCGTTTTTCGGAACGGTTTCTAACGTATAATTTAATTTTTCTAAAAGTTCATTGGTATCTTTATCAACCAATATTTCTGTTAAAACATTTTCATGTCCGTAACCTCTTCTTGGATCTAAATTTTCTTTGTCAATCAATTGTTGAATATTCAAGTCACCATCTCCAATAATATGAGCAGGAACACGTCTGGCCGCAGCAACCATTTTATGATTAATAACAAGAATACGGAAATCATATCCGGTAATATATCTTTCTACAATAACTTTGTTGGAATACTTTTGAGCATGAACCAATCCTACTTTTGCAGTATCTAGATCGTTAACATTAATCGAAGAACCTTTTCCGTGATTTCCATCTAAAGGTTTTAACACAAGTGGATATCCAATTTTTTCAACCACTCTTTCTAAACCTTCTTCATCATGCACCAAATCACCAGTTGGAACAGGAATAGCAGCTTCATCGAGCATTTTTTTGGTGAGTTCTTTATTACAGGCAATATCAACTGCGATCGAACTTGTGTTTCCAGTAATCGTCGCTTGGAATCTTGTTTGATTTACGCCATATCCTAATTGAACTAAAGAGTTTCTACCCAATCGAATCCAAGGAATATTTCTCGCAACAGCTTCCTGTACGATACTTCCGGTAGAAGGTCCCAATCTTTCTCTCTCTCGGATTTCTTTTAATCTCTGAATACAATCTTCTAAACTATAATCGCGGGCTTCAATTAAACATTTTGCAATTTCGACAGATTGTTCTGCAGCATAAATCCCTGAATTCTCTTCAAGATAACTGAATACGACATTGTAAACACCCGGAGTTTTAGTTTCTCTGGTTCTGCCGAAGCCAGTATCCATTCCGGCCAAAGTCTGAATCTCTAAGGCGATATGTTCAATAACATGACCCATCCAAGTTCCCATTTCAACCCGTAAGAAAAACCCGCCTTCTACGCCTTCCGAACAACGGTGCGTAATTAGCGAGGGCATCAGCAGTTGTAATCTTTCACGGAATCCATCAATCTTATTGGTTGGAAAATGCTCCATCTCTTCCAGATTCAAACGCATCTGAATGAGTTTTTTCCTTCTTATACTCCAAATATTCGGGCCGCGTAAAACTTGTATTTTTTCGATTTTCATAGGTAAATGCTATCTTTTTATATCCTTAATTTTTTATTTGAATATCAAAGATAAACGAAAACCTCTATAATTCGAAAAAAATAATGGAAATCGGAAGCATTTTTTTCAGCAGAACTTCAATTCAACAATAAAGTATATCAATAAATTGATTGGTTATTATGGAAGTAACAAATAATAATTTTTTAAATTTGCAAGCTATGAAAGCAGTTGGAAAATTAATGATCATCGGTGGAGCCGTTAATAAGGGCAGTTTCGCTGAAACTGATTACGATCAAAATATAGAAAAAAACCTCAATTTTTTTGAACGAGGTATCCTAAGAAAAATAATCGATGAATCTAAATTGAAAGAAGATTCGGTGATTGAGATTATTACTACCGCATCACAAATTCCACAAATTGTGGGACCTGAATACAAGAAAGCTTTTGAGTTTCTGGGCGCAAAACATGTTAATATTTTAGATATTCAAAACCGTGAGCAAGCGAACAGCGACGAAATAACCGCACGTGCCAATGCCGCAGATGTTGTTATGTTTACGGGTGGTGATCAGCTTCGACTCACATCAATTCTGGGCGGATCGAGATTTCACGATATCATTCTTCAAAAATATCAGGAAGAAAATTTCATTTACGCCGGAACTTCTGCCGGTGCAGCAGCGGCTTCGGAAAATATGATTTATCAGGGTTCAAGCAGTGAGGCTCTTTTAAAGGGAGAAATTAAGATAACGCAAGGTTTGGGCTTCATCGAAAATGTAATCGTAGATACGCATTTTGTTCAGCGTGGAAGAATTGGAAGATTGTTTCAAGCTGTTGTTAATAATCCTCGAACTTTAGGAATTGGTTTAGGTGAAGATACCGGACTTTTCATTGATAATGATATCATGACTGCGATTGGATCTGGGCTTGTAATCTTGGTCGACGGCCGTTTTATTAAAGATACCAACCTTACAAATATTCAATTGGGTCAACCTATTTCTATTGACAATCTTATCGTGCATGTTTTATCTCAAAACGATTTTTACGACTTGAAAGCGAAAGATCTTACGATTGTCAATTCACAGTATACTCATGCTGCTCACGCTAAATAAAATAAACTCTAGCATTTAAAAATGAAAATAATCATCCACGGTGGGTTTTTCTCGGAAAGCGACCAAAGTCACGAAGTGAAAATTGCCAAACAAAATTCTTTAAAAGAAATCGCGAAAAAATCTTTTGAATTTTTAAAAAGTCATTCTGCTGAAGAAACGGTAGTTTTTGCAATTAAACAATTGGAAGATGATTTACTCTACAATGCCGGAATGGGATCGCAAATTCAAAGCGACGGAAAAATCAGAATGAGTGCTTCTTTAATGAATGGAGCAACTCAGAAATTTTCTGGAGTTATTAATATTGAAAATATAAAAAACCCGATTGAAGTTGCTCAAGTTTTAATGAAAGAAGATGACCGAGTTCTCGGTGGAAACGGAGCAAAAAAATACGCCACTGAAAATGGTTTCGAAGATTTCTCAACGGAGATTCCACAACGAAGAAAGGAATACGAAGAGAAATTAAAAAACGGTGGAAAAGGAACAGTTGGTTGTGTCGCTTTAGATGAAGAAGGCCGACTGGCAGCAGCAACTTCTACAGGTGGAAAAGGTTTTGAACTTGTTGGAAGAATTTCTGATTCTGCAACGGTTGCGGGAAATTTCGCAAATGAATTTTGTGCCGTAAGTTGTACCGGAGTTGGCGAAGATATTGTCAGCAATGCTACTGCAGCTAAAATTGTAACCAGAGTTACTGATGGTTTTACCTTGCAAGATGCGGTAGAAAAAACTTTTGTAGAATTAAAGCAAATCGATGGTTTTGCGGGAGCAATTGCTATTGATAAAAACGGAAATATTGCTCACCAGGATTCTTATCCTACGATGGTTTTTGCGAGTTATGATGGAACGGATTTTGTGGTTTTTGAGTAAATAATAAACTTATTTTTTCAACTACAAAAGGCACAAATGTTTTTTCATTTTTAAAGTAAATTAAATAGATCCATTTAAGTTTGCAAAAGACGCATTTCTCTTAAAAATTCGATTTATAAATAAACAAAACTGCCCCGAATTCGAGGCAGTTTTTTCATTTACTATAATTGTTTAAAATGTGGCTGTTTTATCTTCAATTGCTGCCTGTGCCGCAGCCAGTCTTGCAATCGGAACACGATATGGAGAACAGCTTACATAATTCATTCCGAGTCGGTGACAGAATTTCACGGATTCTGCGTCACCGCCGTGTTCACCGCAAATACCTACTTCCAATTGTGGTTTCGTTTTTCTTCCTCTTTCGACTCCAATTTTAATTAATTCGCCAACGCCACTTTGGTCAATGGTTACAAATGGATCATCCGGTAATAATTTTAAATCTAAATACTGCGGCAAGAATCCACCAATATCATCTCTGGAGAAACCGAATGACATCTGCGTCAAATCATTGGTACCGAAACTAAAGAAATCTGCAACTTCCGCCATTGAATCTGCTTTTAACGCTGCTCTTGGGATTTCAATCATCGTTCCGTAGAGATAGGCGATTTTTTTAAGTTTCAATTTTTTTAATACTTCTAAATAAACTCTGTCGACAATAACTTTCTGATGTTGAAGTTCATGTTTCCCCATGGTTACAGGAACCATAATTTCAGGCATGGCATGTTTTCCATCTTTAATTAATTCACCTGCAGCTTCTAAAATTGCTCTCACCTGCATTTCCGTAATTTCAGGATAGGAAACTCCAAGACGCACACCGCGGTGACCAAGCATTGGATTATTTTCATGCAAGGCAAGAATTCTTCTATTCAAGATACTCATGCTCACGCCCAACTCTTTGCTTAAAGCCATTAACTTTTCTTTATCATGCGGCACGAATTCGTGTAAAGGCGGATCCAGAAGTCTTATGGTTACAGGTTTTCCATCCATTACTTCTAAAGTCGCTTTGATGTCTTTTTTTACAAACTTGAATAATTCATCAAGAGCCGATTTCCTTTCTTCCAGGGTGTCGCTCATGATCATTTTTCGCAACAGGAAAAGTGGTTTCTCACTACCTTCGCCATAGAACATATGTTCGGTTCTAAATAATCCAATTCCTTCAGCACCGAAATAGGCAGCTTGCAAAGCATCTTTAGGATTATCAGCATTAGTTCTAACGCCCAATACTTTTGTCTTATCAACCAATTTCATTAAGGATCGATAGGATTTGTTTTTATTGAGATCGGTCGCTATTAATTCAAGAACGCCTTCATACATTAAACCACTGGTTCCATTTAAACTTACCCAATCTCCCTCATGAAATTTCTTGCCTTCTTTGGTAATCAGCAACTTTTCATGTTCTCTAATTTCGATTTCACTACAACCTACGATACAGCATTTTCCCCAACCTCTGGCAACCAAAGCAGCGTGCGAAGTCATCCCTCCTTTTGAAGTGATAATTGCCTGTGCTTTGTGCATTCCGTCCACATCTTCCGGTGAGGTTTCTTCTCTTACCAAAATTACTTTCTCGCCTCTTGAAGCCCATTCAACAGCATCCGAAGATTCGAAAACCAATCTTCCAACTGCGGCGCCCGGACCTGCAGGAAGCCCTTTTGCAATAGGTTTATTTTTAAGTTCTTCCATATGATCAAACATTGGCAATAGTAATTCTACCAGTTGATTTGGACCAACTCTCATAATTGCTTCATCCGCAGTAATCAATTTTTCTTTGTACATGTCTGTGGCCATTTTCACAGCGGCAACACCATTTCGTTTTCCAACTCTGCACTGCAGCATATACAACTTTCCTTTTTCAATCGTAAATTCGATATCCTGCATGTCTTTATAGTGACTTTCCAATCTTTTTTGAAACTCATCTAATTCTTTGTACTGCGCAGGCATTAATTTTTCTAAAGTAATTAACTTTTTACTGTGATCGTTTTTAGAAGCATTATTAATCGGAGCCGGAGTTCTGATTCCTGCAACCACATCTTCACCTTGAGCATTGACTAAATATTCACCGTAAAAATGATTATCGCCATTTCCGGGATTTCGCGTAAAAGCAACGCCGGTGCAAGAACTATCGCCCATATTTCCGAAAACCATTGCCTGAACATTCACAGCAGTTCCCCACTCTTCAGGGATTCTTTCAATTTTACGATATTCAATGGCACGTTTTCCATTCCAGGAAGCGAATACAGCTCCTACGCCGCCCATCAACTGGTCCCAAGGATTTTCCGGAAATTCTTGTTTTAAATATTTTTTAGTTAAAGCTTTAAACTCTTTGACTAATTTTTTCAAATCTTTTGCTTCAATTTCAGTGTCGAGTTCTACGCCTTTTTCTTTTTTAAGTTCAGACAGTTTCTCATCCATAATACGGCGGATACCGATTCCTTTGGCAGGTTCCAATCCGCCTGCTTTCTCAATGACGACATCGGCATACATCATCACCAGTCTACGATAAGCATCGTAAGCAAATCTTTCATCGCCCGTTACTTTAATCAAACCTTTTACAGTTTCGTCATTTAAACCAATATTTAAAACAGTGTCCATCATTCCAGGCATTGACCGTCTGGCACCAGAACGTACGGAAAGAAGCAATGGATCTTTAACATTTCCAAATTTTTTGCCCATCAATTTTTCAATCTGTTTGACGGAGTCTTTAATTTGAGAATTTAAAGTTTTGGGATAGGTTTTTTTATGTTGATAATAGTACGTACAAACTTCTGTAGTGATGGTAAATCCCGGCGGCACAGGTAATTTTAAATCTGGATGACCGGCCATTTCTGCCAGGTTTGCTCCTTTGCCCCCTAATAGATTTTTCATCGATTCATTACCATCGGCTTTACCACCACCGAAGAAATAAACATGCTTTTCCTGTTTTTTTGATTGAGTTGCCATAGTGTGTTTTTTATGAAAAGATTAGTTTCTAACCATTTGATTCTATGTAAAGTTACAACTCTAAAATTTCAATAATTCAATGATGAAATGATAAAAATCAGATTTGCTTAAAATGAAGTCGAAGCAAAAAAAAATGCATCGATTGACGCATTTTAAATTTAAATAAAATTCTTGTCGATTATCTTCATAATAAACCTTCATAAGAATTTTAATGAACTAATTTTTTAATAATTAAATAAAACGGATCCCCAAGTAAATCCACTTCCAAAGGCTGAAAGAAGAACCAAATCTCCTCTTTTAATTTTACCGTTTTCGATGGCTTCACTTAAAGCTAAAGGAATTGAAGCTGCCGTCGTATTTCCAAAACGTTGAATATTATTGTAGACTTTTTCATCTGGTAAACCGAAACGATTTTGTACAAACTGGGCAATTCTTAAATTCGCTTGATGGGGAATAAACATATCTAAATCTTCAGGTTTCTTTCCGGCTTTGTCTAAGGCTTCCATCATTGTTTCAGGGAATCTGGTAACCGCATGTTTGAAAACAAAATTTCCATTCATAACTGGATAAACTTCAGCATCGGTTACATTTTCTGGTTCCAAACGCATTCTGTCGCTCCAACCGAATTTAGAACCCGGGAATTTGGTACATAATTCTTCGGCGTGTTTTCCTTCTGAATGCATATTTGTGGCTAGAATATCTCCAGCGTTTTCATCTTCAGTTGCCGATAAAATTAGCGCACCTGCACCATCTCCGAAAATAACGGAAACTCCACGTCCGGCATCAGAAAAATCCAAACCAAAAGAATGAACTTCTGCACCGACGACTAAAATATTTTTATACTGACCTGATTTAATAAAAGCATTGGCAACACTCATCGCATAAACGAAACCTGAGCATTGGTTTCTTACATCTAATGCACCGATCGTTTCACAGCCCAACATTTCCTGTAATAAAACGCCACAACCTGGGAAAAAGTAATCTGGGGAAAGTGTTGCAAAAACAATATAATCGATATCTTTTCCGGTCATTCCTGCCATTTTCAAAGCAGATTCTGCCGCTTTGAAACCGAGATACGCTGTGGTTTCTTCAGAATCGTTTCTGTTCTTTCGGTGATGACGTTCTTTGATTCCGGTTCTCTCGGTAATCCATTCGTCATTGGTGGTCATCAACTTCGACAAATCATCGTTGGTCACTATATTTTCTGGCACGTAATGGCCTACTCCTTTGATATAACTTTTAAGCATGTAATTTGTAATTTAAACAAAGATAAATTTTATTTGACACATAGGAAGTGATGTGTGTGCGTAAATATATTAAACTTTTTTTGCCACGAATTCACGAATGTATTTTAAAAATGAAATTATTCTGTTTCCCTAATTAGATAATTTTAATAATATCATTTGCAACTTTTTATAGAATAAAAACAGAGTCAATAAAAGAATTAATTCGTGAATTCGTGGCTTTCATCAACACTATAAATTTTATTGTGTTTGTCATAATTTTGTAGATTTGAATGTTAATTTTAACTTAAATTTGTCAAATGCCTATTGAAATTATTTATAAAAATGACCATTGCGAATGGATTGATGTAGAAAGTCCTACTGAAGAGGATTTGGCTTTTCTACACCAACGCTACAATATCAACTCTCTTCTTTTGGATGATACCATTGACGCCAATCACTTACCAAAATATGAGCAGGATGGAGACGTCAATTTTTTCCTGATGCGTGAAAATACGCAGTTGGAACGGTCAAACTTAAATACGATCAGCGATATTTCTACCAAGCTCGGTATTTTTTTAATTGATAATGTGATCATCACGATTCACCGATTGAAAAACCGAAGCATTTATGAATTTAAAAAAGAAATTCTGCTTCCGATTAATAAGGAAATCACCCGCGACCAAATTGCTTTAAATCTAGCCTTAAAAGTAATGAAGTCTTACGATGACGAATCGAAAAATCTGCTGGAAATAATGGATCAGATTGAGAGTGAAATTTTCCTTAAAACCACTAATCATTCTAATCATATCAGGCGACTGTACCGATTGAAAAGAAAATCAGGTTTGAATACCAGAATTTTAAATATCTCTGCGGTTTGGGTTGATAAATTTAAATTACTTCAACTTGACGATACCGCCGTAACTGACTTAAAGGACAAACATAAAGATGTAATTGCGGATTTTGAACATTTGAATGCGCAGGTTGCCAGTTTAATTTCAATGTTTCTCGCAATGAGCGATCAAAAGGCAAATCAGGTGATGAAAGTTCTTGCAATCTATTCGATGTACTTTTTCCCAATCACTTTTATCGCAGGAATATACGGAATGAACTTCGTCTTTATGCCGGAACTTAATTTGAAATATGGCTATTATATTACGCTTGGGTTAATGGCAACAATTACCGTTATCACA
Organism: Kaistella flava (ex Peng et al. 2021); assembly: GCF_015191005.1. Lineage (NCBI taxonomy): Bacteria > Pseudomonadati > Bacteroidota > Flavobacteriia > Flavobacteriales > Weeksellaceae > Kaistella > Kaistella flava (ex Peng et al. 2021). Next base: position 653,922 of record NZ_CP040442.1, on the reverse strand, counting down.
TTTTTTTATGTTCGGAAAAAGGGTTGGTAATTATTTAGACTAAAAGATAAGAGACCGCTTCGCTGATGGATAAAAGACAATGTTTGCGGATATTAAACTTCTTCCATTTTTTTTTAAATCCAAATGTTTAAACAAAATAAATCCCAACTTTTCAGTTGGGATTTACTATTTTAAAAGAACTAAATCGATTTAAAAGTTCAAAATACGAACATCAATTCTTCTGTTTTGTGCTTTACACTCTTCAGTATCATTTGCGGCACAAACTGGATGTAGAGAACCGTAACCTTCAGCTTCTAATCTGTCGGAAGCAATTCCCATTTCCAATAGTTTAAGCTTAGTTGCCTGAGCACGTAAGTTCGATAACTTCATATTGCCTTCTTCGCTTCCGGTATTATCGGTGTAACCACCTAATTTCACTTTAGCAGTTGGGAAAGCGTTTAATATATCAGCCAAATTGCTCAGCTGCTGTTCAGAACCTGGTTTCAAATCGCTGCTTCCAGTTTGGAAGTGAAGATTTTCAATAGTAAACCATTTTGTACTTTCTAAATCTTTTTGATCTTTTGATTTAAGACCGTTGTACAACGCCATTAACTGGCTGTTTTCACCAACACCGATTGATTTGTTAGCTAATTTAATTTCCTGAATATTACCAGTATCATACACGAAATCACCTTCTTCATTAAGCATTCCTCTTGCAGGTTGTATAGGAGTAATTGCTTGAACGCCACCAGCTGAAGTGGTGCCAGCCGTCATGCCTGCCATTCTCTGTAATGATTCTAATTTTGCTCTTCTGTTTTCTTCGATTTTATCTTTGTGAAGAATTGCTAAAGTTGGTGCGATTACTAACGAGATAATCGACATTAATTTAATTAAAATATTCATCGAAGGTCCCGAAGTATCTTTAAATGGATCACCTACAGTATCTCCGGTAACTGATGCTTTATGTGCTTCAGAACCTTTGTAATGCTTTTCACCATTAATTTCAACTCCTTGTTCAAATGATTTTTTAGCATTGTCCCAAGCACCTCCTGCGTTGTTTTGGAAAATCCCCATTAACACTCCAGAAACGGTAGCACCTGCCAAGAATCCTCCTAATACTTCTGGCCCGAAAATAAAGCCCATTAATAAAGGGGATACAAGAGCAATTGCGCCGGGAAGCATCATTTTTTTAAGGGAAGCATCAGTAGAGATCGCTACACATTTTTCATATTCAGGGATTGCTTTTCCTTCTAAGATTCCAGGAATCTCACGGAACTGACGACGAACTTCTTCTACCATCGCCATGGCTGCTGTTCCTACCGCTCTTATCGCTAAAGACGAGAAGATAAACGGAATCATTGCTCCAACAAATAGACCCGCTAATACGTCGGCTCTGTAAATATCAATACCGTCAATACCAGCAATTCCTACGAAGGCAGCAAATAATGCAAGCGCTGTTAAAGCAGCAGACGCAATTGCGAAACCTTTTCCGGTTGCTGCGGTAGTATTTCCAACCGCATCAAGAACATCTGTTCTTTCACGAACTTCTTTTGGTAATTCACTCATTTCTGCAATTCCACCCGCATTATCAGCAATCGGTCCGAAAGCATCAATCGCTAACTGCATTGCCGTAGTTGCCATCATTCCGGCTGCAGCAATTGCAACACCGTAAAGTCCTGCACAAAAATAAGATCCATAAATACCACCTGCTAAAACTAGAATTGGTAACATCGTAGATTCCATCCCAACTGCAAGTCCACCAATAATGTTGGTTGCGTGACCTGTAGAGGATTGTTTGATGATACTGCTCACTGGTTTTTTGCCCATCGCCGTGTAATATTCAGTGATGATACTCATTAAGGTTCCTACAACTAATCCTACGATGATTGCTCCAAAAACACCCATTTTGGTAAATTCATGTCCTCTTAACACCATGGTTTCCGGCATTATATAAGTAACTAAGAAATAAGAAGAAATTGCTGTCAAAATAATACTTCCCCAGTTTCCTAAGTTTAGAGCATTTTGTACAGGAGAAATATCCAAACTTGTTGTTTCACCAATTTTCACAAATAAAGTTCCAATCATTGAATAAATAATTCCTGTACCAGCAATTAACATAGGTAAAAGAATGGGAGCAAAACCTCCAAAGGCATCTACAGATAAAGTTTCTCTACCCAATACCATTGTTGCTAAAACCGTTGCAACATAAGATCCGAATAAATCAGCGCCCATTCCGGCAACATCTCCTACGTTATCTCCAACATTATCAGCAATCGTTGCTGGGTTTCTTGGATCATCTTCAGGAATTCCTGCTTCTACTTTTCCAACTAAGTCGGCACCAACATCGGCTGCTTTGGTATAAATACCACCACCAACTCTGGCGAAAAGTGCAATAGATTCAGCACCTAAAGAGAATCCGGTCAAAATCTCGATGGTTCTTTCCATTTCGTGAGAATCAACACCGGCACCTGGCGCAAAAATTTGTTTAATGATGATGTACAAACCACCCAAACCTAAAACCGCTAAACCAGCAACACCCATTCCCATAACGGAACCTCCGGTGAAGGAAACTTTCAAGGCTTTAGACAAAGAAGTTTTTGCGGCTTCGGCTGTCCTTACGTTGGCTTTGGTCGCGATCTTCATTCCAATAAATCCTGCCAGAGCAGAAAGAATCGCTCCTAAAACGAATGAAATACCGATACTCCAGTGAGAGTTAGCGTTCGACGCGCCCATTAATGCTAATAAAATTGCAACAACGACTACGAAGTACGCCATCACTTTGTATTCAGCTTTTAAGAAAGCCATCGCTCCATCTGAAATATAACCTGCAATTTCTTTCATGCGGACATTACCTGCATTTTGTTTACTCACCCAAGAGCTTTGAACAAAAGTGTAGATTAAAGCAATAATACCAAATATTGGTACGAGATAAAATAATAAATCCATAAATTACTTTTTGATGTTAATTTTGTTAATGTTAAATTTTTGTTAATTAAAACGTTAATCGAAAATACGCCTTTTTTTTAACTTAAAGTTCATTAATTAAAATAAAAAATAGGCAAATGAAAACATTTACCTATTAATAATTATGGAAAACTGATGGGTTTATCCACCAAATTTATTTGCGTAATCCTTCTGTGATGCTTTAATCACTTTTTTCGCATGTTCTGCACCATAAACCTCGTGGATGGTACATTTTGCTGGCTCATCGGGAAGGTTTTTGTAAGTAAGGAAATAGTGCATCAAACGCTTTACTTCTGCTTGTGGCAATTCGGTAATGTCTCTGAAATGTCCAAAAGCATGGTCACCTTTCATTACTGCAACAATTTTATCATCAGCTTCACCTTTGTCGATCATTTTAAAACCACCGATTGGCAATGCTTCCATCAACATTCCACCTGAGTGAATATTGTGGGAACTTAGTACACAAATATCCAGTGGATCTAAATCTCCTCTATCTACATTTTGTGCACCGCTTTCCAAAGCTAATTTTAAAACTTCATCATGGCAATAAGTTCTTGGAATAAATCCATATAAAGCAGGAATAATATTAGAGAACTGCTGCGGACGGTCAACCTTTAAATAACCACTTTGTTTGTCGATTTCATATTTAATAGTATCGCTTGGTACAATTTCCACAAAGACATTTACAACATTTGGTGCTTCATCTCCGACAGGAATCCCATGCCATGGATGTGCTTTAAAATTAGGTATCATTATTTTATTTTAATTTATAATTAAGTTTTCTTTTCTAAGGTCTTCAATACATGCCAAAATATAATCTTGTTCGTTTATGTAATTCATCAAAAAAACCGTCTTATAATCCTGTAATGTACTTTCATTACTAAGATTTTCATATGTTTTATGAAGTAAATGCAGAATATTATTTTTACAATTCACAACTTTAGTCCAAGAGTTTTTGGTTAAATAAAGTTGTTGAGATGCGTTATAATCGAATTCTTCATTAATGGTTTTTTCGATCAAAAACAGATATTCATGAGCCTCTAAATTCTCATCAAATTTGGTTACTAAATTCGCTGGCTTTATTCTTTCCAGGAAAAGGGTAATTCTTTCGTAAGCATGCATTCTTTGCTCTGATTGTCCTTTTACGGTCAACAAATTGAGTTCCTTGTTTTTGAGCTTGATATAATTATACACGAATTGTCTGGTATATATCAAGAACGGAGCAGCAATTATTAATGCAAATGCATAGGGAAAATAAGGCGATTCTATCATTGGTTTTTTCTACGGTGCAAAATTAGTGATAATTCTGTATTTCTTCCATAAATTTTTCAATAAAGTAATCTTAGTATTGGTCAAAAGTGGATATTGGTAGGAAATAGCGCCAAACCTCTCGTTAAACTTGGCAACGTTCTCAACTTCACTGCCCATAAAGTCGAAATTTTTGTCCTCAATGAAATTTTGTAAGCAATGATCAATCATTATTGAAGGGAAGTTCGGATTGATTAAGGGATATCCATTGATGAACAAACTCAGATATCTTCGGTTCTTTCCTTCATATAAATAAACAAAGGATTGAATTTTATTTTTAAATTCCAGGATTCTAAGATGACCAATATTTTTTTCTAAAAGTTCCTTGAAAATTTCGAAATAAATTTGATCGTCTTTGTCTTTATTTGTTCCTTTTATATTTTTAAAAAAGAATTGTTTATGGTCTTCTTTCCAGTCTTTTTTTAAACTAATATTATCAACCAAATCACCAATAATCCGAACATTTCTTCTTCGGTGACTGCTGTAATTTTTCTTAGTGGTTGGATAATTATCTTTCTGTAATAGATAGGAGGTTTTCTTTTGAACAGGTATATTAAATTGATTATCACCGTTAAAAGCATAAATTAAAACCAGGAAATTATTTTCTAAAAAATCATAAAATTGTTGATTGATTTCAGGATCGTCTTCTTTAGAAAAAACGCCTAATTGCTGACAGATTTTTGGCATTAGAATAAAAGTCAATCCAAATTTACGGAAATAAGAAACTGGCATTACCGCCTGATAATCTCCATAAACCAAAAGAAACCATTGACGATTTGATACGATATCTAAAAATTGTTTATCTGCATAATCCGCATTTTGACAGGCATTTTCTAAACATTCAGAATATTGAACGAAATCAATTTTGTCGTACTTTACTTTTTTAATCATAATAAATTTTCGTCTGCAAAACTTAAATAAGCATTTTGCGCAATAATCAAGTGATCCAGCAATTGGATATTTAAAATTTTTCCTGCTTCTGCGATTTGTTTGGTGATTTTGAGGTCTTCTGAACTAGGTTTCAAATTCCCTGAAGGATGATTATGAGCAATGATTATTCCTGTAGCGAGATGCTCTAAAGCGGTTTTAAAAAGAATTCGTACATCAACAACCGATTGATTAATTCCGCCGGAAGATAATTTACTTTTTCCTAAAATTCTGTTATTTTGATTAAGGTAAATCGCCCAAAATTCTTCGGTTTGCAAATCAGATAAATAAGGCATCAATACTTTATAACTTTCTTTGCTGCTGGTTACCTGCACTTTTTCAGGAACTTCTTGCGCCGCTCTTCTTCTGCCAATTTCGAGCGCTACCGCAATTGAAATGGCCTTTGCCTCTCCTATTCCTTTAAATTTCATTAAATCTGAAATTTGCAATAGAGATAAATTATGCCAATTATTCCCGACAGAAGTTAGAATTTTCCTTCCTAACTCTACGGCTGAATCTTCTCTGTTTCCGCTGCCCATGATGATCGCCAACAATTCTGCATCTGAAAGTGAATTTTTACCTTTTAATAAAAATTTCTCTCTCGGTCGATCGTCTTCAGCCAGATATTTAATTGACATACCACAGAATTTTCAGAATTAACTTTTAAATTTAAGAAAAATAAACCGATTGTCATTTTCTTAAAAAATCAGCACTAATAAATAATCTGTCCGTCTTTCATCACCAGTTTGCGATCAGTAGTATCGGCAAGATGAATATTGTGAGTTACAATTACAAAAGTTTGATGGTATTTATCTCTTAAATCAAAGAAAAGTTGATGTAAATCGTCGGCATTTTTAGAATCTAAATTTCCCGTGGGTTCATCTGCGAAAATAATTTTTGGAGAATTAATCAACGCTCTTGCTACGGCCGTCCTTTGTGCTTCACCACCTGACATCTGATTCGGTCGATGATGAATTCTGTGGGCAATATTTAAATCTTCAAAAAGTGAATAGGCTTTATCAATCGATTCTTTCTCATTTTTACCCGCAATTCTCGTTGGCAATAAAACATTTTCTAAAGCTGTAAATTCAGGCAAAAGTTGATGGTATTGAAAAACAAATCCAATATTTTCATTTCTAAATTTCGACAATTGACGATCACTCATATTGATAAAAGACTGCCCTGCCAATTCGATTTGAGTGTCAAAATGTTTAGGATTAGTCGGCTTATCAAGTGTTCCAAGAATTTGTAATAAAGTTGATTTCCCGGCGCCGGATTCACCGACGATCGAAACTACTTCACCTTCTAAAATGTGAACATCAACTCCTTTCAACACTTCTAAATCACCGTAGGATTTATGAATATTACGCGCTTTAATCATGGTTTCAAAAATAGTGAATTTGAGTTAAATTACTAGCAAATATCTTTTAGTTTTAGAATTAAAAAACCTTTCAGCAGATAAATGCTGAAAGGTTATTATTAAAATAGAATTAACTCTTTCTTACAAAAGTAAAGATAAAGGTTGTTCTAAATATGTTCTTAGTGTTTGTAAGAATTGCGCTCCGGTAGCACCATCAACTACTCTATGGTCACATGCCAAAGAAAGTTTCATCGTATTTCCTACCACAATTTGACCATTTTTCACAATTGGTTTTTCAACAATTGCTCCTACAGAAAGAATCGCAGAGTTCGGTTGGTTGATAATTGACGTAAAAGTTTCAATACCAAACATTCCTAAGTTAGAAACAGAGAAAGTAGAACCTTCCATTTCATTCGCTTTCAGACCTTTGGATTTAGCTCTTCCACCCATATCTTTTACACCTGCAGAAATTTGATTATAATTCATTTGATCTGCATTTTTCAATACAGGAACCACTAATCCATCAGGAATTGCAACAGCAACACCTACGTTAATATTTCCGTGGTGAATGATTTTATCCTCTTTCCAGGTAGAATTCACTTGTGGATGTTTTCTTAAAGCCATCGCAGTTGCTTTAATAATCATATCATTAAATGAAATCTTAGTATCTGGTAAAGAGTTAATTTCTTTTCTCGCTTCAATCGCTTTATCCATATTGATTTCTACGATCAAATAATAATGCGGAGCTGTAAATTTACTTTCAGAAAGACGTTTTGCAATAATATTTCTTACTTGAGAATTTGGTGTTTCAGAATCTTCACCCTGAACGAAATTCATAGCAACCTGCGCCGGAGCAGCAACTGCAGCAGAACTTGAAACTTCTTGCTTCGCTGGTGTCGAAGCAGCAGCACTTGGCTGATAATTCTCAATATCCTTTCTTACAATTCTGCCGTTTTCACCACTACCTTTTAAAGAACGTACATCAATTCCTTTATCTGCGGCCATTTTTTTAGCCAAAGGAGAAATCGCTAATCTTTCAGTAGATGAATTTTCTACAGTTTGTGTTGGTGTATTTTCAGAAGCGGAAATATTTTCTGAAGGTTTTTCAGTGGCAGCTTTTGAATCTGCTTTTTTCACTCCACCTGAAGTAAGACCAGAAACATCTGTTCCTGCAGGTCCAATGATTGCTAACACCGTATCAACCGGACTTGCTTCACCTTCGCCAACGCTCGTGTAAAGTAAAGTTCCATTCACTTCTGATTCAAAATCCTGAACTGCTTTATCGGTTTCAATCTCTGCTAAAACATCACCTTCTTTTACAGTATCACCAACTTTGAAATGCCATTTTGCAACTTTCCCTTCAGTCATCGTATCAGAAAGCCTTGGCATTGTGATTACTTCAACACCAGCAGGAATTTCTTCAGTACTTGTAGATTGAGTTTCTGCAGCAGGTTGTTCTTCAGTTTTCTTTTCTTCGGCTTTTTCAGAAACCGCAGCTTCAGAGTTTCCACCGATTAATGAAGAAATATCTTCACCTTGATTTCCAATAATTGCCAATACAGAATCTACAGGTGATGAACCACCTTCTTCTGTACCAATATATAATAAGGTCCCGTTAAATTCTGATTCAAAATCCTGTACGGCTTTGTCAGTTTCGATTTCGGCTAAGATATCTCCTTCTTTTACTGCGTCTCCTACTTTCTTGTGCCATTTCGCCACTTTACCGTCCGTCATCGTGTCTGAAAGACGGGGCATTGTAATCACTTCTGCCATAATATTTTATTATTTTTAGATTCAATAAATGAAATCTGACTTTAATAAAAAATCAGATTTCAAATGAATTATTTTTAGTTATTTTCTAATTTATTGATGAAAGGATAATCTTCCTGAGCATAGACGTAGTCATAAACTTTATCTAAATCAGGATAAGGAGAATTTTCCATAAACTCTACACATTCTTCAACGAAATCTTTAGATTTATCTTCAATTGCCGTTAATTCGTCCTGAGTCGCCCAGTTATTATCTAAGATTCTTTTCTTTACGATTTCGATAGGATCTTCTTTTTTGTATTCAGCAACTTCTTCTTTACTTCTGTACGGTTCTGCATCAGACATAGAGTGTCCTCTGAAACGGTATGTTCTTGCTTCGATGAAAGTTGGTCCATCTCCTCTTCTTGCTCTTTCGATGGCTTCAAAAGCAGCTTCTGCTACTTTCTCAGGATCCATTGCATCTACAGCAAGACAAGGCATTTCATAACCTAATCCTAATTTATAAATATCTTCATGGTTAGCAGTTCTTTTTACAGAAGTTCCCATTGCATATCCGTTATTTTCTACAACAAAAACTACCGGAAGTTTCCAGTTCATTGCCATGTTGAAAGTCTCATGAAGAGATCCCTGTCTCGCAGCTCCATCTCCAAAGAAACAGATATTCACTGCTTTTCTGTCGAAGTATTTATCACCAAAAGCAATTCCTGCTCCTAATGGAATCTGACCTCCAACAATACCGTGACCACCATAAAAACGGTGTTCTTTGCTGAAAATGTGCATAGAACCACCCATTCCTCCTGAAGTTCCTGTAGCTTTACCACACAGTTCTGCCAAAATTCTTTTCGGATCTACACCCATCGCCATTGGATGAATGTGACAACGATACGCTGTAATCATACTGTCTTTGGATAAATCCATAGCATGAGTAAAACCTGCAGGAATCGCTTCCTGACCGTTATATAAATGTAAAAATCCTCTGATTTTTTGTTTAAGATAAAGAGAACGGCATTTGTCTTCAAACCTTCTCCACATTGTCATTTCTTCGTACCACTTCAGGTAGACCTCTTGCGAAAATTCTTTCATGTGCTAACTTTTGCTATTTTTTTGAAACAACATATAACCTCTCGATTTTATGTTTGTTGGAAATATTTAGCAAAAATAACAAAAAACTTTGTCTTTATTGGTAGCATAAGAAAACATTGTTCTGATTTTAGTCATTAAAAAATATTACTTTTGAAAGTATAACAGAATTTATGCTAAAAACTCCTTCTTCTTTCGTCCTGAAAATTTCAAAATACATCTCGGATTTCTTTAATCCTATGAATTCTTTATTAATTTATTTCCTGTTATACAGTATTCAAAATTTTTCCCTGAAAGAAACTTTATCCCATTTTTTACCTATTTTAATAATTACTATTATTCCTATTTCATCCTGGATCTATTATAATGTAAAAACAAAAAAATATACGGATGCTGATGTTTCAGATCGCAAGCAAAGAAAAGGTCTTTACTTTTTTATCTCGGGAGCAATCATTTCCTACTTAAATTTTGTGTATTTACGGTATGAAAGAATTGATTTTGTTCTGCTCTTTCTTTTAATATTGTTAGTAATAATGCAAATCAGTAATTATTTTATTAAAAGCTCGATGCACACTGCTTTAAATATATTTGTGGCTGCGTTAATGTTTACCTTGAATCCTATTTACGGTTTAATCTGGCTGGGCTTTACGATAGCGGTCGCCTACAGCCGAATCGTTTTGAGAAGACACAGTTTGGCAGAAGTCCTAAGTGGCGCAGTTATCGCGAGTATCATTTCTTTTATTTACCTTTATACTCATATTCAAAATCAGTAATACATTATGAAAATAAGTCATTTGACTCCGGGCGAAGAAATTTTAATGAATGTTTTGTGGCGACTTGATGCTGCTTATATGCGCGAGATTATTGAGCAATATCCAGAACCTAAACCGCATCCAAATACGATTTCAACTTTCTTAAAAATCTTGGTTGAAAAAGAATTTCTGACTACGCACAAAGAAGGTCGTGTTTTTCAATATTCGGTCGCAATTCCATTTGAAGATTATAGAAAATATTTATTAAGGATTTTTCTGGAAGACTATTTTAATAACTCAGCTTCTGAACTTGTCAAATTACTTCTTGATGAAAATCTTCTTAAAAGTTCTGATTTAGAGCAATCTTTTGACATAAAAACGACTGTATTTCCAACTCACGAAAAGGAAGAGGAATCAGAACTGACTGAATTCTTAAATGATATTACAGCACCCAAAAAGAAGAAAAAGAAAAAAGAAAAGGACGACAAAAAGAAAAATAAAAAGAAGAATAAATAGTTCCTGCAAAGACTTCAATAATATTTTTCATTTCTAATTCCTCAATAAAAATTTAAAATGGTAAAAAAATTCAAAGAAGTCTTTGGTAAAACGGAGGCGGTAATTCGGGAATATCCGATGGTATTGACAATGGCATTTATCGGCGCAGTTTCGATGATGTTTTACGTCAACAACGATTTTGTAAACAGGGAATATTTATTTTTCTATTTGAAATTTAGCTTAGTCGCTTCCCTGGGAATTTCGTTAATGTTTGCCTTAAAGATGCTTGCACAGCGAATCGGTAAAGAAGTTTTCTTGCAACTATTAGGAATTATTTTCCTGGTTCTTTTTTATTTTCTACTTCCATCCAGTGAAAAACAGTTTACTGAGGTTTACGCTTATCTTCTGATACCAACATTTTTGTTATCACATTTATTCGTTTCTTTCATTCCTTTTATTGGGGAAAATAAAGAACAAAATTTTTGGCAATACAATAAGAATCTATTTATCAACTTCTTCCTAACCATAATATTTACAGGCATTTTAACTGGCGGAATGATGTTGGCAATATTAGCCGTCGATAAACTTTTCGATTTTAATTTTAATGGTCGTTACTATTCTTATACGTTCATTTTCCTATCCATTTTCGGAAGCTGTCTGATTTTTCTTCTCTTTAATGAGAAGGGATTATCTTATTTAGAAAAAAATAGTGAATATCCGGTTATTCTCAAGTTTTTTACGCAATATATTTTAATTCCACTTCTCCTTATCTATGCGGTAATTCTTTATTTTTATTCTGCGAAAATCTTGATCAATTGGGAATTACCGAGAGGTTGGGTTTCCTATTTGATCCTCGCCTATTCAGTTGTTGGAATTCTTGCTTTGCTTCTGGTGCATCCGTTGAAAGAAAATTCTACCAAATCATGGGTTAAGATTTTTTCTAAAATTTTCTATTATACACTGGCCCCTTTAATTATTCTATTATTTGTTGCCATCTTTACCCGTATTTTAGAATATGGTTATACAGAACCAAGATATTTCGTCTTGATATTGGCAATTTGGTTAACGACCGTTGTACTTTATTTCATCTTCATTCGCAAACAAAGTATCAAATTCGTACCGATAACCTTATTTATCTTTGGTTTATTTTCTCTGGCTTTACCTTATTTGAATACTTTTTCAGTCGCTAAAAGAAGTCAGAAAAACGAATTGATGAAATTAGTTAGTCAGAAAAATATTTTGGAGAATGGCAAAATCAAATTTAATAAAGAAATTTCGAGTGCCGTTGCAGATGATATCGCTAATAAATTTAATTTTCTGGCAAAAAGGAATGAGACTGATTTCTTATCAAATTTACTTCCTGCTGACGTTAAAAAAAGATTTAATAAAGATTTAGCGAGTAACGAGACTTACAAATTTGCCAGCATTAGAGATGAATTTAAATCCGTAACTGAGGTTAATGAGGCGAACAATAGAAATTACCGTAGTGTAAGAATATCTTCAAAAGCTTTTTCGGCTGATATTTCTAAATACAGACAACTGTACAAAGTAGATTATAATCATAACACTAGTTTTACATTTGAAAATAATCTCTTTCAGTTGGATGCGCCTGGAACTATTTTAAAATCTGAATTTAATTTGGCTTTAAATGGAGAGCGAATCAACTTGCTTCCTGAACTTAAGCAACTATTTGACAATGCACCTAAAGACGGAGAACAATTAGTTGATGAACTTTTCATAACCAAAGTGATTGGAAAGTATGAAATTAAAATGATGTTTGATTCAGTACTTCGAAATACGGCACCGAATAAAAGCGAGGAATACATCGTCAATTCTGAATCGATTATTCTATTAATTAAATAAACAGAAAAATATAAGGCACAAAAAAAGCGACTTTTTTAAAAAAAAGTCGCTTAAATTATTCAGGTAAAATCTTACCAGTTAGAACCGCCACTACGACCTCCGCCGCTGTATCCGCTTCCACCACCACGATTTCCACCTCCGTAACCACCACCGCCTGAACGGTTGTTGTCAAAGCTTCTTCTTGGTTTGTCTTCTCTTGGCTTAGCTTCAGAAATGTTAAGTTCTTTACCGTCCAATTCTTTTCCGTTTAGAGCTTCGATAGCATTCTTGCCATCTTCGTCGCTCATTTCTACGAAACCAAATCCTCTTGATCTCCCGGTTTCTCTGTCAGTGATAATTTTGGCAGACGATACGTCTCCAAATTCTGAAAATAAATCTTGCAACGACTGTTCTTGGGTTGCATAGTTGATGTTTGAAACAAAAATGTTCATCTTAAAAAAAAATTAATTATTAATACTGTTGAAATTATAAATGAAACTCAATGAATGCGATGAACAATGATTGATTTCGGTTATAAAAACAGGTGCAAGTTACAATTATAATTCAAACCTGCAAGTTTTTTAACAAATATTTTACTTTATTTCATTTCCATTTTTTGCTTGCAAGAGTTTAAACCAGTCTTGATGCTCGAGATTAATGTTTAAACTTTCTCTGAATTTTATAATATTTTCTACACGCGAAGTGCCTATAACAGGTAAAATACCAGCCGGATGTTTTAAAATAAAGGCGAGCAGAATTTGATTTTCTTCCGCGTTATATTTCTGACAAAGATTTTCGAGAACTTTTTTTATCCTTTCATTCTCTTCAGATTTTTCTGTAAAATAATTTCCCATGACGGACCAAGCCATTGGTTGAAGGTTTTTCAGCATCATATGATCTAACGTTCCATCGTAAAAAGCGTCAGTATGGTTTAAAGAAATTTCTACCTGATTCGTAATAATTGGAAAAGCGTCATTGATTAACTCAAATTGCGAAGGCGAAAAATTGGACACGCCGAAATGCCTTACTTTCTTTTGCTCCCTTAAAATCCCGAATGTTTCAGTAATTTCTGAAGGATTCATTAATGGTGATGGACGGTGAAGTAATAAAACATCGAGATAATCGGTTTGTAGATTCTCTAAGCTTTTCTCTACCGATGTTAGTATATGTTCTTTTGAGTAATTATAAGATTTTACACTATAGTTTCTATTCGAGCATGGAATTTCAATTCCACACTTGGAAATAAACTGTACGTCTTCCCTATTTACATTCATTTTAGAAAAAGCATCGCCAAACAATTTTTCGGTCGTGTAGTCTCCGTAAATGTCGGCATGATCAAAAGTGGTGAGATTTTCCTGGATTGATACTTCAATTAATTTCTGCACGTCTTTGATGGAATGATTGGCTCCCCAAATTCCCCAGCGCATTGTTCCTATAATGATTGGTGAAAAATTCATTGTTTTCATAATTTGCTCAAAATTAAAATTTTAACATTTAAAAATAACATTATCGACATATATTTCTAACTTTGATTTAAATATTTAACTATGAAGAAATTATCTACTTTATTTTTGTCCCTACTTTCGGTGTTTTTATTTTCACAATTTACAAGTCCCGGCACTGGTGTTACTTATAATTTGAATTCGCTCTCCGCAGCTGCTCCAACGGCACTGGTAAAAGACGGAACGGATTATCAAATGAAAGCAAATATCACAATTACCACGGGCGATGTTTTATTAATGGATGAGAATACCACTTTGAAAATCGATGGCGGTCTTCAATTAACGATTGCCGGTATTTACAACACTACCGCAAGCAACTTTTTAATTACCGCAACAAATCCTGCAGTGATATTTAAAGGAATCAGACTTGAAGAAGGTTCTGAAGCTACTTTTAAAAATACCATTTTAGAATATGGTGGTGGAATATCATGTTTGACTGAAAATTTCCTAATGGATAATTGTACGGTTCGATATTTTAAATCAGGTTTGGTTACTGGGGCTGCAGTCAATTTCTCGAGAGGAAATCCAGTCGTAACAAACTCGAAGTTTATCGATAACGATTTACCTGCAGTTGCTTCTGGCGCTAATCTGTCTGTGGCGTTAGAATTTACAAACAACTATCTTTCTGGCAATACCAAACTCAACTCTAACCGTCCGCAAGTTAACATGGGTCCGAGTGGATCAGGAACTACAAAAGTTCTGAACAATATTATTCTCGGTGACAGAACATTAACTAAAGTTGGAGGGATTTCGGTTTCATCACTTTTAGGAGTTGAAAATAATGTTAAGATTGAAGGAAATACAGTGACTGATAACCGGTACGGAATTACCGTGGCCGGAAATGCTTCTACCGGATCAATATCCAATAATATTTTAACGGATAACAATTCTGAAAACATTCCGAATAATGGAGGAAGTGGAATTTCCATTAATGGCACTGGCGCATTAGGAGCCGGAATTAAAATTGAGAAAAATCAAATTCGTGGTCATCTTTGGGGAATTACTATTATTGGAACAATGAGTGCTGATTTAGGAGGTGGACCTTTAGGCAGCGTGGGTGAAAACATTTTTAAAGACAATGGAAATGGTGGACAATTATATGCGCTGTTCAACAATACGGCAAATCCTGTAAGTGCAAAGAATAACTGTTGGAGAGAAGGCGAACTTTCTGATGACGCCATGGTTGAAGATGTGATTTCTCACAAAGTTGATGATCCAGCTTTAGGATTGGTGAATTTCAAACCTTATTTATGTGCGAAACCACTCGCTTCTGTAGAAACTAAGAATTTGCAGGCAAGTATATATCCGAATCCGAGTAATGGAACATTTACTTTGAATGCTGAAAAATCAGGAAATGTTTTGATAACTGATGTTTCTGGGAAGGTTGTTTATTCTGGAAATGTATTTAAAGGAAAAAATACAATTTCTGTAAAATCAACTTCCGGAGTGTACTTTATGGTTTATCAAGCTGATGGTAAAACACAATCTACTAAATTGATGATTAAATAATTTCTTATTTCTGTGGAATAAATTCCAATGCTTTAAAATCGAACGCTCTTCTGGAACTCTATTTTTAATTTATTTAAACTCATTCTGCATTTTTGTAGAATGAGTTTTTTTTTGAAATTGCTATTATATAATGATGTATTTATCATTTTGAAAATAAGACTGAAAATTGAAATTATAAAAAACACTTCATTATCGCCGACACTGCGACCCGGCTTGAGTGGAGCTCTTTTTGTGGAACGAAGTGGAACAAAAAAGCGGGAACGGAAGACGGAAATGTTCGCCCTAAAAAAAATAAAAAAGCAACTTTCGACCTGGTAAAATATTTTAGATAAAAGAATATTCACTTTATTTTTAAATAATTGTAACCTTTTACTACTTCGTATCGTATAATATAATGCAGTCCTAAAGTGGACCTTATTTACTACATGAGACAATTAAAAATTACCAAACAGGTTACCAACAGAGAAACCGCCTCTCTCGACAAGTATTTGCAAGAGATTGGGAAAGTTGATTTGATTACGGCCGACGAAGAAGTTGAATTGGCACAAAAAATCCGCGCCGGAGACAGAGTGGCGTTGGAAAAATTGATTAAAGCCAACCTCCGATTTGTGGTATCTGTTTCTAAACAATACCAGAATCAAGGACTTTCTTTGCCCGATTTAATTAATGAAGGGAATTTAGGTTTGATGAAAGCGGCGAAAAGATATGATGAAACCAGAGGTTTTAAATTTATCTCTTACGCAGTTTGGTGGATTCGTCAGTCGATTCTACAGGCATTGGCAGAACAGTCTAGAATTGTAAGATTGCCATTGAATAAAATTGGATCAATTAACAAGATCAACAAAGCATACGCGCATTTGGAGCAGGAAAACGAAAGACCTCCGTCCCCAGAAGAGTTAGCGGAAGTTTTGGACATGAGCGAAGACGATATCAAGGAATCAATGAAAAACTCCGGAAGACATTTGTCGATGGATGCGCCGTTGGTTGAAGGTGAAGATTCTAACTTGTATGACGTTCTGCGTTCTGGTGAATCTCCAAGTCCGGATAAAGATTTGATGCTTGAATCTCTTCAGATTGAAATCGAAAGAGCATTGCTTACTTTGACTCCAAGAGAAGCTGATCTGGTTCGTTTGTATTTCGGTTTGAACGGAAAACACCCAATGACTTTGGAAGAAATCGGTGAAACTTTTGACCTAACGAGAGAAAGAGTTCGTCAGATTAAAGAAAAAGCAATTAAAAGATTGAAACACAATACGAGAAGTAAAATTCTTAAATCGTATTTAGGTAAATAATATTTATTAAAAATATTATATAAATTAGAGCAGGTTTTTAAAGCCTGCTTTTTTTATTTACCAAAATGAAAATTATAAAAACATTTAAGTTCGCGTCAAATTTAGAATATGTTCATTCAGTTTTGAATGAGCAAAAAATAATACATTCTATAGATTTGCAAAACCTAACTATTTCATCTGAAGAATTCCAAGAACCAAAAATTTTAAAGATTATTAGGGGTTTAAATTTAGATGAAAAAGAGGTTAAAATTGATGAGAATTTTCAGAAGGATTATGATGACTGGCATAAAAACAGTTTAAATCCGGGACACTTTATGGGCGGTAGAATTCCTTTTTTCTACTGGAACAAAAAGAATTATCCCTTCTTATTTTTTACAATCTTTTTTGTGCCAATAATTACAATTATTATAATGGCGTTTTCAGATGGAAAATGGAGTTTTCAATTTGATCTAGTAGGAATCTGCACATTCTTATTTCTTGTATTCGTTGCTGTTTCTATGATTGTTCAATGGATTAAATATAGAAAAAACCTAAAGTAAAAGACGCTAGAAAAATTATGAAGTTTCAAAATTTTTCCTTGCCAGTTCCTTCCGAACTCTACTCAAACTTTCCGGCGTAATTCCCAGATAAGAAGCCACCATCCATTGCGGAACGCGCAGTAAAATATCAGGATACATTTTGATGAACGTCATGTAGCGTTCTTCGGCTGTATCTGCCAGAAGAGAATTTACCCGATTTTGTAAATTTCGAATGTGTTTCTGCAAAAGCATATCATTGTTTTCTGCAATATTCGGAAATTTCTCAATCATATTGGTGAAGAAATCTTTGCTTAAAAGGTAGACTTCAGAATCTTCAACTGCTTCAATGTAATACTTTGACTTTTGATTAAAATTAAGCGAGCTTCGATCAGAAATCAGCCAGTTTTCCGGGGCAAACTGAATGATGTGTTCTTTGCCATTTCTGTCGAGAGAATACATTCTAAGCAATCCTTTTTCCACAAAAAAAGTATCCATACAAATTTCTCCGTCTCGCAGTAAAAATTCGTTTTTTGCCACTTTTTTGAACGTGTAAAAATTGTCACAACTGGCAAGTGCTTCTGCAGGAACCTCTAGAACTTCAGCTAAGTAATTGGTTATATTTTGACGTGAATCCATAGAAAAATTTAAATCAGATTAACGGAAATACTTTGATGAGAAGCGTCTTTCACTGCTTTTCCATTTTCAAGAACAATCAGTTGTGGACTTTGATGCGTAATGCCAAAATCTTCTGCGATTTTATTTGAAATCGGTCGGTATGCAATTAAATCAAGAAAATAATAGGACACCTCTTTATCAGAATTCCCTACTTCTTTCTCGAAATTTTTCAAAACCGTTTTACTGATAAAGCATCTTGTAGAATGCTTGAAAATGGCAACTTTTTTGGTGAAAGATTCTTCAACAGCTTTGTTTAAATCTTCCTCAGAAGTGATTGTTTTCCAAAATGTTTCAGCAGATTTTTCATCTTCGGAACCGCCGAATATTTTATTTAAAAAACTCATATTTTATATTTTTTTATTACTAAAACGCTTTATCCACAATTATCCTACCAATTATTTTCAGTCTTCAAATTTTGAATATGTGCAAAATGATGATCACAATGCCAGGCACAAAATGCCAGACTTTCTTTTAAAGTGATATCTTTATTTTGGTCTGGATGATGGTAGGTGCTTTCGTATTCTTTATTGGTCAGTGATTTTAATTCGTAAACCCAACGTTTATGAATTCCCTTCAACATTTGAAAAGCCGGTTTTACATCTATTGTAAAACTATCCTGCAACTCTGCCCACTGCTGTTCATCGTAAGATTTAATCGTAGGATTATCTTCAGTCAATGCGAGTTTAAAACGCATATAACTATTCATACTGCTATCTGACAGATGATTAATCAATTGGCGAATAGTCCAGCCTCCTTCACGGTATTGCGTATCCAATTGATCAGCATTCCAATTTTCAACAACATGTTTTAATTTGCTGGGAAAATCCTTTATCGTTCTGATATGGCTGTCAATATCTTGATCCGTAATTTTTTTGGGTTCCTGAAATTTTCCAATCGGATATTTTTTGTGTTCTAAATTGTCCATTTTATTTTTATTTTTTGACGATTTGGCTCATCCAATAATTTGGCTGAACTTTTGTGCTTTGTTTTGTAAATTTACTACAAAATAAGTTGAATTCGAGCTGAATCGAAAAATTTAAAAATATGAAAAAAGCCCTAATTATCGTTGATGTACAGAATGATTTTTGCGAAGGTGGCGCACTTGCTGTTCCTGGTGCTAACGAAATAATTCCCTACATCAATCTCCTCATGCAGGATAATGAATATGATCAAATTGTTCTTACCCAAGATTGGCATCCTGCAAATCATAAAAGTTTTGCCTCCAACAACGGAAAAAAAGTTGGTGATAATATTATTCTTAATGGTATTCCTCAATTTATGTGGCCGGATCATTGTGTTCAGGGAACTTTTGGAGCTGAATTTCATCCCGATTTAAATAGAGATAAAGTAACTCACATTATTCAAAAAGGAACAAACACCGACTTTGATAGTTACAGCGGATTTCAGGATAATAACCATTTTATGAAAACTGGTTTAGACGATTTCTTAAAATACCACGACATTCAATTACTAGAAATTGTCGGTTTAGCTTTAGATTATTGTGTGAAATTCACCTGCTTAGATGCAGCCCAATTAGGATATGTGACTTGTTTGCATTTTAATGGAACCCGTGGAGTAAATGTAAAACCGGATAGTGCCAAAAATGCGATTTATGAAATGTTGCAAAATACGGTGACTATTTTAGGATAAAAATAATCCACCTCAAAATACATGAACTTCTCATTTTTAATGGGAAGTTTTTTTGTTCGCTGATTTAATTTTAAAATTTTACTTTTAGCAAAAATTTAACTTTGAAAAAAATCATCCTCTTTTCTTTATTACTCATCATCTCTTCATGTGTTTCCGTAAAAAAGCACAATGAAAAATTAGAGATTCCTATCTCCGTTGAAAAGTTAAAAAAAGATGTTGATTTCGCACACCAGAAATTAGAAGAACTTCACCCGAAATTGTACTGGTATATTTCTAAAGAAGAACTGAATTTTCAATTCGACAGTTTAAAAACAACTATCAATAAACCTTTAAAGCCAAACGAATTTTACCAAAAAATCGCTCCAGTTATTGCGAATATCAAGGAAGGTCATTTGAGATTATTTGCTTATGATAAACGCCTGACAAAAAAAGAAATCAAGAAACTCAAAAATCAAAAAGGGTTATTAAACCGATATAATTTCGTGATTGATAACGACAGAATTTTTGTGAAAGATAATACGGATAAAATCCCCAATATGAATTTGGGTACAGAAATCCTGAAGATTAAAGATATTCCTGTAAAAGATTTACTCGAAAAATATAAACCTTTGGTGAATAGTGACGGTGATAATACAACCTTTCAAAAATATTCTATGGCGAGAAGATGGCCTTCTTTTTTTACGGCAGAATATGGAATTTTAGACAGCGTAAAAATTGAAGCTAAATATCAAAACAAAGTCAAAACCTTTTACATTTATAGAGAAAAAATTACCAAAGAAGAAAAGAAAAAAACCGAGCAAGAAAATAAAAAACTAACCAAAAGCGAAACCGGAAAAACCAAAGATTATAATATTGTCACTAAAAGTTTCAACCGTGATTTACAGTTTCCGACCAGAGATTCTACGATTGCGTACATGAAAATCAAAACCTTCTCAGGAACTTTTTCAAAGAAATTTTATAAGCAAAGTTTTGCCACGCTTAAAAAATCACCTGCGAAGTATCTGATCATCGATGTTCGTGACAATCTTGGTGGTTCATTATCCGAAATTAATAATCTCTATTCCTATTTAGTCTCGGAAGATTTTAAATTCGTCAATGGAGAAGTAACATCGCGCTCATCATTGTTACAAGCGGATTATTTTACTTACGTTCCTACTTTAGGCAAACCGATTGCAGCAATTACTTATCCATTTTATTTGATTGGATCTCTGTTTCCTATTAAGAAAATAGATGGGAAATTTTATTTTAAAAACTGGGGAGTGTTCGCCATTAACAAACCAAAGGAAAATCATTTTGACGGGAAAATTTATGTTTTAATTAATGGAAGTAGTTTTTCTGCTTCATCAATTATTGCGTCAAAATTAAAAGGAGATAAAAGAGCATTTCTGGTAGGTGAAGAAACCGGAGGAACAAATGATGGAACGGTTGCCGGAAGATATTCAACTAAGAAATTACCGAATTCAAAACTGGAATTACCAATTGGTTTAATGCTGATTCAACCCAATATCGAATTTACAAAAACCAAAAAAGGCGTTCTTCCCGATTACGAAATCATTCCAACTTTACAGGAAGTGCTGCAGAAAAAAGATATTCAATTAGAATGGATTATGGACCAGATAAAAACTCAGGAAAAAACGGAGTAGTTAGGCTTCAGCAAGCTCTTTGACAGCATTAAGCGCTCGAGGAAAGCTATTATTAAAATACGTAATATATTCTTCATCGGTCTTTATGGTCACCGTCAATTCTGTACCGAAGTCACTTTCATACAAATCATAGTATTCGATAGCACCTTCTTCGAAAGTTTTATGCTGCGAAACACCATCGAGTACCAATCCAAAATGGATAAAATGCATCGATTGAAATGGAATCACTTTCTCCACCATTGCAAAAAGTCCATGTTCACCTGGAGACAAAAAACGGACATCATTGCCTTCTTTAAGTTCTCCTGTATAATAAGAACCTGGTATAAAAGAAGCTGTCCATTTACGGTAACTTTCATCCTCCCAAAGAATGTCCCAGACTTTCTCTTTGGAGGCCTTTATCTCTATTGAAAATTCTAACTGTGTCATTAATCTTCTACATTTTATAAATTTAAAAATAAAATTTTAGAAATTCTAAATATTTATTTCAAAAACTGAAAAACAATAATTTTTTCAGTGGAAATATTGCTAATTACCAATCGATTCCAAGCAAAAATGCAACCAAAAAAATAGTTAGAAATTAGTTTTTGCAATTACCTTCGTATAACCATACAATGACGCTTAAATATTGAGAAATTTCAATAAAATAAAAGAGACTCTCAAAATTGAGAGTCTCTTTTAAAATTAAAGGAAATAATTAGTTGTAATGTTCAACGCCTAATATTTCAAGGTTTCTTTCGCCTTCTTCAAACGGCCAGTTGATCACATCGCCCACTTTATTTCCAACGATTGCTAAACCGATTGGCGACAAAATCGAGTATTTCCCTTTTTTTATTTTTTCTCTGTCCGTTTGAACAAATAAATATTTCTCTTCTTCGTTGGTAGAAATATCTTTTACTTTTACTTCACAATTTACAGTAACTACGTCTGCTGGAAGTTCTTTCCTCAGTACCTGCTTGGCACCTTTTAGTTGATCCAATAGAATTTGCTCTTGCTGTTGCGTTGTTCTTTTTCTACGTAAATGATCTTTGATTAAATCGTAAACTCCGGTTGTTAAAACTATATTTTCTGACATAATGCTTTATTTTAAATTTTTTGTTGAATACTTAAATAGGATTCAGAAATAAAATGCAAGCACAAATTTTGTGACTGTATTTTGTAAAAAGTATTCGAAATTAATGAGTATTTAGTAATTGTAAACTACCCTGTCCCTGAATCTTGACAGGGTGAATTAGATGAACTCTTTAGAATCTTTAAGAAAAATGTCGTCATGCAAATAAGAGAAAACCAACCACTTTCCCTCAGAGAATAAATTCCCCGAAAAAAAATTGATATGTGTTATTTTTGCATTCATTATTACGAATATAGGGATAAATTTTGACAATTCCAAAACCTTAACCTTTGTTAACTACTTACAAGTTATATGACTAACCTCAAAATATTCTTTACTAACTGCTTTTATCCTGATTAAAAAGAATAATTTTGTTTAAAATAAAAAATATGTTTTCAAAATTAGTTTTCAGTACGTTATTATTTTTCTCGGCATTTCTATTTGCCCAAAATTCTAAAGCAGCAAATACGATTTTGATGGGCGGAAAGCCAGTTCATACCTATTCAAAATTACCGGCAGTCAATAAGCAAGCGCCAAAATTTACTTTAACGGGAGTTGATATGAAAGATCAAAATCTAGATTCTTACAAAGGAAAATATTTGATCCTCAACATTTTTCCAAGTGTTGATACGGGAGTCTGTTCAGCTTCAGTACGTCATTTCAATGAAGATGCGGCAAGCATTCCAAATACTGTTGTGCTTTGTATTTCAAAAGATTTACCTTTTGCACAGAAAAGATTTTGTGGTGCCGAAGGAATTAAAAATGTAGTGATGCTTTCAGATTTCCGTTCAGATTTTGGAAAAACTTACGGAGTAGAAATCACTGATTCTGCGATGAAAGGTCTTTTGAGCAGAGCAGTTGTCGTAATTGATCCGTCTGGAAAAATTATTTATGAAGAACAGGTTGATGATATTTCTCACGAACCGAACTATGAGGCGGCAATTAAAGCGGTGAAAATATAAATTTTTCGCTTTTTAAAATTTAAAGTCAAAGAAGAAGCCGTCTCAAAACTGAGGCGGTTTTTTTGTGATTTGTTTTGAAAATTATTGTTTATTTTATGGTTTTTTTTGTATCTTTAAGTATTGATAATCAATGATATGAGTATTAAGTTTAAAGATTATAACCAACAGCAAAACTGGTTATTTCCACCATCAATCGAGGAATTGATTCCAGAAAGTCATCCAGTTCGGATCGTTAATGGGATTATTGAGCAACTTGATCTGAGATTGCTCATTGAAGAGTATAGTAAAGATGGCAAACCAAGCTTTCATCCCAAGATGATGCTCAAGGTAATGGTTTACGCTTATATGGATAATATTTATTCTAGCAGGAAGATCGAAAAAGCGATGCGGGAGAATATTAATTTTATGTGGTTGTCCGCTCAACAGGTCGCAGACCATAACACCATTGCACGTTTTCGGAGCAAGAAACTCAAGACTATTTTCAAAGATATTTTTAAACAGGTCGTCCTGTTATTATCAGAGGAAGGACTCGTTAGCTTGAAAGAAGTTTTTACTGATGGAACCAAGATAGAGTCTATTGCCGGGAGATATACTTTCGTTTGGGGCAATGCCATTAAAACCAGAAAAGAAAAGATGGCAGAACAACTTGAACAAATGTGGAACTATGCCCAAAGCATTGCTGATGAAGAAGACAGCGATCCTACACCACCGGAGTTTAAAACAATCGATAAAGATAAAATAGAGAAGACCACCAAGAAAATAGAAGAGATCATCAGCAAAAATCCGAATGCTTCTACTAAAGCAAAGGCAAAATTAAGATACATTCAAAAGAATTTTTCTCAGAACCTGGATAAGTACGAGCAGCAGGAAAAAGTTTTGGCAGGACGTGGCAGTTACAGTAAGACCGATCCCGATGCCACATTTATGCGCATGAAAGATGATCATATGCAGAATGGGCAACTTAAACCCGCTTACAATGTTCAGATAAGTTCCGAATCGCAGTTCGTCATTCATTATACTTTACACCAAAACACCAATGATTTAAATACGCTTAAACCACACCTCAATACTTTTGAAGAACTTTATCAGTTTTGCCGAAAGAACTTACTGCTGACGCAGGCTATGGCAGTGAAGAGAATTATGATTTTCTGGAAGAGAAAAATATAGAAACCTTCGTAAAATACAACACCTTCGATAAGGAACAGGGTATTTTAAAATCGAAAAGAAAAAAAATCAACGAAGACTTTCACCGCGATAAACTTTATTACAACGAAGAGAAAGATCAGTATATCTGTCCGATGGGGCAACCGATGAACAAAATATATTCTAAAAACCGAAAAACCAAAAGCGGTTATGCTCAGACAAGTTCACTGTACCAGGCTCAAAACTGCAATGGTTGTCCGCTGCGAGGGACTTGCCACAAAGCGCAGGGAAACAGAATAATAGAACGGAACCAAAATTTAGAACGGCATAAGGACAGAGTTCGGGAAAATCTCTTAAGTGAAGTAGGTGAAATAAAACGCAGACAACGGACTGCCGATGTCGAACCTGTCTTTGCACATATCAAATCCAACCGGAACTTCAAGCGTTTTACGCACACCGGAATAGAAAAAGTGGAATTAGAGTTCGGATTACACGCTTTAGCACACAATCTAAGAAAGAAAAGTGCTTAACAAAAGCATCTTTTTGCCCTAATGTGCAAAAATCACAAATAATCAAA
Organism: Kaistella flava (ex Peng et al. 2021); assembly: GCF_015191005.1. Classification (NCBI taxonomy): domain Bacteria; kingdom Pseudomonadati; phylum Bacteroidota; class Flavobacteriia; order Flavobacteriales; family Weeksellaceae; genus Kaistella; species Kaistella flava (ex Peng et al. 2021). The sequence goes on along the minus strand of NZ_CP040442.1, from coordinate 628,867 downwards.
ATTTAACACCTAACAAATAAAAATAAAAAACCGTCTCAAATTTTATTTTGAGACGGCTTCTATTTTTATACTTAGACTCGAATTATTTTCAAATCATCATAATATAATTAAGTTTAGATGTTTTAAACTAAAACTCAAATATAAATCCGAAATAAGGAAGCGGTGTTGAACGGTCGCTTTCACCAGTTTGCAACAAATAATACTGTTGATTTTGTGGATCAGTTGGATTGGCTATAATTCCGTTATTATTGGCATCACGCTGAAGATTTACGACTGGCAATCTGCTTGGACTTTTCGATCCGTAAGCATTTACAACGTCAATGTAAGCCGTCAATTGCCATTTTTTGAAAACCCATTTTTTCTCGGCACGCAAATCCAGTTGATGAGAAAGATTTCCTTGCGTTGAATTCAACAAAGTGAAATCCTGGAGTGGTCCATTGGCAATATTCCAAATGTTGACTAAAGCACTTCTTTGCAAATCATACGGCGTTTCCGGCAAACCGGATTGCATTCTAAATCTTGCACCTAAATTCCAGTTTCTGTTTAAATACTTTCCGGCAGTAATTGCTACGATATGTCGGGAATCCCAACTGGATGGCAATAAATTTCCGGCAGCATTTGAGAATTTTGAATAGCCAAAAGTGTAAGCCATAATTCCATAGAAATTATTGACCGTTCTTTTTTGAGCCAAAAACTCAATTCCATAAGTTTCACCAAAACCTCTTGAATCCAAAGGTTCATTTCCAACCACCCCGAAATTAGCACCAACGTTTGCCAACGAAATCTGGTTTCGAAGCGAGAAAGGATAGTTTCTATATTTCTTATAATAACCTTCAACAGTTAATCGAAGATTATTTTTACCATTGTATTCTACTCCACCAACAATGTGTGAATTTCGAATATATTTTAAAGAATTCTCGTTTGTAAACTTCCCATTTTCAATGAAACCAAGCGCCGTATAAGCTGGAAGTTGATAATAAATTCCGGTATTAAAATTCAAAGCAAATTCCGGATTTAATTTATAACTCAAAGAAATTCGTGGAGAAAATTGCTCTAAAGGATTACTCGTTTTTTCATTATAATTACTCGCATCGAAACGAGCACCAGCAGAAAATTGAAGTTGATCATCAAAAAACTTTCTGGCCGTTTGTACATACATTCCATATTGAAACACATTAATTTCAGATAAAATATCATCAAAATTGACTGTATTTTGAGTTACATTTTTTACGGTGGAATTATTGTAATATTTTGAAAAATTAACATTCGCTCCAGAACTGAATTGATAATCTGCCCAATTAAAATTTCGGTCAAACCGAATTTTATTTTCACTTTCCTGAGATTTGTAATTGTATAATAAATTGTCAGGTGTTTCAATATTTCTATAATATTTCAAGGCTTGATTGTCGAGCATATTTCTACTCATCGTCAAAAGCCAGTTTCCGTTTTGAGCCAAATGACGATATCCAGCGCCAATGGTGTAATTCCATTGTGGAGAAATGGGAAGTTGGTCGATTAAAGTTAAATTAGTTAATGTTTTTTCTGCATCATCATTAAATTTAAAACTGTCTTTCGCACCTAAACCAAGGAAAAATAATTCATCGCCAGACTTATATTTTTTAGAAACTTTAAAAGTGGCGTCATAATAACTTGGCAGAAAAGGCAAACCAATCGCTTTAAATAACAATTGCAAATTCGATTTACGAACACTGAAAAGTCCTGTCCAGGATTGATCTTTTGAAAGCGGTCCATCCGCCATTAATTGCATATCATCTAAACCGATAACTGCTTTATAACCGAGTTTGTCTTTTCTGGCCTGCTTCAAATTAAATTCGAATAAAGAAGATAAAGCCCCATTTCTACTGGCTGGAAATGCACCACTGTAAAAATCGACATCTTTAACAAAGTCAATGGTAATAATTCCTCGCGGCCCACCAGAAGCACCTTGCGTTTGAAAATGATTAATCACGGGAACTTCAATTCCGTCGATGTAAAATTTATTTTCAGCCGAACTTCCGCCACGAATAAATAAGTCATTTCTAAAAGTCGCCGTACTTCCAACGCCAGGAAAACTTAAAATTGCTTTTGAAACATCACGAGTTGAACCGGCATTTTTCTGAACTTCTTCACTGGTAATATTTCTTAATGATAATGGACTTTCAGCCGTTGTTTTATACTGCCTTTTGGTAATGACTACTTCATCAATGTTTTTAGCAATTTTATTTAAACCAACGGAAAAAGTAAGATTTTGATTGGGTACAACATTAATATCATTTAAAAATCCGGTTTCGTAACCTTCGGAAGAAATCTCCAGATTATAAGTTCCAGATTGTAATTCTGACACAATGATATTTCCTGTTCCTGAAACATTTTTAATCAACTGTTTAACATTTATTTCTGCGGAAAGTGGTTTCTTACTGAATTCATCGTAAACATTGACATTCAAACTTCCGGTTTGGGCAGAAATTATAATAGAGATTATTGATAAGAGAATAGAGATTTTTAACTTCATGAAAAAAAAATTTGCGCTAAATTACAATAAGCGCCTCAATACTGAGACGCTTATTAGAGTAAAACCTAAAAAACTAACTATGGTAATAATACTTTATCGATGGCATGAATAATTCCATTGCTACACTGCACATCGGTCAGAATAATATTCGCAACTCGATTATTGGCATCTGTAATTTTTGCACCACCAGTGGTTGTGATTGTAAATTTCCCACCTTGGAAGGTCGTTACAACCATATTGTTGGTCAAATCTGTTGAAGCAACGTTAGCTCCTGCTACTACGTGATATTTTAAAACATTTTCTAAAGTTGCTTGTGGAATCGCAGCTAAATTAGGCAAACTTAATTCTGTTAACAAAGAGGTAAATGCAGCATTTGTTGGTGCAAATACGGTAAATGGAGAACTTGCTGTTCCGCTTAAAATTCCTACGAAATTCGGCATATCTGGTCTTGTCAATGCTGCAACCAGAGAAGTAAAATTAGGGTTAGCTAAAGCGTGTGTAACGATTGTTGGCAAACCAATCACGGCATCAACTTTGTGGATTACGCCGTTAGTAGCCATAATATCTGCTTTGGTAACATTTGAAATTCCGTTAATTTTCACACCTGAAGCAGTATTAATAAACATACTCAGATTTCTCGTTGTAGAAGCTGATCCTTTTGCTAAAGTAGAAACGTAACCAGTGGTAATCTGACTTGAAGTTACTTTGGCAGCTAAAACATGATTTAATAAAATTTCTTTTAAAGCAGCTACTGGAACATCATTCAAACTTGCAAAACCATTTGCCGTTAAGAAGGTAGCAAATGCTGCATTTGAAGGAGCGAAAACGGTAAACGTTCCCGTTCCATCTAAAGTTGTAGCAAGACCTGCCTTGTCAATTGCAGCTTTTAAGGATGATAAATCAGAATCTCGTGACGCGATTGCGTAAACGGTTTGACTCATTACAGGCTCATCTTCGTTGTCATTACAACTGATCGTGGTTAATCCAATAGCAAAAAGAACTGAAAGGATTTTAAATACTTTTTTCATAATTGTAAATTTTAATTATTCAAATATAGAATTATTTGACACTAATAATTAATTAATAGTAAGAATAATTACCAATATGACTTATCTATAAAATCTATCTCATCACAAATCCTTTAGCAAAAGGAAACCCCGCAGATTTTGCAGGGTTTATTTTATTTAATATTAATTATTCTTATTGAAGAAGATTCTCATCCACTAAATTTGGTAACGTCACTTTCAAATTAGGTTCTATCTCCATAGCACGTTTTATGGCAAAAATAGCGCCTTCATTTCTGGCCCAACTTCTGCGCGAAATTCCATTATTAACATCCCAGAAAAGCATAGACTTCAATCTGCGGTCCGCATCATCACTTCCATCAAGCAACATTCCGAAACCACCATTGATTACTTCGCCCCAACCAACGCCGCCTCCATTATGAATCGAAACCCAGGTTGCTCCGCGGAAACTATCGCCAATTACGTTTTGAATCGCCATATCAGCAGTAAATCGAGAACCATCATAAATATTAGAAGTTTCGCGATAAGGAGAATCTGTGCCTGAAACATCATGGTGATCTCTTCCTAAAACCACTGGACCAATTTCCCCATTTTTAATGGCTTTATTAAAGGCTTCAGCGATTTTCATTCTTCCTTCTGCATCGGCATAAAGAATTCTGGCTTGCGAACCAACGACCAATTTATTTTCCTGCGCTCCTTTAATCCAGGTAATATTATCCTGCATTTGTTGCTGAATTTCTATCGGAGAATTTTTCATGATTTCTTCTAAAACTGCACAAGCAATTTCGTCAGTCTTCTGGAGATCTTCTGGTTTTCCACTGGCACAAACCCAACGAAACGGCCCGAAACCAAAATCGAAACACATTGGTCCCATAATATCCTGAACATAACTTGGATATTTAAATTCCCTTCCAAGCGTAGGATTTTCTGACATTACATCAGCTCCGGCTCTACTTGCTTCCAATAAAAAAGCATTTCCATAATCGAAGAAATAAGTTCCTTTTTCTGTGTGTTTATTAATTGCGGCTGCATGTCTTCTCAAACTTTCCTGAACTTTATCTTTAAATAATTCAGGATTTTCGGCCATCATTTTATTGGCTTCTTCAAAAGGAATTCCGACCGGATAATAACCTCCTGCCCACGGATTGTGAAGCGAAGTCTGATCTGAACCAATATCTATATGTAAATTTTCTTGGTCAAATTTTTCCCAGACGTCAACCACATTTCCGAGATACGCTAAAGAAACTGTTTCTTTATTTTCCTGGGCTTTTCTAACTCTTTCCACCAATTCATTAAGGTTTTCATGAATTTCATCAATCCATTTCTGCTCGTGACGAATCTTTGTAATTTTAGGATTTACTTCTGCACAAACCGTGATGCAACCAGCGATATTTCCGGCTTTTGGTTGTGCACCGCTCATTCCGCCTAATCCTGAGGTGATAAATAATCCGCCTTTTGGTTCTTTTTTAATTTTTCTAAAAGCATTCAAAACCGTAATAGTAGTTCCGTGAACAATTCCTTGTGGCCCGATATACATGTAACTTCCGGCCGTCATTTGTCCGTATTGAGAAACACCCAACGCATTAAATTTTTCCCAATCATCCGGTTTTGAATAATTTGGAATCACCATTCCATTCGTCACCACAACTCTCGGCGCTTCTTTATGACTCGGAAATAATCCCATCGGATGTCCAGAATACATGGTCAAAGTTTGGTCATCTGTCATTTCCGACAAATATTTCATCGTCAAAAGATATTGCGCCCAGTTTTGAAAAACCGCCCCGTTTCCACCGTAAGTAATTAATTCATGTGGATGTTGTGCAACAGCATAATCCAAGTTATTTTGAATCATCAACATGATCGATTTCGCTTGTTGCGATTTTCCAGGATAGTTAGAAATTGATCTCGCTCTCATTTCATAATCCGGACGAAAACGATACATATAAATTCTACCGTATTTCTCCAGTTCTTCTTTAAATTCCTTTAATAATTCTGCATGAAATTTAGGTTCGAAATAACGCAAAGCATTTTTAAGCGCCAGTTTTTTTTCCTCTTCGGTAAGGATTTCTTTCCGCTTTGGAGCGTGGTTAATTTGTGGATCGTATGGTTTTATGGAAGGAAGTTCATTCGGAATTCCCTGTTGAATCTGTTCTTGAAAAGTCATTATATTATTAAAAGTTGTGAGTTGATATATTCGAAGTTTTAAAGATATTCAAATTAGAAAATACAAAGCAAAGAAAAGCGGAAAAAAAATTCCTCTCTCCCGCAGTTTCAGCACAAAAAAACCTTACTCTGAAAAGTAAGGTTGTATTAATTAAGATAAAAGATCTTCATTTTCTTCTTCGTGATCATCTTCGTTATCACTTAAACTATAATAGTTATTTTCTTCGTCTTCAGATCCAATTTCTTCCATATCGTCATCAGCATCTGCGCCAGGAACATCTAGATTTTCGTCCAAATCACTTTCTTCAATTTTTTCTACAGTAATCGGATCTCCGTTTCCGTCTAAGGAAATGTGTTCTTCCTGATTAAAAATATCATCTTTCGAACTATAGTTCATTTCTTCTAAATTCTCTTTTTGCTCGTGGGTGTTATCTTTTGGTTTCATAATATAATGGTTTAGTGTATTTGCTATGCGACAAAAATGATTCCAAGATTAATTTAACCTGAAATTAAAATTACATTAACTATAAATATTAGTTTTTATAAACTTCAGGATTTGCACAATTAGGCATTTTTTCACCTTTCGAAAAAGCAATAATATTTTCTGCGGCCAGTTTCGCCATTCCATTTCGAGCTTCTACCGTTGCCGAACCAATATGTGGTAAAACACAAACATTTGAAAGTTTCAACAGCAGATTATCTTTTTCCATCGGTTCTGGATTGGTAACATCTAAACCGGCACCCCAAATTTTTCCTGATTCTAAAGCTTCGTAAAGGTCTTTTTCATTTTGAAATCCGCCTCTTGCCGTATTAATAAAAATACAGTTCGATTTCATTTGATCAAAAATAGATTGATTGAAAATCACCAATTGTTCTTTGGTGTAATTTGCGTGAATACTTATAACGTCCGAGGTTTTTATCAATTCTTCAAATGAAACATATTGCGCGTCGAGTTTATTTTCAGCCTGTTCATTATGATTTCGATTGTGATAAATGATATTCATATCAAAAGCGTTTTTACACTTTTTAGCCATTTCAAAACCAATTCTACCCAACCCAAAAATACCCAATGTTTTGCCGTACAATTGCTGACCAAGCTGTTCGACCGCATCAAAATCTTTCCAGTTTCCCGATTTTACTTTTTCCATATAATAACCCGCTTTTCTGGAAATCATTTGCATGAGAAGAAATGCAATATCAGAAGTAGCTTTGCTCAAAACATCAGGCGTATTTCCGATTGGAATATTTCTCTGAGTTGCTTCGTTCAAATCCACATTGTCAAAACCTACAGAAAACAAAGCAATCGCTTTTATATTGGGACATTGATTAAAAAAATATTTATCAAATTTATTTTTACCAACATTCAACAGAATGTCTGCATTTTTACAATTTTGTAAGTATTCCTCTCGACTTTCATTTTCAGTTTTAGGGAATATAATTTCTATATTTTCTTGTTTTAAAAGTTCCAAACCAACTTCTGGAATTCTCTGATTAATAAATACTTTCATTGTTTAATTTTAAATTTCACTTCTAAATTTTAGTAAAAAAGCAAATTGCTTTTAGTAGAAATCGAATTTATTTCATTATTAAATTTAGTTCAATTTTTATTCCGAAATAATGATCTTTTTCCGCAAAATTAATCTCTTAAAAAATTTATTTTGACTTAAAGAAGACTTTTCTATTGGTGATAATTTCTTTGAAAACTATATATTTGTCCCTGAAAAGGGTGAATCGTGTGAAAATCACGAACTGTCGCGCAACCGTAATTCAGTAAATGAAAAGTCGGATCCCCAAAAACTTTCGCGATATGAAGTAGAAAATAATCAACGATTTTCTGTTCATTTCAATTATTAATATTTTAACTATTTAAAAATGAACTACGAAGAAAAAATTCAAAATTCCGAAACCCACGTTTTCAAAGTTGTTTTTCCGAATATTACCAATCATCACAATACCATGTTTGGTGGTACGGTGATGGAAATGATGGATGAAGTTGCTTTTATGACCGCTACCCGATTTGCCAGAAAATCCTTTGTGACGGTAAGTTGTGACCGAATTGATTTCAAAAAACCGATTCCTGCCGATACTTTAGTAGAGTTAATTGGTCGCGTAAAATACGTCGGAAACTCCAGTTTAAAAGTGAATGTCGAAGTTTATGTCGAACAGATGTATGATGAAATAAGAGAAAGAGCAGTTTCTGGTGATTTTACTTTAGTAGCAATCGGTGCTGACAAAAAACCAATGAAAATATTTGAAAGAGATGAAATAGAAAATCAGTTTTAAATTACAAAATCCACCTAATAGTGGATTTTATTTTATTTATAAATCGCCGTCGTCAAGCATTCGATTTTTATTATCTTCCCATTCGTCTTCATAGGCCTTTTCTTGATTTTCCCACGCTTTTGGGGGAACTGCATTTTCAGCATGTTTTATAGGATGGCTGTCGGTAATTAATTTTTCTTCCGATGCATGATTTTCTACATTGAGAACCTCTTCTTTTTTATTATCTAATGACAATTTATCTTTCTCTTTTGAATTGTTATTTGCATTATTCATGATCCATTTATTAAAAGGTTATGTCTTTTATTGCTTCAAATATTATTCCGAAATCAGATTATTTATTTCTCGAAAAATAGGATTTATATGAACCGAAAAAGTCGTAATAATTCCTTATTTTACACGTTTTAAAAACAAAAATTAATTTAATAATTCAGAAAAATTTCTTAATTATTATTATTAAATTTGCCCCGATTGATATTATGGAAAAAGACAAAAAAAAACCAACGCCTAAAACGGCTGACCAAAGCAAAATCCTTTCTAAACCGCGCATATTTTTCGGAATTTTATTTCTAGTGTTTTCGGTAGTTGCAACCCTTTCCTTCATTTCGTATTTAATGAATTGGAAAGCAGATCAAAGTCAAGCCGGAACCATGCTCGATAAAACAATCCAGTCATCCAACATTTTTGGAAAAATTGGTGACTGGCTCGGTAATATTTTTATTTTTGACAGTATTGGAATTGCCGCATTTCTAGTTGCTTTTCTCTTTTTCGTTTTGGGAATGATGATCCTCAAAAAAAGTTACTTCAAACCTTGGAAAACTATTGGACATTCTTTATTCTTCATTTGTTGGCTACCTATTTTTATGGGAGCACTGACTAAAGGTGAAGGCGTTTTGAGCGGTGTTTACGGTTTCCAAATTATGGATTTCTTAAACTCTATTATTGGTACTGCTGGATTATGGGTGGTCATTTTGCTGAGTATCGCTTTGTATTTTATTTTAGAATTTAATCTTCGTCCAAGTAGTATTAAATCAAAATTGAGTGATTTAAATGATAATACGATTGGTCGTGTCAAAGGAATGATGCCGCGTTCAGAAGAGAATTTCGAAGCGGATGAAGAACTGGAAGAAATAGCACATGAGAAGGAGCAAAATGTGACGGTGAATGAAGCAAATGCAGTTCAACAAAAACCGAACGAAGTTATCCTTAATAATGAAATAGAAACTATTAAAACTCCGAATCAAACTTCATTTGACCAGGACGAACAAAAAACAACGTTAACTTTAAGTCCTACAACTTCAGCGGAGGAAAAAGAAATTGCATCTAAAACTGATGATATTAATTTTAAAGTTGAAGTTGCAAAAACCATTGATATCATTGACGAAAGTGATCGCAAATCTCAGGAATTGGTTGACAAACATGGTTATTATGACCATAA